>CAYWJJ010000083.1:0-18209 GCA_964458105.1 uncultured Geobacter sp.
CGCAGGAGTGTATTCCCCTTCAATGTTTCAGAAATTTATTTTGGACGGATATGATGAAGTATGAATTTTGAAATCATCCTTCATCCCTCAACCTTCATAATTCATCCTTGTCCTTTATACCTTTGCTGCATTTTTGCACTTTTTCGAAATAGTGGTGAAAATGGCCAACAGTTCATTGCACTCTTTCTGCAAATCCTCAAGGTGAGCTGACGTAGATGTCCCGGACTCTGCAAGTAATTCAAACCAGTAACTGCTTTCATCAAGTTCCTTCAGGCAGTCTCCAAGTTTGGCAATAAACTCCGGAGTGGAACGGGCACGACAGGCTTCGCGATAATTGGCCCCAACCGAGGTTCCAGATCTCAATACCTGCTTGCCCATTACTTGTGCTTCTGTTGTTTTCGGCAAATTCGAATAGAGACGAACAACCCGGAGTGCAAACTTTTTCGTCCTGTCCCTCAAATCCTTTTCCATCATCCTTAAGACCTCAATGATAATTATGAAGGTTGAATTATGAATTACGAAAATTCAGTTTTTCAACCTTCATAATTCATCCTTTGCTTCTCTCAACCAATCCACTCAAATCAACCCCCGGCAGCAGCCGGGTCAACTGCCCCATCAACCCGTCACCGGCTGTCCCGCCGCCCGTCACCAACACATCCGGCACAATCTTGATCTTGCCGTTTTCGATGGCGGCCGCGATCAGCTCGACGATCTTGATCTGCTTGATGGCCTCTTCGCCGATGGCCTCCTGCTGCTTGCTGTAGGCTTGGGCGGTGGCCTCGCCGATGGCAGCGATTTTGGAAGCCTCGCCATCGCCGATCGCCTTCAGACGCTTGCCCTCGCCTGCCCCCTCCAGCGCCTTGGCCTCGGCGTTGCCCTCGGCCAGCGTGATCATCTCGGTCTTCTTCTGGGTGGCCACCTTCACTGCGATTTCCGATGCAACCAGGGTGGGCTGCTGGTCGGCGGTGGCCCGCATCTTCTCCATCTCGGTACGTTCCGCTTGCGACCTCTGCTCCATCTTGTACATCTCCTGCTGCTGCTCGGCGATGATCCGCTTGGTCTGGGTCTGCATCAGGTCTTCAGGCAGTTTGATCTGGCAGATCAGAACCGAGACGCACTCCACGTGGTATTTTTCCAGATCGACGCGGGCGCGGGATTCGGCCTTGGCCTGTTCCTCCGAACGGCTCTGCAGGAAGTTCATGGCCGAGGCGGTGGAGGCCTGATTCCTGAAAGATGAATCAATCATCGGATGGATGACGTGCTGGATCAGGTTGTCGATCGAGCCGACCTTGGCCACCATGTAGGGTGCCTGGTCCGGACGGACGCGGATAACGACCTTGACGGCCACCTGGATCGGGAAGCCGTCCTTGGAGATGACCGTCAACTGATCAAAGCGCGTGTCCTCCTGATCATCCCAATCAATGGTGATGTTGGTAGTGTCGATGACGTATGCCATGAAGGCCCGCCGGTTGAGGTAATAGCGGCCCGGGCCGGCCACCTCTTCCTGTATGCCGCGAAACCCTTTCGGAACGACATATTTCTCCTTGCCCTCTTCAATTGATGCCCCGGCCTGGGTCGAACCCAGGCGTTTCTTCATCTCCTCGGTAGGGTCTTCGCCGACGTTCGATACGATCACGCCGACCTGGCCGCGCTCGATGACGGCCACATTGTCGATTTCCACGCTGAACATGAGCGGGTTGATGTAATAGGTTCCCGGCCTCAACACGTCCAGTTGCGGACCGCGCTGCCCCTGCTTGGTCAGAAAGGCCGAGCCGTCCTGATAATCATTGTGCCCGGTGACCGGGCTGGCGACATATTCACGTTCCGGCAACGGAATACCATCCAGCGCGGTCACCAGGCCGATCTTGTTGGCTTCAACAATGACAGCCGGCGCGATCTGGATGTTGAACAGGTTCAGATTGATACGGTAGGTGCCGGGCAGCAGCACATCGATCTGCGGTCCTTTCTGGCCGCTGTTTTTCAGGAATGCCTCGCCGTTCTCGTAATTGGAATGTCCCGGCACGCTCTGCGCCAGCAGGCGCCCCATCGGGATCGGGGCGCCATCCTGCGATGTGACCATGCCGACTTCGCCCTTGGCGATCACCACGGCTGAAGCCTTGGTGATCTTGAACAGATTGGGATGGATACGGTAGACACCCGGCGGCAGAATTTCGGTCTGCGGCCCTTTCTGCCCGCCGTTGCTGATGAAATCCTGGCCGGACTGGAACGAGTTGTGACCCGGCACCACCGTTGCGAAGATGCGCCCGGCGGGAATGGCTGATCCATCGGCGGACTCGACCAGACCGATCTCACCGTCACCGATCTTGGTGGCGGCACCCTTGGTAACCTTGAACAGATAGGGATTGATGCGATAGTTGCCGGGCGGGATGAATTCGATCTGCGGCCCCTTTTGCCCTCCGTTCTTGATAAACGCTTCACCATTCTGAAAGGAGGAGTGCCCTTCAACCGCCTGGGCAAAGATCTTACCCTCCGGGATGGCAGCACCGTCCACCGATTCGACGATGCCGATCTCAAAATCCTTGATTTCGGTGACATTGCCCTTGGTCAGCTTGAACAGATAGGGGTTGATCCGGTATTTACCGGGAGGCAGGACCTCAATCTGGGGCCCCTTCTGGCCGCCGTTCTTGATAAAGGCCTCGCCGTCCTGAAAGGAATTATGGCCGGCCACCACCGCGGCGAAGATGTTCCCGGCCGGAATCGATGAGCCGTCCACCGACTCGATCAGGCCGATTTCGTTTTCCAGTATCTCGGTAAAAACGCTTTTGTTGGCCTTGTAAATGAAAGGGATCAGGAAATGCAAACCCGGGCCGAGCGTGCGGGCCTGGATGCCGACTTCGTTGCCCAGTGCCACCACCCTCCCCTGCGGCATTTTGCTGCCGAACCACCTGCGCTCGATCAGGGCAATCTCGTTGCCGCCCACGATCACAACCGACTGATAAATCAGGATAGCCGTCGGAACCAGCAGGGCAAAATACCCCCAATGCTTCAATACAAAATCGAGAACCATACTCCCCCCTTTAATGTGCAGCAGTAGATATTCACAACGATGCTTGTCTTTGCATGAGCGGGCGAACAAAAAAACGGCCGCTCGCCGGATTAAAACAGGGCGAACGACCGCTATACGTAATTATTGTAGATATCTGCCGTATCGGGCGAAAATTGATCCGGCAAAGCCCGATAGCCGAGTTGGCTTCCGGGTTAAGGGATCTTTGTTTTTCAGTTGTTGAATCACTTCGACAACCCCTCTATCCCGGCGGGATGGTAGCTTTGCGACACACGGTTGCCCGTGCTGTGCCTTTTCGATGTTTCCTACAAAAGTCCGTACCACGGGTTACTATTTAACTGCAACATTTTTAATGTTCGGCGCATTTTACAAAGGAATGGCTGTTTACCATCTCCCGCCGGGAGATGGTGGCCAAAGGCCGGGTGAGGACCGCTGTCGACTAATCCTCGACTTATTGCATCTATTGATTTGAAATCGGAATTACGCGCTATATTGACGCACCAATAAAAAAGGCGGGACCGAAGCCCCGCCCGACTAAACTTTTGATGCAGATTGTTACCACATACTTGTAGCAAGTTGTCTGCCGAAGCTATCCCATGCACTTAACCAGATAAAACGATTTGTCGGAGTAAAGGTCTGCCCGACACTTGTTTTCGCATCCAGAATAATGGTTTTTGAAGTGTCCGCCGGCATGAGCGAATACTCTGCTCTGGCAGAATTGCCAGTATTGTCATTAATATGCAGCTCAAGCCAGTCATTAGTAAGTCCGGCCGGCAGGGTCCAGGTAACTGCAAGGCTTCCACCAGTAAAAGACCTTAACTGAGTGAGTGTTGGAGCGGTGATGGATGGGAAACTGGCAGCACTCAACTCAGTGATTTTGTAGGGGCGTTTTTTGAGTTTTTCAGTGTAGGTAGCCATTAACTGGGTGCCGCTATACAGTTGAACGGTGTAGACCTCTCCGGTATCTGCGATGGCGGCAATTTGAGTATCGCTCATGTTATAATTGTTGCCACCATAGTTTCCTTGAATTGTAAACCAGCTATAGTTGACTTGGTTGACCAGTGTAACCGGATTTGAAAGTCCTTTGCCCGTAACTACTGCTGAAGTTATTCCCTTGCCGCCACGATCTTCTATATTAATTTCCAAGCCCGTAGTTATCGTGCCTGGCGTATTGCCAGATTGATACTCCGCTCTTGGCCTGATTTTAACATCTGCAATGCGCTGGTCACCCTGCATATACCATTTGCCGGACTTCTTGATCATATTCCATGCTTCCGGTGCGTCATTAGCAGCTTTTCCATTCTGTAACACACTAAACGCGACAAAAGCTGTTCCATTTACAGTGTCCATAGACTGGATGGAAATATTGGTAAACGATACCCCAACAATGCTTTTATCGGTGGTTATGTTAGAAAGAAAGGCGGCCAGGCTCTGCCCTCCCTGAAGGAATGTGGCGCTATCAAACAGACTTAACAAGGTTGCATTGGTTGCACTTGGAACGCCGGTAGCGAAAAGATCAGAAAACGTCTTAAACCCTGCGCTGATCGCCTGGATATCGGTGATGCCGGTTGCAACTCCGGTTGTGTCTGTGAGGGCACCGGTATAGGTTCCTGTAGTCACATTAGAGGTCATCTGCTGTTGTGTGATTACGTTTTTAATGGTTGTAATGCCTGTGGTTGTATCTGTGGTTACCTTGAGCACGTCCAAAGCAGCATCAAGTTTTGTATGGTCGGTGCTGAACGAGGCCCGCAACAGGTCGATTGAGTCGCTGACGCCGGCAGCCTGGAGAATCGGCAGCAGTTTGGCCTTCAAGGAGTCAGCCTGGGTGTTCAACTGAGTGGTGGTAAGGGTGGAAAAACTACCACTGTCAAAATAGGTTTTTGCAATTGATCCGGCTATATTTGCCACAATCAAATCTGTGAGAGGAGTGATATTGATCGTACCGCCAACGTCCGCCAACGTTCCAGCGGAGTAAAGGTGATATTCATTGCCGCCCACAAAGCCGTCAGCCCGAACCATGTACGGTGCTTTCAGGCCGGTAACATCAACAGTGTATTTACCGTCGGCTTCAATGGTAACGGTTTTTGTCTGAGCAGTGGGGGTTGTGCTGTCCTTAATAGTTACACTACCAATAATCGGTGCACCGGCTGCCGCAGTCCCTGACAGTGTTGACGATGCAGGCGTGGCCCCACCGCTACCTCCGCAGGCTGACACAACCAACGCAGTTGCGGCGAGTAAGCTTGTTGTCTTGATAAAATTCCAGATCCTTGTCATGACATATTCCTCCTTGGTTAAGGTTAATACTGACTTTGTGATTGTGAAAACATTCCTGAACAACAAGTCATATCGTACAGTCGATCAAATCGGAAATTCCTGCAACTCCTCTCCCGATCATGATCGCAAAGCGTTTTGCATTTGCTTCATAGGCAATTACCTCCATCTAAGATACCCTCCAAAAAGAGTTAAAAATCGGACAAAAAAAACCGCATCCAGGTCTGACGACGGGAATTGCGGCCTAAAAACAGATAGAGGCTGGTTTGGAACCAGCCTCTTCGATGAAACAACAGTGATCTGTACTGGGCGGAATTGAAACAGGCTTGAGACACTTGGAAGAAACGAGCACCCGGTCAGGGTACTGTAAAGTTTTTTGTGTGATGTTATTAGCAGCTGTTTCACTTCGATAACCCCTCTATCCCGCTGGGATGGTAGCTTTGCGACACACGGTTACCCGTGCTGTGCCATTTCGGTGAATATAATTAATGAACTAATACCACAGCTGGTTGCATACTGCAACGATTCTAATGATATCTGCTGACGAAATATTGACATCTCCGATCCGAGATGCAATAGTTTCGATCTTGCCTGATTCGCTGCGGCCTGCGCTGCCATTACCCGAATATAAGTGTGATTTTGAAAGAAGTGTATCGAAAGGAATAAATGCATGAGTTCAAGTATCTTATCGTTATTACGCCCTGCGGGCATTTTGACCGCAATGGCGGCGCTGGTTGCCATGTCGTTAAGCACTGTTGTTTCCGCTGCGTCACCAGTTAACGCCAATACCGGCTACGATATACCCCTTAGTGAACTGAATGAA
Organism: uncultured Geobacter sp.; assembly: GCA_964458105.1. Taxonomy (GTDB): domain Bacteria; phylum Desulfobacterota; class Desulfuromonadia; order Geobacterales; family Pseudopelobacteraceae; genus JACRCG01. The sequence continues at coordinate 6,120 of CAYWJJ010000083.1, forward strand.
GTAAAGAAGAAAACTCCTTCCAAACGGGTAGCAAAAGAATCCAGAAAGAAGAAAAAGAGCGATGCGGAACCACGGGAATCGTCATCGCAAACAACTGTTCCGGTTGAAGCAACCAGCCAGATTAAACAACAGCCGGTAGAATCGAATAAAGTGATTCAGGATGAAGCGGTCAACCCGAAACCTCTTATGGCAGTCGTACCGCAACCGGAGCCGGAAAGTACCAGGATACATCACTCCCCTTACAGTTACATTGTTGCAGACAAACGTACCGTCATTCATGCGGTCATTGGCAGCGACGTTGAAATCCGTGAAGTCAATTGCACTTTCCGCACGGTTGAGGGGGAAGCAGGGACTCCGGTAAAAATGGTAAAGGCGGATGGCACCCAATTCACGTATACCGCGGTCCTGCCCGGACTCTCCACGAAAACTTATTCGCTTCGCTACACCATTGACGTGGTCGATTCCCAGGGCAAGGTCACTCACAGCCAGGAGTTTGTAACTCCCGTGAAAACGTCACCTTTTGTACCGGGTTGGCAGCTTGAGGCCGTCGAGAAAACGATTCCGGTCGAGAGCGGCAAATAGACCGTGTCAATATAATTGCAAATCCCCCCTTGAAAGTCCGGCACCGGATGGTTATGTTGCCACCGTTACAATTAATTACATCAAGGAGACGCACCGTTTATGTCAAAAACCACAAAACAGTTCCAGACCGAGGTACAACAGCTGCTCGATCTGGTGATCCACTCGCTCTATTCCAACAAAGACATTTTTCTGCGCGAACTTATCTCCAACGCTTCCGATGCCATCGACAAGGCCAGCTTCGAATCTCACTCCAATGAGTCGCTGCTGGAAGGCGACAGCGACTGGAAGATCAAGCTGATCCCCAATAAAGAGGCCGGCACGCTGGTCATCCGCGACAACGGCGTCGGCATGAGCATGGCCGAAGTGGAAGAAAACATCGGCACGATCGCACGCTCCGGCACCAAGGCTTTCATGCAGAACCTGAAAGAAAAGGCCGCCAGCGACAGCCCGGAATTGATCGGCCAGTTCGGCGTCGGTTTCTACGCCTCGTTCATGGTGGCCGACCGGGTCACGCTGGAGACCCGCAAAGGCGGCACAGCCGTTGAATCGGGCTGCCGCTGGGAATCGACCGGCGATGGAAGCTACACGGTCGAGGATTGCAACCGTGAAAAGCGCGGCACCGAAATCACGCTGCACCTAAAGGACGAGTTCAAGCAGTACCTGGACGAGTGGAAGATCCGCGCGATCGTCAAAAAATACTCCGATTACATCCAGTATCCGGTCGTGATGGACATCACCCGCACCGAGACCCCCAAAGGGGTGGATGGTGAGGAGATCGAGGGCGCAGGCACGATCGAGAAGACCGAGGAGCAGACCCTCAACTCGATGAAAGCGATCTGGACCCGCCCCAAGAGCGACGTGACCGAAGAGGAATACACCGAGTTCTACAAGCATGTTTCCCACGACTACGATGCGCCTTTCCGCACGATCCATTTCTCGGCCGAGGGCACCAGCGAATTCAAGGCACTGCTCTACCTGCCGGCCAAGAAACCGTTCGACATGTTCATGAATGACCGCAAGAAAGGGCTGCAGCTGTATGTCAAGCGCGTCTTCATCAGCGACAAGTGCGAAGAGCTGATTCCCGATTACCTCCGGTTTGTCAAAGGGGTGGTCGATTCGGCCGACCTGCCGCTGAACGTTTCCCGCGAAATCCTGCAGGAAGATGTCCAGATCAAGCGCATCCAGAAAAGCCTGGTCGGCAAGGTTCTTTCGACGCTGGCTGAAGTTAAGGAGAAAACCCTCGACGAGTACGTGAACTTCTGGAAGGAATTCGGCCAAGTCATCAAGGAAGGGATGCATTTCGATTACGCCAACAAGGAGAAGCTGCAGGAACTGCTGCTGTTTGAAAGCACTTCGACCGAAGCCGGTTCGTTTGCTTCATTGAAGGAATATGCCGAGCGCATGCCGGAAGGACAGAAGGAAATCTACTACATCACCGGCAGCAGCCGCGAAACGCTGGAGCAGTCGCCCCATCTGGAGATGTTCCGCGCCAAGGGTTACGAAGTGCTGTTCCTGACCGACCCGGTCGACGAGTGGGTCGTGCAGTCGCTGACCGAGTACAACGAAAAGCCGCTCAAGGCGGTCGATCGCGGCGACATCAGCCTGGACAGCGAAGAAGAGCAGAAGGAGAAGGAAAAGAAGCGCGAAGAGGCTCAGAAGGAGTTCAGCGACCTGATTTCGATGATCAGCGACCGCCTGAAGGACAAGGTCAAGGAAGTGCGCTTCTCCAACCGCCTGACCGACAGCGCCTGCTGCCTGGTGGCCGACGAGTACGGCATGAACGCCAACATGGAGCGCATCATGAAGGCCATGAACCAGACCGTGCCCGATTCAAAGCGCATTCTGGAGCTGAACCCGGATCACGCGATCCTGAAGGCGATGGCATCGATCCACCAGAAGGACGCCTCGGCGGCGGCCCTGGCCGACTACGCCGATCTGCTTTACGATCAGGCGCTGCTGACCGAGGGTTCGACCATCAAGGATCCGCTGCGCTTCACCAAGCTGGTCAGCGACCTGATGGTCAAGGCGGCACGGTAGTTAGTTGTAGTAATACGTGAAAAAAATGGCCCGTGGGATCGATTCCCACGGGCCATGCTGTTTTCGGGTTCTCGGGTATTGAGATTTGACTCAGTAAAGCTTGATCAGGAACTTGGCCAGGTTTTCACCGATGCTCTTGGCCTGGTGCGGGAACAGATCGCTGTAGGACATCAGCGACATGGACCCCAGATAACCGGTTTCCCGGTCTTCAAATGTAGCCAGTTCCTTGCCGGAGGCATCCACAAAACGCCCTTTGAACTTCAGATAAGCCTTACCGGCGCCAAATCCGACGAACATTTTCAGAGCCTTGCTGCCGGCATTGAATTCGCTGATTTTGCCCTCCAGAATGATCTGTTTGCCGCCGGTGGCGGAGTTCCTGGCGATTTCCTTGAAGACCCCCTTGGCTTTCAATTCGGCGGTCAGCGCATCGGCAATATTATTCATCAGCATCGGCATCATCTTGACGATGCCGGCCTTTTCTTCTTCATCAACGCGCGAATATTCGGCACCTTCGGACGAAAAGTCCTTGATCACCAATGTGTCATAGTTGGCAGAAATCTTCTCGGTCAGGAAGATCGTCTCTTCACTGAGTGCCTCGGGTTTGGGCAGCGTGTCGGCCGAAAAAGCAAAACCGGATGTTACAAACACAAGCAACAGCGTCAAAAGTGTCTTTTTCATATTTCCTCCTCAAGTGTGGTGTGTGGCCCAACAATAACCAAACGGAAACCGGATTGTCAATTGTTCAATCATCATCCAGCATGCGGTGCTTGGGCTTTTCCACATCCTCAAACTGCCCCTTCTTGACCGCCCAGATGAAGACCAGCCAGCAGGCCGCCCCCAGGCAGAGCGAAAGGACAATCAGAATAATCAGGCTTTCATCCATGGTCTTTGAACCTCATCAGGCGCAGTGAATTGAGCGAAACCAGCAGCGAGCTGGCGGTCATGGCCACGGCCGCATAGACCGGCGTCAGGTGACCCGACATCGCAATCGGGATGCCGATCAAATTGTACAGGAAGGCCCAGGCCAGATTCTGCCTGATGATGGCGATAGTAGCACGGCTTAGGCGGTAGGCGGTCGAAATTCGCGAGAGATCGTCACCGGTGATGATCAGGTCGGCGTTTTCTAGAGCAATATCGCTGGAACCGGTCAACGAACAGCTGACCGTGGCTGCCGCCAGGGCCGGCGCGTCATTGACGCCGTCGCCAGCCATCAGTACCGAATGGCCCTGCTCCTGCAGCGACTTGATGTAGGCCAGTTTCTGGTCGGGGGTCATGCCGCCGCTGGCTGACCCGACGCCGATCTCGGCCGCGATGCGATCCACGGTGGCCTGGTGATCGCCGCTGATCAGCCGGACATCGATCTCAGCGGCCGATAAGCGGGCCACCGTTTCCACCGCTCCGCTTCTCAGACCGTCCACCAGCAGAAAACGCCCGGCCAGGATCTCATCAATCGCAAGCAAGACCGGTGTTGCCGAAGCGCTGCCGGATGCGGTCAGGTCTTCCAGCGACACACCGCTTTCGCGCAAAAACAGTTCGCTGCCGCACAACATCCGGCGGCCGTCCGGCAGCAGGCCGGAAATCCCCCGACCAGGAACGTTGCTGAATTTCCGACAGATTTCCGGCAGGTACCCCAGATCGGCGGCATGCCGGACCATCGCCCTGGCCAGCGGATGGGTGGCCGGCTCCTCTAGCGTGGCGGCCGCCTGCAACAGATCCGCTTCGGTATGGTCACCGAAGGTCTCGAAAGCGACCACCTGCGGCTGTCCGCGGGTAATTGTGCCGGTCTTGTCAAACAGGGCCAGCTGGACGGTTGCCAGACGTTCGATCACATCGCCGCCCCGCAGGATGATCCCCAGCGAGGCGGCCCGGCTGCAGGCGGCCAGCACCGCCGCCGGAACGGCCAGACCCATCGCGCAGGGGCAGGCAATCAGCACGACTGCCAGGGCCGTCATGATTGCCGCTTCCAGCCCCTCCCCTGCCAGCAGAAAGCGCCCGATCCCGACCGTAATCGCCAGCAGGATCACGGCCGGCACAAACCAGGCCGAAACCCGGTCCGCCAGCAACTGCAGACGCGGCTTACCGGCCTGGGCCATCCGCACCAGCGACGCCACCCGCATCAGGTAGCTCTGTCCAACCGGCCTGAGGGTCTGGACCGTGACCGGCGCCGACACGTTGACGCAGCCGGAACGAACCTGATCACCGACGCCCAGCAACACCGGCAGACTCTCGCCGGTGGCCAGCGATTGGTCAACCTCGGTTTGGCCGTCCAAGATCAGGCAATCGACCGGAAAACGTTCCCCCTGGCGGACCAGCAGATGATCTCCGGGGCGGACATCGTCAACATCGACTTCCCGGCTGCCAGCCCGCTCCACCACGGTCGCCCGTTGGGTAGCGGATGCATACAGCGCGCTGATGCCGGACATGGCCCGCCGGCGCACCGAAAGCTCCAGCAGCCGTCCTATCAGCACAAAGGTGACAATGGTCGCGGCGCTTTCGAAATAGGTTTCCCGGCCGGCAAGCAGAGCCCAGCAGCTGTAGATCCAGGCCGAGAGCGATCCGGCCGCGATCAGCAGGTCCATGCCCGGCGCCCTGGTTTTCAAAGAGCGCCAGGCGCCCGCCAGAAAGGGCCAGCCGGAGTAGAACACCACCGGCGTGGTCACCGCCAGCGAGACGTACTGCAAAAACTGCTTCATGCCAGGCGCCATCCCCTGAAAATAACCGGCATAAAGGGCATAGGAGTAGGCCATCAGCTGCATCGTCAGAAACAGCGCGGTGCCGAAGCGGAGTAGCAGGTCGTCCCGCTCGCGGCGTGCGTCCCGGTCGGATTGTTGCGGGGAATATGGACGGGGGGTATAGCCGAGACGGGAGATCATGCCAAAAATTTCCAGCGGCGCAAGCCGTAGCGGATCGAAGCTGAGCGAGGCGATACCGCCGCTGTAGGACAGGCTGACGTGCCGCACGCCGGGGATGCCGGCGATCATTTTTTCCAGCAACCAGACGCAGGAGGGACAGGAGATGCCGCCGATCAGGATATCCAGGCGGCAGCCATCCCCTTCCGGAACCAGATGGCGCGCCAGATCGGCCCCGTTAAAGCTGGTCGGCTCTGGATCCGCTACGGTCGGGGCCTGGCGGTCGCTGCGCTGGTAGAAGCTGCCCAGGCCGGCGCCGCAGATCAGCAGCCAGGCTCCCTGGCAACCGCGGCAGCAGAAGCGGATCAGGTGGCCGTCATCGGGCTGAACTTCGATCGCTTTCCAGCGAAAACTGATGCCGCAGTGGCTGCAGGTCGATTCGGGATGAATGCTCACGGCTTGATCGTGACCGAGGCAACCGGCTGGTCGCCGCTGAAGAGTTGCAGTTCAACCGGACCGGTCGAGCCGGCGCCCGGTTTGTGGCGGATCATGAAGGTAACTTCGCGATGCTGGTTGGGTTCGATCGGGATGTCATTGACCGGCCCCAGCAGCGTGATATCGCCAACTTCGGCCGGTGACACGCGCAGGCTGTAGCTGGCCGGCAGTTGCGAGCGGTTGCCGATCACGGCCCGCCAGGGCTGAACCTGAAAACCGTCCGGCATGCTGCGCGGTTCAACCGACGCGATTCGCTGCAGTGCGAATGCGCTCTGCTTTCTGGCAATCGCCCCCCAGACCAGCAGCACGCCCAGCAGCAGCGTCAAAAACAGGAGTATGGCGGCCTTGCCTCCCAACTTAAAACCGGTACCCTTTACAACCCCGAAGCGGTAATCGATCAACCCGATACCGTGCGGCATGCGTTCCATCACATCCCGGCAGGCATCTATGCAGCGGCCGCAGTTGATGCATTCGATCTGAAAACCGTCCCGGATATCGATTCCCATTGGGCAGCTGCGCAGACAGGCCCCGCAGCGCAGGCAGTGCTGGCGGGTCTCCTCCAGGAAAGCCAGGTTGAGGGTGCCCTGATCGGTCAGGGCTGTCTGCAGCCGGCCATAAGGGCAATAGCTGCGGCAGAAGCTGCGTTTGACCAGGATCAGGTTGAGATAGCCGAGCAGGGTCACCAGCAGAAAACAGCCGGACAGCAGCGGATTGGAAGCGTAATTCAGCAGGCGGGACAAAACCAGCCCCGGAGCCAGAAACCAGCAGAGCAGGTTGAATGAGACCAGCGCGGCGATCAAGAGCGCTGTGACATGTTCGATCAATCCCGAAACAAAGCGGGAAGCCTTTTTCCGGAAACGGCTGCAAACCAGCTCGACCAGATCGTTAAGCACGGTTTGCGGACAGAGCCAGCCGCACCAGACCCGGCCGAGAACAACCGTGATCAGCAGAAAAACGGACAGCCCCAGGAGCGTCGCCAAAAGCACCAGATAAAACTGATCGATCCTGACCGGGCTGCCGGCCAGAAAGAGGGTCCGCAGCCCGATATCCATCCGCAGGAAGGGGTTGCTGGCCACGGTCAGGAATGGCAACAGCAGGGCGGCTGCGATCAGCAGCGCCTGGACCAGGCGGCGTTTAGCGGTTATGCGGGGAAGCGGCACCGAACTCACTCCGCCATCTTGCGGCGGAATATGCCGACCGCCACGGCGAAGAGGACCACCGCCGATAACGATACCTGCAGGACATACATCAGAGACATGTCTCCCGAGACCAGCGCCCGCCTGGCCCCTTCGAACAGGGCCGTGGTCGGCAGCGCCCGCACCCATGGAATCACATTGGCCGGATAGGAAGTCAGCGGAAAAAACAGTCCCGACATGAAGATCAGCGGCATGACCAGCACCGCCTCGACCTTGCCGATCGTCTCCGGCTTGTCCATGACCGTCCCGCTGATGACACCGGCGCATGAAAACAGCGCCGAGCCTGGTATCAGGAAGATCAGGTAGTTGAAAAGATGCTCCACCGGAAATCGGAAGGGGGTGATGGCGAAGATCACCAGGCCGACCGCGCAGCCCTTGATGATGCCGTGGGTAAAACCGGTACAGATCTTGGCGATGATGATTTCGGAGACCGATATGGGCGTCACCCGATAGGACTCGACCGTGAACTGAACCCGGCGATGGAACCAGAGGCTCCAGACACTCTCGTTGTAGGCGGCATTGACCGCGGTCATCGTGATCAGGCCGGGAGCGATGAACAGGCCGTAGGGAGAGCCTTCCACGGCACCGATATAACCCTGCATGCCGATGCCGAAGGCCAGATAGATCGTCAGCGGGTACGCCACCACCGCCACCAGCTCGGAGAAGATCGCGCGCCGCAGAACCTGCATGTCGCGCAGCCAGATCGCCAGGGAACCTCGCAGTATCATTCCCGTACCCCCGCACCGGTCAGGCTGATGAAGACATCTTCCAGCGTCCGTTCCTTCAGTGAAATCCGCCGGACCGGCGCGCCATTGAGGGTCGTGACGATCTCGGTCAGGCATTTCCAGTGTTCAAGCGTCACTTGAAGTTTGTTCGCCATCCGCTCGATCGAACGGACACAAGTCATCGACCTGAGCAGCTCGGCATATCGCTCCACGTCCCGTTCGAATTCGATCTCGTAGACGGTCGCCCCGCTCAGTTTGTCCTTCAGCTGCTGGGTCGTACCCTGTGCGATCAGGCAGCCGTGGTCCATGATTGCGATCCGGTCACAGAGCTGCTCGGCCTCTTCCAGATAGTGGGTCGTCAGGAAAATCGTCATGCTGCCGGCCAGCGACCGGACATAGTCCCAGACTGCCCGCCGTGATTGCGGATCAAGACCGGTGGTCGGTTCATCCAGAAAGAGCAGCTGCGGCTGATGCAGCAGCGCCCGGGCCACCACCAGCCGGCGCTGCATGCCGCCCGAAAAGGTATCCGGGAAATCCTTCTGGCGGCCGGCCAGCCCCATCAGTTCCAGCAGTTCATCAATCCGGCGGTTGTAGAGTTTCTTGTCCATGCCATGCAGACGGGCGTGCAGCACCAGGTTTTCGCGGGCGGTCAGATAGCGGTCCAGACTGTTCTCCTGGGATACGACCCCGATCATGCTGCGGATCTGGCGGCCGGAGTTGCGGATATCCAGACCTTCGATCAGAACCTCGCCGGAAGTGGGGCGCATCAGGGTCGTCAGGATCCGGATCAGGGTCGTCTTTCCGGCCCCGTTAGGTCCTAGCAGGCCGAATATCGATCCCTGCGCCACCTCAAGATCGAAGGAGCTCAGCGCGGTCAGACTGGCATACTGCTTTGTCAGGGAGCGGGTAATTATGGAAGCGGTCGGCATCTCAGATGATCCCATGCAGCGGGCCGCCCTTGGCACCCAGGGCATCGAGCCGGCGCTCAACTTCCGGATCGTCTTCCAGCCCGGGGGCGTGGAACGGCTTGACGCGGGCGTCGATCACCAGCGGGCCGCGACAGCCCCAGTGACGGCCGCGACTTTCGGCCCGGATGCCATAAACGTCGCTGGACGGGTTGGAACGGGTAAAGGTCACCCAGAGGAAGTTGTTCAGGGTTGCGGCCGTGAAGTGGCTGTCGTCACAGATCACGATCAGCGGCAGCCCCTCAAAGCAATCACGCCGCTCGTAGAAGCGGCAGAATTCCTCGATCAGCGGATCACATTCTCCCCTGCCCTGCCCTGACGCCGACCCCTGAATCGCCAGAACACCCGGCAGGCAGACCGTTGCCGGACCGAAACCGGCCGGCAGCTCCAGTCCAGCCGGCAGCTGGCTAGCCAGCCTGCGGCGAGTCGGGCCGGCGGCGGCGATCACCAGCTTCGAGCCCTCGTTCAGGCCGGAGCCGCTATAATCAAGTGTATCGATGGTCGTGGCGGTCTGGAAATGCAGGTTGCTGCGCCAGTCGGCCCGCTCCAGCACATGCCCGAGGAAGGCGGCAATATCGTGGGTATGCAGCCCCGGCGCATCCTCATCGGCGGCGATGAAGAGATACTTGGCCAGTGAAAGCTGCCCCTGGCCGAGAATGGCATTGGCAACCGTCAGCAGTTCCTGGGGCTGGCGGACGGCGGCATAGGGGACATAGCGCTCGCTGGCGATCGCCAGCAGCAGCGGATGCACGCCGGCCGCATCGACGGCATGGACTTCCTTGACTCCGCTGACGACGGTCGGGATCAGCGGCCCGCTCAGCTCGTGGATAAAGGCGCCGAAACTGGTGTCCTCCTGGGGCGGGCGCCCGACGGTGGTGAACGGGAAAATCGCATCGCGGCGATGATAGACCGCCTCGACCTCGATATAGGGGAACTCATGGGTCAGGCTGTAATAGCCGAGATGGTCGCCGAAGGGGCCTTCCGGCAGGGTCTTGCCGGGGTGGACCACGCCGCAGATGCAGAAATCGGCCTCGGCCGAAAGCGGGGCCTGGCCCGGCAGGCGGGTCATCGGGATGCGCTGGCCGGCCAGCAGCCCGGCGAAAGAAAGCTCCGGCATCCCCTCCGGCAGCGGCATGACCGCCGCAACGGTCATCGAGGGCGCGCCGCCGATAAAGACATTCACGCGCAGCAGGTCGCCGCAGGCAATCGCCTCGGCATGGTGCCCGCCGATGCCGCGATGGATCTGGTAATGCAGGCCGGCCTGTTTGTCCGGCTGATAACGGTTGCCGGAGATCTGCACCCGGTACATCCCCAGGTTCGATTTGCCGAAACCGGGCTGCGACGGGCTTTCGGAATAGACCTGCGGCAGCGTGATGAAGGCGCCGCCATCTTTCGGCCAGGAGACCAGCTGCGGCAGTCCGGAAAGGGTGGTGCGGCACTCCAGCACCGGTGCGGACGAGATCACGCGCGGCAGCAGGTTGTAGGCCGCCAGCGGCGCTCTGACCGCATCCAGTGGATGCTTCAGCAGCGAAAAGGGGTTGATTTTAAGATCCACCAGGCGGCGGATGTCATCCAGCGTGTCGCGGAAAATAAAGCGGGTGCGTTCCAGCGTGCCGAACAGATTGCCCAGCAGCGGAAAGTTGCTCCCCCTGGCGTTTGTGAAAAGCAGCGCCGGACCGCCGGCCTGATAGACCCGGCGCTGGATCGCACCGACCTCAAGGTACGGATCGCACGGAACTTCGATGCGGCGAAGCATGCCATGCCGCTCCAGATCGGCGACACATTGCTGAAGATTACGATAACCCATCCTATCCACCACTCCTGCGAATTTTATTAAGAATCATTTCCGTAATTCGCAATTTCTCGCGAGCCAGGCTGAGTTCCGAGCGGGCCTGTTCATCTTTGAAACGTTCGAGCGCTTTCTTCAATATTAAATCCGCTTCGTGGTATTTGCCAGATTTGTGGCGCCAACGAGCAAGTACAATAGGATACTGCACTGTTTCCGGATCAAGACTGATCGCCTTTAACAGGGAGGCCTCAGCTTCCGTGAATTTGCCGGCTTTGTCCTGCTTTCTCGCCTTCTGATACTGCACCAGGGCTATTGCACCGCGCACATCGCGACGATCCGGCTCACTCCCGAGCTTTTTTTCAGTTTGTTCAAGAAACGCAATCGCCTCGTCATGCTGCCCGCTTCTCACATAAGCCGACATGATTGCAGCAATCACGTCCTTGTTTTTACCGTTGATTGCAAGCGCTTTTCTAAAGTGCTGCAGAGCGGAAGGATACTCTTCCCGCCCCATGGCATATCGTCCCAGATGAAGGTGTGACTTTACCAGGTGATCGTTGAATATCAGCTTCACAGCTTCATCAATTATTACCGGGTAACGCTCGGCATACAAATTTACGAAGTCGGCGAAACGCCCCAAGCGCATGTAGCTGTTTGCCAGACCGGTCAGGTAAGGCGCCAGTTTGGGAGGATTATACGGGAAGGCCTTGTCGGCAAGGTTCAACGCTTTTTCAAAATTCAGCGCGGCTTCAGCATGCAACCCCGAGCGAGTCAACGAAATTGCCACGGAACGTGCCAGTTGAGCATCGAACTGGGCTGAAAATTTCTGAAAAACTAATATCGCCTCTTCATCCTGTTGCGACTGCCTTAATGCCAGGCGGGCAAGATCGAAATTGCAGTCGTCAACCGAAGCATCGATATGCTTGTCACGCAGTTCTCCGCTAAGCGTGGCTCCGGAAATATTGAGTTTCATGGAATGCCCTTCGGCAAAGGCAGGATCCGAATAGGGGTAGCGTATTGCAAGATGTTCCAGAGAAGATCCGGACAATCTGCCGACGGCTACATTGTCTCCTCCTATCAGACCTGTAAAGGTTCTCTGCTCGTCATCAACGCTGAGAACCAGAGCAACCTGGTGCTGTCCACGCACTCCGTCGCATGCTTTTCCGGAGGTTGTGACAACAGTCAGATTTCCGAAGTAAAGACGCAAATCAGCCTTGGCAGCAGCAGGGAGTAATAATGCAGCAATTATGAATGCAGAAAAGACGTAGGGAAACGACCGCATCAAAACGCTCTCAAAATGTTATTTACAACTGTTGACAGTAGCATTCTAACCAATCATTTACAATCAGGTTTCAACTTCATTATTCACGCCTTGGCCCGATTTTGTAAAAAACCAATTATGATGGCCTCGCAGATTCTATGACTCAGTCGCCAGTAGAAAATTGGCAGGCAGGT
>CAYWJJ010000084.1:0-17731 GCA_964458105.1 uncultured Geobacter sp.
GTGCCAGCCTGTCACGCTGGAAGTCGCGGGTTCGAGCCCCGTCAACCCCGCCAAATATTGAAAGGCGTCTGATATTTTCAGACGCCTTTCTCTGTTATTGCTCCGGTGGTTAAACATTCAAACCATGCTGTAGTGGCGCATTGCAAGCGCCACGATTGGGCGAACACGTAGGTTCGCCCCTACGATTCGTATATTTAACCACCGGAACAATAGTATATTTCGTGTAATTCCGGTTTCAATTCAGAGATAATAGCCGCTCAATCGATATTCAGGCCTCAAGTTTGAGCCGTTTGATCTTTTCCACCATGGTTGTGCGGTTGATGCCCAGCAAAGCTGACGCTTTGGCTCTGTTTCCGCCGGACAGTCTCAATGCCTGTGCAATCAGGTTCCGCTCTATTTCAGCAAGTGTCGCAACCAGATCAACCCCGTTCTCGCTCAAATCAATTCTGACGCCAACGCTGCTTCGCTTATCCCTGACAAGCCCTGCCGGCAGATCATCGCAGGTGATAACGGTACCGTCCGTCAACGCGATTATGCGCTCGATCAGATTTTCCAACTCCCGGACATTACCGGGCCACGAATATCGTTCCATAGCCTCAAGCGCCTGTTTGTTGACCGTCATCATCGGCCTTCCCATGAGCCTGCAGTATTTACCCAGGAAATAACCGACCAGTGGCATTATGTCCTGCTGTCGCTCTCGCAGGGGCGGGAGATGCAGCGGAATAACATTGAGACGATAGAAGAGGTCCTCGCGAAACTCGCCCTGTTTCACCTTCACTTCAAGATCAGCATTCGTCGCGGAGATAACCCTGACATGAAGTTTGACCGGCGTATTTGATCCGACCCGCTCAACTTCCTGTTCCTGCAACACACGCAACAACTTGGTCTGCAGATGCAGCGGCATGGTGCCTATCTCATCCAGAAAAATCGTGCCGTGATTGGCTGCCTCGAACTTTCCGGGTTTATCACTGATAGCACCGGTAAAAGCCCCCTTCACGTGCCCAAAAAGCTCGCTCTCCAACAGAGCCTCGGGTATTGCGCCACAATTCACAGCCTTGAAAGGCCTGTCTTTGCGGTTGCCGTTATAATGAATGGCACGGGCGACCAACTCCTTGCCGGTTCCCGATTCGCCGGTGATAAGAACCGTTGAGTCCGTTTTAACGATGCGCCTCATCCGTTCGAAAACGAACTGCATGGCGGGTGAATTGCCGATGATGTTGATGAAGTCGAAACGCCCTTGGAGCTGTTTGCGAAGATACACATTTTCCGAGAGCAGCTGCTGTTTTTCAAGAGCCTTGGCAACAACAATCTTCAATTCATCGAAGTCTATCGGCTTTGTTATATAATCGAAAGCGCCCTCTTTCATCGCCCTGACGGCCGTTTGGGCAGAGGCGTGGCCGGTTACAACTATAACTTCCGTGGCGGTTGATATTTTCCGCGCATTCTGCAGAATGTCAAATCCGCTGCTGTCGGGAAGAAACAGGTCTGAAACGATGATCTGGAACTGCTCCCTGGATATGATATCCAGAGCATCCGCACCGTTGGATGCCGAAACGACATTGTAGCCGACCGATCGCAACAGCAGCGTGAGCGCTTCACGCCCGGAACTGTCATCATCGATAACGAGAATTTTTATTTCATCTGCCATCTGATAACCCCATCACATGCATCTGCCGGCATTTAATCGGCAATCGCGCCGAAAAGCAACGAGAAAATGACGAGAAAATGACGAGAAAATGGCAAATAAAAACCCCGCTCCGGGGGAGCGGGGTTTTGTCCGGAACTTTTCATACCAAGCTGCAATCAAAATGAGTACAAGGCGGCAAGGAGAGTGGCGACCGAGGCGTACTAAAAGTACGTTGAGCAGCCACCGATGAAGCCAACGACGTAATCGTTTGATTGCGACTTGGTATCAACCGGTAACAGCCAGGATTGACTGCTGCAGGCCATCCAGCAGGAACTCCAGCTCACCATCCGAGATGACCAGCGGTGGAAATATGACCACGGTATTTCCGAGCGGCCTCGAGAAGATCCCGTGTTTGCGCGCTTCAAGACAAACCTGCACGCCTATCTTTTGCTCCCACGGGTAGGCACGACGGGATTCCTTATCCTCTACCAGTTCAATACCGGCAGCCAAACCGCACTGGCGGATATCACCCACATGGGAAAGCCCCCTGAAACCATCCAGACGCTCCGCCAGACGTGATATTCTGGGTTGCAGCGCGTCAAGAAGCCGGTCACTCTCAAACAGATCCAGACTCTTCAGTGCAACGGCGCATGCCAGCGGATTACCGGTGAAGGTATGTCCGTGAAAAAATGTCTTCAGTTCGGAATACTCCCCCAAAAACGCCTGATAAACCTTTGAGTTCGTGATTGTGGCTGCAATCGGCAGATAACCTGCGGCAATTCCCTTGGAAACGGCCATGATATCCGGCACCACATCTTCATGCTGGCAGGCGAACATCCTGCCGGTCCTGCCAAATCCGGTCGCAACCTCATCGACGATCATCAGAAGGTCATAGCGGTCACACAATGCGCGGACACCTTTCAAAAAGCCGGGGGGCTGCACTATCATCCCGCCCGCCCCTTGCAGCAGTGGTTCCATTACCAGCCCCGCCACGGAACCGGCCTGCTCACGCATGATCAGCTCAAGGGCCTCCAGACATTTCAAACCACAGGAAGTTCTATCTTCACACCCCAGCTCACAACGGTAACAATACGGAGCCGGCGCCTGAACCGTCTCGAACATCAGCGGTTTGAAAGTGGCGTGATAAATATCGATGCCCCCCACACTGACCGCTCCGAGGGTATCGCCGTGGTAGGAATTCCTGAATGTGATGAAGCGGCTGCGTTCCGGACGGCCATGGTGCGACTGATACTGATAGGCCATCTTGACCGCCACCTCCATGGCGGTCGAGCCGTTGTCGGAGTAAAAAAAACGATCCAGCCCTGGCGGTGTTATTCCGGCAAGCCGGGCAGCCAAAATGATGCTCTGCTCGCTGGCCAGACCCAGCAGGGTGGAATGTTCCAGCCGGTCAACCTGGGCCTTGAGCGCCTCGTTCAACTCGGGCCTGCAATGGCCATGCACATTGGTCCACATGGAGGCGACACCGTCCAGATAGCGGTTGCCATCCGTGTCTATCAGCCAGCACCCCTCCCCTTTTTCGATGACGATCTGATCGTCCCGTTCCCAATCCTGCATCTGGGTAAAGGGATGCCACACATGACGCCTGTCCCACTCACGCAGCTGTGCCGTCGAATAGCCGCTCATAACCCCAACTCCCGCAGCACGATAGCGGTTTCCGGCTGCCCGTCCAGCCAGGCGGCCAGTTCATCGACAATCTCCATCTGATCAACTTCATCTCGACGTGGCCACACCCCCAGCACCGAAGCACCGCACAGGGATCCAATCTGGTGCGGGGCGCTCTTTTCTGCGCCCCCCGGATTATCCGGCATGCCGTTGACTATTACCCCCGCAACAGACAACCCCATCTGTTGAGCTGCAAAGCAGGTCAGCACAGTATGGTTGATCGTTCCAAGTCCCGGCCGGGCCACGACCAACAGCGGCAGATCAAGCTCCCGCGCAAGGTCCGCGATCAGAAGACCACCCGACAGCGGAACCATCAAACCACCGGCACCTTCCACAATCACATAATCGTAGATTGCCGCCAAGCGCAGATAGGCCCCCTTGATACGGGCAAAATCAATCCGCACGCCATCAATTTTGGCCGCCTCGGACGGGGCCAGCGGTTCACGCAAACAGTAAGGCGCTACATCTTCACTGCAGGTGACGCCGGCAGCTTCGCAGAGCAACCTGGCGTCATCCGACACCAATACGCCCTTGTCGTCACTGCATCCGCTGGTTACCGGTTTCATTACGCCGACATTAACACCATTCACGCGCAGCAAACGGGCAAGAGTTGCCGCAGTTATCGTTTTTCCAACCCCGGTATCGGTTCCGGTAACAAATATGCCTCGACCTGCCATTAACCACACCCGCATTCGGCCACAGTCAAACCCAAATCTGCAACCATTTTGCAGTCGTCTTCGGGATTACGGCCAAGCTTGGTCAGGTAGTTACCGGTCATCATGCCGCTGGCACCGGCCATGAAGATCCAAGACTGCAACTCGCGCAGATTGCGTTCGCGCCCCCCGCACACCTTGATCTGCCGGTCGGGCAGCAGGAAGCGGTAAATGGCGATGATCGTAAGACACTCAAGCGGCGTAAGATTGTCAGCGTCAGCCAGGAGGGTACCCTCCACCGGGTCGAGGAAGTTGATCGGTATGGAGTCCACCCCCAGTTCCCGCAGCGTAATCGCCATTTCAATGCGCTGCTCCATGCTTTCACCCAGACCGAAGATACCACCTGAACAGACCTTCAGGCCGGCTTGCTTGGCTACCCGCACCGTTTTCACATCATCCTCGTAATCATGGGTACTGCAGATAGCCGGGAAATAGCTGCGGGCGGTCTCCAGGTTGTGATGATAGGTCACCATGCCGGCATCGCGAAGTATGCAGGCGGTCTCGTAATCAATGATTCCGAGCGAACAGGACGGGTTGATGGTGGTTTCGCTCCTGATCCTGCGCAGAGAGGCGCAGATGCGATCAAGTTCGTCCCCCTTGCTGATGGTAGTACCGCTGGTAATAATGCCGTAACAGGAGGATCCAACTGACTCGGCCCCTTTGGCGCAACGCACCAGTTCGTCCTCATCCACCAACGGATACACGGAAACCCCTGTCTGATGATGGGCCGACTGGGCACAGAAGGCACAGTTCTCGGGGCAACGCCCCGACTTGGCGTTGATGATCGAGCAGAGAGTCACGGCATTGCCCACAAAATGCTCTCGAATACGACCGGCCTCCACTAACAGCTGCATACGGTCCGAACCGTTGCAGGCAGCAAGCTGCAAAGCTTCATCGTCAGCCAAACTACCACCGGCTAATATTCTATCTGCTATTTCAGCTATATTCTGTTTCATACTCCCCCCTTGAATGTGAACTACCATATAACAAAATTCATTGTCAACCAACAAGAATCAACACAGGTTGACATTTACTTTTCCGGACAGCACGGCAAGCATATTTGATCCGCAATATCGGCCTGCCAGAACAGCATTCACGACATTTTAAAAAAGGGATGCAGCTGGTTTGACCATAAGCCTGGATTCATTCAAAAAGCGGCTCCCATCTGTCACATATATTTACATCTGTAAGAAAATCTACTTTACCGGATTCTAATAAAAAAACGTCAACAAATCGAACAAGCTGTAATTTCTGGGTATTATGCCTGGTTGACGCATGGCACAGTAACTGCATCTGTTGGCATACATTAAATAAGTCTGTTATAAGTTTAACATTGCCTAACTTTAAATTTATATTTATATTCAGACATTAAATATAAATAAGGAGTGATCGAAACATGAAAAAAATCGTATTTATAGTTGCTGCCGGACTAATGGTTTCTTCCCTATCCCATGCAGTCGAAACGCCAAAAACAGAAGAGCAAAAAACCCTTTATGCGGTAGGTGCAAATGTGGCCCGCTCGCTGTCGGTATTCAACCTGACACAGCAAGAGTTTGAAATGGTTCTGCAGGGATTGCAGGACGCACAATCCGCCAGGAAGCCCGATTTCGACGTTGCTGCATACAACAGTAAAATACAGGAATTGGCAAGGGCCCGCCGAAAATCCTTGGGAGAAAAACAGGCTGGCGCGGGCAAGGAATTTCTGGAAACGGCCGCCAAAGAAAAAGGGGCAATCAAAACACAGACCGGTATGGTCTACATATCCCGTTCCGAGGGCAAGGGCGAATCCCCCAAAGCAACCGACACCGTGAAGGTTAACTATCGGGGCACGCTGATTGACGGGAAGGAATTCGACAGTTCATACAAGCGCGGTAAACCACTGGAGTTCAGGCTTGATAACGTAATCAAGTGCTGGACCGAGGGACTGCAAAAAATGAAACCCGGCGGCAAGGCGAAACTTGTTTGCCCGGCAGATCTGGCATACGGGGAAAACGGCGCCGGCGAAATGATCCTTCCGGGTGCAACACTGCAGTTTGAAGTGGAACTGCTGGAAGCCAAGCCGTCAGCGACTACCCCCGCTAAGCCGGTTGTCGCTCCTGAACCCTCCAAGCCAGCCGCTCAGACTACAAAATAGCACTATTTTTCCGGTGCCGGAGTTGCGCGGGAATCAAGGAGTTTCATGTTTATGAGAATACCTTTGAAGCAACTGGCACATTTCACGGCCATACTTTTAGCAGTTCTGTTTTTACAGACAGGAACGGTTCACGCGAATGACATCAGGTATAAGCGATCCGTAGAAAAATACACTATACCTGACGTCATTCTCGTAAATCAGGATGGAAAAAAAGTCCGCATACAATCCCTGTTAAACTCTGAATACCCAGTTGTAGTCGATTTCATTTACGGCACTTGCACCACTATCTGCCCGGTACTGTCGGCCGGTTACGTCAACCTCCAAAGAAAACTTGGCGCCAATAGCAATAAAGTCCGGCTTATATCAATCACCATTGATCCTGAAAACGATTCTCCCAAGGTGATGAAGGAATATCTGAAGCGCTACCGTGCCAATCCGGGCTGGGACTTCCTGACCGGCAGCCGCGCTGATGTCGAAGCCGTCATGAAAGCTTTTAACGCTTATATCCCGGATAAAATGTCGCACTACCCGCTAAACCTGATCCGTTTGCCAAAAGAAGGCACGTGGGTCAGGCTTTTCGGCTTGATGAGTTCCAAAGAATTCATGAATGAATACCAGTCGGCCAGCGCTAAATGAGAGTTATTATGGATCGCAATATCGCACGATATTTGACGATAGTTTCTAAACCGGTCGTTATCACGGTTTTGGGTCTGTTGTTGTGTGCGATGCAAGGCCGGGCGGCGCAGCTTCAACCAGCCGGCCTGTCGAAAACCGAAATCATGCAGCAGGGCGAACGAATGTACCGCCAGGGACTTCTCCCAACGGGTTTGCCGATGAACGCTCTCATCAGGGCGGATGTCGAAATTGACAGCACGGCTTTTTCCTGTTCCAGCTGCCATTTGCGGGCCGGACTCGGTTCCCTTGAAGGAGGAGTCGTCACTCCACCGACCAATGGAGCAAAACTGTACAATCCCTACCGCCGCCCCCCATCTCTCAACGACATCCCTGATCGAGCCGGCCGCTACGTGTACGCCAAAACGGTCTCGGAGCGCCCGGCATATACCCGTGAAAGCCTGGCAACCGCATTGCGCTTCGGAACCGACCCCGCCGGTCAGGTTTTCAATGATATAATGCCGCGCTACCCGCTGAATGACAGGGACATGTCGATTCTGATCAGTTATCTGGAAGCCTTGTCTTCGGAATTTTCACCTGGGGCCACCAACGGTGGATACGCATTCGCGACCGTCATCACGGATGATGTCAGCAAGGAAGACCGTCAGGCGTTGCTGGACCCACTGCAGAAATTTATTGCCGGTATGAACCAGCAGGCTGACATGTACAATGACTTCATAAAATCCGGTTATTCACCGACGATCGACATGAAATACGCGTTCCGCCGAGCCTCCCTGACAGTTTGGGAACTTAAGGGGCCACCCGAAACCTGGCCAACACAGCTTGCCGGCTATTACAGCAAAAGTCCTGTTTTCGCCATATTGGGTGGTATTTCCAACGGAAGCTGGCAACCGATACACGACTTCTGCGAAGCACGGCGGCTCCCCTGTCTCTTTCCAATCACAGACCTGCCGGTTGTCAGCGAGACCGACTGGTACACATTTTATTTCAACAAAGGATACTATCAGGAAGGTGAAGCTACCGCCCGGTTTCTTAACCGTAACGGTGAACTGGCCGAGAAAACACAAATTGTCCAGATAGTACAGGATTCACCGGCCGGTAAGGCACTGGCTGCCGGATTCCAGAAAACCTGGAGTGACTTGGAACGGCCAGCCGTGACGAGTCTGACGCTCAAAAGCAGCCAACTTCGTGACCCCAAATTTTATTCCGCCGTGCTTGAAGAAAAAAAACCGGGGGTACTGCTGTTGTGGACCGACGCTGAAATATTGCCGGGTCTGCCGGCAATGCTTGCTCGGCAAGCCACCCCGACACAGGTATATCTATCCTCCAGTTATCTTGGCAAGCAGACACTGTCCATTCCGGAATCCGTCCGTGACAATATTTATCTTACCTACCCGTACCGATTGACGCCATATGTGGGATCAAAAGAGGGTTTTGATGCAGCGGTTCCAATCCTTACCACGGCTAAGGATATTGGAAACGACAGAATAACCTCGCGCACCAATACCATGCTTAGGCAGCTTACACAGCAGGGATTAAAGCTGCTCTACGACAATCTATATCGTGATCACCTGTTTGACGTGATGAGCATGCAGATGGATCAGATTGTCAGAGACTATGAGCGACTGAGTTTCGGCCCTGGGCAAAGATATGTTTCAAAGGGGTGTTATATTATCCAACTCGGCCAGGGCGCTGCCACCGCGTTGCAGCCGAAAAGCGAGTGGGTTATCCATTAACAAGATAAAATTCGCACAAATGGTAACCGGACATTAATCTGCGGATTATCCAGGAAAGGAGAACGTATGAAGAACAAGGGAATGAACTTTATCGGAAGGATGTTTTTATTGACAGCGTTTTTGTCGGCCGGAAGCGGTTTCGCTTTCGCTGCTACTGGTGCCGAGATGACACCGGCGCTGGCCGCAAAAAAAGAAGTGGTTCGCAAACAGCAGGACCAACGTATCACCGACGAAAAACGCAAGACAGCCGCCAAAGCTCTGAAAGAGATGAGAATCAAAGTACACAAGGCAAAACAGAATGCTTCTCAGCCGGTTTTAAACAGTACCGACAGCAAATAAAAAAGAGCTTCAAATTATAAGGGAGGAACCATGAAAAATTCCGGAACAAAGCATATTGGCAGATTCGGGTTGACTGCTGCCCTGCTCTGCCTCTTAGGTATGCCGGCCTTTGGCGGGACAGCCAAACCGATCCCGACCGGACCTTTCGACGCGAACGGAAACCCATCAATTCCTGATTACAACACGACAGCCAACTGGGCGAACAGCCCTCCACTGGCCAAATTCGTCGACACCCTCCCCGGCCTCGGAAGCGGCAAGGCCAACAACCTGGGTCAATATCTATCGGTTGCAAAACCTGACATAGTCACATATCCCGGCTCGGACTATTATGAAATCGACCTGGTGGAATACAATGAGCGTATGCACTCGGATCTGCCCGCTCCGGGGACCAAGCTTCGCGGCTACGTGCAGGTCAACACTGGAACCAACACCACCAGTTGCGGCGGCCCGGCACAACCTGCCTGCACCGCCGCCGACAACACCCTGCTCCCCGACCCTGTTCATTACCTGGGACCAAATATCATCGCACAGCGCGATCGCCCGGTCCGCATCAAATTCACGAACCGGCTCCCGGTCGGTGCGGCCGGCGACCTCTTTATTCCGGTTGATACCACGGTCATGGGCGCCGGCAGAGGTCCGGCATATCAGGGCGCAAGCCGTGGACTCGGCAGCAATTGCGACAATACGGTTGATGGCAATACCTGCGCCAGTTACACCCAGAACCGCGCTACCCTTCACCTGCATGGCGGGCGCACCCCCTGGATCAGCGACGGCACCCCACATCAGTGGACGACCCCTGCCAATGAAAACACCCCTTATCCACAGGGCGTCAGTGTACGGAACGTTCCGGACATGCCCGATCCGGGTGATGGTTCGCTGACATTCTACTACTCCAATCAACAGAGTGCACGATTGATGTTCTACCATGACCACGCCTTCGGCATCACCCGTCTAAACGTTTACGCTGGTGAAGCGGCCGGATATGTCATCACCGACAAGTACGAGCAGGATCTGGTCACTCGCGGACTCATCCCCCCTGACCAAATCCCGCTGATTATACAGGATAAAACCTACGTGGACGCCTCCGAAATCCGCAAATACGATCCTCTCTGGAACTGGGGCAGCGGCACTCCTGATGTCAATGGCGTTCGTCCGCCGGTGGAAGGCGATCTCTGGCTGCCTCATGTCTACATGCCGGCCCAATCAAAGGTCCCTGGGTTGGGCGGTGTAAATCCGTTCGGTCGCTGGATGTATGGCCCATGGTTCTATCCGGCAACAGTCATCGAAAAAGGGCCGGTTCCCAACCCGTATTATGATCCGGATTGCAGTAGCCCGTTTCCGGCAGTGTATGCCAATTGCACAACCCCCGGACAACCGCTCCAGATTCCGGGAACACCTCATCCATCCATGGGCATGGAGGCATTTCAGGACAGCGCGGTTGTCAATGGCACCGCCTTCCCCTCCCTGACCGTAGATCCGCGCGCCTATCGCTTCCGGATCCTGAATGCCGCCAGCGACCGATTCCAGAACCTGTCGTTTTACGTAGCCGACTCCACTTCGGGCAATATCAGCCCCGATCCAAGGCTGCTTGCAGTCGGCCGTTCCAACAAGACAGAAATTAAAACTTTGCCGGCATCCGCCAATTTTGCTGCACTGAACAACTGGCCGCCACTCTGGCCGACAGACGGCCGGGACGGTGGCGTGCCTGACCCCGGCGTATGTACGGGAACAGGAGCGACACTAACCTGCACCAACTTGGGGCCAAGCTTCCTGCAGATCGGCACCGAAGGCGGTTTTCTGCCGAAACCGGTAGTGATCGATCCGCAGCCGATCACCTATGTCACCGACCCGACCGCCTTCTGGGTCGGCAATGTCGACAAAATGGGTCTCGCTCTTGGGCCCGCGGAACGGGCTGACGTAATCGTTGATTTCAGCGCATATGCCGGCAAGACCCTGATCCTGTACAACGACGCTCCGGCTGCCTGGCCTGCCAGGGTGGCAAACTATGATTACTTCACCGGTGCCCTGGATTCGCGCGATTCCGGCGGATACGGTGCCGGCGGTGTTTATAACCCTGCAACCGGTACATGGGTAGTTGATCCAATCAATCCTTTAAATGTCCCACACGGGATTCTGCCGGGATATGCCCCGAACACCCGCACCGTTATGCAGATCATTGTAACAGGAGGTGCCTCTGGACTGCCTGCTGTTGATCCTCACTACACCTTCAACCAGGCCAATCTGGAAAAAGAATTTACCTCGGCAGCACCGGTAAGCCCGGTGAATCCGGCTCCTGTCAAGACTCTTTTCGAGAGAGCCCAAGAACCGATTATCGTAGGGCAAGCTGATTACGCAAGTGTCTATCCCAACTCGTACTTTCCTCCCAACTTTCCATGGCAGGGGATAAATCAGATCAACGATCATTTCCTGCAGTTTGTAACCGTGGCT
Source organism: uncultured Geobacter sp. (assembly GCA_964458105.1). Classification (GTDB taxonomy): domain Bacteria; phylum Desulfobacterota; class Desulfuromonadia; order Geobacterales; family Pseudopelobacteraceae; genus JACRCG01. Next base: position 11,314 of record CAYWJJ010000084.1, read on the forward strand.
GGTGAGTTGGTACTTGTCCCAACCGAACCAAAGGGAATTCACGACGAAATGGGTGCTTCCTTTGACCCGGTTTACGGCCGCATGAGTGGTAACCTCGCCATGCAGATCCCCAATCCGACAACACTCACGGCGAACCTGATCCTGTATGGGTACGCGGACCTGCCAACCGAGCTGATCGAGAATTCAACCGGAAGCAACGTCAAGGTCCAGCTTAGCACCAACCAGATCAAGACCCTCGCCGATGGCACTCAGATCTGGAAGATATCGCACAACGGTGTTGATACCCACCCGATCCATTTCCATATCTTCGATGTACAGCTGATCAACCGTGTCGGTTGGGACGGACAAATCCTCATGCCGGAACCCAACGAACTGGGGTGGAAAGACACCGTCAAGATCAGCCCGTTGGAGGACACTATAGTTGCGGTTCGACCGGTCGCTCCGGCGCTCCCTTTCGGCGTTCCCAACAGCCTTCGCCCGCTCAATCCGGCTATTCCGGTCGGCTCCACAATGGGCTTCAACAGCATCGACCCGGCTACCGGCCAAGCCTATGTTGCTCCGTCACCGTATGCAGGTGGCGTTACCAACATCCTCTATAACTTCAAATGGGAGTACGTCTGGCACTGCCACATCCTGAGCCATGAAGAAATGGACATGATGCGGCCGATCGTCCTGAATGTGCCGAGCACGGTGCCGGATGCGCCGACCGGTTTGTTTACCCCCAACTCTTTCACAGGTGGAAATGTTACGTTAACCTGGACCGATCCTACGCCTGCAACTACGCCATCCACCCTCGGCAACCCCAAAAACGAGATCGGTTTCAGCATCTGGCGCTGCGCCGGTCTGGATTGCAGCAACTTCGTTCAGGTCGGCACCGCAATTGCCAACTCGACTTCCTATACCGAAACCGTTCTGTCGAGCGACCACTTCAGCTATCTGATCAAGGCTTTTAACGCTGCCGGCGAGTCTCTCGGTTCCAACATTGTCAGGACACAGAACTTAAATATCATCTACGGCGTTTGCGGCAGCAGTAACAATCAGTTATTCTCGACTGTCCCAACCACCGGGCTTTGTGCTTCCGGTGTACCATCGGCCGTAATCAACACTGCAGGAGCATTAACCTGGAGCTGTAACGGTATCGATCCAACACCGGCAAACAATCCTCAAAATGCAGCTTGTACCGCCTCCATACCAACCTACACGGTACAATTCCTGACCGGCGGCAATGGCACATTGGCCGGCAACTTGACTCAAACCGTCACTTACGGGCTCAATGCAACCACGGTTACCGCAACGCCCAATACCGGTTATCAATTCGTCAACTGGACGAACGGGGCAACCATAGTCGCCACAACTCCAGCTCTGACGGTAACCAACGTAGTTGCAAACGGTAATTACACGGCCAATTTCGCAGTTACAACGTTTTCACTCACCTATGCGGCCGGCATCAACGGCACACTGACCGGCACGACCGCCCAGACCGTCAACTACTCCGCCAATGCAACTACGGTCACAGCCGTACCAAACCCGGGCAACGTCTTTGTCAACTGGATCGAAGGTACGACGGTAGTCAGCACCGTTCCGGCATTAACGGTAAACAATGTCACGGCAAACCATGCCTACACGGCCATTTTCGCACCAAACTATTCGGTGACGCTGGATCAGTGCATTACAGGGCCTACGGTTGCACCGTCCGGTTCCACACCGACATACACCTTCCCGGCCGGCTTCAACGTGGTCCTGCAGCTCAACAATGGTACACCTGTTAATGTTGTCGGACTTACATACACATTACCGCCGATGGCAGCCAACCTGGTTCTTACAGCGACTTACACACCTAACCCTGCCGGAACTGTTGTAGCAAGAATCGCCAGGGCGGGAGGACCGGCAAACTTCACAACTCTGCAGGCTGCATATGACGCTGCAGCTAACAATGAAACCGTCATGCTTCTGGCGGGGACACTGGCGGGCAATCTGACAACAAGCGGCACCAAGACTGTAACCCTGAGAGGCGGTTACAATGCCGCTTATAATTTAAGTTGCGGTTTAACCAAAGTTGGTGCCGTTACCTTTGGAGGTGGAGCACTTATCCTGGATAGAGTTTCCATGTAGCTGCACCTCTAACATCAGCTGAAAAAACTGCCGTTTAGCTATATGCTGAACGGCAGTTTTTATATCAGATCATTTTTAGTATCGAACTTCGCTGCGGATCATGATAATAATTTTGCAACTGATTCCCTTTGGGGGGAACCATAACACGACAATGAATCCAGACAGCACTCAAGGAGTTGTTTATGTCCATGTTTCTTAATTTAAAACATGTTGCGTGCGCACTGTTTTTTATGATGCTGACAGCACAGCTTTCGCATGCCGAGTCAACCATAACGGTAGATCAAACCGGGGCTATAAATGGGAGCAGTCTGGATGGCGTATACGGCATTGATATGACTATCAAGTATGATATCTCATTGTTGTCTTCACCAACCGTGACTAAAGGGAGTCTGGCAAGCAAGGGTATGTTGGCGGCCAACACATCAACACCGGGAGAGATCAAGATTGCAATTATAAGTATAAACCCCTTTTCAGGCAGCGGGCAGATAGCATCCATAGGTTTCGCATCCAATGCCGGCAAGGGGGGGATCAATCCGATATCAGTCTCGATACTCGACAATAATCGCGTCATGCGCACCAATATCCCGGCGACGACGGTGGGAACAGCCACTGTATTTACAATACCGTCGACTTCAACAGATTCAACCGCAACCGCACTAATTTCCGATCCCGGCATTCCGTTTTCGCAAGATCAACCATCTGGCTCAAATCAACCATCCGGTTCAAATCAACCATCCGGTTCAAACCAACCATCCGGTTCAAATCAACCATCCGGTTCAAATCAACCATCCGGTTCAAATCAACCATCAGGTTCAAATCAACCAACCGGCTCAAATCAACCATCAGGTTCAAATCAACCATCAGGCTCACCCCAAGCAACGGTTCAGACATCAACTGCAGTTGTACCGGGCTATGTAAATACGGTTACGATTCAAACAGAAACTTTGGAGACAAAGACTGAACAACAGATTCCTGAAGAGAGGAAATACATTTCGCAGGAAATCAAACAGCAACCTCCGCTGCCGGATAGTACCAAACCGGAACCAGCCGCCATAAGCAAGACAAACACAGAGAGCAGGGTTGAACCCGGACAGCACCTTGCCTTCAAAAGTGTTGCCGATCGATTTAAAACTTATCAGGGCGACAAGAGTCTTCCGATAATGGTTGCCCTGTTCAGTAAAGAGATTTCGAAATTCATCCATCAGGAACCGGCTGCAGCATTGAGCGATGGAAAAACCCGGATCAGGATAGTAGCGGACCTCCCGACTCGCAATGCAAATTCGCCTAATTTTGCCCTGGATAATGCCACTGTTTTATCGGTAAAAAAGGAAAGCGGGGATAATCGTCGCTGGATCATTGAAGTCATGCCTGATGTCAATACCTGGAAAGCAACACTGAACATTATCGCCGGAGAAGAAAGCTTTGAATACCCGTTGACAGTAGCGCCCCCGCTGGGCAGCTCCATAAAAGCGGATCAAAATGGCTGGAACCATTTCCTGAAGTCGGGCGGAACATCAAAAAAGACGCTTTATGATTTCAACAAAGACGGTGTGCAAGACTACATAGACGAGTTCATCTTTATCGCCAACCATCTCGCAAGCAAATGACCGTGCTACAAACCCGGCGCTGAATACGAAAAAGGCCTGCTTCCATCAATTGGAAACAGGCCTTTTTCGATTGCGCCAATATTACGTTTAAATTATGCGGAAAGATCCTTGAGTGACTTACCGGGTGCAAATTTTCCGCTGGTTTTCGCAGCGATCTGCATTTCTTCGCCGGTTTTGGGGTTTCTGCCGGTTCTTGCGGCACGAGTTGATGCGCTGAACACGCCGAATCCTACCAGGGCCACCTTATCGCCGGACTTTATGGCGGTGGTTACTTCTTCAATAAAGGCGTTAAGAGCCTTCTCAGCCTGAGTTTTGGTCAATTCCGCGCTTTCTGCCATCTTTGCTACCAGTTCTGCCTTAGTCATGATTCCTCCGAAGTTTGGTTTGTTGCTGCAGTATATAACACAACAGATTGCCGGAGCGCCAGCATCTTTGTTGATCCGGCGTTTGAAATCCGATTTTGATTAATTACCCCTTCAGACCCGCCTCCCTGGCCAATGCGCTCCAGGCTGGCAAACTCCGCTTTATCATCTCCGTGTCCACACAGTATGCGATGCGAAAGAATCCGGGAGCCCCGAAACCAGCACCCGGCACAAGCAGGATGTGGTGTTTCTGTGCCAGCTTGACAAACTCCACGTCATCAGCCAGCGGAGATTTGGGGAAGAGATAGAAGGCGCCGTCCGGCTTGACCATACTGAAACCCATGCCGGTCAGCTCGTTGACCAGCAGGTCGCGCTTGAACTGGTAATCGGCAATATCGACAGATTCGTCCTGCAGCTTTGCCACCAGACGCTGCATCAGGGCCGGGGCGTTGACAAAACCGAGTACACGATTGCTGAAAACGGCCCCCTCCATGAACTGCAGAGCGGTAGCCATGCGCGGATTGGCAGCCAGATAACCGATACGCTCACCTGGAAGGGCCAGGTCCTTGCTGTGCGAAGTTACAATGACAGAACTTTCCACCAGCGGAAATATGTTGGGGACATGATTGCCGTCGAACGCTATGCGGGCATAAGGCTCGTCTGAAATTACATAAATCAGGTGGCCGCTACGCTGATGAATCTTTTTAAGAACTTCACCGAGCCGCTTCAGACTTTCGGCCGGGTAGATCACTCCGGTCGGATTATTTGGCGAACAGATTATGATGGCGCGGGTTTTTGTTGTGATTGCTTTTTCGATGGCATCAATATCCAGTTGAAAGGTATCGTGATCGGTCCAGACCTCCACCGGTACACCACCCTGATTATCGATGTAGAATTTGTACTCAACGAAGAAGGGCGCAAGAATCATAACCTCTTCGCCAGGGTTGAGAATGGTTTTAAGAACCACATTGAGAGCTCCGCCTGCCCCGCAGGTCATTATGACGTGCTCGGCACCGACCGTTAGTCCGGAATCCTCGGAAAGCTTTTTGGCAACGGCCGAACGGGTCTCGGTATAGCCGGCGTTGTTCATGTAACGGTGCATGCCGGGCTGGGGATTTTGGGCCATGGCCAGCAATTCCCGATTGAACGCCTCGGGAGGTTCAACATCAGGGTTCCCCAGAGTAAAATCATATATATTGTCAGCGCCGACTTCCTGGCGCAAACGCTCCCCCTCTTCGAACATCCGGCGAATCCAGGACGATTTGGATATGTGACTCGCAATCTTCATGGCAATAGCCATAACTTTTCCCTCCATGTCATTTTTCTGATAGGATAACCAAACTTGGAATACTACAACAAATCCCGGAGAACTCAATGATAATTCCTGCCTATCCTGAATCCAGAGCCTTGGACATGGCCGACAAACCGCTCCTGGACAGGATATTAGCAGATCTTCAGCCACGGATTTCCGAATTGACTTTTGCAGGTCTGTACCTGTTCAGGATCGCACATGAATATCAGGTATCAATGGTTGGGGATTCGCTGGTTATTCTGGGCAAGGGTTATGACGGCATCAGTTACTTTCTGCCGCCTTTGTGCGGAAATATTGAAAACGCGCTGTCTACCCTTTTTCAGGACGATCGGGTTCTGTACGGCGCGGATGAGCGGTTCTCAAAAACGTATTTATCTTCCGGCAACATCATCCTTTCGGAAGAGCGGGACTCCTTCGACTACCTTTACCTGCGGGAAGAGCTGGCATTGCTGCCGGGAAACCGCTTTCACAAAAAGAAAAACCGGATCAATTACTTTACCAATCGCCACCAGTATCAAGTGACAAAATACTCGGACACCCATTGCAGTGGCTGCCAGGAGCTTTTAAACAGCTGGCTGCTGGCTGTTCGGGACAAATCGAATCTTTCGCTGGACCTGGAAGTATCGGCAACGTCTGAAGCATTACAAAAAGTTGCTGAACTGGGATTGGAAGGGGTTGTCGTCATGGTGGACGGAGCTGTGGCAGCCTTTGCACTCGGTGAAAAACTGAATCGTGATACCGCTGTTTGCCATTTCGAAAAAGCCGACCCTTTCAAAGAAGGGCTTACACAACTTGTAAATCGCGAGTTCGCCAGGCTTTTATTTACTGATTGCCGTTACATCAACCGTGAACAGGATCTGGGTGAAGCGGGATTGCGTAATTCCAAACTCTCCTACCACCCGACGGAACTGATCAAGAAATATCGCGCCGCCCGTCGTCGATCATAAAGATTTTGTTGCACTTTGCCCTGTGACATTGTATAAGATGTGTTCTTTTAAAGACGGCATCAGTGCCGAACTCTCCTT
>CAYWJJ010000085.1:0-8220 GCA_964458105.1 uncultured Geobacter sp.
TACTGACAATTCTTACTACAATCACTTGTCGCTGCTATTCGGTTTTCAAAGACCAAAGGTTCTTCTTCTCTGTAGCGCCTCTCGAAACTTGTGTCTCAAAAGGGACTCGTTGTTTACCATGGTTTTTTCACTTCTGTCAAAACAAAAATGCACCGCACACAAAATAATTTATTCCACAATCAAACTATTCCTCAAAAACCTCATAGAATCCATGAGTTCCCAGTTTATGCACTTTCATAAGATTTGTTGAGCCGCGTGTCTCAATCGGAATCCCCATGGTAATAACGACCAGATCGCCATTCCGGAAACCGGTAGCCATCAGTTTTTTCTCAACCTCGGAGATTTGCTGGTCGGTATTTTCCATTATTCCCACACCGGTACAGTGCACGCCCCAGTATATGGAAAGCCGGCGCCGGATTTCCAGCGAGGTTGTAAAAGCCATGATCGGTGTCGTTGGACGATAAGCTGATATCAGAGCGGCAGTGCCGCCGGAGCGGGTGAAGACAACAATAGCCTTCGCCTTGAGAGTTGCTGCCGTGCGGCAGGACGATTCCGCGACAGCCTGGGCTACCGATGAAACGGAACAGTCGGGAGCACAATTGACAAGAAAATCCGTGCTTTCAACATCCTTGGCAATCCGCACCATTGTCTCGACCGATTCTATCGGATAATCACCTGACGCCGTTTCCGCCGAAAGCATGATCGCATCGGTGCCATCTATGATGGCATTGGCTACATCGGACGTTTCAGCCCTGGTCGGGCGCGGATTGCGGATCATCGAATCCAGCATCTGGGTTGCCGTTATGACCGGCTTGCCGGCCCTGATGCAGGCCTGGATGATTTTTTTCTGATGGATCGGCACCTTCTCCGGCTCAATCTCCACCCCCAGGTCACCACGCGCCACCATGACGGCATCGGTAGCTTCAAGAATTTTCTTGAAGTTGCGCAAAGCCTCGGGCTTTTCGATCTTGGCCACAACCGGCGTATCTTTTCCTTTTGCAGCGATAATCTGCTTGATCTCTTCAATATCTTCGGCGGTGCGTACAAATGAGAGTGCGACAAAATCGACGCCCGACTCTAGTGCAAAATCAAGGTCGATCAAATCCTTTTCAGTAAGGCAGGGCGCAGAAACATTGACACCAGGCAGATTGATTCCCTTGTTGTTTTTGAGCAGTCCACCGGTGACGACCAGACAGCGCACCCGTTCACCTTCAAGTGCGACTACCTTCAACTCAAGCAGGCCGTCATCCAGCAGGATTCTGGATCCGGGATGCACATCATGCGGCAATGACCGGTAAATGGTCGGGATGATTCCGTCACCGCCAAGCACATCATCAGTGGTGATAACCACCTCCTGCCCCTTGATAAGGATCATGCCCTCCCCTGCCATCTTGCCGGTCCTGATCTTTGGGCCCTGGAGATCGCCAAGAATACCGACCTGAATCCCCAACTTGCCGGAAACCTGGCGTATGGTCTGGATAAGTTCCAGTTTCTGTGAGTTTTCGCCATGCGAGAAGTTCAGCCTGAATATGTCAACCCCGGCCTTGATCAATTTCTGTATCATATCCGGCGACGAACTCACCGGACCAACTGTAGCCACTATTTTGGTTTTACGTGTTGATCGAGGCATTCCAACTCCTTTAGTGTTGATTCTGTTTTACATGGTTCAGCGTGCCACCAGCCAGAAGTTCCTGACGCTGGCGGGCGGAAACCTCCAGTAGCGTGATAATCTCGCGGCCGTTGACAAAAACCGGAATTTCAATGGCTCCGTTCTTTACAAGCTGCCGCACATCGGGAAACGAAACCTGATCCCCCTGATTAAAAAGATCCAGATCGGCCGGATTTTTGAAGACCAGCGGCAGGATTCCGAAATTCACCAGATTGGCCTTGTGAATGCGGGCGAAGCTTTTTACAATCTTGGCCCTGATGCCCAGATAACGGGGCGCAATGGCGGCATGCTCGCGGGACGACCCCTGCCCGTAGTTTTCACCCGCAACAACGATGCCGTTTCCGGCAGCCTGTGCGCGGGATGGAAAGTCCGCATCCACCTGCTCGAAAACATGCTCGCTGATGGCCGGGATATTGCTGCGCAACGGCAAGACCTTGTTACCGGCCGGCATGATATGGTCGGTCGTGATATTGTCTCCCAGCTTGATGACGACAGCCGCCTGCAGGGTATCCGGCAAGGCTTCGAAATCCGGGAACGGCAGAATATTCGGTCCGGTCTTGATCTCGACCGCCGAGCCGTCTTCCAGCGGGAAGATGATACCGGAATCGTCCAGCAGATACTTACCGGGATTCTGCACTGAAGGATACGACTTGATCTCTCGCAATTTGCGCGGATCGGTAATAACACCGTAAATACCGGCCGCCGCGGCGGTTTCCGGCGAGCAGAGATAAACCTTGTCATCCTTGGTACCGCTTCGACCCGGAAAGTTGCGCGGAAAGGTGCGCAATGAAATCTGGTTGGTTCCGGGGGCCTGTCCCATGCCGATGCACCCCAGACAGCCGGACTGGTGAATGCTGACTCCAGCCATCAACAGCATCAGCACGCCGCCGTCCTGGGCAACATTCTCCAACGCCTGGCGACTGCCCGGATTAACATGAAAATGCACTCCCGGAGCTACACGCTGGCCTTCCATGATGCGGCAGACGGTCATCAGGTCACGGTAGGATGAGTTCACCGAACTGCCGACGATGACCTGATCAACCTTTGTGCCGGCCACTTCCGACACCTTCACGACGTTGTCCGGTGACGACGGACAGGCGATCAAAGGCTCAAGCGCGGAAAGATCGATTTCATCGTACTCGTCGTAGACAGCCCCATCGTCGGCAGCCATCGGCAGCCAGCCGTCGCCGCGTCCCTGTGAAACCAGAAACTCCCGCGTCCGCTCGTCCGAGGGAAAAATGGAGGAAGTTGCCCCCAACTCGGCCCCCATGTTGCCGATGGTGGCGCGATCGGTGACCGAAAGGGTTTCCAGGCCGGGACCGTAATATTCGATGACCTTGCCCACGCCACCTTTGACGGTGTGGCGCCGCAACATCTCAAGAATGACATCCTTGCCCGAAACCCAGTCCGTGAGCCGTCCGGTCAGCTTGATCCCCATCACCTTCGGACAGGGCAGATTGAATGGATGTCCGGCCATTGCCAGGGCCACATCCAGGCCACCGGCGCCGATAGCCAGCACCGAGATGCCGGCAGCGGTCGGAGAATGCGAATCCGCCCCCAGCAGCGTAATGCCCGGAACCCCAAAGCGTTCCAGGTGTACCTGGTGAGAAACGCCATTGCCCGGCCTGGAGAGATGCACTCCGTACTTCATGGCCGCCGAAGTCAGGAAAGCGTGATCGTCGGCGTTTTTATAATCGGTCTGCAGCAGGTTGTGATCGATATACTGCGCCGCAAGATCGACTTTTACCCGCGGCAGCCCCATCGCTATAAACTCCAGCATAGCCATCGTGCCGGTGGCGTCCTGCAGCAGAGTATGATCGATGCGAATCGATATTTCGGAACCCGGCACCAGCGTTCCTTCAACCAGATGGGCTTCAAGAATCTTGGTGGTCAAATTTTTAGGCTTCATGACGATCTCCTTAAATAACACTTATCGTACAAACCAGTGTAATTGATTACTCGTCAAAAGCAAATCCGGAATCGAGCCGTCAGCTTAGCACTGCAACAGGACTGCATAAAACAATGGCCATGCCCTAATCGGACATGGCCATTATCATCAGTGGCGCCCCTGTTCGAGAGGCCACCGGCTTCTCGGTGCAGAGCGGTCAGTTGTCGCGTCCTTCGATCCGCTCGGGGTCGATGCGGAGGCGTTGCAGCACGCTGCTGTTTCTTTTCAATTCGGTCTTGGCCGGGAAGACGACTTGCCGGTCGATTCTCACGCCACTGAGCATCTTGGCAGCCATGTTGTCTGCCTGGCGTCCCAGCGCATAGCGGTCGATTTCCAGGGCTGCCGCAGCCCCCAGGCCGATATAGCTGCCGGCAAAGGAGACAACCGGAACGGAATTTTCCAGGCCGAAGTGAAAATATGACTCGGTTGTCTCGCGGGTGACGGCGGTCGTATCGGGCAGCATCCAGAGCGCATCGACCTTGCCGACCAGGCTGGCGAGTTGGCCCGCTGTTTCGCGCGGCGACGATACTTCACGAACCACCAGTTCGATGCCGGCCTGCTGAGCGGCCTGACGGGCATGTTTCAGATACCAGCCGTTCTTGGCCGGATTGTGGATCACACCGACGCGGCGGACCTTCATGCCCCGGAATATGCCGATGTAGTGTTCGGGCTCCGCGAACATGCTGATTCCGGTCAGGTTGGACTGGTCTGCGTTCTGGACAGGGATGCCCAGGGTCATCACGGCCAGCACGGGAGTGTTACGGACCTTGCGGGCTTCTTTCAACGCAGCGTCGCCCACCGCCAGGATCAGGCGGGGATGGTCTTCGCGAACGATGCGGACAACGTCCACCTCGGCGTAGTCAGCCAGCACCAGCATGCGTAGCGAGGATTTCTGCTCGAAGCGGAAGCCTTTCAGCACCTCGTCGTAGGCCGGATCGCGTCGGCTCTGCAGCACCAGCACGTCGTAGGCTTGGGCCAGGGAAGGCAGCAGGGTCGCCAGGGCGATTATGAGGAGAATAAAGCGTCTCATCAGAACCTCACCCTCATTCCGCCTTCGAACCAGCGACTATTATTAGGCAATGTCTCGTCACTAAACTGCTTGCCATTGAATAGATTATGACCGGAGAAGAACAGTTCAAGGGAGGAGTCCTCCCGCTTGAGCAGTGTGGCGCCCAGGTGCAGATCCCAGATCAGTCCCCAATACTTGCCACCGTAACCGGGAACACCATTCCAGTAAACATGGCGACCGGCCAGCACGCCGCGATAGGTGCTGTCGTCATAGCGCAGAGCCAGCTGGAGTGTGTGGCGGGCGGCCTCATAAACTTGATGACGGTCGCTGGTGCGGACAGTGTTGGTAAAGGTATAGCCGGCGCCCAGCGAGGTTTTGAAAACGGGAATAGTGCGCGCTTCCAGCTCTGCCCCAAGGGCGATACGACGCTCAGGAACGGCAGGATCAAGGTTGCGTTGGCTTAATACATTCCAGATTTCATTTCGAAACAGGGTGGTTTTCAACCAGAGGTAGGGAACGGCAGTGCTTTCGACCCCGACCTGGGTAGTCCATATTTTTTCCGGACTGGCATTTTTATTAAACTCAAAAAGGCTGTAACCGCGGCCAGTATAAGCCCGCAGGGTAGTATTGCCCGTAACCTGCCAGGTTGCACCAAAGGATGCGCTGGCCTGGTCGCCGTTACCGGTTCGGTCAAAACGCACCCCCGGCGAAAATGACAGCGGTCCCACGGACAGGACATCGTTCAGGTATACGCCCCAGCGGTCCTTTTTCCGGAAACTACTATTATTAGTATATTCTACATGCTCATAATCAGAGCCGCCAACCAGGACATTATTGTCAGTACGCCACAACAAACTGGCCTTAACACCACTGATCAGGTTCTTGCCAAAAACAGTCGATGCAGTGTCACTGCTGATTTCGGTCTGCAGTAAGGTTTGCCTGTCATTGATATGGCTGGCCTGAATATCCAAAACCAGGCTGTCAGACAGGGGTTTGTTCAATGCCAGGGTGGCCAGCAGGCTGTTGACCTGTTGCTTTTGCTTGATGTCCAGAATATCCGGCGAATAAACAGTGCCACGATCGGAGCGGTAATAATTGAAGCTGGCCCGCATTTCTCCCTGCCCGGGGAGCGCGTAGGCTAATTTGGCGTAGGTGGAGTTTGAGTTGACCGGAAGTGCGCTATTGGGAGCTATGCCGTTTGACCCCAGATAACCGCTGGACAGATAGTACCCCAGGCGTCCGCTGGTTCCGGTAATCTCGGCCCTGGTATCAGCGGTGGTTCGTTCTCCGATGGATGCCGTTACTGAACCGCCCAGTTTTCGTTGTTCAGGCGATTTGGTAATGACATTGATAATACCGCCCAGAGCCTGGCCCCAGGCGGATGAAGCCGAACCTTTGACAATCTCGATCCGTTCGATAATCCGGGCCGGGATTGCACTAACGTTGGGGTAATGGTCTCCCAGGTCATTTATGGAAGTTCCATCCAGCAAAACAGTTGTGTGGTTGTAATTTGTACTTTGCAGGTATGTGAAAGCGACACCGCCGGGAGCGCTTCGCAATTGCATTTGAACACCAGGAACCGTTTCCAGGATGTCTGCCAGAGTATGGGCGTTGAGCTGTTCGATTTCTTTGGCTGTTATGACGGTGACATTTTCGGCGGTCTGGGAAAGAGGTTTGGGTACACGGGAAGCGCTTGAGGCTGTTTCCTGCCAGGCACTGTACAGATCAAGGGAGTCTGCATTGTCAAGATCTTCACCCCATGAAAGACTTGGCGAGAGACACACTCCCAAACAGAGGGTGATTAGAAAGGCCCGGAGGCTATGCAGGTGGTTAATTAAAAGCATGGTATGGAGTATGCATCTTCATTAACAGATCAAATGGCCGTTTGTCCAGATTTTATTGCATACAATAAGGAGGTGATTGGGATGCGTGAAGAAAATAAGGAATTGTTAGTGCTGGAGGAAGGCGTGGAATCCGGCGTGGTTCAGGCGTGCTGCTCCTCAAACACAGCCGCCGTCAGGTAACCCAAATGGCGGGGAGAGGCAACCCTCCCCGCTACGTCATTTAACCGCTTTAAACAAGTTTTTACGCGATATAACTTGTCGTTTAAAACCAACAAACAAGCCAACCCAAGCCGCATACAAGCCAATCAATACAATTCAATATAAACGTTAAATGACTTTTTGTTATGTAATCCATCTTGCCAAGGAGTGCGCCATGCAACTATCCCGCTACCTGAAAACTTACCCCTGTCCGGAAAAGCCGGGACGCATGCTGCTGGTGGCCACCCGGCGCTGTTCGGTGCTGGAAATTTCCGAAACATTGTGGGGCAAAATTTTTAAAGGCGTCGGACTGTCTGAAAATGAGCGCACGACCCTGACCCGGCTGGGTGTGCTGGTGGCGGACCGCGACGCCGAACGGGAGGAGCTGCTGGCCACCTTTGATACTATCAACAGCACCAGCCGCCGGATCGAGGTGACCGCCACCCTGACGCTTGAGTGCAACCTGGCCTGCCCCTACTGCTATGAAGACCCGTTCAGGGGGCATTTTGTGATGAGCAAGGAAACCGCCGACCTGCTGGTGAAGCGCCTGACGGAAAGCATGGCCGAGGGGCTGGATGTGGGCGTGGATTTCTACGGCGGCGAGGCGCTGATACAGCTGGAACTGTTGAAAAGCATCGCCTTAAGTCTGGCCGAGGCTGCCGCCAGGCACTCGGTAACATTCACCTTCAATCTCTTCTCAAACGGCGTCCTGCTGACACCGGCTGTCGTGCAGCAACTGCTGCCGCTGGGCTTGTCCGCCATACGCCTGACCATCGACGGCCCGCCCGACATCCACAACGCCCAACGCCCCTTCGTTTCAGGCGCCGGAAGCTTCACAAAGATAATGGCAAACCTGCTGGCGATTCATAAACTGGTGCCGGTCGACCTGGGCGGCAACTATACCCGCCATAACTACCGCCGCTTTCCGGAACTGCTGGATCTGCTGATCGAGCAGGGCATTGATCCGGACTGCATGAAGGAGGTCTCTTTCTCGCCGGTCATGCCCAAGGCCGACGGCAGCGTGGCCGGTGATCGCGGCTCGGCTTGCGCCTGCAGCGCCGAACCGTGGGCGATCGAGGCGGGCGTTTTCCTGCGCGGCGAGACCATCAAGCGCGGCTTTCCGGTGGCCAAGATCAAACCGGGCGCCTGCATGATCGAGTTCAAGAATGACCTGGTGGTGGGATACGACGGCGGTCTCTACAAATGCCCGGTCTTCATGGGGCAGGAGCAGTTGCGGGTCGGAAGCCTGGCCGACGGGGTCGGCGACTACCGCCAGTCCCATAACCTGGATCTCTGGAAAAACGAGGAATGCCTGGATTGCGCCTACCTGCCGCTCTGCTTCGGCGGCTGCCGATTCTTCCGGAGGCTGAAAACCGGAGCCATCGACGGAGTCGATTGCCGCCGGGCTATGCTGGATGCGTCCCTGGAAACAATCATAAGACAGGATTTGGGGCGCTAAAAAATCACGTAGGGGCACCCCTTGCGGGTGCCCAGTTACCTTGCGGGTGCCCAGTTACCTTGCGGGTGCCCAGTTACCTTGCGGGTGCCCAGT
>CAYWJJ010000085.1:8320-17694 GCA_964458105.1 uncultured Geobacter sp.
TACCTTGCGGGTGCCCGGTTACCTTGCGGGTGCCCGGTTACATGGAAAGGATACCCGCAAGGGGTATCCCTACAGTCAAACCATCCATTTTTCCGGTTGTGGTTGCTGTTTATCCTGTATCCGGTTTTCCCTGTCAAACTCCCATTGCAGCGGATTGTTGGCGATGTATTGGCGAATACGGTCCATTTCTTTCTCGTTGCGAATAACATGCTCGTAATAATTTTCCTGCCAAAACCTGCCTCTGGCATTTTTATTCTCTTCCTTAATGACCTTCAACCAACCGTTGACACACAATGATTTGAACGAACCGACAATCTCCCCCAATGACGGCTGTTTTCCCTTGCTCAACGGTTCAAAATCCGGATACCCGCAAGGGGGATCCCTACGATGGATCATTATTATGCCGTGAAAATGATTTGGCATGATCACGTATTCATCCAACTCCACGCTCGGAAAACGATCCGGAATCCGACACCATTGACTGTCAACAATATTTCTTAATTCGTGGAATTGATCAAAATAACAACCGCGGTCAAAAGTGCATAACGTCACGAAATAAGCGCCGCTCAAGGAATAGTCGTAATTCTTCAAGCGTATGGAACGGCGATGATGAATATCGGGATTGTATTTCATGTTTACCACCGTAGGGGCACCCCTTGCGGGCGCCCGGTTCTTGCGGGTGCCCGGTTCTTGCGGGTGCCCGGTTCTTGCGGGTGCCCGGTTCTTGCGGGTGCCCGGTTACATGAAAATGGATACCCGCATAAGGATACCCGCAAGGGGTATCCCTACATTCGGAACGTCAATTTTTCCGGTTGCGGTTGCGGCTGCGGGCGCCCATCGCAACATCAAGCGTGGATCGCCTCTTTATGAACATCCAGCGCCGCTTCCTTGATCGCCTCCGAAAGAGTCGGATGGGCATGGCACATCAGGGCGATGTCGCGGGCGGTACCGTCGAAACTCATCACCGTGGCCGCCTCGGCAATCAGGTCCGAAGCCCGCGGCCCGATGATATGCACCCCCAGCACCCGGTCCGTCTCCTGATGGGCCAGGATCTTGACGAAACCTTCACTCTCGTCCATGCAGCGCGCCCGCCCCAGGGCGGCGAAATTGAAGCGCCCGCTGCGGCAGGGGATGCCGGCCTCCTTGAGCTGTTCCTCGGTCCGGCCCACGCTGGCGGCCTCGGGCCAGGTATAGCAGACACCCGGGATATAATCGTACTCTACAACAGCCTGCTGTCCGGCCATGCGTTCCACGCAGACAACCCCTTCCTCGGAAGCCTTGTGAGCCAGCATCGGGCCGGGCACCAGGTCACCGATGGCGTAGACACCGGGCACTGACGTCTGATAATCGTGGTCTATCACCACCCTCCCCTGCCAGTCCAGCCTGACTCCAAGCTCCTCCAGACCCAAGCCGGCGGTCAACGGGCGACGACCGATCGCCACCAGCACCTTGTCGCAATCGATCTCCTCGCTGCCGGTGCCGTCGTTGAACTCGACAATCGCCTTGGAGCCGATCCGCCGCACATTATTGATGCGGGTCCCGAGCTTGAACTGGATGCCCTGCTTGCGCAGCGAACGGTAGAGGGCGTCCGCCACCTGCCGGTCCATGGTCGGCAGAATCTGCGGCAGCATCTCCATCACCGTCACCTTGACGCCCAACCGCCGCCAGACCGAGCCCATCTCCAGGCCGATGTAGCCGCCACCGGCAACGATCAGATGCTCCGGCAGTTTTTCAAACGAGAGCGCATCCCGGGCGCTGACCACAACCTGGCCGTCAAAGGGTATGCCGGACAGTCCGGCCGCCTCGCTGCCGGTCGCCAAAAGCACCCTGGGAGCGGTCAAAGTCACCGGTTCGGCCGGAGCATCCAGCAGGCTCTGCTGCCCTTCCGCTGCCGGTGCGGCAACAGCCGGCATTATTTCCACCAGATGCTGGCCATCCGGATTTTTACCTTTCAAGGCGGCTGTGCCATGAATCCACTTTATGCCGTTCTTTTTGAATAAATAGGCGATGCCGTCGGTCAGTTTCTTTACCACGTCATCCTTGCGAAGCATCATCGCATCCAGATCAAGGCGCGGCGGATCGATAGCGATGCCGTGCAGTGCAAACTTGTCGCGCGCCACGGCAAACAGCTCGCTGGAATCCAGCAGAGCCTTGCTGGGGATGCAGCCTTCATTCAGACAGACACCACCCAATGTGCCTCGTTTGTCCACGACCGCCACTTTCATGCCAAGCTGCGTTGCCCGGATGGCGGCCACATAGCCGCCCGGCCCGGCGCCGATAACGATCAGATCGAATGTAGTTTCAGACATATTTTACCTCCAAAAAAATAGGGTCAAGGGACATGGGGCAAGGGTAAAGTAATTCAAAAGCCCTCCTCTTCTTGGCCCTTGCCCCTTGACCCTTGATTCCATCACCCTTCCAGCAGCAGCTCTTCCGGCTCTTCGATATACTCCTTGAGCTTCTTCAGGAAGCCGACCGCCTCGCGACCGTCGATGATGCGGTGATCGTAGGACAGAGCCAGGTACATCATCGGGCGCACCACAATCTGCCCGTCCCGCACCACCGGACGGTCCTGGATGGCATGCATCCCGAGAACGGCGCTCTGGGGCGGATTGAGGATCGGTGTCGAAAGCATCGATCCGTAAACGCCCCCGTTGCTGATGCTGAAGGTGCCCCCTTCCAAATCGGCGATTGCCAGTCGGTTTGTCTTGATCTTCTCGGAAAAATCCGCAATGGCCTGCTCGATTTCGTACAGTTTCATGCGATCGGCATTGCGCAGGATCGGCACCACCAGCCCCTTTTCGGCGCCGATTGCGATACCGATATCGTAGAAATTGTGCAGCACGATATCATCGCCATCAATGCTGGCGTTGACCATCGGAAACTCTTTCAGGGCCTCGGCAGAGGCCTTGACGAAGAACGGCATGAAACCCAGCGAGATGCCGTGACGCTGCATGAAATGCTCGCGGTAGCTGCTGCGCAGTGCCTTGACGCGGGAAAGATCAGCCTCGTTGAAGGTCGTCAGCATGGCGGTCTGCTGGCGGGCAGCCACCAGACGCTCGGCAATCCGCCTGCGTATCGGCGACATGGAGCGACGTTCTTCACGCCTGGCTGTATATAGCGGCGCATCCTCGGTCTGCACGGTGAACTGCTTTGCAGCCGGCTCAACAACCGGCACCGGAGGTTCCTGGACGACGGGTGGAGGTGCCGGGGGGGATGCAACAATCGGGCTCTCCGGCAATACCGCCGGTTTTTCGACGACGGCCACCGGACGGGACGCGGGCGGCTGTTTGGAGCGTTCCTCGATGCGGGCAAACAGGTCATCCAGCGTGATGCGCCCCCCCTTGCCGGTACCCTCCACCTCGTCGGGACTGATATCATGCTCCAGCATCTCGCGCCGCACCTCCGGCGACGATGCCGGAGCAGCCAGTTTCTCCGCCAGCTGCGCCGACGGTTCGCCGACAGGAGCTGCCGGTGTCGCAATCGTCTCGGCAATCGCCCCGATCACGGCACCGACCGCCACCGTGGTACCTTCGTCCACCGTGATGGACAGCACCCCGTCAGCATCCGCGTTCAGGTCCAGCGTGATTTTGTCGGTCTCTATCTCGCAGAGCGGCTCGTCCTTCTTTACCGACGCACCATTTTTTTTGAACCACTTGGCAAGCAGCGCTTCACGCACCGACTCTCCGACTTCGGGTATTTTGATATCCATGTCTGTCTCCAAAGAAAACGTATTGATACTACTCCACCAGACTCAGACAATCTATCGCTGTCAGCACACCTTTCTCAACACTCTGCATCGTATCGCCGGAAAGTACGCCGATAAATTCGGACAATTTAGAGCGGTCAAGCGTAGTTATTTGATGGCACACCGCAGCGCTGTCCCGGAGCAAGGGCGAACTTTCCGCCGGGATCGGAACAACTGTCGGACCACGCTGGGCCTGGTTCAGGGATGTTGACAGCGGAACAATGATTATCGAACGCCAGCGGGGAGATTGATTGAAGGCATCATGAGAAAGTATGATGACCGGTCGTCGTCCGGTCTGCTCGGAGCCGGAACGTGGGACAAGATCGGCCCAATAAATCTCACCCCGTTTCATGGCTTACTCTCATGCGTGGCCAGATAATCAGCCGACGCATCTGCCAGCGTTTCATCCAGATCGGCGGTTGTTCCCGCATTGGCCTGGGCGTAACGAACCAACTCATCATGAAGCGCCTGGCGCCTGTTCTGCTCCAGCCACGCTTCAATGGCCTGCCGGACAAGCTGGGTGGCCGGTGTATGGAGACGGCGGGACTCATCTTTGAGTCGTGAATAAATCGGCAATGGCAATGGAACATGGAAGTTTTGAGAGACAGCTGCTTTCATGGCATCCTCCTGCCACAATATTATGCCATAATTTATTGTTGTGCAATGGATAAGGTATTGTGAATATTTTTGCATAAAAAAACCGCCTTGGGGGGTACCGAAGGCGGTTGTTAATAATGATCGAGCTATTTATGATTTCAGATGCTCTCTCCCAAACGGCGACATCTGCCGCAGACGGGCGATGATCGGCGGCATCTCGCGAATGACGGTGTCAATCTCGGCATCGGTTGTGTAGCGGGACAGCGAAAAACGGATCGATCCGTGGGCACAGGTAAAAGGCACACCCATGGCACGCAGGACGTGGGACGGCTCCAGCGATCCGGAGGTGCAGGCGCTGCCGGATGAAGCACAGACACCCAACTCGGACAGCAGCAGCAGAATCGCCTCGCCTTCGACAAACTCGAAGGCGATCGAAGTCGTGTTAGGCAGGCGCTCAGCCCCGCCGCCGTTGATGCGGGCATTGGGGATGGCAGCCATCAGGGCGTCCTGCAGGCGGTCACGCTGCGCCTTGACGATTGTGTTTTCCGCCTCCATGTACTGGTCGGCCAGCTGGCAGGCCTTGCCCAGGGCGATGATCGCGGCGGCATTCTCGGTACCGGCCCGGCGACTCTTCTCCTGGTGTCCGCCGACCAGGAAGGGGCGGAACGGGGTGCCGCGGCGCAGATACAGAACGCCGATCCCCTTGGGGGCGTGCAGTTTATGGCCGGAAAGCGAGAGCATGTCGATACTGGAATTGGCCATGTTGATCGGGATCTTGCCGATAGCCTGTACGGCGTCGCTATGGAACAGGGCGCCCTTGGACTTGGCAATCGCAGCGGCCTCCTCCACCGGAAAAATCACGCCGGTCTCGTTGTTGGCCCACATCAGCGAAACTATCGCGGTGTCGCTATCGACAGCAGCCTTCAACTCATCCATATCAAGACGTCCGGCGCCGTCCACCCCGATTTCGGTCACCCGGTAGCCCTTCTGGGTCAGGTTGCGGCATTGGGTCAGGACAGCTGGATGTTCCACACGCGAGGTAATGACATGGCGGCGGTCGGGAAAGACCTCCAGCGCGGAGCGGATCGCGGCGTTGTCGCTCTCGGTGCCGCAGGCGGTGAAGATGATCTCTTCCGGCGAAGCGCCCAGCAGAGCAGCAACGCGTTCCCTGGCTTCGGTGGTCTTGCCCTGCACCTGGCCGCCGAAGAAATGCATCGAACTGGGGTTGCCGTACAGCTCGCAGAAGTAGGGGCGCATCTCTTCGAAAACCGCTTCATCGACCTTGGTGGTCGCATTGTTGTCGAGATAGATTTCTTTCATGCCGGAACCTCCTCGACCACGATATCCTCTGCCACCAGATCGCGCAGCTTGGCTTCCACCATGCGGGCGGTGTTGCCGGACGAGGCGCAACCGGCGCAGGCCTTGCGGAAGGCGACCTGCACCTTGGACCCATCGATATCGATCAGCTCCAGATCACCGCCGTCAGCCCACAACAGCGGCCGGACATCGCGCTCCAGCACCTCCTGGATCAGCTGCATCTTCTTCATGTTGGAAAGTTTTTCCGGCCGCTTGCGCGGTTGGAGATCTTCGCTGCCCAGCACCTGGGCGATCAGCTCCTGTATTTTGGGAATGCATCCTCCGCAGGCGCCGCCGGCCTTGGTAAAATGCGTGACCTGCTCGGCTGTCGTCAGGCGGTTGGTTTCGATGACCTTCTTCAAAAAGGTGTCGGTGATGCCGAAACATTTGCAGACGATCTCCCCTTCGTAATCCGGGTAGGCATGGCCATGGTCATGCTCTGCGTCGTGCTCGGGGACCGGCTCTCCGCGGTATTTGGCAATCGCCACTTCCAGCGCCTCCTGCCCCATTACGGAACAGTGCATTTTTTCTTCCGGCAGACCGCCCAGAAAATCGGCGATTTCCTGATTGCTGATGGCCAACGCTTCGTCCAGGGTTTTCCCCTTGACCATTTCTGTCAGGGCCGATGAAGAGGCGATGGCGCTGGCGCATCCGAAGGTCTGGAACTTGGCGTCAACGATCTTGTCCTTGTTCTCATCCAGCTTCAGGTAGAGCTTGAGCGCGTCGCCGCAGGCCAGACTGCCGACTTCGCCGATGGCGTCTGCATCCGGTATGTCGCCCACATTGCGCGGGTTCAGAAAATGATCTTTGACTATTGGTGTGTAATCCCACATGTTTTGTATCCTCCAGAATAGATTATTTCAACTTAGAATGAACTGCCGGCCGGCGGCCATTACCTCGGTCAGGCGCGCTTCGTTGCTCGCCTCGCCGTAGAGGCGCACAACCGGCTCGGTGCCGGATTTGCGGAACAGCATCCAGCTGCCGTCTTCCAGCAACAACTTGGTCCCGTCGATCCTGATAACCTCCTTGACTTTCGTCCCGGCGACTTCGGCGGGAACCGCATTGATCTTAATGCTATAGGCACTTTCCAGCTCGGACGACAACTTGAGGTTGTCGCGCCGGGTAACGAAGCGCCCCACTTCACCATATAAACGTTCCAGCAGCTCGCGGACGGTCTTGCCCTCGCGGGCCACCATCTCGGCCACCAGGAAACAGGCCAGGATGCCGTCCTTTTCCGGCACATGCCCCTTGATCGTCAGCCCGGCGCTCTCTTCCCCGCCGATCACCAGCTTGTCCTGGCTGATCAGTTCGCCGATGTACTTGAAGCCGACCGGGGTTTCGTAAACCGGCACGCCATGCTTTTTCGCCACCGCGTCGATCAGGTGCGAGGTGGCCACGCTGCGGGCCACGCCCCCTTCCAGCTTGCGGACCCGGATCAGGTAATCCAGCAGCAGGGCGATGATGTAGTTGGGTTCGATATAGCTGCCGTCGGCATCGATGATGCCGAAGCGGTCGGCGTCGCCATCGGTGGCCAGGCCAAGCTGAATATCGGGATCGCCCTTGATCAGCGAGATGAAATCGGGAATATGGGCCTCGGACGGCTCGGGCGGATGACCGCCGAAGTAGGGATCGGGGCGGTCGTTGATCATCGCATACGGAATTCCCCGTTTACGCAACGGCTCGTCCAGATAGCCGCGAGCGGTTCCGTACATCGGATTGAGCGCCACCTGCCCCAGACGGCCGATAACGTCGAAATCGACCTTCTGCTCCAGCGCTTTCAGGTATTCGGCGCGGGGATCGATAATTTCAAGCAGCCCCTGCCGTTTGGCATCTTCAAGAGAAAGCTCCTGGTAACAGGCCGTTCCCAGCATCCGGTTGGCGCGTCGTTCGATGTCGCTGGTGGTTTCCGGCAAAGCCGGACCGCCCCAGGAAGGTGAAAACTTGACGCCGTTGTATTCGGGAGGATTATGGCTGGCGGTAAAGTTGATGCCGCCGGCGGCGCCTCGCCGCAGAATCTCGAACGATATGACCGGCGTGGGGGTATCCCGTTCACACATATAAGCTTTGATGCCGGCTCCGGCCAGCACGCGGGCCGACGCCTCGACAAAGCGCTGCCCCATGAAGCGGGTATCGCAGCCGATCACGACGCCCTTATCCTGCTCGCCGGCCGCCTTGATGTTGTCGGCGATGGCCTGGATGACGGTCTTGACATTGTCATAAGTGAAATCCTCACACAGGATTCCGCGCCATCCGGATGTTCCAAAGGCAATTTTCATCGTGTCACCCCTCAGCAGGCATAATAGGACAGCTTTAGTCGTGTTAGAATAGTACACATGTAGCCGCCCGTCAAGCTAAACGAAACAGTATGATTCCGATTTTGGAGCGCTATCAAGTGCGGGCTTGACCTGTATCAGCCAACAGTAGTATATGTTCTAGCCCAGAATATTTGACAAAAGGACTATGCATGACCAGAGAACTTGCCAAGGGGTACGAGCCCCACGACGTTGAAAAGAGATGGTACGCCGAATGGGAGAGCAAAGGTTACTTCCATGCCGCCGCCACATCCGATAAGAAGCCCTATTCGATCGTAATTCCTCCACCGAACGTTACCGGCGCGTTGCACATGGGGCATGCCCTCAACAATACGCTGCAGGATATCCTCTGCCGCTGGAAACGGATGCAGGGCTATAACGTGCTCTGGATGCCGGGTACCGATCATGCCGGCATCGCCACCCAGAACGTGGTCGAGCGCCAGCTGGCGGCCGAAGGCAAGGACCGGCACGACCTGGGCCGCGAGGAGTTCATCGAGCGGGTCTGGAAATGGAAAGCCGAATCGGGCGGCCAGATCATCGGCCAGCTCAAGCGGCTGGGAGCGTCCTGCGACTGGGAGCGCGAGCGCTTCACAATGGACGAAGGGCTCTCCAAGGCGGTCCGCACCGTTTTCGTCAAGCTCTACGAGGACGGCCTGATCTACCGCGACAATCGCCTGATCAACTGGTGTCCCCGTTGCCATACCGCCCTGTCGGACATCGAAGTCGAGCATGAGGACAAGAAGGGACACCTCTGGCACATCCGCTATCCGGTGGCCGGTGAACCGGGCCAGTACGTGGTGGTGGCCACCACCCGCCCCGAAACCATGCTGGGCGACACCGCCGTGGCGGTCCATCCCGAAGACGAGCGCTACAAAGACCTGATCGGCAAGAAAGTAATCCTGCCGCTGATCGGCCGCGAGATCCCGGTGGTGGCCGACGACTACGTCGAGCTGGAGTTCGGCACCGGCGTGGTAAAGATCACCCCGGCCCACGACTTCAACGACTTTGAAGTCGGCCTGCGCCATGGGCTGGACAAGATCAACGTACTGGACGAATCGGGCATTATCAACGCAGCCGGGCAGCAGTACGAGGGCATGGACCGCTTTGCCGCCCGCACCAGGATCGTGGCCGAACTGGAGCAGGCCGGTCTGCTGGAGAAGATCGACGACCACGCCATGTCGGTCGGTGGTTGTTACCGCTGCAAGACCGTGGTGGAGCCGTACCTGTCGCTGCAGTGGTACGTCAAGGTAGCCCCCTTGGCCGAGCGGGCCCTGGACGCCGTAAAAAGCGGCCGTACCCGCATCCTGCCCAAGCAGTGGGAAAACACCTACTACGACTGGATGGAGAATATCCGCGACTGG
>CAYWJJ010000086.1:0-17646 GCA_964458105.1 uncultured Geobacter sp.
CATCCTGCATCGGTATAGCTTGGGAAGCGTTGTGCAGTTTGCGCAGAGCGCCGGCTAGGGCCAGCGGTCTGCCGCAGATTCCTGCCCCGGATTCATCAGCCAGAAATTCGCGGGAGCGCGACACGGCCATTTGAATCAGCATTGCGGCAATTGGAGCGATAATCGCCATGGCCAGTGAACCGATCAGGCTGCTTCCACCTTCTTCATCATCTCTCTGCCCGGCCCCGAACATCGCGCCCCATTGCAGCATGTTGCCGATCATTGATATTGCGCCGGCAAAGGTGGCGGCGATGGTGGAGATCAGAATGTCACGGTTTTTAACATGAGCCAGTTCATGGGCCATGACCCCTTCCAGTTCTTCAGTGGAAAGTATCCGCAGAATTCCTTCCGTAGCGGCAACAGCGGCATGCTCGGGATTTCGTCCGGTGGCAAAGGCATTGGGGGACTCGTCGGGAATGATGTAAACTCTGGGCATGGGGAGCCCGGCACGAGTGGCCAGACGCTCAACCATGCCGTAGAAGGAGGGGTGAACCTCGCGGGTGATTTCCTGGGCGTTGTACATCCTAAGGACAATTTTGTCAGAAAACCAGTAGGAGCCGAAGTTCATAACGGCAGCCATCAGGAAGGCAACGATCATGCCCCCCTTACCGCCGACAGCGCCGCCCATGGCAATCAGTAAAATGGTAAGCAAGGAAAGGAGAAAGGTGGTTTTGAGGATGTTGTTCATTTTTATGACCTCCGACGATCTGATTGGCGCCGGGGGCAATAAAAAAAGACCTTTACCCCCGGCATGGTTGCCTGGATAAAGGTCTTGTTGGCAGATGTCTGCCCCGGTTCCGGGTCTTTCGACCGTATTGACGGAATCCGGGTCGGCCATTTCGGGTGGCCGATAACTACTCCCCTTTACGTTTATCTTAAAATAATGATTGTCGACTCAAATGTCAAGTGCTTTGACAGTGCTTTGACAGTGCTTTGATAAAGCTTTGATAAAGCTTTGATAAAGAAGTGCTTTGATAAAGAAGGCGATGTGCCACTCGGACAATAAGGATTTATCTTGATGCAGGTCAAGGTATTGAAGACGAAACGTATGATATCCATGTAATCATGAGAATACTTCGTAAGGCCATAAAGAATGTCGCCATCATGATGCTGATGGTAATTCTGATTACGCCTGCCGCTGTTAATGCCCACAATCTTGAATTGCTGGGGGCTGAAACAACCCATACCGCTGGTGGCGGTTGTCATGATACAGACCACGACGCTGATCAGGACTCGACAGGCAATCATCAGTCCGATGTCCGCTGCTGCGAACTTGATACTCCTTACGTTCTGCCATCCTCCCAGTACCTTACGAATCCTGCTGTGACCGGTAGACTTTCTTTTCCTTTCAGCAGCAGGCAACTTGACGGTCATTCCAGAAGGATCTACAAACCTCCTCGATAGATTTATCCGGTTTCAGAATGAGAAATTCACCGTAACGGTTTATCAACAACCATAATTTACAGGAGGCATTTCGATGAAAACGATACAGACAGTGAAGATCACATTGACAGGAATCGCTGCAGCCGTGGCGCTTACCTTCGCAATCCCCCATATTGCCGCAGCCCATTGCGACACACTTGATGGCCCCGTTATCCAGGATGCTCATAAGGCGTTGGATGCCAAGGATATCACCCCGGTTCTCAAATGGGTGAAAGCGAAAGACGAAAAGGCTGTCAAAGCGGCCTTTAACAAGGCACTGGCAGCAAAAGGGGCTAATGCTGAGGCTGCCCACAACAAGTTCTTCGCTACCCTGGTGAAGATCCATCGGGCAGGTGAAGGTGCTCCTTTTACCGGACTAAAGCCAGTCGGTGCCGTGGAGCCTGCGGTAGCCGAAGCAGACAAGGCATTGGCAAGCGGTTCAGCCGATGCACTGGTAAAGCTGGTTGCCGATGACATTACGACAGGCATAAAGACGCGCTACGAGAGGGCCGCTGCCGCTTACAAGCACAAGGACGAAAGCGTTGCCCAGGGGCGTGAGTTTGTCGAGGCATATGTGGAGTTCACTCACTACGTGGAAAAGCTTCACATGGATGCCATCGGTAAAGGCGCTCATGACGAACATAAGTCACAAGCCAAGCAGCACAGCGGCCATGCCGGACATGGCGCTGACAAACACTGACAGACAGACGAAAGGGGCTCAGCTTCGAGCCCCTTTTTGTACTTTTGAGGTTGTTTAATAGCGGTTAGTAATGCACCATTGACGATTATTGAGGGTTGTTCAAACACGAAGCCGGGAACTGTTTATATTCAGCATAAAAGGTCGTCTAAGATATAATCGAAGGACAGGGAGCGTTAGCCCTTCCTTGAAAATATTTGCAAGAGGGAGATCGTGATGAAGTCTGTAGTAATTGGTGAAATGACCATAGGCGAGATAGTGGCTGACGATTTTCGGACTGCAACAATCTTTGAAAGGCATGGGATCGATTTCTGTTGTGGCGGCAAGATTCCGCTTGCCGAAGCCTGCAAATCCAAGGGGATCGAGCTTGATGCGCTGACGAGTGAACTTGAGTCGCTTCAGCATGAACCGGTTGACCGGATGTCAACCGCCAGCGATATTTGCCACCCCCGCCGCCAAAGTTATTTTCCAGTTTAGCGATCAGCGGGACTTCCTGTCAGGTTGTGGTTTCTTGTTGAGGTCGTCCTCTTTTTCGATATGACTCTCCCTTGAGCGGGAGGTGATGTGCCTTGTGCGCTAACCGGTCCATGAGCGAGTTTGCCAGCACCTGATCGGGGAACAATCCCGGCCAATCTCCCGGCGGACGGTTTGAGGTGATGACGATGCTTCCTGTATGGTGCCGCTCGGCAACGATCTCATAGAACGCCTCGGTCTGCTCCTGGGTGAATCCGGTCAGGCCCAGATCATCAATGATGAGCAGTTGCGGCTTGAGATAGGAGCGCATTGCTTCCTCGTATGAGCCATCAATCCTTGCTGCGGCAAGCTTTCTGAAGAGCTTGGCCGCCGTGGTAAAGAGAACACTGAACTGGTTGCGGCAGGCCCGATTGCCCAGCGCCTGCGCCAGATGGGTCTTGCCGGTACCGGGCGGACCGTACAGGATCACATGCTCTTTGCGCTCAATGAAGAGACCGGTGGCCAGATCCTTGATCTCTTTCGGGTTGATGCCGGGCACCGCCGTGAAGTCGAACTCTTCCAACCCTTTGTGCTCTTGGAACGACGCCTGTTTCAAACGCCTTTGCACTCCATGGGCGTGGCGCCGCTCCACTTCGTCCTGCAGGATGACCTGCAGAAACTCCAGATAGCCGAGGCTTGCTTCCCTGGCCTGGTCAAGGCGAGTCTCCAGTGACTCGGCAATGCCGGAGAGTCGCAACTGTTTGAGGGTCAACTGCATACTGGGGGACGGCCTCATGACGACACCTCCCCGAAGCTGGCCGCCGGATGCAGGAGACTCGCTCCCTCATCCGACACCGGTGGCGGGGACGGGAGTGTTGCCACCTGCGGGATGCCTTTCTCCAGGAGTCGCTTGATACTGGCCAGACTGTTGGAGCCGTTATCAAGCAGATAGCGGCAAACATCGTCCAACTTCCTGGCGCCATACTTCTCACCCAGGCGGATGAGCCCTTGTGCCTTGCGCAGATGCACCAAGGCATGAGGTGACAGGATCTCGTCTGCCATCTTCCCGGCAAACTCGCCCATCCGGTGCGCTTCCTTCCTGCACCAGGCCGGTTGGAACTGGAGGAAGAGCTTCTTCCCTTCGGGATAATCATTCAGGTCGGTGCGCCAGGTGCCGGGCCGATGGGCAACCAGATGGGTCTTGATCTGGATATCCTTGTGGTAGATTTCCACCACCATGAGACCCTTGCGCACCCAGACTTTTTTGCCCACAAAGCGCGTTGGGACAGAGTAGGAGCTTTTTTCAAAGACCACGTGATGATCGGGATGGACAGTGCATTCCTTCCAGGTCGGCAGATCGAACCGGGAAGCAGGCAGCTCTTTCAATATCGCCTTCTCGTCCCGCGTGAAGCGGAGCATTGGCGCCTCATGGGTCGTGCCGTGCGGGCGCTGGCCGATCTCCTCCCGGCACCAGACCAGTGCTTTCTCGTTGGCCTCGGCCAAGTCGAGGTAGATGCGCCCGGCGGCCAGTTGCTGCCTGACCAGCGGCATGCTTCGCTCGACCTTCCCTTTGTGCTCCGGTGTTCGCACCTTGGCCGGGTCGGCGATAAAACCATGGTGGCGCTCAAGCTCGGCATAGGCCCGGTTGATGGTGGGATCGTACAGGTCCGGCTTCACGACGCCGCTTTTAAGATTATCAAGGAGCACGGTGGCCGGAACACCACCGTAGAACTGGAAAGCCCGGATGTGACAGTCCAGCCAGGTAGTCACATCCTGACGTTCGACAAACCGGACAAAACGGTGACGACTGTAGGACAGGGTCATAACAAAGGCCCATACCCGCCGGCGCTTGCCATTAAGAGTCAGGGTGACCTGGCCAAAGTCCACCTGGGCCTGGGAGCCGGGCGGCACTTCAATGCGGACGGTCACCGCCGGCTGGTTCGGGACAATCTGCCGGACATAGCGGTTAACGCTCCGTTCGCTGAAGTGATAGCCGGATTCGGCCAATAACCGCCAGATCTGCCGGGCGGTGATGTCCGGTTCGGCAAGCAATTGTCTGATCCGCTCGTCATGGACGGCAATCGCCTCGCGGGCCGGGGCAGTAGCCCCCTTGTTTCCGGCTACCGTTGACTGTACTGACCGTGCGATGGCGGCGACTTCCGCATTGCTGCTGAGAACTGTTAACCCTGCAGCAACTGCCATGTTCAGATAGGTGCGCAGTGTCGGGCGGGAGATACCGAGGCTCTCGGCAATCCTGCTTTTACTGCGACCCTGCTGCCATTGATACAGTACTTCACTGATCTCGATCATCGGTATGCTCCTTCGTCCCATGGGGTCTCCTGTACGGCAAGTATCCGCACAGGGTAGAAGGAAGACCGTTGATCGCTAAGTGGAAAAACAGCTTGGCGACGATTGTAGCCAAACTGGCAAATTACGTTGGCGGCAGGAGTGGAAAATTAGCTTGGCGGCAGCATGCCCCAAACTGGAAAATTACCATGGCGCTCGACAACCGGAGTCAGAACTACTCTTCCTGGGCGCTTTCGTTTCTGGCTGATTACATCGTCAACACACACCATGTGTATCTGAAGGAAAACGACGATCAGATCGTCGCCTATGCCCGGAAGATCGCCTCAGTGCATGGTGAGCGCCATCCGGAGGTGATCCGGATCGCTGTCCTCTTCGAGAAAATCGCCACTGACATGGTTGCGCACCTCAAGGAGGAAGAAGAGGTGTTTTTCCCGGCGCTCAAACGTGCCGAAGCCGCCAGAACAAGCGGTAACCAACCGGATGCCAGGGACCGCGAGACGATCAGAGATTCTCTCGTCAGGCTGCATCGCGAACATGAAGAGGTCGGTGACGCCATCCATGAAATCCGCCGTCTTGCCAACGGTTTCAGGATACCGGAAGGCGTCTGCAACACCTTCATGCTTACCTATCGGAAGCTGGATGAGTTTGAGGAGGATCTCCATAAGCATGTCCACCTGGAGAACAACATCCTATTCCTCAAGGCGACTCAGCTTTGAATTGATGTTGAAATAATGAATATTGCTATAAGTGATGGAGGAACTGCTGCAAATAGCTGACTTCAGATGCGGACATCACTTGATCAAGAGGAACAGGTTCAAATTAGACAGAGGCTTTTGGAGTATTGCCATCTCGATACGTTGGCTATGGTAAAATTATTGATAAAATGTGAGAGATGGTAGCAACTTAAATCATCCTTCAAGTGCATCAGGTATAGATTTCATGAAACGGAGAAATTTGATGGAAGATTCCATATCGGAATTGAAAATCCAGAAGCTCCTGGAAGTCTATTCGCTAGGAGAAATGAGTCTTGGCAAATTAGCCCAAGAATTAAATATAGACCCAGTAACCGCACGTGACTTCCTGCGATCACATGGTATTCCAATTCAGTCAGACAACGTACAAAGTGTTTTATCAGACGTTAAGAACGCATAGTAAACTTCTCTCAAAACAAGACAGTCAACCCAATATCCATTCTTTGCAATCATCTTTGAGCCCGTAATGTAACCTTAATTCTGGTTATATGGACATTTCTTCTTAAAGTTGATACGTTTGGCTCCTTCAAAATCGAAGGAGTTCCTATGAAATTCATCATAAA
Organism: uncultured Geobacter sp.; assembly: GCA_964458105.1. Classification (GTDB taxonomy): domain Bacteria; phylum Desulfobacterota; class Desulfuromonadia; order Geobacterales; family Pseudopelobacteraceae; genus JACRCG01. Next base: position 6,234 of record CAYWJJ010000086.1, read on the forward strand.
TCTGCTGGCAGCACTAACCATTGTCAGTTTACTCGCAGCATCACCTGTAAAAGCACAACAAACAGGTTGCCCAGAACATTTTACCAATGGCCAGGCCCCTGACTTCATCAATCAAAAGCTCATCGCCAAAACCCGTGAAATCTGCTATTCGGGTTTTGCGGTCAAGCATTCCGGTGTGACTAGGACGCCGCTCTATGCAGCTGAGCATTTGACAAGAGATCGAATCTTGCAAGGTAAAGGTCTCAAGCGGCAGAGCAAGTTCCACCCCGACGAGAATCTTCCACGATCGGAACGGGCTGAACTGCATCACTATTCCAAATCCGGCTACGACCGTGGCCATGTTGCACCATCGGCTGACATGTTCGACATTCAATCACAGTATGAATGTTTTTCCTTGGCGAATATGGTTCCCCAGGTACCTGAAAATAACCGCGGGCCATGGGGGGGGATAGAGTCTGCTGTGCGGATGATGGCGAAGAGCAAAGGTGATCTGTATGTCGTAACAGGCCCAATTTTTCAGGGCGGCGATGTTCAGCAAATCGGCGATGCCGTTATGGTTCCCACGAAATTGTTCAAGGCAATATATGATCCACAGCGAAAGGAAGCCGGGGCGTATCTTATTGACAACACGGCTGATGCCCAACCTCAGAAAGTCACGATTGAGGAACTTGAAAAAATGGCAGGTATCAGCATGTTTCCTTCTGTGGAAGCCAGTGTGAAATCCCGTTTCATGCGCTTACCAGACCCAAGATCATATAAAGAGCGAAAACGTAAGGGAGGTCGGTGATGTCGAAAACAATCATCAGCCCATTCAAGAACGAGAGTGAATGCCTTCAGATAGGCTCCCTTACTGTTGAGAATCGTGTGGACCGGGTGTCCATCTTTGGCAGTATCGATATTACTCGGGATAAGGTGGGGTTAGCTGCAGCGCGGGAACTGAAGTCTATCCTGGATCTGACCCTGACGGAACTGGAAAGCGCGGAGCTTCCTGATAAAGTGACGCTGAAACCGGCCAAGACTGTCAAGAACCCTTTCGAATAATGTGAACAGCGGCATGGAGTATGAAAATTGTCTAAATCAGTTGAAGTGACAATCGAACCTGATAATAACTACCCTCAACAAAATCAACCCGACCATGACGAGGAGGGGGTCGACGTCCCTTGGGACAGCATAAACCAGGAAACACTTCGCAACCTGATTTCCGAATTCGTCACCCGGGAGTGGCCAGATACGGAATACTCTCTCGAAACGAAAATTGATCAAGTGCAGAAGCAACTCCGTTCCGGGCAGGCAAAAATAGTCTTCGACCTGTTATCCAAGACTTGTAACATCATTCCGAGCAAGTGACAGCATCTATGGAGAAACGATTCTTCCCGCTCTCTGCTATCACAAAGCGGATCAATGAACTGCTGGAACCTGCCATCAGTAAGCAGTTCTGGGTCAAGGCCGAGATATCCACTGGCCGGGAACGAGGCGGAGCTTTTTACTGTGATCTGGTTGAAACGGATGCCGGCGGAAAAATCGTCGCAAAGATAGCCTGCACCATCTGGCAGAGAGAACTCGCCACCATAAAGGAACTGTTCAAGACCAGGAACATGGATCTTGTGCTGACAAATGGCACGGTAGTCGGTTTTCTCTGTTCCCTTCAGTTTAGCCCCCAGTATGGTTTGTCTCTCAGAGTCATTTATGCCGATCCATCGATTGCTTTGGGTGAAATGGAACTAAAAAAGAGAGAGATCATTGAGCGCCTGCAAAAGGAAGGGCTGTTCGAGACGAACAAGGAACGCTTCGTACCAATCCTCCCGATAAGGCTCGGCCTGATTACCAGTTCCGGGAGCGCGGCATACAATGACTTCATCCAGACACTGATGGCGTCAGGCTATGGTTTCAAGATTTACCTGGCCGATGCCATGGTCCAGGGGGATCAAACAGAGAAATCGGTCCTTCGAGCCTTGGATGTCCTTACCGGACTCGATGTCGACCTCGTGTTTATCATCAGGGGCGGCGGTAGCAAAACGGATCTCTACTTCCTGGATAACGAGGCAATTGCCAGAAAAATTGCCGGATATCCCAAACCGGTGTGGACGGGCATCGGCCATGAAATCGATACGAGTATCCTGGACTATATAGCCAACCGCTCTTTCAAGACGCCGACGGCGGCAGCAGAGGAGCTGGTGGCCCGCTTTGTTCAGATGCGCCGGCAGTTGGACGAGGCAACCAACACCTTGAAGACCGTCTGGGCCTACCGGTTGAAAATTGACCAGGACTATCTGGCAAGGGCGGTGACCGGCATCCAACAGGGGCCGAGAAAGCTGCTTGATGTGACTGCAAGCTGCTTGAGAGAGGAGGCACAAGAACTGCGTGCCCGGGTACAGCGTCGCTTGTCAACTGAGCAGATTGGAATAGGGAGAAGAAGGGAAAAATTACGTTCTCTCCCGCTGACGCTGACCAAAAATCACATGGAACGCCTGGCAGCAAAACGGCAAGAACTCTCATCGGGAGTAACTCACTGTCTTACCCGAACAGGAGAGACTCTGGCCGGGTTGAAGCAACGCTTTGAAAAGGAGCGCTTTCTGCGGCGCCTTGCAGTTGAGCGTGAGCGCAACGAGAAAAACCGGCAGCAACTGAAAGCCCGGTTCTTTTCGGCATTCAAAATGAAATCGATGCTTCTCGCAAATATCAAGGGTCGGCTCAAGCAAGAGCGGGTTTTGCAGAGGATTGCTTTGGCTCGTACCAGCCTGAATGACAAAATGGCCACCCTGAAAGCTATTGACCCGCAGACTGTTCTGAAGCGTGGCTTTGCCCTTGTCTACAGCCAACAGGGCACTCTTGTCAGATCCATTGCTGATGTCGCTGAAAAGCAGATAATTCAAACCCGCTTAGCTGATGGTTCTCTGATCAGCGAAGTTACTGCAAAGGAGATAAACCATGAGTGACACTACCGAACCTACTTATGAGCAGAAAGTTGAAAAGCTGGACGAGATCCTGACCAAGCTTGACAATTCAGAGACCCCCATCGACAAACTTGCAGAAGATGTCAAGGAAGGAACCCGGTTAATCAGGGAACTGGACAAAAAGCTCAAGCAGGTCGAGACTGAAGTGCTAGATGCCTTTAAGGAACTGGAAAGCGACTGATATTAATAGAGGACACAGCAAATGACCAAAGCAGATATTGTTGAAAAAATCCATACCAACACAGGTATGACCCAGAAAGAGTCGGCAGAAATGGTGGAGGCAGTCTTTTCCATCATGAAATCGACCCTTGAAACCGGCGAGACTTTGAAAATCTCTGGCTTCGGCAGTTTTGTGGTGAAACAGAAAAACGACCGGCGGGGCCGTAATCCTCAGACTGGCGAAGCGATCACCATTGAGGCGCGGCGTATATTAACCTTCAAGCCAAGCACTGTGCTACGCGATGCAATCAACAAGTAGAGATTGCAGTCTCAGCGAGGATGTGGACTCATGAAGTTCGGAATTCGTACACCTTCGCTGACGAAACGGATTGCCGCACGGACATCATTGAAGAGATACGTCCGGCAGTCATTGGGTCTTAAAGCCCCAAGAGGATGGGGTTGGCTGACGAATCCCAAGAAGGCTGCCTATAACAGAGTTTACAATCGAACATCTGTAGGCTGCTTGATTCCGTTGACGGTAATTTTCGTGATTATTTCTCTTGCAGTATTCGCTATGGCGAAGATTCGATAAGTGTAGAGGTTCGAGTTGGAAAAGCACTCCAAAGACATCCCGATGAACTCTCTTGAAGCTGAGATAGCAGTTACATCCCTTCATGCGACTGGCGATTACAAGGTGTTGCGCAGAATGAACCTGAGCCAGGACAACCGTTTCGCCGACAAGGTTATAGCCAATCCCAGGATCGGCCTCTGCCTCGACACGGAAACAACCGGGTTGAACCCAGCTTGCGACAAGATAATAGAGTTGGGGATCGTGGCCTTTCAGTATGACCCGCTGACAGCAGGAATAATAAAGATCATTGACCGGTATGCCGGATTTGAAGACCCCGGAATTCCTCTTTCAGCCGAAATAACGGCGATTACCGGCATCACTGATGAGATGGTATATGGTCAGTCCTTCGATGACGCCCAAGTATGCCGACTCGCCGATCAGGCAAGCCTGGTAATTGCTCACAATGCCGCATTTGACCGCAAGTTCGTCGAAGCGCGATTTCCGTTCTTCTCAAAAGTGCCTTGGGGCTGTTCTATGACTCAGGTCGACTGGCAGGCAGAAAGGATTTCCACCCGGGTTCTGGAATACCTATTGTTCAAATTCGGTTGGTTTATCAATGCCCATCGTGCCTTGGACGATGCTGAAGGACTGCTCGGTATTCTTCTGGAATCTCTTCCTGTCAGTGGAACCCCAATATTCAAGGTGCTGTTGGAGAGATATGATGAGGTCACCGCGAAAGTCTGCGCGGTAGGGGCCCCCTTTGAGAAGAAGGACATACTGAAACAGAGAGGATACCGCTGGAATGACGGGGCGCAAGGTGGCTGCAAGGCTTGGTGGACCAGCATTTCAGGAGATTTGGAAAGGGAGGAACTCGCCTGGCTTGCCAACGAGGTTTATCCTCGTGGCATAACGGACAGCGTGGAGATAACCAGAGTCGATGCACTTGATCGCTTCTCAATTCGGGAGAGATAATATTTTATGTGGAATGTCTCATGGCGATAACCGAGCAAATATTGACTGGTTCAGCCGTTGACGACTGCCTCAACGATATAGCATCACTTCGAATCGAGATTTTTCGAGAATTCCCCTACCTGTACGATGGCCGCCGCGAGGACGAACTCCACTATCTGAAGCTTTACTCCGTAACCCCTGATTCATTCGTGATCATCGTCAAAGAGGGGGAAAAGGTCGCCGGTGCGGCCACCGGGATGCCGCTGCGACATGAGGCAACGGAACTGGTCGAGCCGTTCAGCGGCACATCCTATCCTGTCGACGAGATCTTCTATGTGGGTGAACTGCTTTTTTATCCCGAACATCGCAATCGAGGTATGGGGATGCAGGTAGTGCGAATGGTCGAGGAGCATGTTCGTTCCTACAGTACGTACCGGTACCTGACCTGTGCCACTGTGGTACGGCCTGACAACCACCCGCTGCGTCCGTCAGACTATATCCCCATTGACAGGTTTCTCGCACACACCGGTTTCAACCTCCTGCCCGGAATCACGACGAGCTTCACTTGGCTGGAAACGGATGGTGTCAGGCGCTCCCACCCCATGAACTTCTGGATCAAGGAGTTGTCGGCATGACCTGGCAATTGTGGCGTCAGGACGATAACGGCGTCAGGTACCTGGTCGGGACGTACGGCACGAAGGAAGCGGCCAAAGAGAATATAACGGAACTAACCAGGTGTCACCACAAGCAGACCTACTGGGTCAGTGAAGCAATAGAAGCTATAACAGGTGCCGAATCATGAGTAAGCCGACGATAACCACAGAAAGCGGCAGGTACTTCCTGACAGACCGGATCAGGGAAGAGGTCAATTTCTATTGCACCCCGCAGTCTGAAGGGGTCGATCCGCCTCCAGTCCAGAAACCGGCGCAACCGGGCAGCCGAATCATCCCTCTACCACCCCGGCACGAATGGTCGATTAAGGCGTATGACCTGCAGACAGCAATCGCCGATCGTGAGAGTCACCGCCGCTTTACGGACGAGCACCTTTCCCTCGATGAATTGGCCGTTCTCCTCTGGACTACCCAAGGTGTTCGTGCCGTGGTTCACGAAGCGGCAGTTCTGCGCACTGTCCCTTCAGCTGGTTGCCGTCACCCCTTTGAGACCTACCTTGGTGTGCTCAGTGTCGCCGGTCTCGACCCGGGCCTGTATCGCTACCTCCCTCTTGATCATGCTCTGGTGCATGAACGAGATCTCCCGAACCTGCCGGCCTATCTCGCCGCCGCCTGCCGCGGTCAGGCATTTGCCGGGCAAGCAGCCGTAACCTTCATCTGGACTGCGGTAATGGCTCGCACCGAGTGGCGCTATGCCGAGGCATCCTACAAAGTCATCGCCCTCGATGCCGGCCATGTTTGCCAGAACCTTTACCTGGCCTGCGAAGCGATCAGCTGCGGCACCTGTGCCATCGCTGCCTATAATCAGGGTCTGGCAGATGAACTGGTTGCCGTCGATGGTAATGAGGAATTCACCGTCTATATCGCTCCGGTAGGCAAAGTAGCCAGCAAATGAACGGGAAAGCCACCGCATCAGATGTCCCGGTCGAACGGATTTCCGGTTCCGTCGAGAGGGTAACCTTCCACAGCGAGGAATCAGGGTTCTGCGTCATCCGGATCAAGGTAAAGGGAAAGCGTGAACTGGTTACGGTTATCGGGAGTGCTGCAGCGATAACACCTGGTGAATTCGTCGAGTGCGTCGGCACCTGGCATAATGACAAGACCCACGGACTTCAGTTCAAGACTACTCACCTGAAAACAGTCCCCCCGAGCACTCTGGAAGGCATCGAAAAGTACCTTGGCTCCGGCATGGTCAAAGGGATTGGCCCCCATTTCGCCAAAGTACTGGTGAAAGCATTCGGCGTCGACGTGTTCACCGTTATCGAGGAGACCCCTGAGCGAATGCTGACTCTCCCCGGTATCGGAAAGAAACGGACCGACAAGGTCACCGCCGCCTGGGCGGAGCAGAAAGCGATCCGGGAGATCATGGTTTTCCTCCAGTCCCATGGCGTCGGCACCGGGCGGGCGGTCAGGATCTACAAGACCTATGGCGATGAGGCCATCATCAAGGTATCTGAGAACCCCTATCGCTTGGCTCTCGACATCCACGGAATCGGGTTCAAGACCGCTGACGTCATTGCTGGCAGGCTGGGTATTGCCCCAGACTCACTGATCCGGGCTCAGGCCGGCGTGCGCCATGTATTGCAGGAGTTGTCCGGCGACGGTCATTGTGCCGCCCCCCATGACATCCTAATCAAGGAGTCGGTCAAACTCCTGGAGATTGACGAGGCAATCCTGGAAGAAGCGATCCGGGAGGAAGTCACCCAGGAAAATTTGGTGCCGGAAGAGATCGACGGGGTTCCCTGTCTGTTTCTGACCCCGCTTCACCGGGCTGAACAGGGAGTGGCGAACAGCGTCAGGAGAATACTGATTGGAGCGCCGCCATGGGGCAAGATCGATGCGGAAAAGGCGCTCCCCTGGGTGGAAGAGAAGACGGGCCTTTCACTGTCCCAGTCGCAGCAGGACGCTGTATGCCTTGCTTTAACCAGCAAAGCACTCGTCATCACCGGCGGCCCGGGCACCGGCAAGACGACCCTGGTCAATAGCATCCTGAAAATCCTCGCGGCCAAACAGCTCGACATCCTGCTGGCCGCCCCGACCGGACGCGCGGCCAAGCGGATGACCGAGACCACCGGACGGGAAGCCAAGACCATTCATCGCCTCCTGGAGTTTGATCCCCAGAGTTTCGGTTTCAAACGCGGGCGGGACAACCCTCTCGAAGCAGACCTCATAGTCATTGACGAATCATCAATGGTGGATTTGGTGCTTATGAACAAGCTCTTGGCGGCAGTCCCCGACAGCGCGGCTCTGATGATCGTGGGTGATGTGGATCAGCTGCCTTCTGTCGGACCTGGCGCCGTACTTGCCGACATAATCGCATCCGGTTCTGTCCCGACTGTCAGGCTGACCGAGATCTTCCGCCAGGCAGCCACTTCAAAGATCATCGTCAATGCCCACCGGATCAACAAGGGAGAGTTGCCGCTGAGAAATGAAACGGAAGAACTATCCGACTTCTACTTCATACCGGCGGAAACTCCGGAAGAAATCCACGCCAAGCTATTACAGGTCGTTACCGAACGCATTCCGAAGCGCTTCGGCCTGCATCCAGTCAAAGATGTCCAGGTTCTCACCCCCATGAACCGTGGTGGACTGGGCGCTCATGCCTTGAACGCGGAACTCCAGAAAGTGCTCAATGGGAACAGCGAGCCCAAGATAACCCGCTTTGGAACGACGTTCTCGCCGGGTGACAAGATCATCCAGACGGTGAATAACTACGACAAGGAAGTCTTCAACGGGGATATCGGCCAGATTCTTGAAATCGATACCGAGGAAAGCTCACTCAAAGCTGATTACGACGGCAGAATAGTCGAGTATGAATTTGGTGAACTGGACGAGGTGTCGCTGGCCTATGCCACCAGCATCCATAAGAGCCAGGGTTCAGAGTACCCAGCTGTCGTGATTCCACTGGCAATTCAGCATTACATGCTGCTGGAGAGGAATCTGATCTATACGGCCGTCACGCGGGGGAAAAAACTGGTGACGATCATCGGCCAGCCCAAGGCATTGGGTATGGCGGTGAAGAATAAAAATGCCACAAAGCGTTTGACGAATTTGACAGCGAGGCTGCGTTCCGCATGACCGACCTGATCCTTGATCATCCAACTCTCACGGCACGTTACTTCTACCCCTGGCCGAATCGGTTTGACGATCCTTTCTACGTGCAGGGGGATGGTTTCCGTCTGGGGTGTCACTATCGGCACATCTCAGATGACCTGCCGACGATTATCCATTTCCACGGAAACGGAGAGACCGTAGCAGACTACCTTGGCGACTTCGAAGATCGGATCACTGATTTGGGAGCCAATTTGCTACTGGCAGAGTACCGTGGCTACGGGATGTCCGACGGCGAACCGGGACTGGCCGCCATGCTGGACGATGTCCGACTGATCACGGAGGCCAGCGGAGTGCCACCGGAGAAAATTATCTTCTTCGGGAGGTCCCTGGGATCGCTTTACGCGGTCCACGGTGTGTTCCTCTATCCACAGGCAGCCGGTCTCATCGTGGAAAGCGGTCTGGCAGAGCCGCTGGAAAGAATCCTGGTCCGGATCGAACCGCAGCATATCGGTGCTACCATGGATTCACTCAAGGAAGCTGTGGCCCGCCATCTTAATCAGAAGCGGAAGATCGCCTCGTTCCAGGGACGGCTGTTGATTCTGCATACTCAGAACGACGATCTGGTTAGTGTTTCACATGCCGAGAATTTGTACGAATGGGCGCAGGAGCCGAAAGAATTGCTGATTTTCGAGCGGGGGGACCACAACGATATCATGGCAGTGAACACGGAGTCATATTTCAGAGCAGTAGCGAGGTTCCTTAGCGCATGAACTGGTGCGTTTATGTCATCCTTTGTTCCGATAACACTCTCTACACAGGGATCACCACTGATATTGAGCGCCGTTTCCTGCAACATGCCTCTGGGATCGGCGCAAAATACTTCCGGGGACGGCAACCGTTACGGGTTACGTATCTTGAAAATGGCCACAGCCGATCTTCTGCTTCCAGGAGAGAATATCAAATCAAGACTATGGACAGGGCTGACAAAATGCAGTTGGCAGGGGTGTAAATTCAGCCGCTTCTTACTGAAATTCTTCACTTGTAGAATTCATCGATAATCTCATCCGGCAATTGGTCAAAATCATCCGACATCTTTATCTGTCCCTTGGCAGTACCAAGTATTCTGATGGGGGCAATGCAATCAGCAGAATCGTTTTTCGGACTGTTAACCATAGGAGAGACGGGATAGGCATTCAGGATATCTGATGGACAAGGTCGACAAAGCTCCTGCAGCAGGACGCCATCTGTCAGTTTGGGATTGAGCCACGTCGCATGGTCTTCATGGCTCAGAATAACCGGCATCCTGTCATGTATGGGTGCCATCAGCTCATTCGCGCTGGTTGTCAGGATGGAACAGGACTCTATTACCAGGCCATCGCTCCCTTGCCAATGTTCCCATAGTCCTGCAATCGATACGGGACTTCCATCGGGCATCCGAAAATACCATGGCTGTTTTCTTTTCCCATCCTGCCGCTGCCATTCGTAAAATCCTCCTGCTGGAATGACACAGCGACGTCGCTTGAATGCTGACCGGAATGACGGTTTCTCCGCAGCAGTCTCCGAACGGGCGTTGATCAGGCTATTACCGATAGAGATGTCTTTTGCCCAGGAAGGGATGAGTCCCCACCGAACGAAGGTCAGCTCCCGACTACCTTCCACATCCTCCCTGACAATGGGTATTGTCTGGGAGGGGACCACGTTGTATCTGGGGTTAAGCTCCCGGTCGATTTTCCTGATGATGCCGTAAATTTTGGTGATCATTTCCGGCGACAGATCGATTACCAGACGTCCGCACATGGGTTACCTCACCTGTACATTCCTGATCCCCTCCGGCTTCCAGGCCGGCGAGATCACATGTGAACCTTTCTCTTCATTGTTGCCCAAAAGACTGCCATACGTCACGGTAAAATCACCGAACCGGTCATTCACCGTATCCATTGCGTTGATCATGAAGGCCTTGCGGCGTTCCTCCTCAAACAGGGGCAACTGTTCGCGCTGGTAACAGAGATTGGTAATTCTTACCCCCAGCAAGCGAACCGGCTGTTCCAGTTCAATGCTATCCAGGATCTTAATGGCACCCTGGTAAATGTCATCACTCTGGTTGACATGACAGGAAAGGGTTTCCTGTTTCCCGAAGGTGCTGAAGTCGGCATAACGAATAGTCAGATGAACAGTCTTGCCGGCCACCCCGTAGCGCCGAGCCCGACGCCCAACCATTTCCGAGAGCTGCAGCAGGTAGCGCAGGATCTCGTTTCGGCTGCTGATATCCCTTTTGAGGGTCATTGAATGCCCGACGGACTTGACCTCCTCGGCGTCTTCTGCCGGGATTACCGGGGAATCGTCAATCCCCAGTCCCATCTGCTTCAACCGGCTACCGATGATGCCGAATTTTCTCTTCAACCGCCCCTCATCGCATCGCCCCAGATCCCCGCATGTATAGATGCTCATCATATTGAGATGTCGCTCCATTTTTTTACCGATGCCGCACAGTTCCTTGATCGGCATATGTTCCAGAGTTGAACTGACTTTATCGGGCGTGATGATGGTAAGCCCGTCAGGTTTCATCATTTCCGAGGCAAGCTTTGCCAGCAGCTTGTTCGGAGCAATGCCAATTGAACAGGTAATATCGAACTGGTGCTTGATCCGTGCCTTGAGCAGATAGGAGATGTTTTCAGCACTGGTGAAGATCGACAGAGAATGGGTCACATCCAGGAATGCTTCGTCAATGCTGAAAACTTCCACCAGGGGAGTGTAGTCCAGCATCATCTTCATGATTTGAGAAGATGTGTGGGTATATTTCCGGTTGTCAGCCGGTACCATGATAACTTCCGGGCAGAGTCGTTTGGCCTCGTGCAGCATCATGCCTGTCTTAACCCCGAATTTCCTGGCCTCATAGCTGGCCGTGAGGATTACTGTTCGCTGCTGCGAACCTGTGACCACGATTGGCTTTCCTTTGAGGTCGGGGTTGTATGACTGTTCAACGGATGCAAAAAAGCTATTCATATCAAATGTAATCCCGCAACATGTTACATATATATTACTTTGCTGATTTT
>CAYWJJ010000087.1:0-17428 GCA_964458105.1 uncultured Geobacter sp.
CGGCACATCCGGTCATAGATCCCGCCTTGCGCCAACAGCTCGGCGGGTGTCCCCATCTCGGCAATCTCTCCATCCTTCAGGACAATCACTTTATCGCAGTCACGAAACGCCGAAACCCGCTGTGATACAATCAGCACCGTTCTTCCGCTGTAAAACCGCCCGAGCTCGTTGAGGATCTCCTCCTCGCGACCGGCATCCACCGCCGAAAGAGGATCGTCAAGCAGCAGGATCGGCGGATCGGAGGCCACCGCCCGGGCGATGGCCAGGCGCTGTTTCTGTCCACCGGAAAGCGTTACGCCCTTTTCTCCCACCTGCGTTTCAAACCGGTTCGGAAAACCTTCCACATCCTCCAGGAAACCGGCCTGCCGGGCCGTTTTCTCCAAAGTTTCCCGGTCATAGCTGCCGGCCATCCCATAAGCGATATTTTCCGCGATCGTACGTGAAAACAGAAAAGCCTCCTGGGGGACAAATCCGATCAGACAGCGCAGGCTGGCAATTGTTATTTTATTGATGTCCCGGCCGTCGATGAACAGCATCCCGTCCGCAACCGGGAGCAGTCTCGGCACCAGCCGCAACAGGCTGGACTTTCCGCTGCCGACTTCCCCGGTGATTCCCACGGTTTCACCGGCCCGGATACGGAAGGAAACTCCTTTGAGCACTTTCCTGTCGCCATAGTCGAAAGACAGATTCCGAAACTCGATTCCTGACTGCAATCCCTCAACAGGCCCCGCATCGGTATTGTCGGCCACGGCCGCTTCGGCCTCCAGTATGCCTGCCAAACGGGACATCGAGGCCGCTCCGCGCTGGGCCAGCGTCAGGAGCCATCCCATCACCGCGGTCGGCCAGACCAGCATCGCCAGATAACCGCTGAAAGCCACAAAGTCGCCCAGAGTTATCGTGCTGCTAATGACCAGTTTGCCCCCTATGAACAGCACGATCAAGGTTCCAGCCCCGGTGGCGGCCGCCATGACCGGAATGATCAGGCCGCGCAGCCGCGCCAGCCGCAGGTTGTGCTTAAGATACCGATCGGCGGTTTTACCAAACTCTCCCTGAAAATGTTCCTCACGGCAGTATGACTTGATCAGGCGCACCGCTGAAACCGTTTCCTCGGCCTGGCTTGAAAGCCTGGCAAGCTCTTCCTGCGCCTGCAGCGAGCGGCGAAACAGGCGATGGCTGACTTTTTTGACGATCAGCATCATCACCGGAAACGGCAAAATCGCCCAGAATGTCAGCCAGGGATGAATGCGCGCCATCAGCGTCACCCCGGCGGTATAGATGATAATCGTGTTGATTGCGCTCATTGCTCCGAAACCGGTCAGCATTCGCACATTGGTCAGATCGTTGGAAAAACGGGAGAGTATGTCGCCGCTGCGGCTGGTGGAAAAATAACCCAGGTCAAGCTGCATCAGCCGCCGGAAAAGATCGTCGCGGATGCGGAATTCGATGATGCGGGCGGCATTCAGTATCAGGGTGCGTGAAAAGATGCGGGTTATGCAGTGCAAAAAAGCCAGCAGGGCAATCGTCAGCGCGCAGACTGCCGGAGACAGCTTTGCCGTCAACGGGTGCTGCAGCGCTTCCACTGCCAGCTTCATGAACCATGGTATCAGCAATGCGAAGGCATTGGTGAGCAGAAGAAAAACCGCCCCGGCGGCGTACCGCCCGCGGAGCGCAACCAGATAAGGGATGAGTCGGGAAAGGTCTTTGATAAGCTTATCCTGGGATATGGGCGTTTGTTGAACCGGCCCTGAATAACCACTTATCAGGGCCGGCAACGGTTAAATGATCTTTTACAATTATTGAAGTCAGGGCAATACCACCTGCACCTGATCGGAAGGCTTCACAACCCCGCCGCTGATAACTTTGGCAAAAATTCCTTCCTTGGGCATGACGCAGTCGCCGGCCTGGTAGTAGATTGCACAACGGGTATGGCACTCTTTGCCGATCTGGGTTACCTCCAGCAGTGCTTCTCCCACCTGCAGGCGTGTGCCGATCGGTAGCGCCACCAGATCGATGCCGCTGGTGGTGATGTTCTCGGCGAAATCGCCGGCAGTAACATCCAACCCCAGCTTGCGCATCTTCTCGATGCTTTCGGTGGCCAGCAGGCTGACCTGGCGGTGCCAATCGCCGGCATGGCCGTCGCCGACGATGCCATGATTCTCACGCAACTCCACCAGTTCCACCGGTTTCTTGCGTTCCCCTTTATTCTCGCTGATGCATACAGCTTCCACAGTTGCCATTTAAAGTTATCCTCCCACTTGTGCCATAGTAAAGTTCTTGTGTGCGTAACCGTCGCTGGAAATTCCGTGACGCTCCGGTTTGGTTGAAACAATGGTGCGCAGCACCTTTATCAGCCCTTCCCGGTCGGCGGGCCGCAGAAAAGGGCGCAGATCGGTCTTCTGATCTGAAAAAAGACACCCCTTGGCCTGGCCGGTGGAAGTGACCCGGATACGATTGCACTCACTGCAGAAGTGTCCGGATACGGCCGTTATGATTCCTAGGCTGCCCCGTGCGCCGGAAATGCGAAAGTCACGCGAAGGCCCGGCATACTCACCTTTGTCGATCTGCTCCAGCGTATATTTGTCTTCGATACGCTGCAGTATTTCATCGCCGGAGATGCAGTAGCGTTGCCAGCCATCATCCATGACGACCGGCATGTATTCGATGAAGCGTACCGAATTGCCGCGCTGGCGGGTCATCTCGGCAAAGTCCAATATTTCGGAGTCGTTGACCCCGCGCATAATGACCACGTTGATCTTGGGAGGGGGGAAACCGGCCCGCTCGGCGGCATCCAGTCCGGCCAGCACGCGCCCCAGATCACCACCACGGGTGATGTCGCTGAATGTCCGGGTATTCAGAGAGTCGAGGCTGACGTTCAACCGCTGCACTCCGATTCTGTACAGGTCGGCGGCCATTTCAGACAGCAGCAGGCCGTTGGTGGTCAGAGCCAGATGGCGCAGCCCCGGAATTCCGGCCAGCTTTTCCAGGAATTTGACGATACCGGCCCGCACCAGAGGCTCGCCGCCGGTGATACGAATTTTCTCGATTCCCAAACTGACCGCAGCTTCGGCGATCATCTGCAGCTCTTCGTAAGAAAGCACCGCCTCATGCCCTTTTTTAACGATGCCTTCCTTGGGCATGCAGTAAAAGCAGCGCATATTGCAGCGATCGGTCACCGACAGGCGCAGATAGTTTATGTTTCTCCCCAGGGAGTCAGTCAGTTGCATGGATAATGGCCCTCACTACGAAATCGGTCACCTCGGCCGGGTTATTGAGATCAAGTACCGGCACGTCCAGTTCCAGCGGCTCGTCGCTGGCCACTGCAATCAGGCTGGGATCAAAATTTTCCCCCCGGCAGAGCAGGGTTGCGCTGCGCTCCTTGCGGTGCAGCTCGATCTTGGGAAGACCGCTCTTCTTGAAGCCTTCGGTCAGGATCAGATCCACATCGGCGAAGTAGGTGGCAATCAGCTCCTCAATCGGTGGCGGTTCCGCATGCTGTTTTACCAGGGCCAGCTTTTCGGGTGAGGCGATCAGCATGGTGTCGGCTCCGGCGGCGGTCAGGCGGTAACTGTCCTTGCCGGGATGGTCGATGTTGAAACGGTGGGCGTCATGCTTGACGACTCCCACCCGGTAACCGCGCAGCTTGAGTTCGATAATGACTTTTTCCAGCATGGTGGTTTTTCCGGTTCCGGATTTGGCGACGAATGAAACTGCTTTGGGGATCATTTATACCTCGTGCGGCAGATTATACTTAATGTTTAAAATGTATCTGAAAGCGGGGAGGGATGCAAAGAAAAACGGCGTTTGTCCGAGTCGTGCGGTCATGCAGGGAGTATTTCTGCAAACTCTTTCGTATAATAAGAAAACAGCATATTCCCTGAAATAGCTGACGGCAGATGGATGTCGGTATTTCAACCGGTCCATGTCAGACCTCTATCCTGAATTCGGTGCCGTCGACGGTGTTGCGTACGCCCAGTTTGCCCCCCATGTTTTTTTCTATAATGATTTTAGACATGTACAGGCCGACCCCTGTCCCCTTGTCCGCCTCCTTTGTTGTAAAGTACGGGTCGAAGACCTTGTTGATAATATCCTCCGGAATGCCGCCGGCGTTGTCGGTAATGGTCACAACGCTCTTGCCGTCTTCTGTGAACAGATTGATCACGACCTCGGGGTTTGCGGTTTTTCGGCTTGAAAACGCATCCCTGGCATTAATCAGGATGTTGAGGAGAACTTGGGAGTATTCATTGGGATGGCCATAGGTGACCGGATCGCCTGTCTGATTGATGACGATCTTGATCTGCTGCTCGCTGAAAACCGCCTTGATAAGCGTGAGGGTCTTTGAGATTTCCGTAAGCACGTTGAATGAGACTTTTTCCTTGTCCGGTCTGAAAAAATCCGTGAAATCGTCGATGGTCCGGGACATGTGCTGGATCAAATCCATGCTGATACCGACACTGCTATCCAGATCCTGCTTGCAGAAATTACCGTTATTGTAGTCCATCTGCAGGCACTGGATTGTTAGCGCCAGCGTATTCAACGGCTGCCGCCACTGGTGGGCGATATTGCCGATCATCCCCCCCATGGCCGCGTGACGGCTCTGCTGCATAAACTGCTGCTGCTTCGTGCGAAGGGCTTCCACCAATCGCAGGCGTTCCGTGGTTTCCGTATGCAAGGCCCGCTCCGCGGCCCGGTAGCGGACTTCGTGGTCGAGGTTGTCAAGGGCGAAGGAGATGTCCATGGCCATCTGCTTAAGCAGTTCGATCATCCGGGAACAGAAATAGTCCGGTTCATCGGAGTAGATGGTCAAGGCGCCGATCACCTTTTTATTCAATGACAGCGCGATGGACGCAGCGGAACGGTAGCCCCGCTCACGCAGCTTTTCATGCCAGAAACGGGTACGCGGGTCGTGAATCAGGTCATTACAAATGTAGTAACTGCCGTCGCGGATGACCGAACCGGTAGGCCCCAACCCTTCCGGTTCTTCCCTCACCGAGACCCGGATGCCGTCCAGAAAGCCGTTGTTGGCACCGTGCCAGCTGACAGGCCTGACCATGCCGGATTCATCGTCGATAAGCCCGATCCAGACCATCTTGAACCCGCCCCGTTCGACAGCCCCCCGGCAGATATCATTAAACAGCGTGTCGCGGTCGTTTGAGCGCACAATGACATGGTTTGTCACACTCAGCACCGCATACAGCCGGTTCAGGCGCTGTATGGCGGCTTGCTGATCATGGAGTTTGAGTTCCAATGCCCTGTTGGCCTCAATCAGTTCTGTTGTTAGTTCCCTTGCCGTCACGTGCGACTTTTGCAGCCCTTCTGCCGTCCGATTCTGCCCGGTAATGTCGTGCATCAGCTTGAGGAGCCGCTTTTCACCGTGCAGATCGATGACGACGCCGGAGAAAAGAGCGGTGCGGAATCCCCCCTTTTTGTTCCGTAACGTGAATTTCAAGTCGCGGACCTCTTTATCCGTCTCCAGAAGCGTCACCACCTCCTGACGTTCGTGCGGATTGTGCCAGAGCCCGATTTCCACCGCGGTACGCCCGACAACCTCGTCCGCTGCATAGCCGGAAAGACGTTCGAATGCTTCGTTGACCACCAGCAGTCTTCCGTCCTTGATGGTGGAGATCGCCATGGAGACCGGGGCGGCATAAAAAGACTTGGAGAAATTTTCTTCGGTTTTTCGGAGCATGTTTCAGTTGCCTCCAGATGGAAACTTTAATGTTTTGGCCGCAACCTGCTTGATGTGTTGTGCCATGTAATCGGATTCAGCTTGTTAATTATAAATATTAATGAAAAATGAGCCTGATGAAAGCCAATGCTCCACAAAATCGTGTGTAAAGTCAAGCTAATATCTTTTGTATGTGCTGCTAAACAATGACTGTGCAGTTAGTTCCATTTTTGTTATTAATGCACAAAATTGACCTTTGTCATGTATGGTAACCGGATCGTGAGGCAGAATCGCAACCATGGAAACGCTTTCAAAGCAGCAGAAAAAAGATATCAGGTTGATCGGCAAATTTGTCGAAGTTTACTGTTCGGGGAAGCATGGGACTCTGGAGCGGCAACCCTTCAAACTTCCGGCAGGCCTGGGCGAACGGAGGGTCTGCTCAGAGTGTGCCGCATTCATGGAATATGCGGTCACCAAGCGGATCAAATGTCCGCTGGAGGCGGAGAAGCCGAGCTGCAAGCATTGCCGGATCCATTGCTACGGCAGAGTGCAGCGGGAAAAGGTGCGTGAGATCATGAGTTACTCCGGGCGCAAGCTGATGATGCAGGGACGGTTGGACTATGTCTGGCACTATTTCTTTTAAATCAATTAATACGAAAAATATCAAAAATAAAGGAGAACAACATGCTTAGAAAAATAGTGAAAATCGACCAGGATAAATGTGACGGCTGCGGATTGTGCGTCCCATCCTGCGCCGAAGGCGCCATCAAGATGATCAACGGCAAAGCCGTTCTTTCGGCCGACAACCTCTGCGACGGATTGGGAGCCTGTCTGGGCGAATGTCCCAGGGATGCCATCACTGTTGAAGAGCGCGAGGCGGATGAATTTGATGAAGCCGCGGTGGAGCAGCATCTGGCCGCCCAGGGCAAGCCGGCTCCGGTTCATGCTCCGCAACCGGCGGCCCATAATCACGGCGGCGGCTGCCCCGGTTCACGTGCCATGAGTTTTGATCGGCCGCCGGAGTCGCCAGCGGGCGCTGCAGCTGGCAGCCGCCAGAGCCAGTTGGCCCAGTGGCCGGTGCAGCTGCATCTGGTTTCCACCACGGCACCCTACTTCCAGGACGCGGATCTGCTGATCACCGCCGATTGTGTACCGGTGGCCTATGCCGGTTACCACCAGGACTTCCTCAAAGGAAAAGCGGTTGTGATGGGCTGTCCCAAACTGGATGACAACAACTTCTACACCCAGAAGCTTACCGAGCTTTTCAGCAAATCGGACGTCAAAAGCATTACTGTTTTGAAGATGGAAGTGCCCTGCTGCGGCGGCATTGCCGTTGCAGCCCGTCAGGCGCTGGCCGCCAGCGGCAAGCAGATCCCCTACAGGGAAGTGACGATCGGGATCAAGGGCGAGATAAAAGGGTAGCAAGCATTACATCATCAAAGTTTAAAAAAAGCCCGGTCATAAGCCGGGCTTTTCTGTGGAACTTCAAACTTCACCTTCATCAGCATTACAATTTAACCGAAAAAACTACGGCAACTCGCTGTTGCCCATCAGGTAACGATCGCACTCACGGGCGGCACCGCGCCCTTCGTTGAAGGCCCACACCACCAGGCTCTGTCCGCGACGGCAGTCGCCGGCGGCAAAGACGCCCGGGATGCTGGTGCCGTACTTCTCAAACTCGGCCTTGATATTGCTGCGCTGGTCCTTTACCAGCCCCAGAGAGTCGATCAAGGGCTGTTCCGGCCCCAGGAAACCCATCGCCAGCAGCACCAGCTGGGCCGGGCGCACCTGTTCGGTGCCGGGAACCGGCTGTGGAACGAATTGACCTTTTTCATTCTTTTCCCAGGAAACTTCAACAGTGTGGACAGCCTTGACCGCTCCATCCTGATCACTCTCGAAACGTGTGGCGGTCGTGAGATAGACACGCGGATCATCTCCGAATTTTGCAGCGGCTTCCTCCTGGCCGTAGTCCACCTTGTGGGTTTTGGGCCACTCCGGCCAGGGATTGTCTTCGGCCCGTTCATCGGGGGAGCGGGGCATGATTTCAAGCTGGACGACGCTGCTGCAGCCGTGACGCAGGGAGGTGCCGACACAGTCGGTGCCGGTGTCGCCGCCGCCGATGATGATAACGTCCTTCCCTTTGGCCGAAATGAAATCTTCACCAGCGTTCAGAAGGGCCTTGGTGTTGGCAGTCAGAAAATCCATCGCGAAATGGATCCCCTTCAGATCACGTCCCGCGATCGGCAGGTCGCGCGGCAGAGTGGCGCCGGTGGTCAGTACCACGGCGTCAAATTCACTGCGCAGCTTTGCCGTCGGGAATTCGCTGCCACCCACCTCGGTATTGCAGACAAAGGTGATCCCTTCCTCTTCCATCAGCTTGATCCGACGCAGCACAACCTGGCGCTTGTCCAGTTTCATGTTGGGGATGCCGTACATCAGCAGGCCGCCCGGCAGATCAGCCCGCTCGAAAACCGTGACAGCGTGACCGGCCTTGTTGAGCTGGGCGGCGGCGGAGAGTCCGGCAGGGCCGGAGCCGACCACGGCGACTTTCTTGCCGGTGCTTGCGACCGGAGCGGCCGGTAAAATCCATCCCTCCTCAAAGCCGCGCTCAACGATGCTGACTTCGATGTTCTTGATCGTAACGGCCGGATCAATGCTGGCCAGTGTGCAGGAACCCTCGCAGGGGGCCGGACAGACACGCCCGGTAAACTCCGGAAAGTTGTTGGTTTTGTGAAGTCTGTCCAGCGCCTGACGCCACAGGTTGCGGTAGACCAGATCATTCCACTCCGGTATCAGGTTGTTGACCGGGCAGCCGCTGGCCATGCCGCTGATCAGTACACCGCTGTGGCAGAACGGCACTCCGCAATCCATGCAGCGGGCACCCTGGGTGCGCAGGTCCTCATCCGGCATATGCAGATGGAATTCGTTCCAGTCGTTGATGCGCTCCAAAGGCCCCCGGTCAGCCGGTACTTCTCGGGTATATTCCATGAATCCAGTTGGTTTTCCCATGATTGTTTTCCTATAAAATAAATAGTTTCTTAAAGTTAGCGTCAATGTTCGCCGATATTCGCGTTTTCCTCGAATGCGGCGTCCAGCGCATCGTCACCGCTTAAGCCTGCCGCCTTTGCCCGTTCAAGCGCCTGCAGCACCCGCTTGTAATCCATCGGCATGACCTTTACAAACTGCGGCAGGATCTTCTGCCAGCTGATCAGCATCATTGTTGCCCGGGTGCTGCCGGTAGATTCGGCATGCTTTTCGATCATGGCCTTGAGGATGACGGCATCGGCAGCATCAAGCGGCTCCAGACCGACCATTTCGGTGTTGCAGCGGCTTGCAAAATCGCCCTGTTCGTCAAGGACATAGGCTACACCGCCACTCATGCCGGCTGCGAAGTTGCGCCCGGTTTGGCCGAGAACCACGATCGTGCCGCCGGTCATGTATTCACAGCCATGATCGCCGACCCCCTCAACTACGGCATTGACGCCGGAGTTGCGTACGCAGAAACGCTCGCCGGCCATGCCGCGGATAAAGGCCGTGCCGCTGGTGGCCCCGTAAAAGGCCACGTTGCCGGCGATGATGTTCTCTTCCGCTTTGAAGGTCGACCCCTCCGGCGGATAGACAATTATCGTGCCGCCGCTTAATCCCTTGCCCAGATAGTCGTTGGCATCGCCGGACAGCTTCAGGGTGATGCCGCGTGGTATGAACGCGCCGAAACTCTGCCCGGCAGATCCGTTGAAGGTAAGGCTGACGGTATCGTCCGGCAGGCCGGCGGCACCGTGATGGCGGGTGATTTCATTGCCGACGATGGTTCCCACCACCCGGTCCACATTGGTAATCGGCAGCTCTGCGGAGACTTTCTCGCCGCGCTCGATGGCCGGTTGGCAGAGGTCCAGCAGTTTGGTCATGTCGATCGATTTTTCCAGGCCGTGATCCTGCTCTTCGGTGCAGTAACGGCCCACATTCAAACCAACCTTCGGCTGATGCAGGATGTTGGAGAAATCAAGCCCCTGGGTCTTCCAGTGGTCGATGGCCTTGTTGGCCTCCAGCACATCGCAGCGTCCGACCATTTCGTTCAGGGTGCGGAAGCCGAGCTGGGCCATGATCTCACGCAGTTCCTGCGCCACAAAGCGCATGAAGTTGACCACATACTCCGGTTTGCCGCTGAAATTCTTGCGCAGCTTGGGGTCCTGGGTCGCCACGCCGGTCGGGCAGGTGTTGCTCTGGCAGACGCGCATCATGACGCAACCCAGCGTCACCAGCGGGGCGGTGGCAAACCCGAACTCCTCGGCTCCCAGCAGGGCTGCGACGGCAACATCGCGGCCGGTCTTGAGCTGGCCGTCGGCCTCGATGATGATCCGGCTGCGAAGGTTGTTCAGCAGCAGGGTCTGGTGCGTCTCGGCCAAGCCCAGCTCCCAGGGGAGACCGGCGTGCTTGATGCTGGAGATCGGTGATGCACCGGTGCCGCCGTCATATCCGCTGATCAGCACTACATCGGCGTGAGCCTTGGCAACCCCGGCGGCGATTGTGCCGACTCCGACTTCGGACACCAGCTTGACGCTGACGCGGGCCCGGCGGTTGGCGTTTTTCAGGTCGTGGATCAGCTCCGCCAGATCCTCGATCGAGTAGATGTCGTGGTGCGGCGGTGGCGATACCAGGCCGACGCCCGGGGTTGTGTGGCGGGTTTTTGCGATCCAGGGATAGACCTTGTGGCCGGGCAATTCGCCCCCCTCGCCCGGCTTGGCGCCCTGGGCAAGCTTGATCTGCAGTTCGCCGGCATTGGTCAGGTAATCACTGGTGACACCGAAGCGGCCGGAAGCAACCTGCTTGATGTTGCTGTTCTTGGAATCGCCCAGCTCGTTGGTCCAGGTAAAACGTTCCGGATCTTCGCCGCCTTCGCCGGTGTTCGATCTGCCGCCGATGCGGTTCATGGCGATGGCCAGCGCTTCATGAGCTTCCTGGCTGATGGAGCCGTAGGACATGGCACCGGTCTTGAAGCGCTTCATCAGTGATTCAACCGGTTCGACCTCGTCGATCGGCACCGAAGGCATGTTCTCCTTGAACTGCAGCATGCCGCGCAGGGTGTAGTGACGTTCGCTCTGCTCATCGATCAGCGAGGAGAAGGTCTTGAACTCGCTGTAATCGCCGGTACGGGTCGCTTTCTGCAGCGAGGTGATCGTCAACGGATTGTACTGGTGCTCCTCGCCATCCTTGCGCCACTGGTAAACGCCGCCTGCGGGAAGGGTTGCCTCCGGTGCTACCCGCTCGGGATAGGCCTTGGCGTGGCGCTCCATCAACTCCCGTGCGATTCCGTCGATATCGGTCCCGCCGATGCGTGAGGGGGTCCAGGTGAAATAGCGCTCGATTACCGAATGATGCAGGCCGACCGCCTCGAAGATCTGCGCGCCGCGATAACTCTGGACGGTGGAGATGCCCATCTTGGCCATGGTCTTGACGACACCCTTGATGGAGGCCTTGATGAAGTTCTTGACGGTCTTTTCGTGGTTGAGACCCGGCAGCATGCCCTGCTGTATCATGTCATCCAGGGACTCGTAAGCCAGATAGGGGTTGATGGCATTGACGCCATAGCCGAGCAGCACGGCAAAGTGGTGCACTTCACGCGGCTCACCCGATTCCAGCACCAGTGAAACCAGCGTGCGGGTACCGCTGCTGACCAGGTGGTGATGCAGGCCTGAAATCGCCAGCAGTGCCGGGATGGCAGCATTGTCACGGTCTACGCCGCGATCGGAAAGAACCAGGATGTTGCTGCCGGTTTCAACCGCCACATCGGCAGCCGCAAAAAGCGCTTCCAGCCCCTTCTCCATGGCGCTGGCACCGCGCGCCGCCGGAAAGAGCAGCGACAGTGTCGCGGACTTGAAACCGGGGCGCTCAATCCGGCGCAGTTTTTCCAACTCCTGGTTGCTGAGTAGCGGATGCTGAAGCTTGATTCTCCTGGCGTTCAGTGCCGCCGGTTCCAGCAGGTTGCCCTCCGAGCCGATCAACGTAATGGTTGAGGTGACAATCTCTTCGCGGATCGGGTCGATCGGCGGATTCGTGACCTGTGCGAACAGCTGCTTGAAGTAATTGTACAGCAGCTGATTCTGGCTGGAGAGCACCGCCAGCGGTGTGTCGGTACCCATCGAGCCGAGCGGCTGGATGCCGTCGGTAGCCATCGGCCCCAGTACAACGCGCTGATCCTCAAAGGTATAGCCGAATGCCTGCTGACGCTGGGTCAGGGTGGCGTGGTCAGGGATCAGCTGGTCCGGGACAGCCGGCAGATCTTCCAGGGTAATGTGGCTTTCTTTCAACCATCGGCCGTAGGGGTTGGCCAGCGCAATTTCCCGCTTGATCTCCTCGTCCGGAACGATGCGCCCCTGTTCGGTGTCAACCAGGAACATCTGACCCGGCTGGAGCCGCCCCTTGCTCTGGATGCGGCTTGGCTCGATCTTGAGGACTCCGGCTTCGGAGGCCATGATCACCAGATCGTCGTTGGTGATGTAATAGCGGGAAGGGCGCAGGCCGTTGCGGTCGAGAACCGCTCCGATACTGCGTCCATCGGTGAAGCAGATCGCGGCCGGACCATCCCATGGCGCCATCAGGCATGAATGGTATTCGTAAAAGGCCCTCTTCTCCTCGCTCATGCCGGTATGGTTTTCCCAAGGTTCGGGAACCATCATCATGACGGCGTGCGGCAGGGAGCGCCCGCTCATGACCAGCAGCTCAAGGCAGTTGTCGAACATAGCCGAATCAGAGCCGTTCTCGTTGATAATCGGCAGAAGCTTCTTCATATCCTCGCCGAACAGAGCGCTTTCCAGATGGTTTTGGCGGGCATTCATCCAGTTGACGTTGCCGCGCAGGGTGTTGATCTCGCCGTTGTGGGCCAGGAAATGATAGGGGTGGGCGCGATCCCAACTGGGAAAGGTGTTGGTGGAGAAGCGGGAATGCACCAGGGCGATGGCGCTCTCCATGGCCGGATCCTTCAGCTCGGGATAGTACTGGTCGACCTGCACCGGCATCAGCATGCCCTTGTATATTATGGTACGGGTGGAGAGGCTGCTGACGTACCACTGCTCGTCAACTTCGGCGCGCCGGATCTCATTGGTTGCCCGCTGGTTGATGACATAGAGCTTGCGATTGAAGGCCTGCTCGTCAGAACAGCTCTTCGGGCGCTTGAGGAACAGCTGCCGCACCATCGGCTCACCTTCCCAGGCCGTTTGCCCCAGGGATGAATTGTCGGTCGGCACATTGCGCCACCCAAGCAGTTCTACTCCCTCTTCGACCAGGATCTTTTCCATGATATGGCGGGCTGCGTTGCGCTCGGTAGCTTTCGGTGAGGTAAAGAGCATGCCTACACCGTAGTGGAAAAGCTCCGGCAGTTCGATGCCAAGCGGGGTGCAGACCGAACGCAGGAAGCTGTCCGGCATCTGCATCAGGATGCCGGCGCCGTCTCCGGTATTCGGTTCGCAGCCGCAGGCGCCGCGATGATCGAGGTTGACGAGAATTTCGAGCGCCTGGCTGATGATCTCGTGCGACTTCTTCCCCTTCATATTAACAACAAAGCCGACGCCGCATGCGTCGTGTTCGAATTGAGGATCGTAAAGTCCCTGTTTTGCCGGTGGTCGGTTAGTTTTCATTGGGGTAACCTTTGTGAATTTTATTCGTCTATCAGTTGCTCGCAACGGATTCGGCGATTTAATATAGCAGGGAGTGTGCCACACTGAAATTATGCCGTTTTTGCAGGAAGATTAGGTTAGATTTTAACCGGTTATACTGAACAGTTACTGCCGCGGATCGCTGCTGAATCCACCGGTTTGTTCAGGTGTGAGTGTTATTTATACACTTGTGAGTACATTTCTTCCCTAATCATGACATAAATGATGCCCGGACTTCATCCGGGCTTTTCGGGACAGTTTTATGCACGAGAGAAGTATCGTGATGCCATCTGCTCATCAGGCCTGGTCGTGGACCGCCGCCGCTCTTCTCAATACCGAATCGATTTTTTTTGCCAGGGCGTTGATTGCAAACGGCTTCTGAATGAAGTCGATCCCCTCGTCGAGTACTCCATGATGGACGATGACATCGTCGGTATAGCCGGACATGTAGAGCACCTTCAGCTTCCCGTGCGACTTCAGCAGTTTTCTATAGAGTTCGGGACCGGTCATGCCGGGCATGACCACATCCGAAATCAACAGGTCGATCTGCAGTCCTTCGCTGATTTTCAGGGCCTGTTTCGGGCCTTCCGGGGCAATTACATCGAAACCGAGTTTTTGCAGCAGGTCGCAGACCATGCTTCTGACCATTTCATCGTCTTCAACCAGCAGAATAGTCGTGCCGCCTGCGCTCAAATTCACTTTTTCCGATGATATTTCCTCTTCCGGCTCCGGCTGACCTCCGACGACCGGGAAATAGAGCTTGAAAGTGCTTCCGCTGTTGATCTCGCTGTATACCCAGATATTTCCTCCATGCTGTCTGACCAGTCCATAAACCGTGGCCAAGCCGAGTCCGGTCCCCTTGCCGAGCTCTTTGGTCGTGTAGAACGGTTCAAATATTTTGGAGATGGTTTCCTGGTCCATTCCGCAACCATTATCGGAAAAAGCAAGCATCAGGTATTTTCCGGCTTTGACGACCGCATGCTGCCGGACGAATTCATTATCCAGGGTCACCGGTGCGGTTTCAATTGTGATTGTTCCCTTGTTCGTGATTGCGTCCTGGGCGTTGATCGCCAGGTTCATCAATATCTGTTCGATCTGATTCCGATCCGCTCTGACGCCAATCTGATCATTTGTCAGACTAAGCCTGAGATTGATGTCTTCCCTGATGGTTCTTCGCAGAATCCCATAAAATGAATTGATGACCTCGTTCAAGTCGATGGTTTTCATGTCGAGAATCTGCTTGCGTCCAAAACTTAAAAGCTGTTGTGTCAGCACCCTGGACTTGTCGGCTGCCTTTTTGATGCTGTCCAGCATTTCGAAATCACGGCTGCCGGGTGCTGTTCTTGACATCAGGATTTCTGCATACCCCATGATAGGCGTCAGCATGTTGTTGAAATCATGCGCAACCCCGCCGGCCAGACGACCGATCGATTCGAGTTTCTGCGATTGAAACAGCTGCGCCTCAAGTTTTTTAAGATCACCTTCTGCCGCTTCGCGTTCTTCGAGGTTATCAGCCAGCTTGTTCGCCATCTCGTCGAATGCCAGCCCCAGTTGACCCAGTTCGCCGCCCGAGACCTTGTCCGAAACCCTGACATCCAGATTGCCTTCTGCAATTTTCAGCGCGGCATTCCGCAGAACTATGATTTTGTCGAGAATACTCCGCTTGATGATGAAAACCGCCAGCCCGAGCGACAGGAACATGATGCTCGACAGTACACTTACGTTAATGATGAAGTCTCTGCGGATGCCGGCCAGGACACTGTCCCTTCTCAAGCCGCTGCGAACGTACATGTAGGGATTATGCTCGTCTTTCAGCCTGAGTTTCTTATAAGCGAACAGACGCTGGATACCAAGGTTGCCATCGGCTGCAAAAGTACCTTCCTCGGGTCCTTCACTCATCCGCTGGAACAGGTCGGCCCTGTCCTGCGTGCCGACAAGTTTGGAATCTATTGATGAATAGAGGATAGTTCCTTTATAGTCCACGAGCAGAATTGACGCGTCGGAACTCAGTTCGCCATTACCGTAGAGATGGCGGTAACGCTCCAGATTGATGACTATGCCCACGATCCCGGTGATCTTTCCGGTGTTGTCCTTGATCGGATATCCGAAACTGAAGATCGGGGCGCGCAGGACTTTGCCGATCGTGAATTCTCCCGACGAAAACTTCCCGGTTGCCAACGCGTTGTAGAAATACTTCCTCTCCGAATAGTTTTTGGAAAGCTGCTCCGGAAGCGGAGAAGCCCAGCAGGCCCCAGACTTGTCGACCAGAAAGATCAGGGCGAATTGCGGGCTTGATGAAACCAGTTCCGAGAGGATCTGATTTGCCGCTGCCGTGTCACGGTTCAGGACAGCCGGCACATGCGACAATGTCATGGCCAGCTGTTCCGCGCCTGACGTCAGGATATTCTGTTCGCTGAAAACCTTGCCGGCAACCGAGGCGGCAATTGCCACCGCCCGGTCGCTTTCATGCTCCCTCTGCTTGACGGTTGTATAAACAATCAGTCCGAGCGGTGCGATAGTCGCCAAAAGTATCAGAATTATTATCAGCTTCTTTATTGACATGCCATGTCTCGATCAATTTCTTGCAGCTTCGGGATTTTACAGATCAACGCAGGTAAAGCGACGGCAAACCTCGGGCCGGGCCTCGTAGATCGAGCAGCGTCCGTTTCTCAAAAACTCACAGTTGTAATCAATCACCAACCGGTG
Organism: uncultured Geobacter sp.; assembly: GCA_964458105.1. Taxonomy (GTDB): domain Bacteria; phylum Desulfobacterota; class Desulfuromonadia; order Geobacterales; family Pseudopelobacteraceae; genus JACRCG01. The sequence goes on from CAYWJJ010000087.1 coordinate 16,021, forward strand.
AGGTCCCCTCAGCGACAGTTGCAGGCGACTGGCTCCCAGTTTGTCGAGGCGCTCAAACTCCTCCCAGCTCAGCTCCACGTCGGAGAAAGAGCGGCAGCAGCCACCGCCGCAGTTGCTGCAGCGTTCATCGCCATCCTGCGGGTGATCGAGAATTATTCCGTGACGCTTTTCTTTCATGCGGCTGATGAAGAGCATTGTTGCCCTCCTTGCTTCTGAAATCAGCGGTGGGGGGATGTTGAAACATTCTAACATGCAGTTCCTGTTTTGCAACAGCCTGCAACGAAGTTACGCCCGTGCTTCTGAAGGTAGCTGGTAGCACTGTCTGGTTTAAAGTAATTTTAACATAAAAATATCCGGAATTATGAAACCGCGGTATAATCCATTGTCAGCTGTACAAATCCAAACCTAGAAATGAAAGGAGATTATAGAATGAATAAAGACAGCAAATGTCCGGTAACGGGCGGAGTTGACAAAGCCACAGCCGGCAGCGGCAGGACGAACCGGGACTGGTGGCCGAACCAGTTGAACCTGAAGATCCTTCATCAGAATTCCAACCTGATCAACCCGATGGGGGAGGGGTTCAGCTACGCTGAGGAATTCAAGAAACTCGACCTGGAGGCCCTGAAGAAGGACCTTTATGCGCTGATGACCGACTCGCAGGAGTGGTGGCCGGCTGACTACGGTCACTACGGGGGGCTTTTCATCCGCATGGCGTGGCACAGCGCCGGCACCTACCGCACCGGCGACGGCCGCGGCGGCGCCTGTTCCGGTTCCCAGCGTTTCGCGCCGCTCAACAGCTGGCCGGACAACGTCAACCTCGACAAGGCGCGCCGCCTGCTTTGGCCGATCAAGCAGAAATACGGCAGGAAAATCTCCTGGGGCGACCTGATGATCCTGGCCGGCAACTGCGCACTGGAGTCGATGGGCTTCAAGACCTTCGGTTTCGGTGGCGGGCGCGAAGATGTCTGGGAGCCGGAAGAAGACATTTACTGGGGGGCTGAGGATACCTGGCTTGGAGACAAGCGTTACAGCGGTGAACGGAAACTGGAAAATCCACTCGCCGCCGTGCAGATGGGCCTGATCTACGTCAACCCGGAAGGGCCGAACGGCAACCCGGATCCGGTCGCCTCCGGCCATGACGTTCGAGTGACCTTCGCACGCATGGCGATGAATGACGAAGAGACCGTCGCGCTGATTGCCGGCGGGCACACCTTCGGCAAGTGCCATGGCGCGGGCCCGGCCTCCCATGTGGGGCCCGAGCCGGAAGCGGCCCCTATCGAGGAGCAGGGGCTGGGCTGGAAGAGCAGCTTCGGCAGCGGCAAAGGCGGCGATGCGATCGGCAGCGGCCTCGAGGGCGCCTGGAAGCCGAACCCGACCAGATGGGACATGGGCTATCTGAAGGTGATGT
>CAYWJJ010000088.1:0-17015 GCA_964458105.1 uncultured Geobacter sp.
CCATCTCCAGGACCCAGCAGCAGGCGCTGATGGCCACCTTCCTCTTCTACATACCGGCCGTCCTCCTCTCCGGGTTCATGTTTCCAATCGAGAACATGCCGGTGGCCATTCAGTACGGAACCTACCCGAATCCCCTTCGATATTTTCTGGTCATCATCCGTGGGATCTTCCTCAAGGGGAACGGGATCAATATTCTTTGGCCGCAGATGGCCTCACTTCTTGGCCTGGGTGTTGTTGTCATGACGTTGAGCGCCATGAGGTTTCGCAAAAGGCTTGGTTGATTTGAAGGTTATATTGTTAATGTATCATAGTTTTTGGTTCGAACTGGTTCATTTTCTTTTCGTGAAATACTGCGGATCCTATTCACCAAATCGTGCCGATTGATGGCACGCAATCACAAAAGGAGGTAGTCAAAATGAAACTGATTAACAAGGTTGTTGAACTCATGGCTGTTGCTATTGCCTGCTTCTTGCTGTTCACGCCGGAGTACGTCGCGGCCCATTGCGACATCATGGATGGATGATTGAAAGAGGTCGCACCCAGCGATGAGTTGAGGCGCTGGTTCGGTCATGACCCGCGGAGGTGGGAGGAATTCTGTCGGCATTAAGATGACGAGCAGGAGGCCAACGGCGAAGTCTGGCACCGCCTCGTTAATTTGGCTCGAAACCAGGACACCATCTATATTGTACAGCGCGCATGATCTGGAGAACAACAATGCCGTGGCGCTGCGTCTCTTCCTTGAAGCACGATTAAACGACGGTCATTGAAAACATCCGGTAGGGACAATCACTCATGCAGAGGATTCCCTATTCCCCCAGATACGTGTACCCCAGCAGAGTTTTGTCCAGTAATTCGATGAAGTGGCTACTCTCCTCAATCGAAATCTTTTTCAGCGCCACGCTTTTTTCCAGGTTGTCCCTGACGCGCTTCAGTATCTCCGGCCCCTTGTACTGTACATACTTCAGGCTTTCCCAGGTGGCGTCGCCGTTGATGACGGTGTCGATCATATAACCGGTTTTTTTGTTGAAGGTGATATGCACGGCGTTCGTGTCGCCGAACAGGTTGTGCATGTCTCCCAGGATTTCCTGGTAGGCGCCGATCAGGAAGAAGCCGATGTAGTAATCTTCGTCCTTGCGGATCTTGTGCAACGGCAGGTATTTGGTGCGCCCCTGCTCGCCGACGAAGCTGGTGATTTCGCCGTCCGAGTCACAGGTGATGTCGGCAATCGAAGCCATTACATCCGGCTTGTGATTCAGTCTTTGCAGCGGAACGATCGGGAAAAGCTGATCAATAGCCCAGGAGTCGGGAATCGACTGGAACAGCGAGAAGTTGGCGAAGTAGGTCTGGCGCATCGAGAGCTGGAAGTTCTGCAGTTCCTCCGGGATCGGCCTGATCTTCTCGACAATGGTGTTGATCCTTTTGATGATCTTGGAATAGAGCCATTCGGCGATGGCCCGGTCGTTCAGCGTCAGGTAGCCCAGGTTGAACAGGCTGACCGCCTCGTTGATCAGCTGGAGCGTGTCGTGGTAATCTTCGCGCAGGGAGTAGCGGTCGATGCTTTTGTAGATGTCCATCAGCTTCTTGACGGTTGGCGCCAGCTTTTCGGCCTGGGCCAGTGTCTCTTCAAAATCCGGCATAAGGTGCTGGGTATTGGTGTTCAGGACATTGGTGATCAACACCGAGTAATGGGCAACGGTCGCCCGGCCCGATTCGGAGATGATGTTGGGGCATTCTACGCCGGCATCGTCACAGATGTTTTTGATCTGGTAGATAACGTCGTTGGCGTATTCTTCGACCGAATAGTTGACGCTGGAGAAATAGCTCGACTTGGAGCCGTCGTAATCGACCCCCAGTCCGCCGCCGATGTCCAGATATTCAATGCCTACGCCCAGTTTGCGCATTTCGGTGTAGATGCGGGTGACTTCGATCAGGGCGGTCTTGATCTTGTCGATCTTTGTGATCTGACTGCCGATGTGGGAATGCAGCAACTTGACGCTGTCGATCAATCCGTGCTCGGTCAGCATCGCGATGGCGGCGATGATCTCGGACATGCGCAGTCCGAATTTGGCGTCCTCTCCGCCGGAGGTGGCCCATTTGCCGGTTCCCTTGGAGGAAAGTTTTACGCGGATCCCCAGTTTGGGCGTGATGCCGGTCTTTTTCACCAAGGCGATAATCTTTTCCAGCTCGAACAGCTTCTCCACCACCAGCGTAATGTCGAAGCCGATCTTGGTGGCGTAGAGAACGGTCTCTATATATTCGGCATCCTTGTAGCCGTTGCAGATGATCGGCAGGTTATTGCCGCTGGAGATCGAAATTCCGGCCACCAGTTCCGGCTTGGAGCCAACCTCCAGTCCGATGTTGTAGCGCTTGCCGTAGGCCGCGATAGCTTCCACCACCTGGCGCTGCTGATTAACCTTGATCGGATAGAAAGTCTGATACTTGGCAGGATAATCATTTTCCTGAATCGCGTTTTTGAAGACGCGATTGATGGAAGCGATGCGTCCCTGAAGCACATCCATGAAGCGGAGCAGGATGGGAGGTTTAATCTTGCGTTTGATCAGGTCGTCAACCAGGTCGCGCAGGTCGATGACCTGCTTGGAGTTCGAGGAAGGGTGGACACACATGTTCCCCTTCTTGTTGATCGAGAACAGGTCAGCGCCCCAGTTGTCTATATTGTAAATTTTGGTGGATTCATTGATGGTCCATTTTTCCATTATCGATTCCCCATTCCCGGTTGGTCTGACCCCAAATAAACTCCTTTATTTATTGCATAGAAACTGCAAAGTCAATTTTTAATTGAAACGGCATGCGGTATACGCAAATGATGGAATGTCTGCCTTGACTTTGTGTGGTGGAATGATTACCTTTCATCAGGTTCGAGATTCCATGCATTTACCAGCTTGTCTACAGGTGCCCTTATGCCAAAATATACCGGCAGGAAGCCGCTTCAGCAGGAAATATTCAACCGCCATGTCGGGGAGATTCGAAACCTGCTGCATGTGCTTGAGTTGCGGGATGCATTCGAAGAGGATGAAAACCGTCCGAAGATGGATATGTATGAAACCGGTCAGGAGATCATTATCGAGTTCGATCTGCCCGGGTTCAGTCTGGACGAAATAAGTCTCAAAATGTGCGGTTTGACCATGGTCCTGGAAGCAAGCCGGCCACGGGAGCAGAACGAAGGTAAATTTATTTGTGTGGAGCGCAGCCACGGCCGCTTTCACCATGCGGTGCCCGTCCCTGGAAACATTGATCCTTGCGGCGTCAGGGCGGAATATCGCCTTGGTGTGCTGCGGGTGATCTGCCCAAAATGCGGTGAGCGGTTGGTGCCGATAAAGGAGATTCAGATTGATAGATAACGACAACGAAACCGAACAGAGTTCGGAAGAGCTGAAAATCCCCGATGTGTTGCCTTTGTTGCCGATACGTGACGTAGTGGTCTATCCGTTCATGATCATTCCACTGTTTGTCGGTCGTGAAATGTCAGTTAAAGCTGTTGACAGCGCTTTGGCGGGGGACAGAATGATCCTGCTGGCAACCCAGCATGATATCGGTGATGAGGACCCGCCACCGGAAAAGATCTACGAAGTCGGCACCGTAGCGATGATCATGAGGATGCTCAAACTTCCGGACGGTCGCGTAAAAATCCTTGTACAGGGTCTGGCCAAGGCTCGCATCACCGAATACATAACCTCAACCCCGTTCTATACGGTTCATGCGGAACGGCAGAATGACATCCCGCTGGGGGATATTTCACTGGAGATCGAGGCGTTGATCCGCACAGTCCGGGAGCAACTGACCAAGGTTATGGAGCTGGGCAAACAGGTCTCGCCGGAAGTGATGGTTATTCTGGAAAACATTCAGGATCCCGGCAGCATGGCGGATCTCATATCCAGCAATCTTGGCCTGAAGGTCGCCGATGCCCAGCAGTTACTGGAAATTAACGATCCGATTTTACGCCTGACCAAGGTCAATGAATTCCTCAATCGCGAAGTCGAGCTATTGAGCGTGCAGGCCAAGATCCAAAGTGCCGCCCGCGACGAGATGGGCAAGAACCACAAGGAATATTATCTGCGCGAGCAGATGAAGGCGATCCAGAGCGAACTGGGGGATAACGAAGGTAAAGAGGAACTGGTCGAAATCAGAAAGGCCATCGAATCTGCAAAAATGCCGGAGGCGGTGCAGAAAGAGGCTCTCAAACAGCTGGGGCGTCTCGAAAACATGCATCCCGATGCCGGCGAGGCAGGGATTATCCGCACCTATCTGGACTGGATGGTGGAGCTTCCCTGGAGCAAGTCTACCCGCGACAGCCTGGACATCATCCGTGCCAAGAAAATTCTCGACGATGACCATTTCTATCTGGACAAGATCAAGGAACGCATCCTGGAGTTTTTGGCCGTACGCAAACTGAAGAAGAAGATGAAAGGGCCGATTCTCTGTTTCGTCGGTCCTCCCGGTGTTGGTAAAACCTCGCTTGGCAAGTCAATCGCCCGTGCCATGAATCGCAAATTCGTGCGCATCTCGCTGGGTGGCGTTCGCGATGAAGCCGAGATTCGCGGCCACCGCCGCACCTACATCGGCGCCTTGCCGGGACGGATTCTGCAGGGGATGAAGCAGGCCGGTGCCAACAACCCGGTCTTCATGCTGGACGAGCTGGACAAGCTCGGCTACGACTACAAGGGCGACCCGTCCTCGGCACTGCTGGAGGTGCTTGATCCGGAGCAGAACCACTCATTCTCCGATCACTATATCAACCAGCCCTTCAATCTTTCCAACGTGATGTTCGTTGCCACAGCCAACCAGCTGGATCCGATTCCGTCCGCGCTGCGAGACCGGATGGAGGTCATCAATCTGGCCGGCTACACCGAAGAGGAAAAGCTGGAGATCGCCAAGCGCTACCTGGTGCCGCGCCAGACCGGTGATAACGGTCTCAAGCCCAAGCATATCAGCTTTGACGACGAAGCGATCAGTGAAATTATTGCCAAGTACACCCGCGAAGCGGGGCTGCGTAACCTGGAACGTGAAATCGGCAAAATCTGCCGCAAGGTGGCCCGAAAAGTGGCCGAAGGAAACAGCCGTCTGACCAAGATCACCGCTAAAAGTCTGCATACCTACCTGGGCGCCCCTAAATACGTGCGCGAGGAAGATCTGGACAAGAACGAAATTGGTGTTGTCAACGGCCTGGCCTGGACCCCTGTTGGCGGTGAAATCCTGCACATCGAGGCCACTCTGATGAGCGGTAAGGCCGGCCTGACCCTGACCGGACAGTTGGGCGACGTGATGAAGGAATCGGTGCAGGCCGCCCAATCCTATATTCGAGCCCATGCCGAGACCATGGGTTTGAAACCGGAAATATTTCAGGAAAACGAGATCCATGTTCACGTGCCAGCCGGGGCAATACCCAAGGATGGCCCTTCGGCCGGCGTTGCGATGACGACGGCACTGGTTTCGATCCTATGTAAAATTCCGGTCAGAAAGGATGTGGCCATGACCGGCGAGGTGACGCTGCGTGGCAAGGTGCTTCCGATTGGCGGGCTTAAGGAAAAAATTCTGGCTGCCGTGCGCTCACGGATGCGAATCGTGATCATCCCGGAACAGAACAAGAAAGATCTGGAGGACATCCCGGCCGAAATTTTGAAGAAGGTCAAGGTTGTGCCGGTATCTGAGGTTAACGAAGCTCTCAGGCTGGCGTTGGAAAAATTCCCGCCTTCAGCTTCGACGAGCGTAAAGGCACGCTCCGCAAAAACAGTTTCCGCCGAAGCATCTCCCGAGGCTAAGAAGAAAAACGATCGGGATGCCGCAGTTGGGAAACGGAAGTAGCTGATATTACATTCCCATATCGATGTTGTATGAAAAGCCCCCGTTCCGGGATAACAGGAGCGGGGGCTTTTGATTGTTAATTAGAACTGCATAAGCATTAATTAAATATTGACGATACCGGGATTTGGGTGTTATATGCCTTATGTTTTAGCGGTTTGCAAAATTCAGTATTGGAATTGAACATAAACCATAAGCGTGATTGCAGCAGGCAGGGAGGTTGATGTTGCGGGTTCCTGAAGCGATTCTTGATTCAATCGAAGCAATGTATTTGCCATCGATGCCCCAGGTATTGCTAAGGTTTCTGCATTTGTCTTCCGATGACAGCACCTCGATGACTGAACTCGCAACTCTGGTCGGACAGGACCCCGCACTTAGCGCTCGAATTCTGACCGTTGCCAATTCACCCGCCCTGCGCCGCGGAAAAGAAACCAAGAATCTGCTTCAATGCCTGGTCAATCTAGGTACCCGCCTTGCCAGAACTATAGCCGCCTGCCTTGTCGTTCAAAAAGTCTTTTCACCATCTGTAGAAAATCAGCACTATGACCTGACCGGTTTCTGGGGGCATTCCCTGAGGGTGGCCGAGGTTGCCCGTGCCATTGCAGCCGAGGTAAAATACCCTGACCTGGAAGAGGCTTATCTGTCCGGCCTTTTGCACGATATCGGCCAATTGCTGCTGCTGGGCGGAGTAGGCGAGCGCTACGGGTCTCTGCTGGTATTGAGCCGGGATGAAGCCGATCTTCGAGAAATCGAGGAGCAGAGGTTGGGCACGGACCATGCCGCTGTCGGCGCATGGCTGCTGGACCAATGGAATATCTCTTCTTTCATGGCGGATTCGATCCTGTTCCACCACACGCCAGCTGAGGAAATTGCTGCTGCTGATGCATTGAGCCGAATCGTGTGGTCTGCCCATATGATCTGTTATCACCACAAACAACTGGGCCTGCCCCAGGATGAGCGCGCAGCTGATCTTAACGCGGCATATTTGATGACAGGAATCGATGTATCAAAGGTTCTTGCAATTTACCGGCAATGCTCTGAGCGGGTTGTCTCTATTGCGGCTGCTCTCGGCATTACCGAAACCGCCGACGCAAAAACCCTGCCGCATACTTCTACGATCCCGTTGGCCAACTTGAGTCCGAAGCTTGACAGTAACGACATTGCAAACACACAGATGGAAGAAGTGGTGCGCGACATGGCCATCATGCAGCCACTGCAGCAGGATCTGGCCTCGCTTGACAGCGAAGCTGAAATTTTACTGGCCGTGCGGGAATCGGCTCGAATATTGTTCGGACTGGGGCAACTGGCCTTTTTACTGGTTCATCCGGATAAGCCGATCCTTTCCGGTGCAAATATAAATTGTCAGTCAGAACTGCTGCAGCGGCTTGAAATTCCGCTTTATTCCAAGCATAGCCTGGCTGCGGCCGCGGCTCTTGAAAACAGGCCGCACTCCACCTTCGAACAGGAAGATCCCGTTCACTTATCACTGGTTGATATACAAATCTCCCGCATACTCGGGAGTGAAGGCCTGCTGTATGTCCCTTTGCACTCCCGCAAGCGAAACATAGGTGTCATGGTTTGCGGTGTCACTGCTGCGCAATCAGACCGGTTCCAGCAGCGTATCGGGTGGGTGGCCGGTTTTGCGAACATGGCCGCGAACAGTATAGAAGCCTGGCGCGATATGCGGGATCGTGAGAACAACCTCGAGGCCACGCTGACCAGACAGTTCGAGCAACATGCCCGCAAGGTCATTCACGAAACAGGAAATCCCTTAAGCATAATTAAAAACTATCTGGCGATTATCAACCAGAAACTTCCGGATGATAATGTCATGCTTCAGGAATTGGAAATTCTAAAGGAAGAGATCGATCGTGTCACGCAGATCATATCGCGAATGAACAATCTTGCTGAAGCATTGCCGGAGGCAGGCACCCTTGATATCAACAACTTGATCGAAAACATGCTGGTGCTCTACGGCGAGCCGCTTTTTTCAAGCAAAGGAATCGCAATCGAAAAGAATCTCGATTCCGGGTTGACAGCGGTTAAGCTGGATCGCGACAGTATCAAGCAGATCCTTCTGAATCTTTGGAATAATGCCGCCGAAGCAATGTCAAGCGGTGGTGTCATGGCAATTTCCACACATGCGGACGTCAACCAGGATGGCCGGGCCTATATTGAAGTCCGGGTCAGCGATACCGGCCCCGGTTTGCCGCCGGACGTCATGAATCATCTGTTCCAACCGCTTGATCCGAACAGGCGACCCGGTCACTCCGGTGTTGGCCTTTCTATCGTAGCAGGGCTGGTGGAGCGCCTGGATGGGCGCATAACCTGCCAGACCAAAGTTGGACTGGGAACGAGCTATTCAATCATACTGCCCAAGTTCAGGAAGGACGAGTCATGAACTGGCCGGTTCAGGAAAATGACAATTCCATTTCAGCTTCGCCAGGAGAATCACAGAAAATCCTGATAGTCGATGACGAGAGTCGGATACGGTCAAGCTTGCGGATTCTGCTGGATGGTGACGGTCGTGAAATTCAGGAGTGCGATAACGGTCGTGACGCGATAGCAAAACTCAAGTCCCAGGATATCGATCTGGTTCTTCTGGATATCAACCTGCCGGATATTTCCGGACTGGAAGTGCTGGAGTGGGTGGCAAGCAGTAGAATTTCAACCAGCGTCATATTTGTCAGTGCCAATGACAGTATCGACTCCGCCATTCTTGCCCTTCGATACGGAGCGGTTGAGTTTGTTCGCAAACCGATAAAATTGGAGGAAATACAGCGCAAGATCGAGAATGCACTTTACCGGCGCCGTATGGAACGCAGTTACGCAGTAATGAACGCCCGTATGCAGCAATCTGAGCAGTTGCACCGTTTCCTGGTGGAAAACTCTCCCGATCTTATCTATACCCTTGATGACACCGGCCGATTCATGTTTATTAATAAACGGGTCGAATCTTTGCTCGGTTACACGCGTGAAGAGTTGATCGGCAGGAAATACTACACCATCGTCCACGACGAGGATGTGGAAAAAGCTCATTATGCCTTCAATGAACGCCGTGTAGACAACCGGGCCACCGCAAACCTTGAGGTCCGGCTTAAATGCAAGAATGATCATTTTCGTTACTTTGACAGCCATTACATCGTGGCAATGATGAATGCCACCGGAATATACGGCGAAAAGCAGAATGGTTCGAACCAGGCTACGCAATGTTTTATGGGTACCTACGGCGTGGCGCGGGATATTACCGAACGGAAGATTGCCGAAGAGACGATCTCTTTTCAGGCGCTTCACGACCAGTTGACACATCTGCCCAATCAGAGGTTGTTCAGGGACCGGTTGGAAATGGCGCTGACTCTTTCAAAACGTCACGGGGGAATGGTTGGGGTGATGTTCATCGACCTTGACCGTTTCAAGCTGGTGAATGACACTTATGGGCATGCGGAAGGCGATGAACTCTTGAAAAAGGTTGCCAACCGCCTGCTTCACTGCATGCGTGCCGGAGATACCCTTGCCCGTAAGGGGGGGGATGAATTTACCGTGCTGCTGCCGGACCTGACTCAAGCCGAGGATGCCAGCATAATTGCGGACAAGATTCTGAATGAGCTGAGGTCTCCTTTTCTTGTAGCCGGAAATGAGTTTCGGGTCACGGCCAGTATCGGGATTGCTGTTTTTCCGCGTGACGGAGAAAATGTCGATGTACTGCTGAAGAACGCTGATATTGCCATGTACAGAGTCAAGTCTGATGGCAAAAACGATACCAGATTTTTTATCCCGGATATGAACGCCTGTTTCCTTGAACGCATAAATATGGAAAACGACCTGCGCCATGCGATTCTTAATTCTGAATTCGAACTGTATTATCAACCTAAAATAAGCGTTATTGATTTCCAGGTTGTCGGCATGGAAGCATTGATCCGCTGGCATCACCCGCTGCATGGACTGATGAATCCGCGCGCTTTCATCGATCTGGCCGAGGAGGTCGGGCTGATCGGCGAGATTACCGACTGGGTGCTTGCCGAGGCTTGCAGCCAACTGGCTAAATGGCATGCAATGGGGTTGGGTGATCTGCGAATGTCGGTCAATGTTTCTCCGCAGGAGTTCCAGCGCAGCGATATGGTCGAACGGGTTTCTTCCCAGGTGAATAAACACAGTCTCATGGACGACACACTCGAGATAGAGATAACGGAAAACATTCTTCTGCATGATGCCGCCAGTGTAGTCAAAAAAATGAGCAGCATCAGAGAGCTGGGCGTCAGGATTTCGATTGATGATTTCGGCACATGCTATTCTTCGCTCAATTATCTGCGTCTGATTCCGATCAGCACCATCAAGATCGATCAGTCCTTTGTCCGTGATTTGTCTGAGGAACATCGCAGTTCCGCGATAATTCAGGCTATTGTCGATATCGCGAAGGGGTTTGGTCTTCACCTGGTGGCAGAGGGAGTCGAAACAAATTATCAAATGAAAACATTGCATGAACTCGGCTGCGACGAAATGCAGGGATACCTGTTCAGCAGACCCGTGCCGGCTGTTGAGGCAGAACGGCTGCTGAATAATTCCTGCGACAGGGTTCAGTCGCGGCTCGGCGTCACTCTCGTGGAGCAGCCGGTCCTGCCTGGTATTGCGGCTGCCTAGAGTGCTTAACCTGCGTTAGATCCCGCACCCCTCGCTTATCCGATTTGAAATCCAATTAACAATCTGCATTGAATCCGTCGGCTGAATCTTGCCGGCGTTTATTGATTGATATATGGACGTCGTGGTGGTATGGAATGCCGATATGACAAGCGATAAAAAAATCTCTGAACTTGGTGAATTCGGCCTGATTTCACGAATTGCGGCAGGCGTTTGTTCCGCAAACAACGTCATCACCGGCATCGGTGACGATGCCGCCGTGACCGCCTTCACTCCCGGGATGCAGCTGCTTACGTCCACCGACATGCTGCTGGAGGATGTGCATTTTCGTCGCAGCTGGCACGATCCTTACCGTTTGGGGCGCAAGTCGCTGGCGGTCAGTATCTCGGACATTGCCGCGATGGGCGCGATACCGCGCTGGGCGCTGCTCTCGCTGGCCATTCCCGCCGATCTGCCGCTGGCTTTCCTGGATGACTTCACCAGCGGATTCCTGGCCATGACTGACGAACATGGCATAAGTCTGGTCGGAGGCGATACCTGCTCCTCACGTGCCGGGTTGGCGGTTTCGGTCACGATTATGGGGGAACAGTATCCCGACCGTATCCTGCGCCGCTCCGGCGCACAACCGGGAGATGATATCTGGGTGACCGGCACGCTTGGTGATGCTGCACTGGGACTGAAGATGCTGGACTTCGACTCCGCACGGCCGGCAGGTTCTGATACGCCTGCCTTTTGTGCCCTGAGCGGAGCCGAAGGGAACGATTACCTCCGCTCACGACTGCTGGATCCGACACCGCGCGTATCAGCCGGGCTGGCCCTGGCCGAATCCGGTCTGGTCAGTTCCATGATCGATATAAGTGACGGCGTCCTGGCCGACTTCGGACATATTGCCGAACAATCCCGCGTTGGCGGCAGCATCCGGCTGATTGATATTCCACTCTCCGCTGCTTTTCGTCTCTGCGCGGAAAAACTCCCCGAATATCCGCATCATCTTGCCCTGACAGGGGGAGAAGATTATGAACTCTGCTTTACGGCCACGTCGGGAAATCGTGAAAAAATCTTCGAATGTGTTAAAAAATGTGGCGTTGAGGCGACGCCTGTTGGTATAGTAACGAGCTCGCCGGGGGTGGCGGTGGTTCGTGCGGACGGAACCCACTTCAGCTTGCAGACCAAGGGTTTTAATCACTTTACATAGCAGATTGAAAGGAACAAAAAATGCAGCACATCATGATTCCAGCAGAAAAGTCGCGCCAGTGCGCTGATGCGATCCGTTTCCTCTCCGCAGATGCAGTTGAAAAGGCCAATTCCGGTCACCCCGGCCTCCCGATGGGGGCTGCCGACTGTGCCGCCGCCCTGTGGGGCAATTTCCTCTCCTTCAACCCGGAAGATCCCTGCTGGCCCAACCGTGACCGCTTCATTCTCTCGGCCGGCCACGGTTCGATGCTGCTTTATTCGCTGCTGCACCTGTTCGGTTACGACCTTCCGCTGGAGGAACTGAAAAACTTCCGCCAGTGGGGCAGCAAAACTCCAGGACATCCCGAATTCGGCCACACGGTCGGAGTTGAAGTCACCACCGGTCCTCTGGGACAGGGCTTTGCCAACGGCGTCGGCATGGCGATCGCCTCCAAAATGGCCGCCGAGCGCTTCAATACGGCCGATTTCAACCCGATCAACCACACAATCTACACGATGCTTGGAGATGGTTGCCTGCAGGAGGGGATCAGCTACGAGGCCGCAGCGCTGGCCGGCCATCTGAAGCTGGGCAACCTGGTTTACATCTACGACAGCAACAGCATAACCATCGAAGGCAAGACCGATCTGGCCTGGTCTGAGGATGTGGAGGCACGTTTCACCGCCGCCGGTTGGCATGTGCTGAAGATTGACGGCCATGACTACGCTCAGATCATCAATGCCATTGCTGCGGGCAAGGCTGAGAAAGAGCGCCCTTCGCTGATTATTGCCACCACCCATATAGCATACGGCAGTCCCGCCAAACAGGGCTCATCCGGTGCCCACGGGTCGCCGCTGGGCAGCGACGAGATTGCCGCCACACGAGCCAATCTGGGGTGGCAGCATGGACCGTTCGAGATTCCCCAGGAGGTGCGCGACACCTGTCAGCAGCGCATTGATGAGCTGAAACAGCGCTATGCCGCCTGGCAGCGTGGTTTTGAAGTATGGCACGCCGCCAATCCTGAGAAAGCAAAACTATGGGACGAAATGTGGCACAAGCGTTTGCCTGCCAACATCGCCGAGGAATTGCTTTCGGTAGTGTCCGGCAAGGACGGCGCCACACGCGCCCTGTCCGGTTCGGTTCTGCAGAAGGTGGCGGCTCTGGTGCCCTCGCTGGCGGGCGGTTCGGCGGACCTTTCTCCCTCCAACAACAGCGACATCAAAGGCTCGGCTTCGGTTCAGGCCGATGCTTTCGGCGGACGCAACCTGCACTTCGGCATACGTGAGCATGCCATGGGCGCGTTAATAAACGGCATGGCGCTTTACGGCTGTTTCATCCCCTACGGCGCCACATTCCTGGTGTTCTCTGATTACTGCCGTCCCGCGGTGCGCCTCTCGGCCCTGATGAACCTGCAGGCTCTCTATATATTTACCCACGATTCCTTCTTCGTGGGTGAAGACGGACCGACCCATCAGCCGATCGAACATGTGGCTTCGCTGCGCATGATCCCCGGACTGCAGGTGATCCGTCCGGCCGACGGTGTTGAAACGGCGATGGCCTGGATGGCCGCCCTGAAGTACAGCGGTCCGACCGCGCTGATTCTGACCCGCCAGAAACTGCCCGTCATAGTCCGTCCGGCAGCATTTGCCCCTGAGGATTCACTTAAGGGGGGCTATCTCGTATCATCACCGGAAGGTGCGCCGGATGTGGTGATCATGGCCAGCGGCTCGGAAGTGCATGTGGCCGTGGACGCAGCTGCAATGCTGGCAACAAGCGGCATCAAGGCCAGCATCGTCTCGGTTCCCTGTCTTGAAAACTTTATGGCGCAGCCGGCTGAATATCGACGTGGACTGCTGCCTGCCGGGGTGCCCCGAGTGGCATTCGAGGCCGGCCGCGGCGAATCCTGGGGGCGTTTGATCGGCTGCGACGGCCTGTTTATAGGTATCGAGCACTTCGGTGCGTCGGCGCCGGACAAGGTATTGGCGGAACAGTTCGGTTTCACCGCACCGCAGGTGGCTGAGAAAATTATGGGTTTTCTTAACAAAAACTAAAACTTTGCCACAGAGTTCACAGAGGACACAGAGATACAGCATACCACCTCTTTAACTATATGACCTGGGATGTAATGTGAGTAACTGACTCACTTGTTTGCCTCTGTGAGCTCTGTGAGCTCTGTGAGTTCTGTGGCTAAAATGGTGTGATCCTATGGAACTGATCGAACAACTCAAAAAACCGCTGCTCTTTTCCGGTCTCAAGGATGCGGACCTTTCCGAACTGGCCGCTATTACCGTACGTCGTTCCTTCCGCAAGGGCGAGACCCTTTTCAGCGAGGGGGAAGAGGCAACCGGCTTCTACCTGCTTTTGTCCGGCAGCATCAAGCTCTGTCGCATGTCGCCGGATGGGCGCGAGAAGGTGCTGCACTTTGTCAAGCCTCGTGAAACCTTTGCCGAGGCCGCCTTTTTTGGCGACGGCAGATATCCGGCCGAGGCCCGCGCACTGGAACCGGGAGAAGTGCTTTATCTGCCGCGCCAGGGCTTCATGGAGCTAATGAGCCATAATCCCAACTTTGCCCTCAACCTGGTGGTTTCGCTGTCGTTGATGCTGCGCCAGTTCGCTCGCCAGATCGAAGAGCTCTCCTTTGCCGACGTCACTTCCCGCCTGGCCTCCTTTCTGGTGCGGCGCGCCGCCGAAAGTTCGACCAGCTTCGGCGGAATAACCTATATCGAACTCGGCATCAAAAAA
This sequence comes from uncultured Geobacter sp., assembly GCA_964458105.1. Classification (GTDB taxonomy): domain Bacteria; phylum Desulfobacterota; class Desulfuromonadia; order Geobacterales; family Pseudopelobacteraceae; genus JACRCG01. The sequence goes on from CAYWJJ010000088.1 coordinate 14,366, forward strand.
GGTGAGCTGGCTTCCCGGCTCGGCACCGCCAGCGAAACGATCTCCCGTACCTTTAAAAAGTTAAAGGAAGAAGGGATTATCGAGGTGCAGGGCAACCGGGTGGTGGTGCACCAGATGGACAAATTGCAGAAAATCTCGGAACGTCACGAGTGACGTAAGTGCTTAGTATTTACACATAGTCTGAAAAAATATTGAATATTAATCAAGCGGCGCTACTCTGGAGTCACCAGGGAGCGTCGTTTGATTTTTCAGGGCACAGAATATTTGATGGGAAGGTGATGCAAAATGAAGAACAACGCTCCGTCAAAGATGCCTTGTACAACAAACCGATATTCAGTATAGTTTCGGAAACTACCATAAAGATTTCACCGATCATTCATCGGGGATAGCGGAGAAAAATCATGCCCATGCAGATGCAGGTAGAATATCCTGAAACATTCCCTGATATCCTTGCAGAAACCCGGCAGGAGTTTGAGCTTGAGGCAAAATTGGCCATGGCTGCCAAGTTATTCGAGATGAAGAGGCTGTCATCGGGCCAGGCAGCCCAAATGCTTGGTATGGGCAGGGTCGAATTTCTGCTTGCCTTGCACCGCGTGGGGACACCCATCATTAACCTTACCGAAGAAGAACTTTTGTCGGATATCCGGAATGCCTGATCAGAAAGGGATTGTTATCAACACCGGTCCGCTGATTGCGCTTGTTGCTGCAACCGGTGACCTTGCCGTACTGCACGGACTCTATTCCCGAATAGTCGTACCGTTTGAAGTCTGTGGTGAAATTTTGGCTGGCGGTCAGTCCGGTTTTGCCGTGCCGGAGTTTCAGGCAGCAAGCTTCCTTGAAAAGCAATCCAATCCCACAACAATTGGAACCTTCCTGCACAACTCACTTGACACCGGTGAAGCCTCGGTTATCCAAACAGCACTTGATCTCGATATTACAACCGTCTGTATTGATGAGGCAGTCGGCAGACGTATTGCCCGTCTGAATAACCTCGCAGTGACCGGATCAATCGGAATTCTGCTTCGAGCCAAACAGGAAGGCGCCACAATATCCATCCGTACTATTCTTGACAATATGCAGCGGCATGGAATCTGGATCGGTAATAATATTGCGGATACCGCCATCAAGCTGGCTGGGGAATAGCTGAGCCCCAATGCGCGCTCAATCCGGACGGAATCTCTTCAGAAAGTAGAAATAGAGCGCAAGCTGCAAGAAACCGTTATCTGGCCCGTGCGCGACCGGGAGACGGACCAAATACAAAGCAAAGCAATTACGAAATAAAGAAACTTTTAAGAGGAGAACAATATGCTGATAGTTATGAACCATACCGCCACCCAGGCTGATGTGGATGCCATTACGGAAGTTGTCAGGGAAATGGGCTTCCGGGCCGAACCGATTCCGGGCAGTGAGCGCACCGCAATCGGAGTGCTGGGCAACCACGGCTATGTGGATGACAGCAAGATTCTGGATATGCCCGGTGTACAGCGGGTGCTTCATGTTTCCAAACCCTACAAGCTGGTCTCGCGCGATTTTCATCCGGAGAACACGATAGTCGATGTGGCCGGCGTCAAGGTCGGACAGGGGTGTCGTCCGGTTGTCGTCGGCGGCCCATGCGCCGTCGAGAGTGAGGATCAGATCATCAAAACCGCGCTGTTTGTCAAAAAATGTGGGGCGGACATGCTGCGGGGCGGTGCTTTCAAGCCGCGCACCGGCCCACATACATTCCAGGGACTGCGTGAAGAGGGACTCAAGCTGTTGGCAAAAGCCGGCAAGGAAAGCGGTCTGCCGATTGTGACCGAGGTGATGAGTCCGGACAATGTCGGACTGGTGGCCGAGTATGCCGATCTGCTGCAGGTGGGAGCCCGCAACATGCAGAACTTCGATCTGCTGCGCGAACTTGGGAAAATCCGCAAACCGGTGCTTTTGAAGCGCGGCATGAGTGCCACGGTGGAGGAGTTCCTGGCCGCTGCCGAGTATATCCTGGCCGAGGGCAATGAGCAGGTCATCCTTTGCGAGCGGGGTATCCGCACTTATGAAACCGCGACACGCAACACCCTCGATCTGTCCGTTGTGCCTCTGATCAAGGAGATGTCGCACCTGCCGATCATGGTTGATCCGTCACATGCCACCGGTAAGCGTTCGCTGGTTTCTCCGATGGCCAAGGCTGCCATGGTAGCCGGGGCTGACGGGGTACTGGTCGAGGTGCATCCGGAGCCGGAAAAGGCGCTTTCCGATGGACCGCAATCGCTGACTTTTGCCGGTTTTGAACAACTGATGCGTGAAATTGGGCAGTTAACAGGATTTCTTGGTTATTGTTAATCAGTGTATACAAAACGCTTGAAATGTTTTGGTCATAGGTGTAATAATTTGACCATCCGAATGTTCTCTCTACCCTGTTCGCCGGTTGCAGTGCCCGGGCGGAATGTTATACAAAAAGGGGATCGCTCCCTGCTGTGGTGTGCTGCCTTCAGTATGCAGGTTTGCCTGAAACAGTATATTGATTCCCACCGTTAAGGAACTCGCTGGAGGCCCTTAATGCCGACGGCAGGGTGGAGAGAATGAACAAAAGGGGATGCCGCAAGGTCTCCCCTTTTCTTTGTGTGCGCCAGGCATGGCGCGTGGCGCGTAAGCGCCATCTGTTTGACTGTGG
>CAYWJJ010000089.1:0-16668 GCA_964458105.1 uncultured Geobacter sp.
TAGTCTGGTCGCTTTTATCCGGATTCTGGACTTTAACTTTCACCTCACCTTCAGTAAGTGCTTTGCCGGTTTTAGCATCCTTGAATTCAATCGCAATGTGATGGGTCTCTTTCATCTCCTTCGGCATTTCCATTTTCATGGCCTTCATGTGCTCTTTCATGCTCATGACTTTGAAAGTTGCCTTTACACCATCCACCACTTCCTCATGGGCAACATCACCCTGATGGCCGCCATGCCCCATATCATGAGAGCCGCTTCCGTGCCCACCATGGTCATGTTCGGCAGCAAAAGAAGCTATTGGGGCTGACAGAGCAAAGAGTGCTGCGATTAGTACGGTCATTTTTTTCATGTTACAATTCTCCTTTTTTGGGTGTCAGTATGTAGTCGTCTTACTAACAAGCATTTGCCGTGCCAACTTATAACATTCTGTAATCACTCTGTTATGGTCTGTATTGGCATGTCCGTATAGAGAATATTCAACACAGTGCGTAGTATATTCCTCTATGTTTATTCATTAGTATGATGTTAGTGATGCGAATGGCCGCTGTAATTGCTGCTACCACCGTCATAAGGAACAGAGCGGTAGGTGGTGTTAGTAAACTCAGCACATCCGGAAAATACAGCAACAACTATTAATAACCCGACAAGTAACGATACTTTTTTCACAGTTAAGTTCCTTTTGTTTGATGTTTTAATGTTTCATTCCCGAATAGATATCGTGCAGAAACGACAGATTCCAGTGTTAGGAAATATTTTCAATAATGTCGATTCCGTTGTTCACTAAAATAACTCCTGAACCCAAATATTCGCACGCAAATCACAGTACAAGAGCCATCATCGGTACCATCATGATGAGCATGAGACCGGTTCCCCACCAGCCCCATTTGCCTTTGCCGCTAAAATGATGCGCAAAGAATCCATGATCTCCATGTTCCCCGCTTGCGTCCGCGATACTTGCATTAATCTCATATTGGATGATCTGATCCGGTTTCTGATTATCAGCGATTTTTACAACAACCTTATAGTCTCCGGCTTTATCAAACTTCCAGGAATCGATATATTCAGTATCAAGAACATCAACCGGGCGCTCAATGATCGGCTGATCAGCATTTTGCGCATAAACTTCCAGCGTCACCTCCCTGTCGGTAAGGCTTGCCCCGTCCTTGCTCAAACTGAGCGAAAGCTGGACCTTTGATTGTGTTTCGAGCTTTTCGGGTGAGAGTTTTATGGTCGCTTTGAGCCCTTGCTGGGTAAAGCTCTGCTCAAGAGCAAAGGCCACACCGGGCAGAGTAATCAGCATAAGAAGCAGGATCAGCTTTTTCATGGCATATTCCTTTAATTAAATAGTTGACGGGGAAATAATTTCAGTGTTTGCAATTTTGTTTATAGTTCTAAGGACAGAGTTCACAGATTCATCCATTTTTTGCTCAAGCATGTATCGCTGATCACGGTTGTTGACAACCTGCGGCTGTATCGTTTTTTCCGTTTCCTCTGCTTCAATTATAGGGCGACCACTCGGCAACTGCTCGAAATGTACATGCGGGCCGGTCGATCTGCCGGTGTTGCCTGAAAAAGCTACGACCGTGCCTGACTCCACCAAATCGCCAGGCTGAACTCGAACTATGGAGTTATGCCCATAAAGCGTGCGATCTCCGTTAGAATGTTCAACAATGACGGTGGAGCCATAGCCGCTGCGAGTGCCGGCGAAAATAACTCGCCCTTTGCGGGTAGCCCTGACCTGCGTGCCAACCGGGACGGCAATATCGATTCCACGGTGAAATACAAGTTTTCCGCTGCCGAACGGATCAACCCGCAATCCGACACCTGAGGTTATGATGCCGTTTTCCACCGGCAACTCGATATCCGCCAGGGCAGTCAGCGGCAGATTCAGGAGAAGCATTATCACGAAAAATACGGGCTTCACATTAGTTGGAAGCTGCAACTAATTGCCTTGAAACAGTACTGTGCTTAGGTACCGTTCGCCATAAATCTGGGGCATTGGTTTCATCCTCCCTGATGATGGTGTGCGTTACTTTACGGTGTACCAGAATTTGGAGCTACTTCACTGCAATAAGTATCATCACAATAATAGTTTTATTTTTTATCGATGACTCCCTTGAACGTTAGTTCGTGTGACCCATTACTATCAAGGAACATGCCGCATCTTAAATAAATCATAACATCCCGAAATAACTGTTTATTATCCATAGTGTTTCATGAACCTCCAAAATTATATGTGCAGAATATCCTGCACCCCCGCGGACTATTCTGCAATTAATCGCCTCGAACCAGTTCTGCGATTCCCTCACTACTCTGACACAATCAAATTTACAGTAGGGCTGTTCCAACGTCTGTGATATTGAAATACTCAAGGAGCTTCACTAATGTCTATTGCCAACCTTAACGAACTTGCCATGCGATACAAGGCCGACCCGGAGTCGGTCTATAACACATGGTTCATCGACAACGATACCAGGATGAAGGCCTTCCGCTCCATCAGGCGCGGGGTTATGACCATAATTGCATCAATAAAGGGCGGGACTTTTGGCAACGACTTCAAAGGGTCCCCTCTGGAAGTCGTCCTGGCCTCTATCACCGAACAGAAACAGGTGTTCGAGGGAGCGGCTCATCCATTCTACTGGAAACCGAAGTTGCGCATACCCGACATCTACGAAAACGAAGACAATAAAAGGGCTTTCGGAGCTTTTCTTGAGTCTTGTCTGTCTGCCGGATCTGCCGACAAATTGATCAAGGAGATTCTCACTTTGGATGCTTGCCGTATTAAAGGTCTTGGACCGGCGGTCGCCAACATCCTCTATTTTCTCCATCCCACACTGATGCCACCCTTCAATACCGCAATGCTGAATGGCTTCAATGCAATTTTTGATGACAAGAAAAAACTGGGTTCCTGGACGAGTTACCTCGAAATGCGCGAAGGCATAATCAGGACCAATGAAGAGCTGCAATCAGTCCTGTCCAAGGATTTGGGTGCGATTTCGGGCCTCCTGTTCGATGTTGGGGTGGGAAAGATTCCTCTGGATCAGAATTGGGAAAAAGCCTTGCAGTTCGAGAAAGAGAAACGGGAAAAAGCTCTGAAAAAGAGGCACAAGGAGGTGCAGGAAGAGATTCGGGAAGAAAATGAACACCTGCGGATGCAGTTTTTACTGACTGAAATCGGACGTGATCTCGGATATGATGTTTTCGTAGCAACCAATGATCGCAATAAGTCTCTAAACGGACGTTCGCTCCAATTTTTGACGCTTCCGGAACTGCCACCACTGGACTTATCGCCGGATGTTGCCCGGACGGTCTCCCTGATCGACGTCATCTGGGTTTCGCGGGATTCAAAACGGATCGAATGTGCGTTCGAAATAGAAAAGAGCACCTCGATTTATTCTGGCATGCTCAGATTGATGGATCTCGCTTCTTCACTTGGAGACCGGCAGTATGATTTTTTTCTGGTAGCACCAGATAAACGGGAAAAGGAAGTACTGGCACAACTGAAGCGTCCGTCGTTCCAGACCAGCAACTGTATCGGACTCAGATATATTCTGTTCAGCGATCTGGAAGAGCATTGCCACGGGCTCTGTAAATTCGGAGATGATTACCGGATACTGTTCAAGTTGGCAAAGGATGCTGACTGTATCTCACAATGACTGGTCAGGCTGTTAGCAATTCAGCTTGACCAGTATCCTGATAACGCCTGGCGATTTCTTGCAGCTGTTCATGAGTTATTGTCATGAATGTGTCCACCACGACCGGATCGAAATGGCTGCCGCTAAGACGTCTGATCTCTGCTGCCGCCTCCTCGTAGCTCATTTGTGAATGGTAGGGTCTCTCAGACGTCAATGCATCATAGACGTCCGCCACCATAAACATTCGCGCCCCGAGCGGTATACTCTCTCCTTTAAGGCCACGCGGGTAACCATTGCCATCAAACTGTTCGTGGTGCGAATAGACGATTTCCGCTGCATTCTTCAGGAAACCGATCCGCTTTACAATGCTGTATCCTGCCTCCGGATGCTTGCGCATTTCGCCCCATTCCTGATCGGTCAGCTTGCCCGGCTTCAGTAAAATCTGATCCGGCACGGCTATCTTTCCCACGTCATGCAGGAGTGCGCCAAAACCAATCTCCCGTTTCATCTTTTCATCGATTTTGAAACGGGCTGTGATCAATTCGGTATATTCCCGCACCCGCTGGGAGTGCATCCGGGTGTTGTGTTCCCGCAGGTCCAAGGCAGAGACCAAGCCAATAATGGTTTCTTCGTTTGCATTGGCGAGGTCTACGAGCAGTGACCTCTGTCGGTCGAACAGCCAACCCGGTATCAGTCCCGCCACCCAGAAACCGGCCAACTCGCCCAGTTGGTTTGCCTGTTCCATGTAGTTGCCTGGCCAATCCAGGAAGGCATGCAGGATAAAAAGCACACTGACAGCCAATGCCGTTAAGCAGGCTCCCCTGAGGCCAAACCAGGCTGCCGCCATGACCGGCGGCAAGAAGTAGAGCTTCCTCAGAATTATATGTAGCTTGTGGAACGCATGTGGCTCGGTTGGCGTCAGATAATGCAGCAGCGCGATAATTCCAATTACACATACCAGAAACATGATCTTGTTTCGAAAATCGTTTTTTCCCCTCACCAGCCACCTCCTTTCGTAATCCAAGAGTAGCTTTTGTATTTAGTAGCTCACCATTCTGCTCGTTATGGGCAACTGTAGAAAATACTACTATTATAAAACAACAATGTAGCATATTCATTACCGTGACAACAAACCCAACCACAGCCAAACCCATGTTACCCTGTATATACAGCAGGTTACAGCGTCATATCAATTATGGCATTCAAATTGTAACTAGATAAACATAAAAGACGAGTTTACGTTTTACAACGAAATCACCGAAAGAGGAGAACAACAATGAGAAAGAACATGTCAATGGGAATTATGTTGGTACTGGGTATTATTTCATTAGGAGTCGCATCTGCGTTAGCGAGCGATACAATCTCAATCCCAGTCAACTGTTCAGATAAATTGGCTTTCCAAAGGTTTACCCTAGAGACGGCTGGATTGACCAGTGCCTTGAAAGCAAAGAACAACGAGTTGAGTGCACTGGACGGCTACGGAGGAATCGAGCATGGATACGATGGTATCGATTTTGATAAAATCAGCAAACTGGAGGCGGAACGTGATGAACTCATGTCCAGGCTCAATGTAGCTACACAAAAATCAGATATTTTGACATTCTGCAAAAATTAACAGCTGCTATGGGGCGTACCCCAAGTTTGCCTCCTTTTTTGGGTACGCTATTATTAATTTACTGACGAAAAGGGCCACAATAATGCAGCTCTGTTTATTTGCACAAGTTTGTGGTTACTCCTTGTAGTATAAGTGACTTCCTGATTTTTGCCGGAATACCCCGTGAGCAGGGGATAAAGGTCGAGCAGTGGCCGCAGGAGCCGTAGCCCCACTCCTTGAAATGCTCGTTATTGCCGTGTTTACTGCACAATTCCACCACCTTGCCCCCCTTGTTGACCGCCCCGGTCGGGCAACGCCCGACACAGGCCTTGCAGCTGCCGTCGAAGGCGTACAGGCAGTAGCCATAAGCTTCCGTATAGGGACGCACCGTCGGTGTCAGCTTGAGGGTAGTAATGACGCTGCAGACCCGGCCATAGGCTCCCCGCTCGGTGATCAGCGCCTGCTGCAGGCCAAAAGTACCCACTCAGGCGGCAAAGGCCACGTGTCGTTCGGACCAGAACGGCAGCCAGCCGTCCGAGTCGTAGCGCGGATCGATGTTGGGGGCGTTGGCCTGTCCCCCCTGCTGTTCAACAAAGCGGGTCAAACCACGCCGCACGACGTTGAGAAACTTGGAACCGTTCCACTTGCCCGAGGAAAACTCGATGGCCGAATAGCGTGAATCCTTGTTGTAGCTGCGGAAGATATGCTCGGAAAAGGGGAGGAAGACGCTGACAACTGATTGGGCGCCCGGCAGCCATTCCTGCGGCAGGCGATGCTGCGGTCCAACCACTTCGGGATCCTGGAAACGTTCGAAGAGCGGATCATCGGCCGCGGCAATCCCCACCAGCGGCAGCTCCCAGATCGGATGATTGTCACCTTCCGGCAGGGCGTTGCGGAAATCGTTCGTGACCAGACCGTTGATGTAACTTACAACATCATCCAGGGGTAGATCGGGCCGGAAGTCCGTGGGAACATCGTTGCACGGTGTGGAATCGGGCAGAAAAAAACGCGGATGAACTCCCGGCGGGATATGCTTTCTTCTGGTGAGCTGCTCCGGGTTAGGACTGGCGGAGCCCCTGGCGATCAAATCCTGGTCGAACGGCTTTCTGAAGCCGGGGGGCGACCCCTTGGTAAAATCGTAAGCAACCCAGATCCAGAGCTGTTGATAGCTCTGTTCCAACAGTTCTTCGGCCAACCCGGCCGGCGTCTGCCCCTCCTGCAGTCGGGTGGCACCCTCCTGTGGAAAGATCTCACCTTCGATGAAGTAATAAACCTCCTGGCGCAACGGAGCGGCGGCATGGCGCAGGGTGGCGGTCCGGTCCGAGGTGCGCACCGCCAGAACCTTGCGCGGGTCGGGCTTATAGCCATTGTAATTGACCTGCAGAATATAATCAGTCAGCGCCTCCAGTACCGACTAGCGGTTGAGGATGCGCGGATAAGGCTCACCCCACTTGGGAATCTCGTTGACATAGACTGCCGGAACCTGTGTTTCAGATATCAGCCCCATGGTTTAACTCCTTATTAATGATGCCATCAGGCCGGGTTCATGCTGCCGGTGCGATACCCGGCCAGATCCAGGGAAACATAGCGAAACCCGGCTTTCTGGAAATCCGCATACAGTTTGTCCCGATACTGTTCATCCAGAATACGGGCAAATTCATCCCGACCCACCTCGATCCGCGCCAGGTCTCCATGCACCCGCACCCTGAAGGTTTTGAAACCATCCGAGTGCAACAGGTTCTCGCACCGCTCCACCAGCGCCAGTTTTTCCGGGGTAATTTCAATCCCTGCTGGAGAGGCAAGCAAAGGCCTGTTTCTGCCAGGTAGGCAGCTGCAGCACCCTCGAAACCTGTCTGATATCATCTTTTCTGAAACCTGCTTCCTCCAGAGGGCTGCGCACCCCCAATTCAGCAGCGGCAATCCTGCCGGGGCGGTGGTCACTCTGGTCATCGACATTGGCACCATCGACCACATAAGGCAGTCCTTCTTCGTCAGCAATGCGCCGCAGCTTGCCGAACAGCTCTTTTTTGCAGTAGTAGCAGCGATTCGGCGGATTGTTACGGAATTCCGGGATATCAAGTTCCTCCGAAACGATCTCCCTGTGTCTTCCGCCGATCTGTTCAGCCAGCGTGCGTGCTTCCTGCAATTCCCGTTCGGGATAGGTGTGGGAGGTGGCGGTAACCGCCAATGCACGATTACCCAGCACGTCTACCGCCACGGCAAACAAAAAGGTTGAATCAACTCCACCGGAAAAGGCAACCACACAGCCACCGAGCTCAGCCAATACGGTGCGTAATGTCTCGTACTTCTTCCGGATCTGCGGCGACAACTGTTCAAAATCAGTAATCATCCCCCGGCAGAGCCGGGGGATTACCTAAATGAATTTACTTGGGTATGGCCACGAAACCCTTGTCCGATTTCGTACCGACGACATAGCTTTTGGCGTTGATTCCAAAAACCATCCCTGATCCGCCGCTGCCGCTAAGTGAGGTGTTCACGGTGCTTACCGGCGAGGCAATGGCAAGCCACAGGGCTGTCAGCGAACTTCCGTTTGTATCGTTGGTCCAGCCGGCGATCCTGCTGTCATCGTTGATGGCGCTGGCGCTGCTTTTCACTCCGGTGATGCCGAGGTCAATCACGTCGAACCCAGGTATGATCACTCCCAGCAAGGTCTTGTCCTTGATGATTATCGCATGGGCGATACCTGCCGCATCCTCGGACTCCCCGACTATGACGCCGCTCTTGTTTACACCCATGGCTATGCTGCGGATGTGTCCCGAAAGGGTACCAAGATCCTCCACACTGCTGATTGATCCGTTGGTGCCGATCTTCCAGCGCACTGCATGATCGTCTGACTCACCAACGATAACGCTGCTTCCGTCGGCATTGTCGATGATGCAGTAGGCGTTGCCGGTGCCGCCCCCGTTCCTGGTGGGCAGAGCCACGGGATTCGCCAGCGAACTGGACCAGTAGACCGGCACGATGATGTCAGAGTTGTTGACCGATTCCCCCACGATCCTTCCCGAGGCGCTGACACTGTATGCGGCGCTGTTTTTTCCGGCGGCCAGAACAGGCAGCTTGACGGCCGTAACTGATCCGGCGGCCCATGCGACGGCTACCACGGTGTTGCCGGCATCTTCGGATTCTCCCACCATGAAACCGCTGTCATTGAGGCCGTAGGCCGCGCTGTAGTTGAAGCCGATCAAGGGATTCAGCTGGGTGGCAGCAGTGACGCTGCCGTCTGTGGCGCTTACGCTCCATTTTACGCCGCGCACCTGTTGGGCGGCATTGCCGGAGATGCCGACTATACTGCCGCCGGCATTGATGGCCACTGCCGAGCTCATGGTTCCGCCGACAAGCGGGTCAAGTGACTTGGCGCTCGTATCAAAGGCCACCTGGTTGGGATCTGTCGGGCCCCCGACACTTCCGCCGCTGCCTCCGCCTCCGCCGCACCCTGCAACAGCCAGGGCCGTCGTGATCAGTGCTGCCATCATGCTCATTCTGAATCGTTTCATGGTAAGACTCCTTCCTTGGTATCAGTACTGGTTCTTAATTGAAATGAAAGTTCGGGTCCCCGCCAGGACTGCTGTCCAGAAACGGCTTGAGTGGCCCCTGTGATTGGCTGCGGCCGTTGCGGCCCACCGCCGGGATCTCCGTCAGATCATCATCCAGAGTTCTGACGCGGCGCGGGTCGCCCGGGATTTTCTGCTGATGCCCGTTGGGAACAAGCAGTTGCGGATGGTCGAAGGGTGCCCGCTCCCAGCGCACCCGCTCGTCGGTCAGGGCCAGCAGGAAGTCGATCAGTGCGTTCTGTTCGTCCGCCTTGTTTTTCAGTCCCGGTATGCCATCGACGAAGGGGTCCAGGTCGGCCAGGTTTTCGTCATGAAAGTTGCCGCCGCGGACGTAAAAGTCGATTACCTGTCGCAGCGTAACCATGCTGCCGTTATGGAAATAGGGACCGGTCAGCTCCACGTTGCGCAAGCCGGGTGTCTTGAACGCTCCGTTTACGGCGGCCCGTGTCACCAGGGGCGGATCGGCAAAGGGAGGACAGATCCGGGGGGGATCGGAAAGCGGCGTAGTGATGCAGCCGGGCTGGGCAATGAAATCGGCGGCAAAGGGCATGCTGGCCTTGTTAAGGAACTGGCGGGTGAAGGAGAGCGGCAACCCGAAGGGGTCGTTCCCCCCCCGGCCCAGGTCGGCGGCCGTCGGTGTCACGCCGATATTGTAAAAGCCGATATCGTAGTTGGCCAGGTTGTTGTCGCCCATGGGCATGGCTTCGATCACACTTGGTTCCAGCGGGTTTTTGGTGTTGCTGATCGAGACGGCGGTGAACTCGGCGCCGATGTGACAGGCGGTGCATGCCGTGCCACCGGACTGAAACAGGTTCAGGCCCTGTTGCTGGCGCGCTGTAAGAGCAGTGGGATCGCCGCTGACGAACCGGTCAAAAGGTGTGTCGTCCGAAACCAGGGTCGCTTCGTACAGCATGACCGCCATACCGAAGAAAAAGGCGAAATTGGCCTCCATCTGAGTGTACCCGGCGCTTCCGGGCGTTATTGACAACCCGTTCTGCTTGAAGCTCATCTTGCCGGGGTTGACGGTGGCCTTGGCCGAGCTGTCCTGGGTGACCTTGCCCAGCACCTTGCCGGAACTGCCAAAGGCAACGGACTGGCTGCTGTTGTCCCAGAATTCGGCCTTGAATGCGGCCTTGATCAGATCGGCGTAAGTAGCTGACAAGCCTTGACCAGAAGTGTGCCGCAGTACGCCGAGCACGCTGTCGCTTGAGCTTACCTGCTGTTTGGCCAGCGGCCGCAGGGACAGCATTTTTCTCCCCAATTCAGGAAAGCTACGCCCCTGCCAGGACATCTCCACGTCGCTCAACGGAGGGCCAACCGCCTGGGAGGCCAGGCTGGCGTTGTCCAGGCGGTTCTCCAACAGGCTCAGGTCGATTTCCGTCAGCGAACCATTGATGTTTTTGAGGATGCGCGCGTTGATATCCTGGTAGCCGAATGGATTGACGCCGTTGAAGAAGTGATTGGCGCGCCCATCCAGGAAATTGGCGTAGTTGTAGACGGCATTGATCACGCTGGGGGTATTGCGTCCTGTTACCTGGCGCACGTTGCGTCCCTGGCTGCTGAAGATCGGGCTGCGGCTATGGCGGCCGTCATCCAGAGCATTGCCGCTGCGTACTCCCTTGAACAGGGTGCGGTTGACACCTTGGGACCCGATCACATCCGTACTGGCAACGGTGCGGGCGGTGTTACGATCCTCAGGATCGCTGAAATTCACAAAGGGGAAATTAGGGGGTGAGGCGGTCTTGTTGACCCCCTTACCGCTGGCAAAGATTCCGCTGCTGTCGGGACCGAGCGTGTTCCTGTCCCGGTTGTCGGCTCCTGCATGGAAGTGGCAGGTTGCGCAGGCGGTCAGACCGTCGCTGCCCAGCTGCATGTCCCAGAACAGTGCCTTGCCCAGGCGGATGGCGGCCCCTTCGTCGGACACATACTTGGCCAGGTTGGCCGGCTTGGGAACCGTCACGCTCTTGAGCGATAACAGGGCGGCGGTTGCCGGAGAGGCCAGCAGGTTCAGGGCCAGTCCCAGCGCTATTGCCCGGCGTGCAAGACTGTATGGAGTCGTTTTTGCGTTCATAAAGGTCCTTATTGGACTAACTCAGGTTGTTCAAAAATAGTCAGATCGTCGCCCCCGGAGAAAGCCCCGCGGAGGTGTAGCAGCGCTACGCCGCACAAGAGGGATTTCGAGGACGGTGGCGAGATGGCTGCTTTTCAACAACCTGCTAGCTGTTGACCACGATTTGCATGGTAACGGTCCTCAATAAGTCATTGGTTCTCCAGTGGCGGAATTCCGCATCGACAAAGTGGGTGCCGCTCGGCACGGAGCTTGTGTCGATCAGCATATCCCAGCGATTGGCGGTGGAAAATGTGAACTGGCGATTCTGGGTCGAGAGCCGGAAGGGACTCGAATAGCTCATGAACGGTGCGCGGCCGAAGGTCCTGCCATCCATCGCGATCACTTCCGGATCGATGGTGGAGGGGTACTTGAGGGTAACCACGGTGTAGCCGGCATTCAGGCTGCGGATCAGCAGGGTCTGCCCGCGGGTAAGCACGGGAGCCACCTTGGGATTTGTGATCAGGTTCGGTTTCGGCTGGCTGGCCGGATCGGCAAAAACGCCAGACACACAGAAGAAATCGGGTTCGAAGCGGTGCAGCTCTATGCCTGTGTTCTGGGCGATGGTGGTGAATTCAGCGCCTACGCCTGTTCCGCCGATGCCGGCCTGCACGCCATGCTGCGGCTCAACCGTCTCATGCCAGCGGCTGTCGATATCGTCGAACACCCACAGAGCTTCCTTGTCATAGTTGCGGACCAGATTCCCGCGGTAAACCGCACCCGGTCCCCCATCGGCAAAAGGGGCGCCCGGTACGTTGGGATCGGAGATCAGCAGGCCGTACATGCCCATCTCGAAGTGCAGAACCGTGTTCTTGTGACAGTGGTAGAAATAGGTGCCCGCTTCGGGTGCCAGCCATTGGTAGGTGTAACCCCCGCCCGCCACCAGCATGGTGGCGTGTCCGACGCCGTCATTGACCGGGGTCGGCTCGATCCCGTGGTGGTGGATGGTGTGGCTGCCGAGTCTCGGTTTGAGCGTGGAATGCACCAGTTCACCCTCCTTGCAGCGGATGGTGGTGCCTGGGAACCAAGGTGTCGCAGCGCCTGCCGGGTCAACAAAACCCCATACCTCCAGCGAAAGGGCACCGGCCTTGGTCGGGTAGGGCACCGGCACGGTCTGGCCGTGAACGTTGGTACGGGTAAAGGAACGGGCCGGCGTGGGGATGAAATCCGGGGTCGGCATTGCAAGTGCTTCCTTCTGAGCGGCGGTCATGCCGGGAAATATCTGTGCCTGGACAGCAGCGACCGTATCCGGAGTGAGCATGCTCACGCGGCGATCGGTAGGTTGCGGACTGCCGCCCGGCTGCGGCAGCACGATCGGATTGACCACGCCGGCCCGATCGATCATGTCGAAACTGTCCGGTATGGCCACTCCGTGCTGCAGGAACATGATCCGCTCCATCGGGTCGTTATCATCGTAGGGATGATCCTGGTCTCTTGGTATGACAGCCATAGCTGTATCTCCTTATCTTTGTGGATTTGGTTTCGCCCTTGAACTCCTACCGGATCACCGGCCGCACATCCAGTCTTTGGGCGCCCCCGCCCTGGGTGGTTACACTGAGCGACCTGTTGACCAGGATCTTTAGGGCCCGGCCGTTGAAAGACCACACGCCGCCGCTTTTGACCGTCGTGGTGCCGATAATATCGCCTGAAGCACCTGATCCGGCCCGTACTTCGAGTGTTGTACCCACAGCCTGTGATGAAACGCCTGAAACAGACAGCTTGCCGAACTTGAGCCGCAACTCTGCCTTGGTGATCTGCACCACCGCGTCGGTAGCCAGGTTGACCGGTCCCTTGATGATGAAGTGCGTCAGCAGACCGTGGGGATAGTTTCCGCCCGCCGCTGTCTGGGATGGCTCGGTGTGGCAGTGCATCGGGAAGTCCAGCGGGAAGTTTTCCTGCACCGGCGGCCACTTGGATTTTGGGATGTCGGGGGGCTGGATGAACGGCACCAGCATGTCCTTGCCCTGCAAGGGGGCCAGGGGCCAGGCATCCAGCATGCGCAGATTGTCGTTGACCACATTGGTGCCCTGGGCGAAATCGTTGTTAGCCAGTTGATAGGCATGGTTGCCGTGCAGGTGGTAGGAGTGGGTGATCAGCCCGGCGTTCATGCAGCGCACCAGGCAGGGCTGTCCGACATTGCCGGATAAGCGGATGTTAGGGTCATGGGAGGAGAAGAATCCGCTCTTGCCGCTGATGGTGAAATACTGGGACAGATAGTTGTTTGTGAAACTGCTGGCGCTCATGGAGGGCGATGCCGCTGCGGCATTGTTCTTGATCGGATCGAAGCTGTTCAGGAACCAGAACCAGTTGCGGGCCGGATCCCACGGGCTGCCGGGAAAATGTGCCGCCTTGCCGAGGTCGTTGAACAGGCTCTGCATGTTTGCAGGCGGATTGGAGTAGGGGGTGAAGGGAATCCGTGGCAGTACCACAAGCGGGCCGTGCAGGCCCATGACCCGGTTCATGGGTGCGTTGGTGTTGTCGTAGTACATATACGTACCGGCAGCCGGGGCGGTGAAGGTCACTGTTACGGTCTGGTTCGGCAGGATATCGCCGCTGTTGACCACACCCGGGATGAAAAAAGCATGCTTCACGGTCAGTTTGTTGGTGATCGTGATCTGGATGTCGTCACCCTCCACGCTGAAGATGGCAATGCCCGGCAGACGGGGGGCATCCCCCTGTTTCTGAAAGACCCACACCGGCACCTGAACCTTGTCGCTCATCTCCATCTGGGCATCCACCATGAACAGGCTCAGGCTGGGGGAGGCGGCCATGGCCTCGCCATCCCGCCAGAAAAGGTTGTACCCTCCGGCGGCGCCGACCGCAACTGCAGCCATGCCGCTGGAAGCGATCTTCAGGAATTGGCGTCTATTCATGTTCATGGCTTCACTCCTTTATTTCTCTTTAAAGATGCAATCCTTAGCGGATTGAAAGCGGAATCCCCAGCAGCCGGACCCCGTTGCCGGAAATGGCATTAATGCCGCGCATACCCAGCGGATTGGCTGTTGACTTTTGTTTATAGCTCCAGCTGCCGTCACTGGACACAGCCGCGTTTCCCAGGGTGCGCACCAGCAGCTGCCCGCGAATCTCGCCTGAAGGATTGGCAGCGGTATGGACATTGACATAGGTGTTGCCGGCCATGATGGCGTTGACTGCGTCGCTGAAGGTCAGGATGTTGATATCAGCGCGCTGCTGCAGATGGGAAAAGGTCAGGCGGCCGGTCTGGGGGTTGGTGAAGGGGCCGTCCAGGCTGTCGTACAGGGAAAACAGGATCGGGCCGTTGCTGCCGGGAGGTCCGTAATGAATGTGGACGGCGGTCACGCTGCTGACCGGCAGCGGTGAAAGATTGAGGCTGAAATCGATGCTGTCCTTGCCGGCAACGAGTGAGGTTACCCCGCCGGCTTGTGTGGCCACGGCCGGTGATTCATTGGCCCCGGACAGTATCGTGAGCGGGTCGCTCGCCAGCGTGATCAGGTTGCTGGCCGTACTGGAGCTGCTTCCTTCGATGCGCCATTTGCCGAATTTGGGACGGTACACGGCCGATGTAATGGCCAGATTTTCCACCGTGACCGTAACCGTGGCAGGAGCCGAAATCAGCCCGCCGGTGTCTTGGACGACATATTGAAAGCTGTCGAGGCCGGTATCGCCAGTGGCCGGGGTATAGGTCAGGGTGGTCTTGCCGGTGGAGGTGTTCGTGAAGCGGCGTACCGTGGCGCCCTTGGCTGTGGTGAACGAGGAGGTGCGACGGATATCGGCGGGTGAGACAAAGATGCCGATCGCATGGGGATTGATGCCATGCACGTTGGCGCCGGTGACCGCATCAGCTGCGAACGGTGCAACATCGATGGTGACCGGCGTGTTCAGCGAAGTTGAAATGGCGATCGGATTGGCGAAGGGGGCGATGTTGAGGCCGTCGTTGAACAGTTTGCCGACCAGCTGGTACTGGCTGATCGTGACCAGATTGGGGTTGGGAGCACCCGGCGCCGGGTTGAGTATGACACCGGCCGGTATGGAGGCCGGGCCGATATTGCCAGCCGCATCGCCCACCAGTTCGATGGTGAAGGCGCTGCCGAAGGGGCCGGCATTGACGGGAACCGTCAGGGGCGCCAGGTCGGTGCCGGGATCGCTAAGATAACGCGCGCCATTGGCGGCCGTCACCAGCGGTGAGGTCGAGGTCAGGAAGGGGCCGATGCTTTTTCCGGTATCGTCAACGATGCCATTGGGGCGAAAGCTCAATGATGGGGGCGCCGGCTGGGGAAAGGCCGGCAGCGGCAGTTGGGCGGCCGGCCGGTCACCCAGCGAGGTCAGGAAGGTTTCTCCGGCCAGGATGCCGATGTCCTGGGTCTGGTTGATGTCGCGCACGCCGATCGAGGCCACCACGTAATCGCGGGCGCCATAGGGGTGGGTGATCCGGTAGGTGCCGGGAGCCGGCACATTGATCCGCAGCCGGATGCGCGAGAAGACGGCCTGGTTCCCTTCCGAGCTGATGCCATCGACGAAGGAGGCTTCCTGGGCCAGCACCAGCAGGGCATTCCAGCTGACGGTGTTGGCGCCCACCGTGCTGGTCAAGGCCGGGTTAAAAGCCACGGCAGCCCAGTAGAAGGCCTCGGCTCCGAAATTGTTTGGAAAGGAAATCGGACTGCCGGGAAACGGCTCGGCCGTCAGGCAGGGATGAAAAATTCCACCGCCCTGCTTCGGCACGGTCTGGTCCAGGCAGAGTTCCAGTTTGAGGTTGTTGGCATCCTTGTACCAGATCGGAAATCCTGTGGCCAGGCTGACCGCCACATTGGCAGGGTTGCCGGCGGCGGTCACCTCACTCAGAGCGGCAGGAGCAGCGGTCTGGGTTCCTGATACGGAAGTCAGCGCTGCATGGAGCGGAGTGCTGGCCGAAAACGCTATCGCTGCCGCCAAAGTTGCTGCAAGTAAACTCAAATTTTTCATGGTAAAGCTCCTGGTAGATAAGTTCTGCAATTAGCACTGAATTTTAAGTATCTTGATAATTCCGCATGGCTGAATCAAACCGATCCGACAATTGTCGGGAATGCTATGGAGCGATTTCTGATGGGAGAGTGTAAGCACAATACATACCAATGAGCTTGCGAGGGACAATATATTTAAAAACACAGTATGTTATGGGATGTGGTCCGAAAGGTGGCTGCATCATGGATGTGAATAAAATGCGGACAGATATTGTTGAAAGGCTGATAGACATTGCATGCGTGCAGATCGGGCCGAATTGTCGTTTTTTTTGCATAGCCATTTTTTTTGCAGGGGTCTGATGTCGGGCCGGAAGCGGCGGATTCCAATTTCAAATCAAAGATGAAATCAAGGCGGCGAGGATTGAGGCGACGAAGGCGTACAGACAGTACGTTGAGGAGCCGAAGACGAGCCAACGAAGATAGCGCTTTGATTTGGAAATGGAATGCGACGATTGGAGAGATGTTTCAGAAGTGTTTCTTACCGGTGCGTATCGCAGGCTTGAGCTGACCTGATCGGGACGTTTGTTGTGCAAACTCCGGCGCTGTCCGTCGAGCGGGATTTTGTTTGACTTTGGGTCTGATTCAACTGGAAATGCCGTAATGAGTAGTGAGTTCAAAGGGATAGGGCCTGGCAATGACCGAAAAACGCCGTGCGTCCAAAAACGATAGTATTGCAGCTGGCCATACTGAGGGTCTCGCCTTTAGGCAGCTCCCTGCACCAGCGGCAGCATAATCGGGTAGGAGGCGGAATTACTTCCGCCGTCCTCCCACACCACCGTGCGTA
>CAYWJJ010000090.1:0-16603 GCA_964458105.1 uncultured Geobacter sp.
GCTGGTCGATCCGCTCGAATTCGGCCATGACCGCCTCTTCCACCAGGTCGGTCAACTCCTCGATAATGAAGGAGCCCTGCAGCGGGTTCTCGTTTTTGGCCAGACCGAACTCCTTGGTAATGATCATCTGGATTGCCATGGCCCGTCGTACCGATTCCTCGGTGGGGGTGGTGACCGCTTCGTCATAGGCGTTGGTATGCAGCGAGTTGCAGTTGTCGTAGATCGCCATCAGGGCCTGGAGCGTGGTGCGGATGTCGTTGAAGTCCATCTCCTGGGCGTGCAGCGAACGGCCCGATGTCTGGATATGGTATTTGAGCTTTTGACTGCGGTCGTTGGCGCCGTACTTCTCGCGCATGGCAACCGCCCAGATGCGGCGTGCCACCCGGCCGATGACCGTGTATTCCGGATCGAGGCCGTTACTGAAGAAGTAGGAGAGATTGGCGGCAAAGTCGTCAATATGCATGCCGCGCGAAAGATAGTACTCCACGAAGGTAAAACCGTTGGAGAGCGTAAACGCAAGCTGGCTGATCGGATTGGCTCCCGCCTCGGCGATGTGATAGCCGCTGATCGAAACCGAGTAGTAGTTGCGCACCTTCTGTTCGATGAAATACTGCTGGATGTCGCCCATCATCTTCAGGGCGAACTCGGTCGAGAAGATGCAGGTGTTCTGCCCCTGGTCCTCCTTGAGGATGTCGGCCTGGACCGTACCGCGCACGGTCTGAAGCGTGCAGGTGCGGATCTCTTCGTACTCGCCCTGATTCGGCTCGCGACCGTTCTTTTCCCGGAATGCGTCAACCTGTTGATCGATGGCGGCATTGAAGAAGAAGGCCAGCATCATCGGGGCCGGACCGTTGATGGTGATGGAGACGCTGGTGTTGGGGGCACACAGGTCGAAACCGGCGAACAGCTTCTTCATATCGTTAACGGTACAGATCGAGACGCCGCTCTCGCCGACCTTGCCATAAACATCGGGCGGGTAGTCGGGATCCTCGCCGTAGAGCGTCACGCTGTCAAAGGCGGTGGAGAGGCGCTTGGCGTCGTCGTCCTTGCAGAGATAATGGAAGCGGCGATTGGTCCGCTCCGGAGTGCCTTCCCCGGCAAACTGGCGCTTGGGATCCTCCTCGGCCCGCTTGAACGGGAATACTCCGGCAGTAAACGGGAAATAACCCGGCGCGTTTTCGAGCATGCTCCAGCGCAGAATTTCGCCCCAGTCGGCAAAGTCGGGCAGACAAACCTTGGGAATGCGGGTTCCGGAGAGAGTGGTGGTGTAGAGGTCGCTCCTGATTTCTTTGTCCCTGACCCTGGTGACCAGCTGGTCCCGGCGGTAGGACTCCTTCAGTTCCGGCCACTCCTTTAGGATCCGCTTTGGTTCCTCGTGAAGCCTGGATTCAAACGCACCGATGTGCCTGTCCAACTCGGCCAGCGAACCCTCCTCGTTCAGCACTTCCCGGGCTCCTGACAGCTGGAAGAGCCGCCGGGCGACAGCGGCCTGTTCCTTTACCTGCTTGCGATAGTTCCGCCCGGCATGGACGATCTCCCCCAGGTAGTGAACCCGGTCGGGCGGAATGATGTACTTCTTCAGGCTCTCCGTTTCGGCGATCTTCAAAGACGACTGCCAGCCGGCCGGCTTTTTGGCATTGATCGCGTCCAGCAGCGCCAGATACAGGACGTTGGTGCCGGGATCGTTGAACTGGGATGCGATCGTGCCGAACACGGGCAGTTCCTCATCAGCCACCTCGAACAGGTTGCGGTTACGCCGGTACTGTTTGCGGACGTTGCGGAGGGCGTCCTCGGCCCCCTTGCGCTCGAACTTGTTGATGGCAACCACATCGGCAAAGTCCAGCATGTCGATCTTTTCCAGCTGGGTCGGGGCACCGAACTCGCAGGTCATCACATACAACGAGACATCGCAGATCCCCACCACCCCGGCGTTGCCCTGGCCGATACCGCTGGTCTCGACAAACACCAGGTCAAAGCCTGCCGCCCGCACCACATCGATGGCGTCCTGGATGGCTGCGGAGAGTTCTGTCTGGGAATCGCGGGTGGCCAGTGAACGCATGTAGATGCGGCTGGAGTTGATCGAGTTCATCCGGATCCGGTCACCCAGCAAGGCGCCTCCGGTGCGTTGCCTTGATGGGTCAACGGCCAGGATTGCTACGCTCTTTTCCGGGAAGTCGCGGGTAAAGCGCAGCACCAGCTCGTCGGTGATGGAACTCTTGCCAGCGCCGCCGGTGCCTGTAATGCCGACCACCGGCACATCCTGCGTCATGGAGCGTATCTTTTCCCTGAAGGAACCGTAACCGGAGGTGTGGTCATGCACCGCCTGCTCCGCCAGGCTGATCAATGTGTTGACCGCCCGGATATCCTGCTGTGCCAGCCGGGCTATTTCCGCGGCGTTGTCGCGCTCGATGACAAAATCGCATTCCGTCAGCATCAGGTTGATCATGCCCTGCAGCCCCAAGCGGCGGCCATCTTCCGGCGAGAATATCTTGCGTACGCCGTACGCTTCGATCTCGGCGATTTCGTTCGGCACGATCACTCCGCCGCCGCCGCCGAAAACCTTGATATGACTCTCGCCACGCTCCTTTAGCAGATCGATGATGTACTTGAAAAATTCCACATGTCCGCCCTGGTAGCAGCTGACCGCAATCCCCTGGGCATCCTCCTGAATGGCGGCGGTAACGATTTCCTCCACCGAACGGTTATGCCCCAGATGGATCACCTCGGCGCCCGATGACTGCAGAATGCGGCGGATGACGTTGATTGTGGCGTCATGCCCGTCAAACAGGCTGGTAGCGGTGACGAAGCGCACCTTGTGCTGCGTTGCGTATACTTCCGACGGTGAATTTTGCATAGCGAACCTCCATTGTATTATCAGTCCGGAATCAGCGGTGCAGCGACTTTATCTGCAAAACACGTAAAGCCGCAGCAAAACATTGGAAATACCGTGTTTACGTCAATGAACGATCGTCTCAGAGCAAGAATGACCATTCGCTTCAAAAGTATGACGCACAAACAAATAGATCTTATTATCCGGCACTTACCAAAACATACACCCTGAACCCACTCCATAATTAGCCGCAGTTTACGTTTATGTCAAGTGTTTTTAGAACGCATATTTACTGATCGCAAAATTTTGTTTGAAAATAAATTTAAAGCTGTTATAGTCGCGACAAATGCACCGATATGTACCGATCACAAGGGCTATCCGTCTATAAAAACGCACCAACCGGCGTCCCGGCGCCTTACGTCAATGTTTTACACCGCAAGATGCTGTTTGCATGTACTAACAGCACCGTTCAACCAACAGAAAGAGGCACTGACCGATACAAATACCAGCAACATGAAAAAAAATTTCAAGCAAATTTATTGATATAACCCGGTTCTACTTTCTCAAGTCGGTTAATTAAAGGAGCCATTTTGCGATGGTCCAACTTTCCTGCAGCGACATCCAGTTAAATTTCGGCGGCGTGCGCGCCCTCTCCGGAGTATCGTTCGAGGTTCAACAGGGAGAGATTTTCGCCATTATCGGCCCCAACGGCGCCGGCAAATCCTCGATGCTGAACTGCATCAGCGGAGTCTACCAGCCGCAAAAGGGCAGGATCGTCTACGAAGAGGCCGACATCTCCGCTCTGCCGCCCTACCAGCGATCAAAAATGGGCATAGCCCGCTCATTCCAGAATATCGCCCTGTTCAAAGGCATGACCGTAATCGACAACCTGATGATCGGCCGGCACATGCATCAGCATGCCGGACTGCTCCAGGGCGGACTTTTCTTTGGCCCGGCTCAACGGGAAGAGATCAAGCACCGCGAATTTGTCGAGGAGATCATCGAATTCCTCTCAATCCAGGGTATCCGCAAGAAGATTGTGGGCACCCTTCCCTACGGATTCCAGAAAAGGGTGGAACTTGCCAGAGCCCTGGCGCTGGAGCCCAGGATACTGCTTCTGGACGAACCGATGGCGGGGATGAATCTGGGTGAAAAAGAAGACATGTCCCGTTTCATAATCGACACCAATGTGGAGCGCGGGGTCACTGTCATCATGATCGAACATGACATGGGTGTTGTGATGGACATTTCCAATTCGGTCTGTGTTCTGGATTTCGGGAAGAAGATTGCCGGCGGCACACCGGAAGAGGTGCAGAAGGATCCCCACGTCATCAAGGCCTATCTTGGCGAGGAAGACGAGTGATACGGAGGAGGGTTGCAGTTGAACATCAATCTCGATGAGACCACATTCATAAAGCTTCTCAAGGCCAACGCCGAGAAATTCGGCGACAAAAAGGCCGCCGTACGGGCGAAGGCCCTCGGCATCTGGCAAACCAGCTCCTGGAAACAGTATTACCACCGCGTCAAGCACTTTTCCCTGGGGCTCGGCTCTCTGGGACTGGTCCATGGAGACACGGTGGCCGTCATCGGCAACAACCGGCCGGCCTCACTGTATGCGGTGATCGGGATCCAGGCGGCAGGGGGCGTGCCGCTCTGCCTTTACCAGGACACTCCTCCCGCCGAACTCGCGCTGCTGTTTGAACGTTTCGATGTGAAATACGTGGTTGCCGAAGACCAGGAGCAGGTTGACAAGATACTCGACATCAAGGATCAACTGCCGGAACTGGCCGGGGTAATTTACTGCGACCCGCGCGGAATGAGGAATTACCGGCAGGATTACCTGACCACCTTCGAGCAGGTTGTCCGGATGGGCAGCGATGACGATGCGCAGCATCCGGGCCGATTTGAACAGGCCATTGCCTCGGGAAAAGGTGATGACATTGCCGTCATCTGCACCACTTCCGGCACCACCGGAGATCCCCAGGGCGCCATGCTGTCTTACCGGAACATACTGAGCATGGCCCTGAATCTGGACCAGGTCGATCCTAAACGCGAGACCGACGAATTCGTCTCCTTTCTGCCACTGGCCTGGTTCGGAGAGCAGATGAACTCATTGGCGTGCGCCCTGCTGATCGGATTCGCCGTCAACTTCCCGGAAAAACCCGAAACGGTCATGTCAGACCTGCGGGAAATCGGACCGCACGTCCTTTTCTCACCGCCGCGGGTCTGGGAGGAGATCGCATCGTCCGTCCAGGTCAGGATCATGGAGACGACCCCGTTCAAGCGCTTCATGTACAACACCTTCATGCCGATGGGACAGCGGGTCGCGGAACTGCGGCTGGCCGGAAAACCGGTACCGCTCCTTTCATCGCTGCTCTACGGCATCGCCCACATCTGCCTGTTCAGGGCGATGCGGGACAGGCTCGGCCTCAGCAGGGTCAGATCCGCGCTAACCGGCGGTTCCGCCCTGGGGCCCGATGTTTTCACCTTCTTTCACACCATCGGCGTCAACCTCAAGCAGGTCTACGGCCTGACCGAGATCGCCGGGGTATCCTGCATCCACCGGGACGGAGATGTTCAGGGGACCACCGTCGGCCTCCCCGTGCCCGCTACCGAGGTAACCATCTCCCCGGCTGGCGAGATACTGCTGAAGAGCGACGGTACTTTCAAGGGATATTACAAGGATCAAGCGGCAACCGCTGCCGCCCTTAAAGACGGCTGGCTCAACACCGGAGACGCGGGCTACCTGGACGGCAACGGACACCTGGTGGTGATCGACCGGCTTGAGGACGTGCTGAAACTGGCGGACGGTTCATCCTTTGCACCCCAGTTTGCCGAAAGCAAACTGAAATTCTCACCGTATATCAAGGAGGCCGTTGTCATCGGCAGAGACCGGCCTTATCTGACGGCGCTGGTCTGCATCGACGGCCGCATCATCGGAAAATGGGCTGGTGACAACAAAATCTCATATACCACCTACAGTGACCTGTCCGCTAAAAACGAGGTCTACGATTTCATCGAAAAGGAACTGGTCAAGACGAATCGGGAACTGCCCGAGGCTGCCCGCATCAAGAAGTTCACGCTGCTATACAAGGACCTGGACGCAGACGAGCAGGAGCTGACCAGAAACGGCAAGGTACGCAGGAAGATTGTCGAGCAGCGCTACGCGGAGATTATCGCAGCCATCTACGCCGGGAAAGACAGCCTGCCGGTTGACACGACCATCGACCTGCAGGACGGGAAAAGCGCCCGGATACAGGCCACGGTACAGATAAGAAACCTTTAGCCGACCACAAGGGGAAGCCGCATGGACATGACTTTTCTGCTTCAATTGCTGATAAACGGCCTGGTGGTCGGTAGCATTTATTCATTGGTCGCCACAGGATTTGTAATCATCTACAAGGCAACCAGCGCCCTCAACCTGGCCCAGGGTGAATTCCTGATGGTCGGCGCCTATATATGTCTTGATCTGATGACTAAACACAACATTCCGTTTTTTCAGTCGTTTCTGATAACCCTGGCCTTTTCCGCCATTCTCGGACTCTTGATCGAGCGGGTTGTCCTGCGCCCGCTGATCGGCTCACACCTGATTTCGGTCATCATGGTTACCCTCGGCCTGGGCAGCATTCTGAAGGCGGTCATCCAGATGGCCTACGGCACCAGCACGATTCCCTTTCCGGAGGTCTTCCCGTCCACGCCCGTGCAGATTGGGCCGATCCCGGTTTCCCAGGGATACCTGTACGCCCTGGTGTGTGTATCCTTCCTGGTGGCCCTGCTGACGCTCTTTTTCAAGTATTCCAAATCGGGAGTCGCCATGCGGGCCACCGCATCCAGCCAGCAGGTGGCGCTCTCCATGGGTATCAGCGTAAAGAAAATGTTTGCCCTGGCCTGGAGCATTTCCGCCATCGTCTCGGCGGTGGGCGGCATCCTGCTCGGCACGATCCGGGGCGGGGTCGACATGTCACTGGCCTTCATGGGGCTGAAGGTGCTTCCGGTCGTTATCCTGGGGGGCCTGGACAGCATCTTGGGCGCCATCGTCGGGGGCATCATCATCGGTATCCTGGAGAATCTCTCGGGCGGCTACATCGATCCGGCCGTCGGCGGCGGCGCCAAGGAAATCGCGCCCTACATCGCTTTGATCCTGATCCTGATGTTCAAACCGTATGGACTGTTCGGCAAGAAAAAAATTGAGAGGGTCTAACTATGCAATGCGGTGATTTCAAGACAACCTACGCGGCCGACATGACCATCTTTGATGCCCGCTCCACCCGCATCATGGTTTTTCTGTTCATCGGACTGATTTTCTCGGTACCACTGTACTCAACAAGCTACGTGCTGGACGTTTCCAACCGGATCGGAATCGCCATCATCGGGGCAATCGGACTCAACATCCTGACCGGCTTCACCGGGCTGATTTCCCTGGGCAATGCCGCCTTCATGGCCATCGGCGCCTTCTCGGCCGGCTATCTGGGCATCCGTTTCGGGCTGCCGTTCTACCTCTGCATTCCGCTGGCCGGACTGATCACCGCCGGACTGGGGATGATTATCGGCATCCCTTCACTCAGAATCAAGGGGCTCTATCTGGCCATGGCCACCCTGGCCGCCCACTTCATTGTCGAGTTTCTGATAACCAAATGGGAATCGGTCACCGGCGGAGTCAACGGCCTGACCATCCCTACCCCTGCAGTGGGGAGTTTCGTACTGGACAGCGACAGGAGGATCTTCTACCTGATCTATGTCGTTGTCATCGCGACTGTCTTCTTCGCACGAAACCTGTTCCGGACAAAACCGGGCAAGGCCTTCATCGCCATCCGCGACCAGTCCATCTCGGCCGAAGTCATGGGGGTCAATCTCCTCAAGTACAAACTGCTCTCATTCGGCATCAGTTCATTTTTTGTGGGCGTGGCCGGCGCGTTGACCGCCTACCAGGCCAAGATCATCTCTCCGGAAACATTTCCGATCACGGTCGCCATCGACTATCTGGGAATGATCATTATCGGAGGTCTGGGCAGCATTCTCGGCTCCATCTACGGTGCGATCTTCATTACGCTGCTGCCCGAAATACTGCGATTGGCAACGACTGCACTGGCCGCATCCTACCCCGACCTGGTCACGGTTTTCTCATCCCTGAAAGAGTTGGTGTTCGGTGTGCTGGTGATAATATTCCTGATTTTTGAACCGTCCGGAATGGCCGCCAGGTGGTATGCCATCAAAAACTACTGGAAATTATATCCGTTTTCCCATTGACCTGTGCAAATGGGTAATAATAAAAAGCTTCACCAGTCTGTTTGCGGAAAGTCGTGATGCATTGGAGCGGGCTACACTAACCAGTAAAAAAAGGAGAACTGTATGAAAAATTGCAAGAGTTTGTTGGCGGTTGCAGTAACTATGCTCCTGTCGGCTCCGGCCTGGGGTGCCGAGACCATCAAGGTTGGCGGGATCTGGGATCTGACCGGGGTAACAGCCGATGTGGGAAAACCCTTCGCCGAGGGGGTCCAGGACGCCATCGCCTATGTTAATGAGAAGGGAGGCGTCAACGGCAAGAAGATCGAGCTTCTGAATGTGGACTACGCTTACAAGATTCCCCAGGCCAACGCCGCCTACAAAAAGTTCGTCGAACAGGACAAGGTGGTCATGATCAACGGTTGGGGCACGGGCGACACCGAGGCGCTGAAAGACACCATTGCCAAGGACAAGATCCCCTATTTCTCCGCATCATACTCCGGGCACCTGACCGATCCGGCCAAGACCCCCTACAACTTCTTCGTCGGCGCCAGTTATTCGGATCAGATCCGCGGATTCCTGCAGCATGTGAAAAAGGAGTGGAAGGATAAATCACGGGCACCCAAGGTCGCCTTCATCTATCCCAACCACGGATTCGGCAAGGCACCGATCGAAGCGGGCCGGCAATATGCCAAGGAACTGGGCATCGAGCTGGTGCATGAGGAAATCATTCCGGCCAGCTTCCAGGACGTCACCTCCAACCTGCTGAACATGCAGAAAAAAGCTCCTGACTACGCCTATGTCCAGACCACGGTGTCTTGGTGTGCGGTACTGCTCAAGGATGCCAAGAAACTTGGTATCAAAACCAAGTTCTTCCTCGGCAATTACGGTATGACCGAAGCACTGCCGCTGCTGGCCAAAGATGCGGCCGAGGGCGTTTACGGCATGACTACTCACGTACCCTATGGTGCCAATGTCCCCGGCATGAAACTGCTGGTGGACTGGAACAAGAAACACCCTTCCAAGGATGCTCTCGACACGGTCTACGTTCGCGGCTGGAGCTACGGCCTGACCTGGGCCGAGGGACTGAAAATCGCCGACAAGAACAAGCAGCTGACCGGCGAAGGGGTCAAAAAAGCCCTGGAGACATTGAAGAACTTCGACACCGGCGGTCTGGCTCCTCCGGTCACCTATACCCCCACTGACCATCGCCCCACCACCAGGACCACCATCTACGTGATCAAGGGCGGCAAAATGACCAAGGTTGAAGATCAGGAAACACCCCGCAGGAAAGAGTGGCTTGGCCTGTAGCAAACCGGCCGCCGGGGAGCAGAGTGTTCCCCGGCGGCTATCCTCTCCAAATCTGAGGTTACCGACATGCTGAGAATAAACAACGCCGAAGTCATCTACAACCGGGTCATCCTTGTGCTGAAGGGATTGACGATGGAGGTTCCCGAGGAAAAGATTGTCGCCCTGCTGGGCGCCAACGGGGCCGGCAAGAGCACCACCCTAAAAGCCATTTCCGGACTCCTGAAATCCGAGGAAGGCGAGGTGACCGACGGATTTATCGAATTCATGGGCGAAAAGGTCAACAACAAGAGCCCGGAAGAGATCGTCCGGCGCGGCATCTTCCAGGTCATGGAGGGGCGCCGGGTATTCGAAGACCTGACCGTTGAAGAGAATATCATCGTCGGCGGACACACCCGAACCGACAAGGCCGGATTCAAGCGGGACAAGGATCTGGTGTACGACTATTTTCCCCGTCTGCGCGAGCGGAGAAACCAGCTCTCCGGCTATCTGAGCGGCGGCGAGCAGCAGATGCTTGCCATAGGCCGTGCGCTCATGGCGCGCCCGAAACTGATGCTGCTGGATGAACCGTCGCTGGGGATCGCACCGCTATTGGTGCAGGAAATCTTCCAACTGATCAAGAAGATCAACACCGAGGAAAAAACCACGATCCTGCTGGTGGAGCAGAATGCAAACGTAGCCTTCAGCATCTCCGATTACGCCTACATCATGGAAGGTGGCAGGGTTGTGCTTAATGGCTCAACCGAACAGCTGAAGTCGAACGAGGACGTCAAAGAGTTTTACCTGGGGCTGTCGGACGGCCCCGAGAAGAAGAGTTACCGGGAGTTAAAGCATTACCGGCGCAGAAAGCGCTGGCTCTAGTAAAAGTACTATTCGAGTTTAATAGCCGAAATACGGAGTAACACCATGTCCACTGATAATAACGAGGAATACATTTCGATCGGTGAACTCGCCAGAACTATCGGCCTGACGACCCGCACACTCCGCTACTATGAAGAGGTCGGCATCATGGATCCTCCCCGGCGCCTTGAGGGGGGGAGCAGGGTCTATACCGCCAGCGGGGTACGCAAGCTCAAGTTCATTCTCAGGCTGAAAGAGATGGGGCTGAGTATCAAGGAGATGCAGGAACTGGATGCCGCCTATGCCGAGGCAAAGCAGACCACCAAAATCATCCCCCGTCTGATAGAAATGCTCGATGTTCATATCAACAAGCTCGACGAAAAGATGTCGAAGCTGGCAATACTCCGCAAGGAAATCGTCGATTATCGCCATCGCATGATCGAACGGTTTCAGTTGCCTCCAAAGTAATCTTTTATCCGGCGGCACAGCAGATATTGTGCGGTCCCGGTTTTGTTTTAAGTAAATTAGAAGCGGTTTTCTGCATCGTTCCGGCAAAAAACAGCTCCGATAACGCACTTATCCTGTTTATCAGGGCGAGGAGATTTTATGGCGCTCAAAGACATCCTGCTCCACATTGACAACACTCCCAGTTGTCCGGCCAGAATCGACCTGGCAGTCAATCTTGCCCGCACCCACGGCGCACATCTGAAGGGGCTCTACGTACACTCCCATTCATTTTATGCCCCGCGGCACGACATGATGACAACCGAGGCCGTGCAAAAGGCCGAGCAGCTCTTCAACGCCAAGGTGTCGCAGGCCGGTATTTCAGCTGAATGGCTCTATGATGACTGGTCGGTTGTCGGCGTCAGTGTTACGGAGATCATCAACCTGCATGCCTATTACACCGACCTGGTGATTGTCGGACAGCCGGACCATAGTTTTCCGGACCACAGCACTCCGCTGGATCTTCCCGAACGGCTGGGATTGGGGGCGGGGCGCCCCTTGCTGGTTGTTCCCTATACCGGCGTCTTCGCCACGACCGGTGAACGGGTGATGATCGCCTGGAAATCGGGACGGGAGTCGACTCGGGCCGCCAACGATGCCCTGCCTATCCTTAAAAAATCACGTCACGTCGGTGTGGTAACGATCAGTTCGCCCGGAAGCCAGGACAACAGTGACGAAGAAAACGCCGTAAAGATCTGCTCGCATCTGTCAAAGCACGGGGTGAATGCCGGCCATGAGCAGATCCTCTCCAACTCCAGCATCAGCATTGGCGACCTGCTGCTGAACCACGCCTGTGAGCAGAAGATGGATCTGCTCGTGATGGGTGCCTACGCCCAGACGCGCCGCGGAGTTTTCATGCTCAGCCCGGTAGCCAAACACCTGATGAATTATATGACCGTCCCGATCCTGATTTCCCATTAGCAGGCAGGGCCGCAGTTGGAAAATCATCACACATTTCGATTCACTTTATCTGCAGCAGTAAGCAAAAACGCCGTGAAGCCGGTATTGATCGGCTTTACGGCGTTTTTGCTTGATTAGAATTTCAGAGTTCATCAAAAACATGATTGTTGTAACGTGTCAGGCATTCAGAAAATCGTTTAATACCCCAGTGATTGAAATGGGATACCGATGGCGGTGCATGATGCACGCATCAACGTTCTCGCATCCTTTGACAAGCGATACTCACTGGTAATTTGCAGGATTTCTTCACTCCTGACAGCCTCTACCAATACTGAGCACTGTTGCAGGTCCTTCTCTTTCTTGAATTCCCTTTCTCGGCCCGTCCTGCGCTGGGCAATAATAAGTTTGTGCAGCAAGAGGGTTTCCGGTGAAGGAATGCGGACAGTGAAATCTTCAATGCCAACCGTTATCGGTCTGATAAAGAGCAGATCAATGAACGGCAACGGCTGTGCGGCAACCTTCCAGGGCGGGATGACCACTGCCGACTGAGCAGCACCACCGCGACGATGGGTAATGAATTCGACTTCAAAAGTTCCCTGCAGAAACGTCTCGATACCAGAATAGTCGAGAACTGCGGTATAGCCCAACCGTTTCAGAATCTGAGGGATAGTCTCTCCAGCGGTTGATGGAATCTTCACCGCATTATCAACAGCAAAGTCGATGTCATTTGTCGCCAGACCATAAGATAGTGTGAAGTATTCGCTATAGACCAGCATGGGCCAGCTCCCTATGAGCAGACCATGGGAAAAAAATCCTGCTTTGTCCATCTCACGCAGGAGATCTGTGACCGGTTGCAGGAAGGGGCTCTTATCAAACGAAATATTCACGGATCGTCTCGTTTATCATGGTTAGACAGGATGACATTCAGGGTTGCTATCCGCTTCTTGTTGGCCCGCAGATCGGCCTGCAGCTTCTTGCGCCGCTCAAGCGCCGGTTTCAGTTCTTCTGCCTTTTCAGGAGTAAGATGTTCGTACTTTACTACTGCACCTTCTCGATATCTCAGGCAGGGGTATATGTATTCCTTGCCGTGGCTCTTCACTTTTCTCTTCCCGAGAGACCCTTTCGGCAGCTTGTCAAGTTCGCTGTTTATCTTCTCGATGACGAGGGCGCAACGGTCACGCTCTGATTGCAGCATCCTGAAAACGCTGGCGTCTTTTTCTTTTCCGCGCATGGCTAGCACCTCTTTTGTACCAACACTGTAACATAATACATTGTCATGTGGTACAACTTTTTTGTACCAACATGTTTCGCTTATATGGAGTTACGTGGTACAAAAAAGCCGGAACTTTCCCAAATATCCAAATGTCAATCCTGACCCCACTGACCCGGCCCAATCGGGTGAAGCGGATAACATGGTGGCTTGTAGAGACAGCAATGGCGGCTAATCAGCCGCCATTTGAATTAAGTATGCTGTCCCCCGAACTCCTCCCCCGCCAAGCACCCCTCACATAAGACCAATAATTCCAGTAATTCCTCCAGCTAACGATCCAATCGCCCCACCATAAAGCGCAATCTTGTCCCATATTGGTATGCTATCGCTAGGTTTATCTGATTTTGCTAGCGCAATTGCGTCTTTAAGCAATATCTTTAGTTCAGCCGCCTCTTGATGCTGATCAATCAATTGTTCCAATACTAAAAATTGTGCTTCAAGTGCTGATGTCGCCACAGAAACATTGCCACCAGCCTGAATGGCTGTTGCACCACGACCAACTGCAATTGCTCCAATACTGCCTGAATTGGTTATAGTATTAATATCGCTTCTTTCGTCAGACATACTTTCTCCTCCTGAAATATAAAAATCATTCTATTTCTGATAAATTTCCTTGTTCAATCCCTGTCGAAATTTTCTGCAATGCTGTTAATTGTTGATTAACTCTATCGATTTTCATTAAATGACCCTGCAAAAAGCCACTCGCAAGCTCACATATCAAGCTTACTAGTTGTTGTGAAAAAAATGGAAATGACATTGTGGTGACTATATTCTTCACCATTAAGTGGATTAAAAGAGCAATTCTATATTCCGCTGATTTTTCGGAATATTTGTAACTTACGACATAGAAACAAGCGTTTGCTAGCATTTTGACATGCAAAGGGAACCGTACGTCATTTACAGTTTTCAAGCCATCAAATCTTCCCCATACAGAGCTTATAATTCTCACCAGCATCAAGCTCATACCTTCTGCTGCATGCTCTGTATTTTGAAAGGCGTTAGGATATTGCCGAATAAGTTTTGCCAATACCTCTATCGATTTTGAGTCGTCATCACGGCTCAACTCGAAAATGTCTCGCATGGTTATTGGAAATGGAAGTTGTTCAATAACATGCCGAAATAGACCATGCTTTCTATCACAAATCGGCGTTAATCCGCTCGCTTTTGTCAGCATAAACAGGCAATTTTTTACAACTGGACAACCGATACTATCGATTGCCTGAGCCATGTATAGATCAATGCACAGCCATGGGATATTGCAAGATATAGCCAAACGTAATGATGAGAAAACTGAAATATCGAGTCCATCTCGTAATTCAATTAACTCTGGACTCAAATCAACCACCTGAGGATGAAGCACATCAATCTTTTCAAATATCATCAGAATTTGTTTTGCGATGTGTTCCGTCCTGCGGAAAATGTCTTCAGTCGTCAGCAGTAATGGCTTTCCATCAGGCAATGTCGTCATCATACCACCATCTTCGCGTTCCCGCTCATTCTGCCATTGCCTAATACACTTCTCAGTTTCAGAAGTCACACACAACCTAATTCCCAATGTCAATAAACCAGATGCAAGCCCGGTGATAGCGATATAAGCTAGTGCATAGACATCAAGTATCACAATATCCGGTAAATCTCCTGAATCAAAATTAGGCAGAGGATTTTTTGGGGCATTGCATTCTGACAACATGCCAAGTGCTGCAGAAAACGGGTCAGTAGGTTTAAGGTGATGCCCCTTGAACATTATTGGTAGTAGTTTTTGCTCAAGCACCTGACTTTGATGCTCTTTGTCTGAAGCCATTATCTCACAAAGCTGGTTAATAAATTCATGAGGATCTTCAGGTACATTAAACATATGAAAAGGATCATCGCCCTGATTCATGCTGTCTCGAATATACAAGGAAATATGATATGCGGCCACAAGAGCAGGCAAACGCTCTTCCAGTTTATAAGTTATTACTCCTTCCTTGAAGCTCACTCCTGGGGCTATTTCGAGGAAATGCTTCCCAAGTGGTGACGTAGAACTAAGCAAATGCTGCCCGCGTTCTTTCCCAGGCGGTACTATCAGTTTGGTCAATGATGTTTTGCCATCGTAGTATTTAACGCCAACCATCTTGGTGTTTACAGCTGAACCGCTAAAATCTAAATGCTCATCGCGTAGAATAAGAGCATTAAATACATCAGTTACGGTTTTGGCACTTGCTTGAGGATCAGCGACAAACCAGCCAAGTAAAATCCGTTCTGCAGTGTCGTGTAGACCATTAAGAAACATTTCCACAATTATCCGCAGGGAGTAACCATCCTCCTGTGATAATATTTTTTCTGAAAAATCGATTAATACTTCAGGAATCTCTGAATCTTTTCCCATTTTCTTCAAAACATCGATTAACCCAACGATTATTTGGGATGTGGCTCCAAAAGCCTTTCCTGACTCCAATGCATTCTTCGCATCGTTATAGTTACCAGCCAATAACTCAAGCCTCGCTTTAATTTGCCAGATTGCTCTGTTCCAAAATCGCTTAGGTATTTCATGTAATACTTCTTCAAGGGTAGAGTACTTTTCGGATGCTAACAGCGCATTCAGGTAACATCTTAATAGAGGTGAGACCCAATAATCACCTGTTGGCAGGAGTGGCTTAAGAAAATTGCAAGCCTCGTTGGGAAGTTGAATGGCAATGAGTTCACTTGCAAATTCAAGTATAAACTCTGGGTTCAAATTTAATAATTCATCGTTATGTCTTGATAAAATAGTTTGGCAGTCCGATTTGAGTCCACGGACATCGTGATGTTTTTTATTAGTATTTTTAGAACAACACTGGAGATAAATAGTAAAAAGCTCTCTACTGAGTTCGCCTTCTTCTTCGTTGACAGTGCCCCCGTTAATCAACCAAGAATTCAATGAATCTGGATTTGCATAACGAGCCAAAAACGCACAGTTTTCGGAAGTTACAGATGGTTGTGAAAATATGTTGTCAAGGCAATTTTGACGGAAAGTTTCATCCTTCTCTGCCCTAAATAATTTTTTGCTTAATTCGCTTAGTCCCGTCGAGTCATCGTCATGTCGAAATCTGAGGATCGCCGCGCAGTTTTTATGTACTCTTTCTATCAGACCAATTTTTTTCCAGCATTCAGTTACTAGATTTTTTGATACAAAATGTAAATACAACAGGAGGCTGGCAGCAAGTAATGGGAGTCTAGTGTCAGGCAAAGGCTCAAATGCCAATAATTCTGCAGTATCCTCAGCTAGCTGCATTAGCTCATCGTAAACAGTAGCCGTCACAGACCAAAAATGCCGATTATCAAAGCGTTGTTGAATGAGCCCGGCTTTCACAACCACTTGTAAACTGCGAGTTAATGGTCCGCAATCTTGTGACAGCAAAAGTTTTACGACATTTTCTGCCATCTGGAGATTGTTGAGTCGGATGGCCCCCTCACCCACTCCCCGTAATTCAGTAGTAGTTAATAGTTGGCTTCGTACACGCATCACCTCTTCAAGCTCATCAAGTTCAGCCATAAAAGTAAAATATGTCTCATTGGCATGAGGCCCCGGTAAGCCAATTTGACTCCAAACGGTCCGGGCTGCTTCTAAATCTTTGTTACCTATTTCAAGGCGGAGAAGAGCTGCAATGCAAAGGTCTTTAAGGAGGTTGGGAGGTGCTGTTTGTTGAGCCAAAAAGTAAACATCCCCCACCAGAGGTGGGGGCTTTCAAAATCGTGAACCGCTCAAA
>CAYWJJ010000091.1:0-16521 GCA_964458105.1 uncultured Geobacter sp.
GAATCTTTCGCTCGGCAAACACCAGATAGGCGGCCAGGGTCAGGATAACGAAAAATACCATCCCCAGCTTGGCTGCGAACAGCACTATGTCCAGAGAGAATGCCGTCATTTCCACCTTCAGTGAATCTGTGGGAGGGATACCGGCGCGACTATAAACCGTATACCACAAAACAGCGGCAAACGCTATCGACTAAAAGGGGTGAAAAAAAAGAATGAAAGAACGATTAAAAGAAGAATTCTGCTATTTTATCAGCTGGTTCATCTCGAATATGGGCAGCAGCACCGCCAGCACGACAATTCCGACCGCCAATCCCATTGCCAGCACCAGCAGCGGCTCCATCAACTCCATCAAGCGCTGCAGGCGGGTGCCGAATTCGCGCTCATAGGCGATGCCGGCCTTGACCAGCATCTCCTCCAGATTACCCCCCTTTTCTCCGACACCGGCCAGATGCACCAGCAGCGGCGGGAAAAGCGGACTCTTCTTCAGGCTTCCGGACAGGCTGCCCCCCTGGGCCACCTCCTCCATCACCTGGCGAAGAAAGGAACGGTAGACCCGGTTGACCAGCACCTCGCCGGTGATCTCCAGCGCCCGCATGATCGGTACACCGCTGGAGAGCAGCAGTCCCAGAACACGGGCAAAACGCGACAGGATCAGGCGCTGCAGCATGCCGCCGGCGACCGGAAGTTTCAGCAGCAGGGCATCGCGTTTCAGCCGCAGATGGTCACGCAGCATGGCTTTGCGGTAAAGGGGAATCGAGGCGATGGTCAGGCCGGCCGGTATCCACCACCAACCGCGCAGAAAATGACTGACCTTGATCAGCACGATCGTGATCAGCGGCAGGGCTGCCTTGCTGTCTTCGAAGATAACCACGATCTTGGGGATTACAACCGTCAGCAGGAAGATCATTACCCCCCCGCCCACCAGTATCATCAGGATCGGATAAGCCAGGGCAGAAGTGACCTTGCTGCGCACCTGCTCCTGTTCTTCCAGAAAATCCGCCAACCGCTCCAGCACGGCATCCAGGGCTCCTCCGGCCTCGCCGGCCGCCACCATGCTGACATAGCTTTCGCCAAAGATGGCAGGCTCCGCCGCCAGTGCCCGGGAGAGGGAGGCCCCTTCGGCAATGCGCTCCCTTACCCGCGTCAGGGCCTGGCGGAGCGGGCCATTCTCCTCCTGCTCGCAGAGCGAACCGATCGCTTCAAATAGAGGGATTGAAGACGCCACCAACGTTGCTAGACGGCGGGTGAGAAGAGAAAGGTCTGCCGAGGAAACACCTCGCCGGAACGAAAAACTCTTTTGCGGGCCTTGAGCAGCACCTTCTTCAACCACTTCGCGTGCCAGCAGCCCCTTGCTCTTCAACTGCTGCATGGCCTGACGTTCGGAATCGGACTCGATGCTGCCGGAAACCGAAGATCCGGCGGCATTGTATGCCTTATAACGGAACGTCGGCATAATCGTCCTGGGTTACGCGCAGCACCTCTTCGATGGTGGTGATCCCGGCAGCCGCCCGGGCCAGCCCGTCATCCCGCAGGGTCTTCATACCGCGTGCGACGGCATATTCCTTGATTTCGCCGGAGTGGCAGCGGCGGATGATCATCGAGCAGAGCTCCTGATCGATCGGCAGTATTTCATAGATAGCGGTCCGCCCCAGGGTTCCCAGCCCGAAACATCTGTCGCAGCCTCGTCCGCGGTACAGCTTCCCGGGCAGCGTCACTCCCTCATAAACCTCGGCCGGACGGTACTCTTCGCGGCAGTGAGGGCAGATCACCCGCACCAGTCGCTGGGCTACAACGGCCGACAGTGACGACGCGATCATGAACGGTTCGATGCCCATGTCCACCAATCGGGTCACGGCGGTGGCGGCATCGTTGGTGTGCAGCGTGGAAAGCACCAGGTGTCCGGTTAAACTGGCCTGGATCGCAATTTCGGCGGTCTCCGCATCACGGATTTCACCAACCATGATGATATCCGGGTCCTGGCGCAGGATCGAACGCAACCCACTGGCGAAGGTCAGATCGATCTTGGGATTGACCTGGATCTGGCCGATACCCCTGATCTGGTATTCGATCGGATCTTCAATCGTGATGATATTCTTTTCGCTGGAGTTGACCCGGTTCAGGGCGGCGTACAGCGTTGTGGATTTACCGCTGCCGGTCGGGCCGGTTACCAAGATGATGCCGCTGGTGCGAGTCAGCATCCGCTCCAGGGTACGCACGCCGACCTCTCCCAAGCCGATATCGGTCAGCGACAGAATGCCTTTCTTCTTGTCCAGAAGACGCAGTACCGCCCGCTCGCCGTAGAAAGTCGGGATGATCGAGACACGGATATCCACATCGCGGCCGGCCACGATCACACGGATGCGGCCATCCTGCGGCAGACGCTTTTCGGCGATGTTGAGACCGGCCATGATTTTGACCCGGGAAACCAGGGCGTCCTGAATGATCTTGGGAGGGGACAGCTTTTCGTAGAGGATGCCGTCAATGCGGAAACGCACCAGCAGATCACGTTCGTAAGGCTCGATATGGACATCGCTGACCCGCTCCTTGACCGCCTCGGACAGGATCGAATTCAGCAGCCGGATGACCGGCGCCTCATCGGTCAGATCCAGCAGATCTTGCGGCTGACCCAGCTCGGTGGCGATGGTGGAAAGATCCTCCCCCTCCAGCTCCTGCAGCACCTCACGGGCCGTGCCGGAGACACCGGCATAGACATGATTGATGGCGTCAGCCAGTGCGGGAACCGGCACCAGCACCGCCTCCATCGGCTTGCCGAACAGCATGCGCAGTTCATCCAGCAGCAGCAGGCCGCTGGCCCCGGAGATAGCAACCCTGACGGTTCCATCCGTTTCGCGCAGCGGCAGGATCAAATTGGAGCGGGCAAAAGTCAGCGGGACGCGGCTCAGCAGAGCGGAATCGACCTCATCAAGACGTATCTCGCCCTGACAGGTGATGCCAAGTTTACCGGCAATCAGCTCCAGCTCCTCCTGGATCGTCACGGCACTCATTTACCGGTGATCACTTTCTGGACATCGACCGTATCGCGATTTTTGGCGGCATCGCCGAATTTAGTCCGCTGACCATCGGAAACCGTAGCCAGATCAGCAGCATCCTTGATGATATGCGGGGTCAGCAGGATCATCAGGTTGGTCTTCTTGCGGATCTTGGACTTGGTCTTGAACAGCCACCCCAAACCGGGAATGTCTCCCAGGAAGGGCACTTTCTGGATGTTTTCCTCCTCGGAATCCTGGATCAGCCCGCCGATCACGACCGTTTCCTTGTCCTTGACAACGATGCTGGTCTTGGCCGAACGCTTGGTGGTAACCAGGTCGACAGCCTGACCTTTGTCATTCTTCACCGCCGAGATTTCCTGGTTGATATCCATGCGGATATAATCGCCTTCGCTGATCTGAGGTTTGATCTTCAGGTTGATGCCGATATCCTTGCGCTCGACTGACTGGGTTGTGCCAAATGTACTCTGGGTGGCCGCACCCTGAAAAGGAACATTCTCGCCAACGTTGATTTCGGCCTCTTTATTGTCTGATGTCAAGATGTTGGGAGTCGAGAGAATATTCAGCAGACCGTTCTTGTCCAGTGCTTTGAGTACCGCAGCCACATTGGCCGGTCGCGGATCAATACCAGAAAGGGTACTGCCCCCCAGGCTATTGATAGCATTGCCAACTGTACCCAGGGTTCCAAGTGGGTCGTACAGTCCGGCCACCGTCAGATACTTGTTAAGAACCCCGCCACCAATAACACTCCCCTGCAGACCCAGTTCCCTGGATTTATCCAGCGAAACCTCGGCGATCAGCACCTGCACAAAGACCTGTTTGCTGCGACGGTCCAGCTTTTTAATGACCTGGATCAGGTTGCTGTAGTCATTGGGAGAAGCCATGATCACCAGCGAATTGGAGGCCTTGTCCGGGGTAATGGTGACCTTGCCGCTGTCAAAGGGTGATGCCTGGGGAGCAGCGGCGCCAGGCTGACCGGGAGCTGTTGCCTGTGCGGTAATGCCCTTGACCACGCCGTCCAGCACCTTGGCCATCTCGGTGGCGTCTGTGTTTTCCAGGTAGTAGACATTGACCTTGCTGCTGGCCTCGGGAGGTGCCACATCCAGCTTGGCCACCAGCTCGCGGACCGCTTTCTTGGTGTTATCATTGCCGAAAACCAGCAGTGCGTTCAGGCGCTGATCGGCCAGAACGCTACCCGTTCCGCCGCCACCGCTTCCACCGGCCACGGCCGGCTGTCCGGCACCGGCAGGCTTGCTGTCGGAACCGGTCAGCCATTGGCGAATGGTTGTGGCGGCGTTCTCGGCAGAGGCGTTTTTCAGATAGATGATCTCAAGTCCTTCCCGGGTACGCTCGGTGTCGATGGTTTGCAGGATGCCATGCAGCTTGCGGATGTTGAGGGCTGAATCCACCATCAGAATCAGGTTGCCGGGGCCAAACACCGAGATGTGGCCATCCTTGGAAATCATCGGCTGCAAAAAGGCCAGCGCCTCCTGGGCCGAGATGTTCTCCAGTTTTGAAACCTGGGCAACGTAACTTTCATTAACCGGCAGGGCCGCCCCCTCGGGGAACAGGGTAAAGCCGGATTGCCTGGCAGCGGCGGAAGGCACGATCTTGGTCACCTTTCCGCTCTGTACAACAGTAAAACCCTTCAACTCCAGCACCGAGACAAAAACATTGTAGGCTTCATCGGTCGAGAGCT
Organism: uncultured Geobacter sp.; assembly: GCA_964458105.1. Lineage (GTDB taxonomy): Bacteria > Desulfobacterota > Desulfuromonadia > Geobacterales > Pseudopelobacteraceae > JACRCG01. Next base: position 4,708 of record CAYWJJ010000091.1, read on the forward strand.
TGGAGGGCGAGTACACCGAAATCTTGCCCTTGACCCGATCATCGAGTATGAAGTTCTTGCCGGTCAGGTCGCTGATGAATTTCACCATGGTGGAGATATCCACCTCGTTGAAATTCAGAACCACACCCTTACCGGCCGCCAGAGCCGGGGAAGTGCATAGAGCTCCTGCCAACAACAGGGTACAGAGGGTACGTGCAAGATATCGTATCAAAACAGCCTCCAAATCAGCGTATATCGTAATTGAAAGTCATCGGTTGCCCGTCCCTGACCACATCAAGCTTGAGCCGGCTTTGCCCCTTCAGGGCGATAAACGACTGAAGCGCCTTGTCGGGAGAATCCATCGGGAAATCATTCAGGCGCAGCAATACATCGCCGTTTTTGATGCCGATCATTGAGAACACACCGTTCGGCTTGACCTCTGTAGCGCGGAATCCTTCGACCTTGCCGTCTTTCTGGCTGGGAAGCAGCCTGGCATCGGTCATGGCCTGGGCCGGGTTGTCCAGGGCGGCGTTGAGAGCCCGCTGGTCAATTATGTAACTGCCCGCGCCCTGATGTGCGACAGCGGTTATGCCGGGCGCCACGGCTGTCTGAGGCTGGGCGGAAACGGCGGGCGGCGGGGCCATCGGTGTCAACAGCTCGACTTTTTTGTTATTGATAACGATGTAAGCTTTTTCCCTGCCCACATTTACCAGCCGTCCGGAATCGAAAACCATATCCCCCAGGCGGAAGACCCGCTCTTCCTGCTTTGTCATATGCCGAACCAGCGCAAAAGTTTCCCGGAAGGAGCCGACAACCGTCCCCAACAACATCAGATCGGCCGGGGCCGTGGCCGGAGCGGCCTGTACCGATGTGGAAGCATTTGTTATCGGCGTCAGCTGCCCCTGAGCCATTTTGCCGAACAGTGCACTGGTCAAAATCGGTGCGTAATATGACAAATCTTCGCTACGAGGCGATACGGTAGCCGGCATGCCGGCCTTATTTTCCGGTTTGCCGAACAGGGAATTGCCAAGGCGTGACGAAAGGCGATCGGAGGTGATGCCAGCCGCCAAGGCGATGATGGTGATACCCAGAAAACAGTTTATGACGTTCAGTGCACGTGACATGGGACCTGCAATTCAATTGTGAATTTTGAATTCTGAATTTTAATCCAAAATTTAAAATTCAAAATCCATAATTATTTCTATTGTTGGAGTTACAGCTTGATCTCGCCGGAAAACACCTCGACCGCCGGACCGGTCATATAGATGTTACCGTCATCGGCCCACTCCATCTCAAGATCCCCACCGGACAGGTGATTAAGAATCTTTTTCTCGGTCAGGCCGTTCAGTACGCAGGCGGCGGTAACGGCGCTGGAACCGGTGCCGCAGGCCAGGGTCTCACCGGCGCCGCGCTCCCAAGTCCGCTGACGGATTTCGGTGCGGGAAATAATCTGGATGAACTCGACATTGGTGCGACGCGGGAACAGCCCGTTATTTTCGATCAGCGGGCCGTAGGTGGCAACCGGGAAATTGTCCACATCATCCACAAAGATGACGCAATGCGGATTGCCCATCGAGGCGCAGGTAATCTGAAAGGTGCGGTCAAGAACGGTCAGCGGTTGGGAAACGACCTGGGCGGACGGGTCGCCGGTCATCGGTATTTCACCCCGCGTCAAACGTGGCGGCCCCATGTTGACCCGTACCTTTTCGATCTTGCCGTCCGCGCCGGCGAAGAGCTGCAGGGTCAGGATGCCGGCGCCGGTCTCGGCGGTAATTTCGGTCTTTGAAACAATGCCGTGATCAAAGGCGTACTTGGCAACGCAGCGGATACCGTTGCCGCACATCTCGGACTCGGAACCGTCGGAGTTGAACATCCTCATCCGCACATCGGCCACTTCCGACGGCATGATCAGGATCAGCCCGTCCGAACCGATGCCGAAGTTGCGGTTTGAAACCTGTATGGCGGTCTGTCGGGGGTCGGTGACCGTCTCCTCAAAACAGTTAACATAGACATAGTCGTTTCCGGCACCCTGCATCTTTGTAAATTTCATCGCACTGCTTCCCCTTTTTCACGTAAAAATTTCGATTGGGCAATATAGCAAATGTATATCGTCACAACAAGCACTTTCCAGCCGTTCCGGCGTTGTGCAAAGCGGCTTTTACCGGGATCCCACAACTCCGGTAGAGTTCGTCTTCGGCATCTTGCATGACAAGTGAATGATCGGAGTGAAGGCGGATCTGTCATCAAGTGAAAGCAGAGAGGCGCTTCGGCGCAGCATCATAGTCATTCCGATTCCAGATCAAAGATGGTATCAAGGCGGCGATGAGTGAGACTGCGAGGCGTACATTTCAGTACGTTGAGCAGTCGAACGACGAGCCAACGAAGATAGGGCTTTGATATGGAATTGGAATCAGATATTGCTGCAACTGCAGCTGCACGAGCAATTCAGCCCACGCGCCTTGTCAAACGACTCGCGCCCCTCCCGGAAGGCCAGCCAGGCGATCAACAGGGCGCCGATCGCATCCAGGCTGCCGATGCCGGTCAGCTCGTAGCCGATGCTGGAGATCATCAGCACCAGCGACAGATATACGCAGGCTCTGGAGCAGGCCGCGTCGGCCAGGATGGCCTGTGAGCCGAGCGCGGCGCCGACCCTGGTTTTCTGGCGGATCAGGTACCACATGAACGAAATGGAAGCCAGCGAGATAACTATGCCCCACAGGGTGGTTTCCGGCTTGTGATGCTGGTAAAGACTGACGACCGCCGTCAGCGCAAGACCGGCCGTCAGCAGGTAAAAGGCCCAGCCGGTGATCCGCAGCGCCCTCATTTCGAATTCATCGCGGGTCTCGCCGCCGTTGGCGCTGATTCTGCGCAGCATATGCCAGACACCGATCGCCGAAATCACCTCGATAAAGGAGTCCACCCCGAAACCGAACAGCGCCAGGGTTTCATCGGCGGCGCCGGCCCAGACCGAAACCAGCCCCTCGACAATATTGTAGATGATCGTGAACAACGCCAGATAGGTGGCGCGGGCATGCAGTTTTTGCCGGACATCAAGGTTGTTTTGTTCATTCATTATGGATCCTGTGGATAGTAGTGGAGTCACGTTTGCGACGCGTACTCGATTGTGACGGGCGATATTGATGCTGTCAAGAAAACGAATACTTTTCAGACAAACTATTTCTACATACTGCTGTTTTCAGCAACCTTTCGGAAGAGTCACGCCTTGAACTGCCGCACCAGGCCCTGTAGTCCCCAGCATATCGTTGAACTCGGCCCCAGCCTGGGCCGACCCATTAGCGCCCGAAGGTTATACACTGCTATCTTGCTGATTTAGCATACAAAATAAATATTAGAAGTATATTAATATCGGACGAGCGCCTCCCCTCCTCCAACTTTTAATTAAAAAAAGTGCCCGGCCCTGTTGACAACAAAACACAATACAGTACTATGCATGCATGATTTTTTGTTACCAGCCACGGAGGTTGACGATGAGACAACAAGGCAACAGGTGGATCACACGGCTGCTGGCGTCGTCCCTGTTGGGGACGGCACTGCTCTGTGCGCCCGGCAGCGAAGCCGCCGAGCAGATCAAGGTGGCCATGGCTGCGCCCTCGCAGGACGACCTGCTCATGTTCTGGGAGGAGAAGGAACTGTACGTGCAGACCGCCACCCGCAGCGAGAAGCCGCTCACCCAGGTGGCCGAAAACATGACCGTCATCACCGCCAGAGAGATCGAGGTCATGAACGCCAACAGTGTAGCCGAGGTGCTGGCCCGGGTGCCGGGTCTCTTTGTGGACTTTACCACCAATGATTTTGTCTCAGGCACGCAGCTACATATCCAGGGATCTGAGAACCGCCATGTGACCGTGCTGCTGGACGGCATGCCGATCAATTTTCTATCCGGCGGCCAGGCAGAGACCAGCTTCATCCCGGTCAGGGTCGTCGAACGGATCGAGATCATCAAAGGGGCCGCCTCTTCGGCCTGGGGCTCGGCGCTGGGTGGGGTGGTCAACATCATCACCCGCGGCACCGGCGACAAACCGCTGCCCAACGGCATGCTGAGCGGTTCCTGGGGAGAGGGCAACTCCCGTGATCTTGCGGCCGAACTGGCCGGCAAGAACGGTCCGCTCGGCTACTACTTCTACGGCGGCCAACAGGCCTCGGACGGCCTGCGCAACAATCGCGACTACCGCCGCAACAGCCTCTTCGGCAAACTTTTCCTGACCCCCAGCCGCGATCTGGATATCACTCTCAGCGGCGGTTTCAGCAACCCGGAAATGAATGAAGGTGAGGTTCCTGCTTTTTTTGTCAACGGAAAGTCAATGCTGCAAAGCAAGTTTCTGAACGGCGCCATCGAATACCGCGCCACCCCCGAACTGACTGTACGCGGCGGAGTGCACCTGTATATGTCTAAATTCGATCAGCCCATATATTTCCTGCCTGCATTTACCCCTTCCCCCGGTCAGCTGAAAATCCAGAATGTATACGATGAACAGACGATCGGCGGCAACCTGCGCGCCACCTGGAGCAGCGGCATTCAAACCCTCACCGTCGGGGCTGAGGGGAGTCACGGTACCCTGAACCAGACCACCAATGCCGGGCCGCGCTTCCAAAGCGCAGGATACCCGGACGCCGTTACGATCAACTCGTCGGTTGACAAATGGGGGATCTTTGCCAACGACACGGTCGAGTTCGGCCCGCTGGCCGTCACCCCCGGCATCCGCCTCGACCACGACAGTTTCTTCGGCAGCTTTGTCAGCCCCAGCCTGGGCGCCACCTGGGAGTTGGGCGAGCATACCGTGGCGCGCGCCTCGGCCGCCCGCGGCTTCTCCTCACCACCCCTCTCGTATCTGGCGGGGGGAGGACCATACTTCACCGCCAGCAAGAATCTCAAGGCCGAGTACGGCTGGTCGTACCAGGTCGGACTCGAATCGGGCCTGGCCGACCTGGTCAACCTGAAGGGAACCCTCTTCCGCCATGAGACCAGCAAGGCTATCACGATAGTTAATTTGACGCCCTCAACAGCCGTCAACCAGGACGACATCACTCGCCAGGGGTACGAGCTGGAGGCCGAGAGCGTCCCGCTCTACAACCTCTCGCTCAAGCTGGGGCACGCCTATGCCCACGTCAAGGGAGATTTTGTACAGAATGGCTACACGAACCCGTACTATGACACCTACTCCTGGCTGGTGGGAGTCAAGTATGACGACCGCAGTTCGTTCAGCGCCCAGCTAACCGGCAGATATATCTGGTGGGATCTAGCCCCCACCATGCCGGCCTATCCCAACCCGGCCTACGACACCTTTATCTGGGACCTGACCGCCACCAAAAAGTTTCAGACCAGCGGCAAAACCACCCTGGAGTCATTTCTGACCGTGCATAACATCTTTGGCGGCAACTACTACACCTTATCCTTTTACCCCAACCCGGGACGCTGGGTGGAAGGAGGACTTCGGTTCAAGTTCTGAGAAACGGACGACTACAGAAAAAAGACCTCCGGAGGATGGTAGTCCGGAGGTCTTTTTTATTGCTTATGAGCTGTTCTTATTCATGCTTCCTGTTTTGTCCGCTGATATTCAAGATCCTGCCTGACCACCCGCTCCAGCACCGTATCGTAATATTCCCGACGGCAATCAACCTCGTCCATTTCACCGGTGCGCAAAAGCGTCAGCTGGCGGCAACCGCCGAAGCAGAGCGGCAGGTAGGCGCAAGCCAGACACTCATCCGTTTTCCAGAGATCCATGTTGTGAGAGCCGTGATAATCCCGGAGCCCCTCGGCCAGCGAACCCATACTCAGCTCCGGGCAGGACAAGAAGGCCGGGCATTTATAGTACGAACCATCGCAGGCGATCACCAGGTCATTCTCCAGTTCGACCATGCAGGCCGACAGCTTCGGCTTGGGAGCCAGGAAGCCCCGCTTGAGGGTCTCTTCGCGCAACCAGACCCCCGCCTCCATCAACCAAGGCTCATAGGAGCAGGAACAGCCGGCGTTGAAATCGGTCACGATCCGCTCCCCCGACTTGGGGATCACCGGAGCAAAAGCCACCGTGCCGACCCGGGCCGGGTCGATACCGCGGGTCAGCAGGCCGTCCAGCATGCGCGGAAAGTCGCGGTAATTTTCGCGGGTGTAGTTCCCGCCCAATTGCAGCGAAACGATGTCGAAGATATCGAGAACGTTGCGCATGATCGCCTCATAGCTGCCGTTCCCCGAGACATAGGGGCGGCTCCGGTTGTGCAGTTCGGCCGGACCATCCAGGGTGATCTTGGCCCCGATCAGCCCCAACGCAACCAGTTCTTCGGCGCAGGCGCGGTTAAGCAGCGTACCGTTGGTAACCAGCGAAAAACTGTAGGAAACACCCCGCTCCCGGGCGGCCTCACGTAACGGCTCGGAAACAGCCCTGATCAGATCGAGGGAGAGCAGCGGTTCGCCGCCGTAGAAGGTCAGACGGACCGACTGCCCCTTGGCAATCCGTTCGCGGCGAATGGTCTCCACCAAAAGCGTAGCGGTCGCGGCGCCCATGTACCGCCTGTCGCGGAAGGACTCCTCGTAGCAGTAGGGACAGGCCAGGTTGCAGTCCAGGTTGAGCACCACGATGGCGCTGAAGGGGGTATCACGCCGGGGGATGTCGAAGATCGTCCGCATCCACTCACACTCGGCATCCCGGTCCGGAGTCAGGATGCCCAGTTGTGACAGGGTCGCACGCTCTTCATCGGGAAGGGTGTTGCTTCTGGCCGCCTCCAGCAGGTCGTCCGGCAGAAGTACGACGGAAGAGCGGAGCGTGGAGTAGACCAGGTTCACGCCGGGCTGGTCCGGACAGGGGTAAATCTTCAGGTAGGTGGATAATTGCAAAGTGGGCCTCCGGGAGGGATGTTAAGCCTCCACCTTTACGAAAGGCGGGCTTGAGGGGGATTGTATTTTTACGTTTGATCCTCAGATGCAAAAAAGGGGGGATCGCTCCCCCCCCTTCCGGTGCTTCTGTAAACGGAATCGATTATGCCAGCATATTGAAAGCAGCTAGGCAGCAAGCGCCGAGTGGACCTTCGAACGCACAATCGTTGCCTTTTTCCAGTACTACCAGAGTGCTCTTTTTCATTGTTTCTCCCTCGTTCTTTCCGTGTGGTTTTTTCCGCGGGGGACGCCGCCGTCTCCCCGTCGGTTATACAAGTCGAATATTCCCGCAATAATATGGCAAATTTCTCTTAAAGCTGGGCGTTTGTAACACACTCATGAAAATTGTCAAGAGAATAAAACTATTTTATAAATCCGACATAGAAGGCTTAACATTTCGATATGATTCTACAATTCTAAGTTATCCGTGCTAAAAACAACGGTCGGGCCTATGGAATTTTGACCCTGCCTGCGGTGTTTATCAGCCGCGGTTGTTTTTGGTTTCCGGAATTCCCGATTCGTATTACCGAGATGTGGGTATTCCACCATTCCTTATCACTTCCGCCCGTTTATTTCATGATGTTGTTTTGATTGATATTTTGTATATTTGTCCCTATAGTTGCCGAACTTTTGAATCTCATGAGAAGGCGACCAGTGCCACATATCATCCTTTATGCCCTGCTGTGCATCCTGCTGACCGGCGTACCCTGCCGCGCAACGGATGTGCTGATCATCGCCGATGCCCAGCTCAAGCCGGTCATGGAACTAACCCAGGGGATGCGCAAGACTTTGCACGCCTCGACCAGGACCTACTCTCCGGCCGAGGTTCGCGGGAGCCTGGCTACCGTACTGCAACGGGAGGATGCACGGGTGGTGATCGCCTTGGGTCGCGAAGCGCTGAGTGAGGCGCTGAGCCTGCCCCCCTCCATTCCGGTCATCTATGGCATGGTGGTGACTCCGCCTGCCTTAACCCGCCCCAACACCATCGGTTTCTACATGGCTACCCCGGCCGGAGAGTACGCCGAACTGGTGAGAAGACATCTGCCGGCCCTGAAGCGGGTGGCGGTGGTAGCCAGCCGCGACTACCTGAATATCCTGGCAAACGATGTTTCCGACGCGATCAGTATCCATTCCGTCAAGAACACGGTTGAATTCGTCAGTACGGTCAAGCAGCTGGATAACACCGACGCCCTGCTGCTCCTGCCGGATAACATGGTCATGACCTCGACCGCCATGGAGGAGGCCTACCTGCTCTCCTTCCGACGACGCATCCCGCTGTTGGGAATTTCAGAACGGCACGTCAAGGAGGGAGCACTGCTGGCGTTGGTTGTAGATATGGTCAGTGTCGGCCGGGTGATCGGCGAATATGCTACCAAGGCCCTGAAGAGCGGGAGTGTCGGGCAGCAATCGGCCTTGCCCCCCCGCAAGTTCGAACTGTATCTGAACATGGATACCGCCCGCAAAATGCACATCAGCATCCCGGATGAGGTTGGGCGCATGGCCAGAAAGGCCTATCCATGACCCGCCTGATGCCGAAAATGACCTTCCGCATCAAGGCGTTGCTCTTCATGATCCCGCTCTTGCTACTAATGTCGTTCGTCCACACCTGGGAATCGATCCGGGTCGGCAAAGGAGTTATCCGCAGCGAGATCATCAAACGCGCCGAGGCGATCACCACGCTGGCGACCAAGACCGGTGAACTGCCGATCCTTTCCGGCAATCCGGAACTGCTGAAGAGTACGGCAACCTTCCTCAAATCCAATACCGAGGTGGCATCCGTTACCTTCTACGACAACCGGATGACAGCGCTGATTCATGACGGTCAGCCGCTTACCAGCCATCCGAGCACCACCCCGGCAACTTCGGCACTCTCCATGTCCGAGGAACAGGACGCCTTCGTCTTTTATGCACCGGTCTTCACCGAGAAGATCCAGGGAGATTTCGACATAATCAGTGGCATGGATAGCGGACATCTAACAAAGGAGACTATCGGCTGGATTAGGATCGGTTTCTCCAAGGCCTCACTGCACGAGAACGAGCGCCGCATCGTGGCACGCGGCGTGGCACTCTCGCTGACCTTCGCCGTGGCAAGCTGTTTTATAGCCTATTTCCTGATGGGGGTGGCCACCCGCCCTCTGCGCCAGATCGTCAAAATGGCCGATGACGTCTCCCACGGAGATTTCAACCGCGAGTTCGAAATCCATCAGCAAGACGAGGTGGGAACACTGGCAAAATCGTTTTCCGCCATGCGCCACACTATCCGTAATGTCCTGCTGGAGACGGACAGGCTGATCGTTGCAGTACAGAACGGGCGCTTGGACAGCCGCAGCGATGCCGGGCAGTTCGAGGGGGAGTGGCGCAAGCTGGTGGAAGGGGTCAACAACCTGGCAGGAGTATTTGCACAGGGTGTGGTGGAGCTGAAGACCGCAAAGGAGGCGGCCGAGACCGCCAACCACGCCAAGAGCGAGTTCCTGTCCAGCATGAGCCACGAGCTGCGTACGCCGCTGAACGCAATCCTGGGTTACGCGCAGATCCTCAAACGACAGGAGAACCTGACCGATACCCAGCGTCAGCAACTGGAGATCATGCGCAGCAGCGGCGAGCACCTGCTGACCCTGATCAACGACATTCTAGATGTGGGCAAGATCGAGGCCGGGAAGATGGATATCGAACAGGTGGCCTTTGATCTTCCGGCCCTTATGCGCCAGGCCTTCAACCTTACCCGCCTGAACGCCGAAGAGAAGGAATTGCGCTTCCTGTACGAAGAGCAATCGCCCCTGCCGTCATATGTGCGCGGGGATGAGCGCAAGCTGCGTCAGATCCTGTTAAACCTGCTCTCCAACGCGGTCAAATATACCAGCCGGGGGAGCGTGACCCTGCGCGTGGCCTACGACCATGTCGAGGGCGGGATCCTCCGTTTTAGCGTGCTTGACACCGGGATGGGGATCCCGGCCGACAAGCTGGAGTGCATCTTCGAGCCGTTTACCCAGCTGCCCGGCGACGGCCAGCTGCGCGAAGGTACCGGGCTGGGACTGAACATCACCCGCCGCCTGTTGGAGCTGATGCATGGCAAGCTGACCGTGGAGAGCGAAGTTGACAAAGGGAGTATCTTCCGCCTGGAGCTGACGCTGCCTCCGGTGACCGACCCGGAGCAAGCCCTGGAGAAAACCGAGGTTTCCGTGACCGGCTACCGTGGCGAGCGCAAACGAATTCTGGTGGTCGATGATAACCTGGGCAACACCTCCATGCTGGTATCGCTGTTGGATCCGCTTGGTTTCAGGGTCGATACGGCAGCCAACGGAGAGGAGGCATTGGCTGTGGCGAGTGAGCGCAATCCGGATCTGGTGCTGATGGACCTGGTGATGCCGGTCATGGACGGGCTGGAGGCGGCCCGGCTGATGCGCGCCAACCCGCACTTTGACCGGACCGGGATCATCGGCGCTTCGGCCTCGGTGACTGACAGCAACCATAAGCATGAATTTATCGAGGTCTGCGACGATTTCGTGGTCAAGCCGATCCGCATCGACCTGTTGCTGGAGAAGATCGGCAGCCGGCTGGAGCTCGAATGGGAGACCGAAGAAATCACCGTTCCGGCCAGAGAATCGTTCGCCGGACGGAATGATGGGAAGCTGCTGGCCCCTCCGTCATCCCAGCTTGATGAACTGCTGGATCTGGCCATGAGGGGCGATCTGCTGGGAGTAGAGGGCTGGGCCACCGAGCTGGAGGAACGGGATACCAGTTATCGCAATTTTACCCGCAGGCTGAAGGAGCTGGCCGGAAGTTTCAAGACCAAAGCCGTTCTGGCGCTGGTCAGACAATGTCGTGGAGAAGAAATATGAGTCCTGAAAATCAGAATGCGTCGCTTTCCGATGGAAGTAAACCGGTAATTCTGGTTGTTGACGATGACGCCAACAACCTGTCCGTGATCCGCGATTGCCTGACCGGCTTCAATTATACCGTCCTGGTGTCCGAGGATGGAGAGAGCGCCGTCAGCCGGGCGGATTATGCCCACCCCGACCTGATCCTGCTGGATATCATGATGCCGGGCATGGACGGTTATGAGACCTGCCGGCGCTTGAAGCTCCAGGAGAGCAGCCGTGATATCCCGGTGATCTTCATGTCGGCCCTGGCCGAGACCGGACACAAGGTGCAGGGGTTGGAGGTGGGGGCGGTGGATTATGTCACCAAGCCATTCCAGCAGGAGGAGTTGCTGGCCAGGGTGGCGGTGCACCTGAAACTGCGCGACCTGACCTGCCGTCTGAAAGAGTCCAATGAGCTGCTGGAGTCGCGGGTCGAGGCGCGCACCATCGATCTGGCCATCACCAACTACGAGCTGGAGGAGAAGCTTGAGGAGCTGCAACTGGCCCAGGTGGCGCTGCGCACCAGTGAACAGAAGTTCCGCGCCATCTTCGATCAGACCTTCCAGCTGATCGGCCTGACGACACCGGAGGGGATCATGCTGGAGGCCAACCAGACCGTGTTGGCTTATTGCGGGGCAGCGGAATCTGACATTCTGAACAGACCCTTCTGGGAAACCCCCTTGTGGAATCATTCCGACGAGCAGCGCGAGCACGCACGCAACGCAGTGCAGCGGGCGGCGGCCGGTGAGTTCGTTCGTTTCGAGACTGCTTACCAGACTCCTGACGGGGTAGCCCATTACATCGACTTCTCGCTGAAGCCGATCATGGACGCTGAGGGAACGGTTGTGATGCTGATACCCGAGGGGCGCGACATCACCTCCTACAAGAAGCTGGAGGAGCAGCTCATGCAATCGCAAAAAATGGAGGCGATCGGCACCCTGGCAGGGGGTGTGGCCCATGACTTCAACAATATCCTGACCGTCATCATGGGCTTTGGCAGCATCCTGAGGGACAAGCTGGAGGAATCGCCACTAGTACCCCGTAACACTCATAATTTCGGATAAAGTCGCTTCAACTTGATCCGTG
>CAYWJJ010000092.1:0-15317 GCA_964458105.1 uncultured Geobacter sp.
ATCCTGCCGCTTAAGGGAAAAATTCTCAATGTTGAGAAGGCCCGTTTCGACAAGATGATCTCTTCCCAGGAAATCCGCACCCTGATTACGGCGCTGGGCACCGGCATCGGCAAGGACGATTTCAATATCGCCAAGCTGCGCTATCACCGCATCATCGTCATGACCGACGCCGATGTTGACGGTCAACACATCCTTACGCTGCTTCTGACTTTCTTCTACCGCAACATGCGCGAACTGATCGAACGCGGTCACCTGTATATTGCCCAGCCGCCGCTTTACAAGGTCAAGCGCGGCCGGAAGGAGCAGTACCTGCGTGATGAACATGCCATGCAGGAATTCCTGCTGGAAGAAGGATCGGAGGAGCTGACCCTGCGCCTTGAAAAGGGGGATCGTACCTACAACGGCAAGCAGATCATCCCGGTTATCAAACAATTCATTGAAAACCGTGCCATCTTCAATAAGGTTGTCAAGAAGGGTATTTCTCCCGAACTGCTTTCAATTGTCATTCGCAGTAACGTTCCGTCCGGTGTGGAAGAGCTGTCTCAGGTTGTACCGTACCTGGAGGCGATGAAACAGCTGGCTGCAGGCTCGGATTACGAAACCGAGGAACACCGGATCGCCTTCCGCATCGGTAATATCCGATCAATAATTGACCATCAGACACTGACGGTGCTTTCGACCCGTGAATATGAACTGCTGGTGGACAACCACCGCCGGATCGTGGAAACCATGGCCGATGGCCGGGCCTTTGTCGAGCAGGATGGGGGTAAGGTACTGTTTGAGACTACCAACCACCAGGAACTACTGAATTTCTTCCTGGAGAATGCCAAAAAAGGTTTGGCCATCCAGCGTTATAAAGGTCTGGGTGAGATGAACCCGGAGCAGCTCTGGGAAACAACCATGAATCCTGAAAACCGGGTACTGCTGCAGGTCAAGATTGAGGATGTCGTCGAGTCGGACGAGATTTTTACGATCCTGATGGGCGATCAGGTCGAACCGCGCCGGGAATTTATTGAAACCAATGCGCTCAATGTTGTCAATCTGGATATCTAAAAAATATGTAGGTTTACCCAATTAAACGTTTTTTCCTACAAACACGATAATATATTTTAATTTTATGGAGGGGGGTTAATTAAAAAATTAACCCCCCTCTTCTTTTTTTGAAAACAATATTCTCTTCTGCACTTTCGAAAGCTAATTTGGTGTGGCGTGTTTTTTGTGGCGTTGACAGGTTAGATATGCCGGAGTAAGGTGAAACATTTTTTATGATTCTTATCTTGTAATGAGGTAGTAAACAGGAGCAGCCCGTGTCTCCCTCCCCCGAACAGGAAGCGCGCACAGAAATCGACCGCATGCTGGCCGAGGCCGGCTGGCTGGTGCAGGACGTTAAAAACGTCAACCTGCACGCCAGCCGGGGCGTGGCTATCCGCGAGTTTCCGTTGGAGCGTGGTTTCGGCTTTGCCGACTATCTGCTGTATGTTGATGGCAAGGCCGCCGGGGTGATCGAAGCCAAAAAGGCGGGTGTAACCCTCTCTGGCGTGGAGATCCAGGCCGATAAGTATACCCAGGGACTGCCGCTAGCTTTGCCAGCCTGGTTCCGGCCTGCCGCAGTGCGGAGAGCGCAACCCACCAACCGGGAGCAGTAGCCGAACCGAGTGTGATCTGGTCGCCCGATTGCTACCGCAGCCGCCTGCGCCGCATGCCGCCGCTGCACTCTGAGGGACTCTGGCCGGCCCAGTTCACGGCCATCACCAACCTGGAGAAATCTCTGGCCGCCGACCGTCCCCGTTCGCTGGTACAGATGGCCACCGGCTCGGGCAAGACCTTTACCGCCGTCTCCTTCATCTACCGCCAGCTCAAGTTCGGCGGTGCTCGGAGGGTGCTGTTCCTGGTGGACCGGGCCAACCTCGGACGCCAGACCTTGAAGGAGTTCCAGCAGTACCAGTCCCCCTATAACCATGACCTAGCCTACATCATAGAAGAGCCTTGGGACGATTTTGGCAATCACTTATTGACCTCAGATGAATACCCTTCTTATGCTGGCCAGAGCGAATATTTAGCAAAGAGGTTCGAGGAAAATGGCAATCTGGTAGCCCGTGATGTCCTGACAGATCGGTATCAAAACCAGAGAAAACGCATGAAGGCAGCATACTCAGTGGACGATTGGCTGCTCACACATGCCGGAGTGGCTCCAGGTATAGCCGATATCATCCCACCAGATGTAATTATTGCTGGTTCTTCCAGCGTCGCTGCCTTTCTAAACAAGGAATTCTGGAGAGAACTGCAGACACCAGTCCCATTGTCAGGTGAATGCCCACGATATGGCTACGGCCCGCTATTCCAGATCCATCGCTGTCGTCTGGGTAGTGACCGATTCGGCGGCATCTTCTGGTTTGACCCGTTCGGTGAGATGATCAATCCCAGTCCTCTTGTTGGCCGGCAAATATTCGGCCACACGCCAGTACCCTATCCGGATATAGGGACTCACTGGATAAATCTGAATACTTTTGAAAAAGGAATCTGGGTTTTCGACACTGAAGAGAAGTGCCTGATCGATCTCGGTAGCGGAGAGAAGATCACCGAAGGGATTCCAGCTTGAAACTAATTTACTTCCCAAAATGTCACTATGTAGAGGTAACCCCATCATTCGAACAAAAAGTGCAAAACATCCTTCAATCCAAGGCATAACCATTCGTTTTGACAGTTGTAATAATGGTAGCCGGTCGACTTCATGTGAACCGGATTGGTGATTTGACCCTTATCGGCGTTGAAGTTGACCCGCCTACCATTTGTAACTAACTGATATTTAAGTTTAAGGGCGGCACGCCAGGCGCCGATGCCGAGTCATTCTTGGAAGCCGATCCACACACCAGAATGTGGTCGGCATGACATACGTTCTGGATCAATGCCAAAAGTGTTACGAGTTTGAAGTGGACAATCAACGTTACATCTGTCCATATTTTTTGTTTTTTGATGGACAGACCCTTTCGGTTAACTAGCTGTTTTTTTGTCTATCGACATGTCCATTTAAGGGTGAACTTTCACGTAAGGAGGGGATGAGGCCCCATTTCATATGGTCGAGCCGATTGCGGTCTTCATCACTACAAACCACCCATACCTGCAACGACCTGCACAGCGTTAGCGGACATTTGTCACTCTTTCAGCGATCATCCGCCCAATCGGTATTGCCGAAGTTGCTGCAGGAGAAGGAGCGTTGCCGACATGAAGGATACGTCCCGTTTGAAGAAACAGAAAGTCATGTACCATTTCGCCTGCTGAGCTGACCGCTTGTGCCCGAATGCCTGCATTCCATGGTAGAAGATCCTTTATTTGAAGGTCTGGACAATATTTACGACACTTTTGAAGATAGCTTTCTTTCGATAGGGAATCACGCATTTCTTCCATACCTGAACGTAAGTGGGGCTTGATAGCTTTCCAGAAACCTGAATAACAGGCGTAGGACAGCGTATCACGAATGTTGACTGAAAATTTGGGATAACCTTCTCTCGAAAAACCAATAACCGCATTTGGTCCTACAGTAAGACTTCCATCAATCATCGGAGTGAGGTGGATTCCAAGGAAAGGTAATTCAGGATCCGGTACTGGGTAGATGAGGTGATTTACAATGTTTCTTTTTTCCGGGCTAATCATATAGTACTCGCCACGGAATGGCACAATCTTATATCCAACGTCCATTCCTGATCGTTTAACCATTCTATCCGACTGCAGGCCGCAGCACGTAATTACCTTCTTTGCCTGCCAGCTTTTTTCAGCACTCTCAATCTTTACTCCGTTCGGCTCTTCGTGAATCTTATCCACATAGACTCCGAGAGTGACCTCACCACCTCGTGCAGTTATAATCCTCCCCATGGCATCACAGATCCGTTGGTAATCCACAATACCTGTTGACGGAACGAGCAGCGCTCCGACTCCTGTTATGTTTGGCTCTAAACGTTTTAGCTCGGCCTGATTCATACGATGAACCTCAATAGAATTTAGCCCAGCATTTACTTGAAGATCAACCATACGGCTGAATTCGAGTTCATTGGTAGCAACAATAAGTTTACCGGGCGTTTTGAAGGGGATCCCATTTTCTGTGCAAAAAGACTTGGTGGCTGCCTCGCCAGCACGACAAAGCTCTGCCTTCAAACTTTTTGGTTTGTAATATATCCCGGCGTGAATAACACCACTGTTATGACCAGTTTGGTGCAGCCCTAACCCATTTTCTTTTTCAATAACAAGAATACCAGCCCCAGGTTGAACACGAAGTAGTTCCAACGCACTTGAAAGGCCAACAATCCCTCCTCCAACAATACAATAATCGTAGATCATATCTGTACCTTTTACATCTGAGAGATTTCAATGCGTTGTGGGTACAGAGCGAGGTGACTCTGTACCCACGGAGTCTTTTCAATATCTAATCCTTATACTTCTTCAGAAAGGCCTTGGCGTCATTTATAGAGCGCCTGTCAAAGTCTTTATTTGCATCCACATGTTTCAACATAGAGAGTTCTAAATATCGACTCGTAGTTCAATGTTCGGCTGCCTTTTCTACCCCGTAACCAGTAATCTGTCGAACGTACAATTCCTGGAACATTTCCTCCTCACGTCGATTGCGAAACAGCAGGGTAATTAAAATAGTGGACATGAAACCAATCGGCACAGAAACGATTGCAGGATTCTTGAGTGGGAAAACTGGCTCATCGAATCCAAGTAAAGACTTGCCGTCCTTATTTTTTGCATAATCCTGCCGTGCCTTGTCTAATGTTTTCAAGTCCTTTTCAGCCAGCACGACGCCTTCAGCCTGCTTCTTCTCCAACACAACGACTATCTGTTTAGCATCTGCAGCAATCTTTTTAGGGTACGTCATGATAGGGGAAATAAGAACGAGACCTATGGAAACAATAGAACCAGTGAGCAAACCGGCGACAATTCCAGCGGTATTGAAGCGCTTCCAGAAAAGGGCGAGAAGTATGACCGGAAAGTTGCTCGAGGCGGTCACGGAGAATGCCAAAATAGTTAATTGGGCAATGTTCTGCGTTTCACAAGCAATTCCAAGCAAAATAGCAATTATGCCGATAATGACTGTTGAGTACTTTGCGACCTTCACCTGCTGGCGCTGGTCGGCCTTGCCTCCCTTGATAATATTGAAATACAGATCGTGGGAAATGGCTGCAGACGATGCCAGCACCAAACCTGAAACTACTGCCACAATCGTAGTGAAGGTAATTGCACATATAAAGGCTAGGAGGAGATCGCCACCTATGGTGCTGGCACCGCCGCCAAGATACTGAGCCATCATGAGCGTAGCCATATTACCACCCTTATCGACGGCCATGATCTGTTGTGGGGTAATGTATATTGCGGCACCGAAACCTATAAACGTAACCATAATGAGAAAGGCACCGATGAGAAACATGGCGACAATAACGCTCTTGCGGGCTTCCTTTGCGTTTGGCACAGTGAAGAAACGCATCAGTATGTGAGGCAATCCTGCGGCGCCGAGAATCCAGGCGATTCCAAGTGATATTTGATCAAGTGGATTCTTTAGAAATAGCCCCATCTCAAGGAAGCGTTGGCCGTAGTCAAAACTGGGATCAGCAATTGGGTGTTTCATAAGCGCCCGAACATGGTCTTGAACAGCATTACTAGTTGCTACTTGATCGAAAAAATGTAGGAGGTTAAAGCCAGACTTCCAGAGAATGACAGTAGTAAGGCATAAGCCGGTGAACATTAAAAGGCCAGCCTTGATAATTTGCACCCAGGTGGTAGCCTTCATCCCGCCAAAACTCACATAAAGAACTATCAGGATGCCAACACCTATAACTGATGCCCTGTAGGGAATTCCGAGTAGAAGAGACATCAACTTACCTGCCCCGACCATTTGACCAATCAGGTAGAAAATCGAGACAACGACTGCGGAAAGGGAGGCAGTAGCGCGCACTGCCTTGGAGGATGAGCGGAAGGAGAGAATGTCTCCCAAGGTGTACTTACCGGCATTTCGGCAGGGCTCGGCGATGATCAGAAGGATCGTTATATAACAAATAAATGGCCCAACAGCAAAATTGAAACCATCAAGACCAAAGAGCGATATGAGCCCAGTTGTGCCGAGGAATGTGGCAGCCGACAGGTGTTCACCGGCAATTGCCCAACCATTCTGGAAGCCAGTAATACCACCACCGGCGGCATAGTAGTCTGCCGCTGTTTTGTTTTTCTTTGATGCCCATATAACAATCGAACCGGTCATGGCAATAACCGCTAGAAACATGCCAAACGTAAATGCCCTGTTAGTTTTGATCTTAGCTGAAGATGCATTAGGAACGGCGGCTGGTGCAACCGGTTTTACTTGTAAAGGTGATGTATTGCCAACGGCTTGAGTGGGCAAGGTTGACATAGCCTTAACAGATTGGTTTGCAACTGGTTCTGCGGAATGTGCAAGCGGACAGAGAATTAATCCCAACACCAACATTATTAGTAAATATCTCATTTCATCACCCCACTGTGGATATCGTCAAGAACCTGCTTTGTAAGAGGGTCAAAATCCCTGTTGCATCTGTGGGCATAGTACATGGCAATCGACAACCCCATGACAAATAGATAGAGGCAGTAGAAGTATGATAAATTTAGCCTGCCGAGGATCTTAATATTAAAGAGAGTAGGAGCGTAGGCCGATCCCAAGGGAAGCAGAAAAAACGAAAACACACCAAATATCCATAGTTTGATGAGAAATGCAGACTTTTTATCCCGTAGTTCGATAAACTTGGTACTTTGAGCTATTGCTTCCCAATCTTTCACTTTTGCTGACATGTCATCTCCTCCTTTATCTTGTCCAAGAGTTCACTCCATTGTGCCACCTGATCCTATACCGAGGAGGCTATTTAAAGGTTCAAGTTTTGAATAATTGAAACGTTTATCTCCCGAAAGCTCTGGCCAATAGTTCCACCGGATGTACGACCTGAATGGACTCGTCACCTAAATTGCCCTGGATCTGTAAACGGCATCCTGTACATCCGGAAGCTACAATGGTGGCTCCGGTTTTCTTAATTGCTGCGATCTTATTACTGGTAATACCTTTTGAAATATCAGGATGCTGAATCTGAAAGGATCCGCCACCTCCGCAGCAGGCATCCGCACCAACCATCTCCACAAACTCAAGTCCGGGTATCTGCTTCAGCAGAGCGCGCGGCTCATCCTTGATTCGCTGACTCCTCAGAAGATGGCACGGGTCGTGGTAGGTCACCCTTCCATTGATGGGGCTAAGGTACTCTTTAAGATCAAAACCCTGAAGATATTGTGATATGTCCATAACTTTTGCTGCCATGGATCGGGCAGGGCCTGCATCCTGTCCCATTTCTTCCAAAATATGGATGTAGTCATTTTTCAATGCGGCGCCGCATGTGGCACAATCAACAATAATGGCATCAATATCTCCGCAGTTGAACGTTGCCACATTTTTTCGAATATTTTCAACAGCCTGATCGCGAGCACCTGACAGAAAGATCGGCAAGCTGCAGCACATCTGATCCTTTGGAATATTGACTTCAACTCCGATACGATTCAGGATTTTTATGATTGCTTTACCAACATTTTCATACATGTAATTTGTCGCACATCCAGTGAAATACAGGACTCTACCTTTGGGGCCGTCAGACCTGATAACTTCCGGGAATTGATCCCGTAGCGGGGTTTTATTCAATGAAGGTAACTTGGCAAGATTTAGAGTCCCCACAGTTGCATCATTGGCCAGAAGAGAATGCAGTGGTTTTTCCAGAATACGTCCGAAGAACATGGACAGAGACAATAGTTGATTATTTGCCAGTAATTTGAACACGCCCTGTTTTTGCCATTTCTGTCCAAACTTACTTACCAGTTCCGCCCGCATAGCCTTCATTAGACGATCAATTTTGAGACCGCTCGGGCAGGTTACCGTACAGCTTTCGCACAACAAACAGGTGAACAGGATTTTATTGAAGTTTTCTGAGGGCTCCAATTTGCCTGCCATAATTTTCTTGATCAACTGTACTTTGCCCCGGGGAGAACCGCTCTCATAATTGAGTTGTTTGTAAACTTGACATGAGCTCAGGCAAGCGCCGCATTTGTTGCATTTGTGAACCTCTTCCTGCAGGGATTCGGCTATCATATGGCATGCTCCAGGAAACTTCCCGGATTCAAGATGCCTTTGGGATCAAAGGAGTTTTTCACTGATTTCATCAAATTCAGGCTGACCGAACCCAATTGTTTGGGCAGATACTTGGCTTTATAAATACCGATCCCGTGCTCTCCAGATATCGTCCCTCCCACAGACAGGACAAAATCCACCAGCTCATGTTTAGCCATCTCAACCCGTTTCATTTCATCTTTATCTCGTTGATCACAGAGGAAAAACGGATGAAAATTGCCGTCACCAGCGTGTGCCAGAACAGCCGTCAGTACGTTGTGGCGCTTTCCGACATCAATTATTTTTTTAATAGCAGCTGTCAGAAAACTCACCGGCACGGTGCTGTCTTCAACTATGCATGTCGGACGCACCCTCCCCATAGCACCCGCAACCGAGCGCCGGGCGGCCCAGAGTTGCTCATTTTCTTTATCTGAGCATGACAGATGAACTTCCCTGGCTCCATATCTCTTGCAGAACTCAGCCACCTGAGCAGACTGCCGTTCCACATTATCCGGATCACCATCCACATCAATGAGCAGGATCGCCTCTGCATCCAGGGGGAGTCCCATATGGGCAAAATCCTCTACCGCCTTTATTACGGTTTTTTCCATAAGTTCCAGCGTCGCAGGTATAATGCCGGCTTCAAAGATTTTGGCCACCGTGGTTCCGGCGTCTTCGATATGATCATAGATCGCCTCAAGTGTGCGCTTTGTTTTGGGTTTTGGCAGCAGGCGCACAATGACTTTGGTCACCAGTGCCAAGGTTCCTTCCGATCCGCACATCAAGCGGGTAAGATCATAACCTGCTACATCCTTGCAGGTCACGGTTCCGGTCTTCATCACCTCTCCGGAAGGCAGCACCACCTCCAATCCCAAAAGGTAATCACGAGTGACCCCATACTTGATTCCCCTCATCCCGCCGGCGTTTGTCATTACGGTTCCAGCAATGGTAGCGACGGCAACACTGCCCGGATCGGGCGGGTAGAAGAGACCCAGGCCATCCACCGCTTTCTGGAGATCGGCAACAACAACACCCGGCTCCAGTATGGCATAGCGGTTGGCAGCGTTGATCTCGAGGATGCTATTCATCATGGAGAAGCAGATCACGATGCCCCCTTTTTTAGCCAGTGAACCAGCTGTCATGCATGTCCCTGAACCGCGAGGGGTAACTGATATGTTGCGTGTTGAGGCAACCGTCATAATCTTTGAGACTTCCTCGGTAGTTTTTGGAAAGATGACCACATCTGGAAGGAACTCCTGTAGGTATGCATCGTATGAGTACGTCACAAGATCTTCCTCAGAAGTCTTGCATCGCTTCTCGCCAACAACATCCGTTAGCATTCTAAGAATTTCTTTTGTCAACATGGTTTCCATTGCCTCACTTTCGAAAAAATGACGTTTGTTATTTACGAAATCTGAATCTAAGCGTGAGCATATCTTTCCAATAACTGACGACTGACTCCTACGTCACAGCCAGCTTTCAAGAGTTCTTCCCAAGTTGTATCTTCTACAGAAATACCCAACTCTTTGCGTTCCGCTATTTTCTTACGCTCTGGATCACCTGCTACCATGACGTCTATGCCCACCGGCTTGGATTCTTTCATGTAGCGAACAACAGCATTGATTTCTGTTTCCATCCAGCTGTGCTCGACAAGTCGTTGAGGGTCGACCAGAAAGGTCAGCATGTTATTTATGATGCTTCCCAACCGGGGCCTTTCTGGTTGGATTGTTCCCCCACCAGTGAGTACGCCAGCCAGCAGTTCGCAAAAAAAGGCCAGACCGTACCCTTTATGTTCTCCCAGAGGAAGTAATGCACCGCGTGGTTCTTGGAACATTACACCCGGTTCGGTTGTTGGTTCCCCTTGAGAATCCAGTAAGAGTCCCGGGGCAAATTGTTCATTACGGTTCATGGCAACTCGTGCCTTGCCAAGCGCAACTTTGCTTGTAGCCATGTCCAGAATGACAGCTGGTGTTTCAGCCGTCGCAGGTAGAGCCATACAAAGAGGGTTGGTGGCAAGGCGGGCCTCTCGGCTACCAAAGGGAGCTACAAGCGGCGCATGATCGATAACGTTGACAAAATGCAGAGAAACAAGACCTGCGGAAGCACAGCGCTCACCATAGGTACCAATTCTTCCAATATGGTGAGCATTGCGGAGCGCCACTATCGTCAATCCTGTGCTGCGGCATCGTTCTATACCAGCGTTAATGGCTTCAATGGCAACTCGCTGGCCATAGCCACGTTGACCGTCAAATACCAGTATCGACCCGTTGTCACTGACCAGACTGGCAGAGGTTCCTGGTTTAAGTAGCCCTGCCTTGAGATTTTTTATGTAGGTGGGAAGCATGCCAGCACCATGGCTATCATGCCCACTCAGGTTGGCCTGGACTAAATGGTCAGCAACCAACTCGGATTCATACTCATTGCTCCCGCTTTCCCGTAGAATACTCAGAAGCAGCCCTTTCAGATTCTGTGCTGAAATGATCATTGTCATATCTCCTTAGTTCCAAGTTCAAAGTCAGTGGCAACATGAGGAACCCCATACAGTTGTTTAGTCCTTGTTTCCCTCGCGCATATTTCGGCCCAGGCACGGTCAGTCTCAGTTTGAACGGCTTCAACCTGCTCTGGCAATATATGGCTGAAACGGCCCTGCACGTTCAGATAGTGCTCAACAGGAATTTTTTTCGGCCGATAATTGATTTCGTAGCGCAGACCGTCAAAGATTTCATACAACGGGAAAATATTGCTCTCCACGCTCAACCTCGAAACGAGCGGGGCCTCATCCGGTGCGATCTTCCAGCCGGTATTGCAAGGAGCCAGCAAGTGTATAAAACGTGTGCCGCGCATTGCTTTAGCCTTTTCTACCTTGGCCATGAGATCTTCTGGAAATGCTATTGAAGCGGTGGCGGCGTATGGAATTCGGTGAGCAGCCATGATCTCCATGATTTGTTTTTTATTTTTTGTATTTCCACTGGGGCTGGTGCCAGTCCAGCTGTACATCGGAGTGGATGACGATACCTGGACACCAGTGTTCATATAGGCTTCGTTGTCCAGACATACATAGATGAAGTCTTCGTTTCTATCCGCAGCGCCGGAGAGTGCCTGAAGCCCAATATCGAAGGTTCCGCCGTCTCCGGCAAAAGCCAGCACCGTAACGTCTTTTACGCCTTGACGTTTCAGGGCAGCAGATATTCCGGCAGCAGTAGGAGCCGCAATCTCGAATGCGGAATGGAAGCTTGGTACTCCAAGAGAGGTATTAGGAAATGGGCCCGCTATAATCGCAGCACATGAGGGGACCACCACGACCACAACCTTCAAACCGAGGGCCTTCAGTACAATCCGCATGCCCATGGCATACCCACAGCCGGGACAAGCAGCATGGCCTGCGCTAAGCACATCTTTTGTCATATTGCTATTCATTCTGTCTCCCCTTCTGACGCTGCGTCATCAACCCAGATCGGCTGGTCCACGAATATTTCTCTTGTCATCGCGTCCTGCACTACCCACTCAATCAGTTGAGGATTTACATCTGTACCGCCAATGCCGGCTAGGTATCCCTGAATCTTTGGTCGTCCAGGGGAATTGATGAGGGCCGCCTTGATTTCGGAGCAGAAGATTCCTTCTCGACCAATAGAGATGTTCCGTTCAAGAACCGCAATCCGCGGTGCATTATCCAAAACATCTCGCAAGGCCCCAACTGGGAAAGGCCTGAACAGGCGAAGCTTGCACAGACCTACCTTAATCCCCTTTGTTCGGAGGCTTGTCAGCGCCATCCGTGCAGTGGAGGTTATGGTGGCAGTGGTCACCAGCACAAGTTCGGCATCATCACAATCCACCGCCTCCACAAGGCCATAACACCGACCGAAAGTTTGCTCGAATTCCTTGTCCACCCGCTCTACTACTGCCAGGGCATGTTCCATTGCATCCGAGGCCAACCGTCGGAAATCCCTGTACTGTTTCGCGCTGACAACGCCGTTCGCAAATCCGGGATTTGAAAGCTCGAAACGTCGTGGAAGACTGGGCGGCTGCAGCCATTTGTCAACCAACTCTGGTTTCGGCACTTCGGTCGGCTCCATAAAATGAGAGATAAAGTTTGCTTCCAACATAACCATGACCGGCAACATGAGTTCTTCTGCGATCTTGAAAGCCTGAATGGTTGTGTCCAGCGCTTCCTGGTTGTCCTCACAGTATAATTGCAGCCAGCCAGTATCGCGCTGAGACAACGAGTCGGTCTGGTCGCTCCAAAAAGCCCAGGGTGCTGCAAGTGATCGATTCACCACTGCCATGACAACAGCTGTACGAGATCCGGCTGCAAAGTGAAGCATCTCGTGCATGAGTGCCAAACCTTGAGATGAGGTGGCTGTGAACGTGCGCACTCCAGTTAGAGATGCTGATAGGCACGTGGCCATGGCTGAGTGCTCTGATTCAACTTTTACCATTGTTCCGCCCAGTTCGCCTTCCGCATCCCAATCCGAAAGCTGCTCATAGATAGGAGTCTGTGGGGTTATCGGATAAGCTGCCACGACATCCGGACGGCAGAGCCTGACAGCTTCTGCAACTGCGTGGTTTCCTGTAATAAACTTTTTCATTTTTCATCTCCCATTTCCAGAACGCCTCGTACGCATGCAGCAGCGCAGGCGCCGCAACCTTTACAGTGATCCGGGTCGCATTCATAGGCGGTTTTTCCATTTGTCTGGCCCATAGATACTTCTGGACAAAATGTTGCGCAGAGATCACAACCAATACACGATCCACAATAGAAACAGCGTCCGGCTTCCGCTTTAGCTTCATTACTTCCAAGACCTCCAACTACCTCCTGAAATCCACTAACTCTCTCGTCGGCTGCCAAACTCGGAGCACATTGGGGCTGGCTTTCGACTGCCGTGAGAATGGAGTACCTGTTGATTTTTGCGGTAACGTCGGAGGAGCGTTTAGTCCCAAATTTGAACAAATCCGTTATAGAGAATGCTCTTCCTGAATCTAATAATTCAGAACATATGTCGTCTATTCTTCCAGTGAGTTCTAAGTGGATTGATACTGCCGCACGCTTACCGGAAGCCATTGCGTCAACCACAGTTGCTTGAAACGGACCGGCATCACCTGCCACATACAGCCCCTTCCTGTCTGTTCGACCCTGTCGATCGGCTGTGATACGTCCATGATCCTGTTTCAGACTGCTATGGAGAGATGACGACACTAGAGACTGACCGATGGCTGTTATCACCACGTCACAGTGGAACAACTCCTTAAATTCAGACTGTGGTTCCTCTGTTGAAAAGCTGCTGTTGCAACCATGAACCCGTACAATCTCTTTGCATCGAATTGCACTGACTTTACCCTGTTCACCCATAAACTCTATTGGGTGAGATGGGAGACGTAGTATGCCTTCTTCTTCTGCTTCACGGACTTCGTCATCAGAATCCGGGAGAGCATCCAGATCAGGACGGTATAAAATTGAAACATTTGCAGCACCATTTCGCACAGCGACTCTGGCCGCATCGATAGCGGTGTTCCCGCCTCCAATGACAATTACGTGCCGCCCCTTGACCTGTACTTGCATAGTGCTGTCCAGCAGAAAATCGAGCCCTGGGCAGATCCCTTCGAGTTCCTCGCCTGCTATCCCCATGGTTGTGGGTGCCCAAGTTCCTGTCGCCAGTAACACCGCCCGGTGGGATGCTAACAGCTTTTCCACTACTTCATGATCCACCGCCTGATTGGTGAAAGGTGTTATATCAAGAGTGAGAATTCGCTCAATGTCATGGTTTAATACTTTCTTTGGAAGGCGGTAGCCCGGAATTCCCCAAGCCAACAGACCGCCCAGACGATCACTTGCTTCTAACAGTGTTACAGGGTGTCCCATTCGAGCCAAATGATAAGCCGCCGCCAGTCCGGCAGGTCCGGAACCTATTACTGCAACCGGAAAATCTTTACCGGCATCGGTCAACATCATAGGCATTGCGGTTCCAAGATCGGATGCGGCACGTTCTAAGTTTCGAATGTTTACCGAACTATCATGGTCAATGCGGTTGCACTTACTCTGGCAAGCGTGATCGCATACTCGCCCACACACGCCCGGCAGTGGACTTTCTTCCAGGAAAGCTGCCAGTGCACCATCAAAATCACTTTGCGAAGCTTTATACATTGCAGAAGCAATGTTGTTAGCTGTTGGACATGCCGCACTGCATGGTGAAAATTTTTCCTCGAATACCGGCCGACTGCGCGACCATGTGCCGGTCTTGAAAGCTTTGGTAGATAACCTCGAAATCGGGATGATAAGTTCCGGGTCTAAAAATTTGTAGTAACTCATATTACGCAACCTCCGTAATTTTGACTGAATCATAAGCCAGTTGCGCAGCTTCCCGGTTAGCCTGACACTTAACCGGTATAGCTTCAGCCAGGGCATCGAGGAGGCAGTTTAGTTCTGGTTGCCCGACCAGCCGACAGTAGGCTCCCAAAACAGTGGTGTTGATTATTCTTCCCAGGCTCGCTCTCTCACTTATCGTTGCAGCATCGATCAAGCCGACCCGGAAACCGTGTAGATCACCCAATTGTTCCAGGGGGCGAGAAGTATTGATCAGAACTGTATCACCAGCTTTAAGCAGTGTGCGGGCTTCGCCGGCATCGAACAGGCTATCATCCATATAGATCAGCGAATTGGGCCGCCTTATTTCACACTTGAGTAGTACTTTCTCCTGACCCACCCTCAAGAAACCTACCACTGGAGCTCCCCGCCGCTCTCCGCCGTAAACCGAGTAACATTGGGGATATAACCCCGCATTGAAAAACGACAATCCAAGTGTGCTGGCTGCAACTACAACCCCCTGACCACCCCGGCCGCTGATCTTGATTTCAAGCATTTGTCCTCCTCGTATGTACTCTCTTTACAAACCGCTCAATCTGGGGTACCGTATACTGTACCCCAGATTAGTAATAATATTATTCCGTGTCAAGAAAAAAATAACCTTGTTTGAAATGGATAGCAAATATGCCTGATTGATACTGTTATGGGTCCCTGGCAATAATGTTGACTGCTTCTTTGTGACTGGGATACAATTTGTGGATCACAACGTAGAAACTATCAAAAACAATCAAATGGCGGTGTATCTGTGATAGTGTCAAAAGTTCTATGAAAGACAGGGATGTTGAAAAGGAAAACGCCCGT
>CAYWJJ010000093.1:0-15288 GCA_964458105.1 uncultured Geobacter sp.
CCGAGATCATCGGCGTCACCGAGTCCTCTATCTGGAACTGGGAGCATGGCACCGAACCAGAACTGCAATATAATCCAAGAATTATCAAATTTCTAGGTTATATTCCGTTCGATTGCCCGGGTGACACTTTGGGGCGACTTGCATGGTACAAGAGAGCAATGGGTATGAATCTGGACCATCTTGGCGAAGCTATGGGTCGTGATCCCGAACAACTTTCAGATTGGTTGAGTGGCCGGCATAATCCGTTCCGGAAGAACCGGGAGAAGATTGAACTGTTCCTCGAAGGCAAGGGGACTTTCCTTTTACCAAGGAAGAAATAAAGAATATTTTCTTCTGCGGGGAGAAAGTTTTCACTACTGCCCTGTATCAAGATAGCACATTGCTGAATTTTACTCCCGGGGTTTGCTGACACCCGACTCCAGCGCCCCGCGCTCAACCGCTTCGGCCACGGCCCGGTGAACCTTTATGTTGAGGATACCCGGCACCAGTTCCCCTTCTTCCGCATTACTGGCAATAGCCTTGGCAGCGGCAATCAGCATCTGGTTGTTGATCCGCTTGGCATGGGCATTCAACGCTCCCCTGAATATGCCGGGAAAGGCCAGGGCGTTATTGATGCTTTTGCCGTCGGCAGCAAAAGATGCGCCAGCATCCATCGCCTCCTGTGGTTTGATCTCAGCATCAGGATTGGAGAGTGCAAGGATGACCTGTCCGGCCTTTACCATTTCAGGCTTGATCAGGCCCGGGCAGCCGGTGGTGGCGATCACGATATGGGAACGTTCCATGACTCCTGCCAGGTCAGTTGTCTCTCCACCCAAGGACTGTAACATTTCCATTGCTCCTGTGTTCAGATCCGTACCGATAATTTTCTTCACGCCGTAGGCCATAAGCAGTTTGGCAATCCCGGTGCCGGCCGCGCCAAGACCAATGATTCCGATGGCGGCGTTCTGCAGTCTGGCGCCGGTGAAACGGGTGGCGTTCAGTAGTGATGCCAGCACAACCACTGCTGTGCCGTGCTGGTCATCGTGCATGACCGGAATATCAAGCATCTCCACAAGTCGCCGCTCAATCTCAAAACAGTCGGGAGCGGCGATGTCCTCCAATTTAATAGCTCCGAAGGTGGGGGCCATATGCCAGATGGTGTCGACTATGTGGTCTACGTTCTTGCTCCGCAACAGGATCGGCACTCCCGAGATTCCCACCAGATGGTCAAAGAGCACTGCCTTCCCCTCCATGACCGGCATGCCGGCCACCGGGCCAATATCTCCCAGGCCAAGAATAGCGGTGCCGTTGGTGACAATAGCCACCATGTTACCGATAGCGGTATAGGTATCAGCCAGTCTGGGATTGTGCTGGATCTGGCGGCAGATTGAAGCAACACCAGGCGTGTAGATCTTGCGCACGTCGCCAATGCTCTTGATCTCCACCCTGCTCTTCATGGCGATCTTCCCTCCTTCATGCACCTTCTGCACGCGGTCGATCACCTCTTCGATGATGACCCCCTCCACCGTGGCCACAGCTTTGAGGATCATCTCCAGATGCCGGTCATTGTCCACGTAGATGGTTATCTCACGGATGTTGTGGGTAAGCCCCGAACTGATCAATCGAATATCGCCGATATTGCCCCCCTCGGCACCGATGGCGGTGGTCAGGCGACCAAGGTAACCGGGTTGATCGGTAATCATGACCCGCAGGGTTTTGACGATTTTGTCCATCCCTTTTTCAATATTCATCTCGATGGTTCTCCTTAATCGCAAGACTGCTTAGTTGCATCCTGTTCTACCCAACTCAAAAGCCTTCAGGTTGATCACAAGCGCCTTTTTTGGTGCACACTTTTCAATCGCCTGTAGCCAGATGTCCTCATCAATAGCCAGTTTTTTCGATACCGCCCCCAGCAGGACGGTGTTGGCAGCCCTCACATCTCCTGCCTTCAGAGACAAACCTTGACCATCCACCAGTGAAAAATCCGGAAACCGTTCCTGTATTTTGTGAGCAAGGTTTTCAGGATACGCTGTATTACCCAGCAGCACCGCAGGAGGCGGAATGCGGAAATCGTTTGCAACGACTACCCCCCCGGGTTTGAGGAGCGCCAGAGCGCGGTAGGTTTCCAGCAGTTCAAAGCCGAACAGGATATCTCCAGCACCTTCCGGCACCACCGGAGAAAACACCTTGGCCCCGAAACGGACATGGGAGACAACGCTGCCGCCCCGCTGGGACATGCCGTGGATCTCACTCTTCTTGACATCAAACCCCGCCAGCATGAATGCCTCTGCCAGAATCTCGGAGGCAAGCAGTATTCCCTGCCCGCCAACACCGGCCAATAGTATGTTGCTGATACGTTCACTCATGCCAGACCTCCGATAGCATCAAATTTGCACAACTGCTGACAGACCGAGCAGCCGTTGCAGAGCTGCGGATCAATACAGGCCACACCTTTTTTGCCTTCCGGGTCAGGTTTCCATTCAATGGCGGGACAGCCGATTTTCAGGCAAACCTTGCAGCCGGAGCATTTCTCCTGGGCTACTGTCAGAGTTTCCCCTCTCGTGAAGGTGCCTTCCCGTTTGATAAGGACGCAGGGACGATTGGTTATGACTACGGATGGCTCGGGAATGGCCATTGATTCTGCAATCGCAGCTTCTGTTGCTTCAAGGTCAAGGGGGTCAACGACCCGCACATGCCTGATGCCGAGGGTGCGGCACAACTGTGCCAGGTCAATGGTAGGGGCCGGTTCGTTCATCAGGGTCCAGCCGTTGGCCGGGGTGTCCTGGCGACCGGTCATGGCTGTGATACTGTTGTCCAGAATGATTACTGTGGCCGGTGCTCTGTTCCAGGCCATCTCCATCAGGCTGTTGATGCCGGTATGAAGGAAGGTGGAATCGCCGATGACGGCAACAACTTTTCGCTGCTCCACTTCGGAGAGACTCCGGACCATGCCGCTGGCGTTGCTGATGCTGGCTCCCATGCAGACACAGGTGTCCATGGCGTTAAGCGGCGGCATGAACCCCAGGGTGTAGCAGCCGATATCGCCAGTCACATAGGCTTTGAGGCGGTTCAGTGTGTAAAAAACACCCCGGTGTGGGCAGCCTGGACACATGTTGGGGGGGCGTGGCGGGAGCGGTTCAGTATCCGCCTGAGGTAGTGCAGAAGCCTGCTCACCAGTAACTCCAGCAGCTGAGAATGCCCTGATTATCCGTCCCGGGGATAACTCACCGCAGAGAGAGATGATATCCTTCCCCCTGACCGCAATACCCATCGCCTTGACCTGTTCTTCAATAAACGGGTCCAACTCTTCCACCACGAAGAGCTGTCTGACCCTGGAGGCGAATTTCCGGACCAGGTTGGCTGGCAGCGGCCAGACCATCCCCAGCTTGAGGGTGGAGGCTTCGGGCAGCGCCTCCCTGACGTATTGCCAGGTCACTCCGGCGCAGATGATGCCGATCTCGGCAGAGCGGATCTCCATCTGGTTGATTGTCCAGGTGTCGCCATGTTCTGCCAGCGCCACCGTACGCTTTTCAACCAGCGGATGCCGTACCCGGGCATTTCCCGGCAGCATCACCAGTTTTTCAGGTTTTTTTACCAGTTTAGGTGTCGGCAGGTCGGTGAGCTGCTCGCCAAGTTGCACAATGGACTTGCCGTGGGAGATGCGGGTGCAACTCCGCACCATCACCGGAGTGTCAAACTGCTCGGAGAGCTCGAACGCCAGCCGGGTAAAATCGAGACACTCCTGCGAATCGGCCGGTTCCAGCATCGGCAACTTGGCAAAGCGGGCGTAGTTGCGGCTGTCCTGCTCGTCCTGTGATGAATGCATTTCAGGGTCGTCAGCGACAACCAGCACCAGGCCGCCACCGACTCCGGTGTAGGAAAGGGTAAAGAGAGGATCGGCCGCCACGTTGACGCCGACATGTTTCATGCAGGCCAGAGCGCGTGCGCCGCCAAATGATGCTCCGATTGCCACTTCCAGGGCGACCTTTTCGTTGGGGGCCCATGATGCATTTATTTCCCGGTACGTGACGACATTCTCAAGGATTTCAGTGGAAGGTGTGCCGGGATAGGCGCTGGCAACCTTCACCCCAGACTCGTGCGCTCCCCGGGCAAATGCTTCGTTGCCAGATAGAATCTCTTTCATTTCATTAGCTCCTCGTACGTATCATTGAATTGCTCTGCTGTTGCATCACCCGGTATTCCTGACACCTCCTGCTATGGCGTTGACCGACAGAAACAGCTCACCCAGCAGTGTATCCGAACTGGGACATCCTGCATCACTATCCTGCACCTTTCTCCATGCCCGCAGCAGGTTGATCTGTTGCCGATGCAGGGCTTCAAGCGGTGCTTTACGCAGATTTATGGCAGCCAGCTGCATGGGGCGCCGAACGGCAAGCGACTCACTGAACAGACGGTCAATAAAATTCACCGTCAACTCGAATTCTTTGTCGATCATTCCGGAAAAATGTGTGCGAAGTTCGCGGTCATCCACAAGTTCTGCATAGAGGTGCATGATCTCCAGGTCAGCCTGCAGTGTCGCCAGTTCAATGTTCATGAAGAGATAGCGCAGGAGCGGAAAACGGGTAATATCCGCGCAGAGAAGTTCAAAGAACTGAGGCTGAGTTTCATTGAGCCGTGCCAGAGCAGTACCGGCACCATACCAGCTCGGCAGCAGGTAGCGTGACTGGTTCCAGCTGAAGACCCAGGGAATAGCCCGCAAATCAGCCAGTGTTCTGCGTCCGGTGCGACGTGAGGGCCTTGAGCCGATCCTCAACTGTTCCATGACATCAATCGGAGTTGCTTGAGAAAAGAACTCCATAAAGCCATCACTGCCAATCAGTTCTTCGTATTTCAACCGACTGGCATCAACAAGAAACTCCATGATCGTTGCCAGTTCCGGTGCCGATGCGTTCGGGCGGGAAGCTCTGGTCGTCATGCCAAGTACGCCAGCCAGCTGTAATTCCAGGTTATAGGCGGCGGTCAGCAGGTTTGAATATTTCTGGGAGATTGTTTCGCCCTGTTCTGTCATGCGGAATGCCCCACGCAGCGACCCGTGCGGCAACGCTTCGAGAAACCGGAACGTCGGACCGGCGCCCCGTCCGATTGATCCACCGCGTCCGTGAAAGAAGCAGAGATCCGTATCAAAGCGGTTACCGACTTCGGTGAGTTCGAGCTGTGCCTTGTAAAGTGCCCCGTGGCTGGCTATGATGCCGCCATCTTTGCAACTGTCGCTGTAACCGACCATCACCTGCTGGAGTGGTCTTTTTCCTTCTGCCGTTCCAAGTGTATTTCTGGTTATCGGGTGTGACAAAAACTGTTGCAGAATCTGTGGCGCACCCTGCAGGTCATCGATTGTTTCAAACAGCGGCACAACCCGCAGCAGTGATCGACATTCCGCTTCTTCATACACGAGCAGTCCGACCTCTCGCGCCAGCAGGTAAACAGTCAGCAGGTCGGAACAGCTCCTGGTCATACTGACGATCAGTGATCCAATGCCATCATCACCATACATGCGGATGTGATCTGCCAGCACCCGATAGCAGTAAAGAACGGCATCAGCTTCTGCACCGGCCCGAAAGCCGGGAAGCAGAAACGGACGCGGTGAGGCAAGTTCTCCGGTAAGAAAGGTGATGCGTTTTTCTTCCGACCACTCGGAGAAGTCAGAATCCTCAATGCCCGCAGCGGCAAGCAGCTGCGCAACGGCGCGATCATGAAAGGCGCTGTTCTGACGAATGTCCAATACGGCCAGGTGAAAACCGATCGAATCAACCAGGCGCCGGAGATTGAACAGTTCCATATCAGCGAGGCGCACAGCACCTACTGCCCGGAGTGAACCGTCAAGCATGGTGAGATCCTCTGACAATGCAGACGGTATTTTATAGTACCCCGAGGTATCGTCTAAAGTAGTCACATGGTCACGAACGACGGTCAATGGCAGACAGGTTATAATGAGGTTGAGTGCCTGACGCCACGGTTCTACCGGATTGCGGGCAACGGCTTCAGCACCGGCGGTTCCGAGGTGTGCCGCCCGATCATGTATCCATTGCCTGAGAACCTCCGGAACCGGTTGAAGATAATCGGAGAGGCTGATCTTGGCGGCCAGATCCACCAGACGGCGGCGAATAACCGAGAGAGCATTAAGCCGCAGATCCTGAAGAGACTCGTGCGTCACCTCTGCTGTGACCAGTGGATGCCCGTCCCGGTCGCCGCCGACCCAGGTGCCGAAGCTCAGCCGGGGAAGCTGGTGCTGCGTAAAACTGTCCGTCGCAAACCCCGCATCCTGCCAGGCAGCCTGAAGTCTGTTGTCAAGGAGCGGCAGCGTTTCCGGGAATACGTTCTTCAGGTAATGGATTACATTCCTTCGTTCTGAGCGCACTTCAGGTTTTTCAAGGTAGATATTGCCGGTACGCCAGAGGAGTTCCAGCAATTCCTTGATCTCATCGCGTATCTGGCGCTGTTCCACCGGTGTCAGTATGGGGTTCTCCCGCTTTACCAGCAGAAGGTAGAGCGCACGATGTTTGGCAATAACCGACGCCCGTTTTGCTTCGGTAGGGTGTGCCGTCAGCACCGGCTCAACATGAACAGCTCCAAGGCTCGCCGCAATTTCGTTTTCCGTGTAGCCATCGGCTTTCAGCTTCAACAAGGTATTGCCCCACAAACCCCGCTCAGACGACAGACCGTTTTCGCTCTCCACCATGCGGCGCACCTGAACTGCTGCATTCTCCTCAACCATTCCGAGAAGTTGAAATGCTATGGAATAGAGCTGACACGCCCGCTCGGTAGCAACCTTATCATTGAAAGGACGGGAATCGTCACGCCAGGGGATGATCGATGCGACCTCTTTCTCTCCTAGCTCAAACAGCACCTCCCTGAAGCACTCCAGCAAAAACCGGAGGTCTGAATCAATTTTTTCCTGCAGCCGTTTGATATCGTCATTCATGTAATTGCTCCCTTATTTTATTTGAATTCGGATGGATGCGCTGTAGCTGGCTTTACACAATGGCATCATGCGCACACTGCCCGACAGAGGCGATCCCTGACAGCCAGCCACGGCTCGGTCTCCGGCACTGCTTCAATCAGGATTCTGTCGAAGCCGCCCGCATCAAGCCGGCGCAGTGAGGCATACAGTGCCTGGCCGTAGCCGACGGGATCGTTCGGCAAAAGAAGGCACCGTGTCGCCGGATACAGGTCAGTTACGGTTCTGGTATGACAGAGGATGGCGATACTCTGCCCGGCGTCGCCTGAACCTTGAAGTTTGGCTGAAAGATGAGCGATGGAGATTATGAATGATGGGGTCAGTGGTGCATAGTGCGATGCAAGACAGCCCGGTGCCCGCTGCGCTGGATTGGGTTGGCCGGGGAGAACGACCCCCCGCCCAAGGGCCTCGCATAGTTCCGAGAGTGAAATAGTGCCTGGCCGAAGCAGAATCGGGCACTTATCTGCAAGGCTGATGATAGTCGATTCAAGCCCGACCTGACAATCTCCGCCATCAAGAATCAGATCAGGCGTTAACCCCAGTTCGTCGCGCACATGGTCGGCGCAGGTAGGACTGATGCGGCCAAAGCGGTTGGCTGATGGCGCGGCAATGCCACTCCCGAACTCCCTGAGCAGATGGTGAGCTACCGGATGGGCCGGAACCCGGATGCCGACAGTATCAAGCCCTCCGCTCACCAGGTCGGGAACAGTGGCAGAGCGGCGGAGCACGATAGTCAGCGGCCCCGGCCAGAAACGTTCGGCCAGCCTGAATGCGTCAGCAGGGATTTCCCTCGCCCATTGACCGATCCGACCAGCATCGGCCAGATGGACAATCAACGGGTGGTCTGCCGGTCTTCCCTTGATGCTGAAGATTCGGT
Organism: uncultured Geobacter sp.; assembly: GCA_964458105.1. GTDB lineage: Bacteria > Desulfobacterota > Desulfuromonadia > Geobacterales > Pseudopelobacteraceae > JACRCG01. The sequence goes on from CAYWJJ010000093.1 coordinate 7,833, forward strand.
GAACAGCCTGCTCGTTTGCGGCGTCCGCACCGAGACCGTAAACAGTCTCGGTGGGAAAAGCTACTACGCCGCCACCACGCAGCAGTGACGCTGCATAACTGATTGCACTACTATCATCCCCTCCCTGTGGGCTCACATTTCCGTCCCGGTCAACCGCACCAGAGCTTCCCGGTATTTGTCTCCGGTCTTGCGGACAATCTCCTCCGGCAGTGGCGGCGGTGGAGCGCACTTGCCCCAGTCGAGAGTCTCCAGATAGTCCCGCAGAAACTGCTTGTCAAAGGAAGGCTGGGGGCCGCCGGGCCGGTAGCTGCCCATGGGCCAGAAACGGGATGAGTCCGGCGTCATACACTCGTCGATGATGATCAGCTCACCGTTATGGATGCCGTACTCGAACTTTGTATCGGCGATAATGATCCCTTTTCCCGCAGCGATATCCCGGGCACGCTTGTAGATGGCGATGGTCACATCGCGGATCTTTGTGGCGAGTTCCTCCCCCACCAGCTCCAAACACTTGTCAAAGGAGATATTCTCATCATGCTCACCCAGTTCGGCCTTGGTGGAAGGGGTGAAGATCGGCTCCTCAAGCTTGTCGGATTCCACGAGACCGGCGGGCAGCTTGATGCCGCAGATGGCACCGGTGGCCTTGTAATCCTTCCAGCCCGAACCGGAGATATAGCCCCGTACGATACATTCCACCGGTAGGGGCGACGCCTTTTTCACCAGCATGGAACGCCCTTCCAGGATCTCGGCATACTGCTGGCACTCGGCAGGGAAATCCTTCACATCGGTGGAGATGATGTGGTTGGGAATAATATCTTCCATCTGGCGGAACCAGAAGGCGGAAATCTGCGTGAGAACATAACCCTTGTCAGGGATTCCCTCATTCATGATGACATCAAAGGCGGAAATACGGTCGGTGGTGACGATCAGCAGGGTTTCTCCCAGATCGTAGATGTCGCGAACCTTGCCGCGGGCAATCAGTGTAAGGTCGGGTAAATCGGTGTTCAGAATTATGGACATGTGGTGTGATCCTTTTTAGTGATTTGGTTAGTTAATCTTCTGAAACAGGCCGGAGCCCTGCCGGTATTCCGACAGTTCACCGGCGTTCAGGTCAAAATACCAGCCATGGAGCGACAGGTCTCCGGCTTTCACGCGCTGATCAATCCAGGGAAACGAGTGGAGATTCTCTAGGGAGAGCAGAATGGCTGCCTGCTCGGCAGCCCTTTGCTGCAGTTTGGCATCTTTACCCGGCAACTCCGCCAGCACCTTCTCCCGTGCCGGCCCAGCGATCGACATCCAGCTGGAGATAAATCCATCCCCCTTGCAACCGCAGCTGCCGGCCATAAGAGCATTGATGCCTCCGCACTGGGAGTGACCAAGCACGATGATATGCTCCACACCCAGGTGACAGACGGCAAACTCAAGGGCGGCACTGACTCCGTGCCGACCTCCGTCATCTTCGTAGGGTGGCACCAGATTGGCTACGTTGCGGACGGTGAAAATATCCCCCGGTGCACAGTTAGTCAGGATGGCCGGGTCAACCCGCGAATCGGAACAGCCGATTATCATTGTCTTGGGGCTTTGCCCCTGCTTGAGCGGCTCGAACTGTGGGGTCTCTGGGCCGAAATAATCTTTCTGAAAGGTGCGGAAACCGACTATGAAGCGTTCGAGATCTTTCATGGTGAATACTCCTGTATTGTTATGTCAGGGGGAAAGTTTTGCCAGAGCCTCGTCGGCGCTCAGGTCATAGCGTTCACGCTCCCGCCAGGCGGCTTCCTCCAACGCCCGGTCTATTTCCGGGTATTTCAAGGCCAGTATTCGGGCCGCCAGCATGGCGGCATTGCGCGACCCATCAATGGCCACGGTGGCAACCGGCACTCCCGGCGGCATCTGCACCGTTGACAGCAGGCTGTCCAGGCCGGTCAGCGGGCCGTTGCCCAGCGGCAGGCCAATGACCGGCAGCCGGGTGTGCCCGGCAACCACACCGGCCAGGTGGGCGGCGACGCCAGCGCAGCCGATCAGCACCTGCACCCCTTCGCGGTGGGCACGGTCCAGATAGGCAAAAACCTTGTCTGGGGTCCGATGGGCCGAGGCAACGACAATCTCACTTTTGATACCGAGTTCGGTCAGGGTGTCACGCACCTTGACAACCGTCGGCAAATCATTTGGGCTGCCGGTCAGAATGCCAACCAAGGTGTGATCCGGGGTGGCTGATACTGCTTTAGAATTGTTTTCCATCGTAGTGTCCTCTTTTATCGAGATTCAGATAGTCTGGGAGCGCAATAGAGTTCCCAGACCCATTTCTGTTATTTAAATGCAGGTGCTGTTAGAGTGAAGATGTTGCTCAAGCGAAAGATGCGACATTTCTTACGATGAAAGCTCCGAAGAGCCATCTTAAGAAGGAAATGCCAGCGGCAAAGTTTGCAGCACGATAAAGCGGGAGACCGCTTATATGGAGCGACAGTGAGTTTTAGGCTAAAATCAGGCGAGGTTGTCCGGAGGGACGCTTATATCAAGATAAACATTCTGGAGGGTCTGGAATGGTTCGTGGGGTAGTAGTCTGGAAACAACTGGATTGTAGGCCGGAAGTACATTGTTGGGAGCAAAAAAGGTGGAATAGTCAATGAACGAGTGCTTGGGTGGCTTGAAATCCCCCAGGCGTGTTTCCACATCGCCACCGTTGTCTGTGGCAAGAGAAGCTGTGCAGATGGCTTGTTCCTGAAGCGAGCTTAATTCATGCTTTGGCAGGAGGAGGCTATGCGCGACTATGTATACTGTCAACACGAGCAGCAGCAAAGCTGAAAATCTGGTTGTGGCTCGAAAAAATTTCATGAATGTACCTGTAATAATTGCGATTAACCTACTATAAAGCAAACCATTGAGGCAAGTTATTTAAAACGCAATTGTATGAAGCAAAAGGATCATTAACAGGTCCAGTGACAATCAGAACCTGGTTCAGTCATCAGGCTGAGGTTTCTTGCTGACTATCTTTCAACGCAGCCCCCTTTTTCTTGATCAGATAGTAACCGATGGAGAGTGCCAGGATGATGGCGGCAATTCCCACCAGGGCTAATCCTGACAAATCCTTTACATCAAGGATGATCACTTTTCGGGCAATCGCAATAATTGCAACGGCCATAACTATCTGCGCATGGTCAACTGATTCAGCCATATAGGTCTTGGCGATGGTATCCAACAGCTCAATACCGATCAGCACAAGCATGAAGAGACCGAAAATTTCCAGCAACTCGTCAATTTCCAATATTAATATTGGTGGCGTTATGGCGTCCTTAATAATTACCCAGGCGAGTTCAACAGTGCTGAGAAGGAGAACCACAGCCATCAACACAACGAGAACCAGGATAATTATTTTCTGAAATTTTTTTATTGCCGACATCATATTGTGCCTCCCCTAGCTGATTTCCGGTCTTATCTGAAGATTCCTGTCCGTTCATCCACGTCGACGATTCCTGATCCATTTATCCAGAGATATCACCGGCAGCACTATAGCACCTGCTGCCATGGCATACAACCAGGCCCGGGCATCGAGCGTTGCCGAAGCAAAAAGTGTCTGCAGCGGCGGCAGGTAGATGAAACATGCCTGGAGTAGCAACAGGAGGCCGATGCCGATAAAGATTGCCGGATTGCTGAATACCCCTTGGGAAAAGAGAGAGTCACGCAGGGATCGGCAGTTGAACAGATAGAATATCTGGGTGAAGGTAATACTGGTCACGCAGACCGTCTGTGCTTCGGCCAGTGCGAGAGCATGCCGGGCAGTTGTCACCGGTTCAGGGCCGATGATCCGGAAGTATTCCCAGAGAAACAGACCGCAGGCACCTGCAGACATGAGCAGGGCCACCATGATCAGGCGTGCAACGATGAAACCGGAAAAGACCGGTTCGTCGGGAGAACGGGGCATGCGCCGCATGGCGTTTGGTTCCAACACCTCGAAGGCCAGCGGGATCGAGAGGGTTACGCTCGCTACCAGGTTGATCCAGAGCGTCTGGCTGGGGGACATGGCCATGAGCAACTCATTCACCCCGTCGACCCGCACCGTCGGGAAGAAAAACATGGATGCCGTCAGAGTGCAGGCCAGGCCCAGATTGGTGGGCAGCACGAAGGCCAGGGACTTTATGAGGTTGTCGTAAACCCGGCGTCCCTCTTCAACCGCTGCGGTTATGGAAGCGAAATTATCATCCATCAGTACAACCTTGGCCGCCTCCTTGGATACCGCTGTGCCGGTAATACCCATGGCGATGCCGATGTCGGCCCGCTTGAGGGCCGGGGCGTCATTGACGCCGTCGCCGGTCATGGCAACCACGTGGCGCTGGGTCTGGAGAGCCTGCACCAGGGCGATCTTGTGCTCCGGGGCCACGCGAGCAAACACATTGGTACTCATGACAGCCGATTGAAGTTCTGTTTCGGTGAGACCATCCAGGTCGCGACCGGACAGGGTTCCCTGCCCATGCTGCAGCAGACCGAGTTGTCGACCGATGGCTTCGGCCGTTACGGGATGGTCTCCGGTGATCATCTTGACCGTGATGCCGGCACTATGGCAGATCCTGATGGCATCCATGGCTTCGGTACGGGGAGGGTCAATCATGCAGAGCAGACCAGCAAACTGCAGGTTCTTTGCAACGTCATCAGGAGAAATCTCTTCTGCGGCAACGTCCCGGCGGTGGGCAAAAGCAATAACCCGCATCCCCTGGCGGGCATAGGTAGCCATGGCTTCATTCACCGTTCGCTGCTCCGCTTCGTCCAGGTCGCAGCGCTCAATGACTGTTTCCGGCGCTCCCTTGAGCAGAATGTGTTTCTTGCCGTCAATCCGGTTCAGAGTGGCCATGAATTTGGTGTCCGACTCGAAGGGGATAACGTCCAGCCGTTGGTGAATACTGCGGAATTCGTGGGCATTAAACCCCGCTTTCTGGCCGGCAACCACCAGAGCGGCTTCTGTCGGATCGCCGGTGATGGCCCAACTGTCTCCCTCAAGGCGCAGCGCGGAATCATTACAAAGTACGGCAATGGAGAGCAGTTCCTGCAGTGCGGGAGGAACGGTCGTCAAGCGGACACCATCGTGTTCTACTTCGCCTTCCGGGGCGTAGCCAATACCGGAAAACCGGTATTCGTGTCCTTCCAGCCATGCCACCTGAACCGTCATCTCATTGCGGGTCAGGGTGCCGGTCTTGTCCGAACAGATGATGGTTGTGGACCCCAGTGTTTCCACCGCCGGAAGGTGACGGACAACAGCATGCCGTGCGGCCATGCGCCGGACGCCGATGGCCAGGCAGATGGTAATGACCGCCGGCAGCCCTTCGGGGATCGCCGCCACGGCCAGAGAGACGGCAACCATGAGGGCTTCGCCGACCGGGGCGTCCTTGATCCAGATGCCGAAAGCGATCAAAATCGCTACCACGACAACCACGGCGATGGTGATGCCGGTAGTGACCCTGGCCAGTTGCCGCGTCAGAGGGGTCTCCAGTTGTGTGGTTTGATTAAGAAGCGCGTTGATCCGCCCCAGTTCGGTGTTATTCCCCGAGGCGACAACCACTCCAGTGGCTGTGCCTTGTACCACCAGAGTTCCACTATAGGCCATGCAAAAACGGTCGCCCAGCGGTGAGTCTGGCAGTACCGCGTCGGAGCGCTTTGCCACCGGCAGAGACTCGCCGGTCAGGGCGGCTTCCTCTACAAGCAGGTTCTTGACTCGGATCAATCGTAGATCGGCCGGCACTTTGTCACCACTCTGCAATGTTACAACGTCACCTGGCACCAATCCATCCGCCGACACCGCGATGGACTGGCCGTTCCTCACGGCCGTTGCTGCATCAGGAATCATGGCAGCAAGTGCCTCAATAGCTTTTCCGGCCCGATATTCCTGGATGAAGCCGATGATGGCATTGATGACCACCGCACCGAATACAACCGCAGCATCGGTGGGTTTTTTGAGTGCCACAGCCAAGGCGCCGGCTGCAATCAGCAGCCAGCCGATCGGGTTATTGATCTGGCGCCAGAAGATGAGCCAAGGGCTTGACCCGCCTGTACGGGCAAGGGTGTTGGCACCGTAGCGCTGCAACCTTTCGGTGATCTCCCCATCGTTCAATCCGTCCGGACGTGTACCCAGACGGGTCATGACGTCCTGATCGGATGATGCATGCCACTTAATCTCACTTGGCTGCGTTAGACTCTTTTGCATCGTACGGCGTCTCCCCTTCGGTTTTCCCGGCTCAAATTCATCATATAAAACGCACTACCAGGAACAACCCTATCATGGCAATGCCTATCGCCAGTTTGCCCGCTACGCCGATAGCCATCCCTACCACTGTGCCAAAGCCGGCCCGACTGGCCTGATCCAGGCTGCGCTGCAGCGACAATTCGCCTAGTACCGCACCGATAAACGGGCCGAGCAGAATGCCTGGAATGCCCATGAAAAGACCGGCAAACCCGCCAAGGGCAGCACCGATCATGGCACGATTTGAACCACCGTACTTTTTCACCCCCAAGAGGGATGCCGCAAACTCCACCACATAGGTCATGGCCGCCATTGCCGCCAATATCAGCAATGTTCCGATACCGATGTAGGTGAACCCTTCCGCCCATGCGCCGAAAAGCAGCCCCAGAAAAAGGAGCGGTGCACCCGGTACGACCGGCAGCAACAAACCGCTCAAACCGGTAACGGTCAGAATTGCACTAATAATCCAGAGTATCACAGATTGATCAAGCATAAGAGAGTTCCCAAAGTTTTCGCATTAAGCATCTCATCGCCGGTTACCGGTGAACCTGAGCAGCATAAGGAACAGGTTGATGAAGTCAAGATAGAGGGTCAAGGCACCAATGATGGCAGGTTTTCTCCCTTCAATACCTTGAGCGGCCATTTCCTTGATTTTCCAGGTATCGTATGCAGTCAGGCCGGTGAAGACAATAACGCCAATTCCGGAGACAATCCATGATACGGCACTGCTGCCGACAAAGATGTTAACGATCGAGGCGATAACTATTCCGATCAGACCCATAAACAGGAAGCTGCCCCATGAGGTCAGGTCGCGCTTGGTCGTGGAACCATAGAGACTCATAGCGCCGAACATGCCGGCGGTGATGACAAAGGTTGAGGTAATCGAGTTGGCCGTGTAGGCCAGAAATACCACTGACAGGGTAATACCGTTAAGCGCCGCATAGGCAATGAATATGAGCGTCGCCGTTGCCGCACTTAGCCTGTTGATGGTCCCTGAAAGTGTGAAGACCAATGCCAGTTCACCGATAATCAATCCGTAAAAGATGAGCTTGTTCCCAAGCACGGCGTTAAGGATTGCAGGAGAGGAAAGTGTTACCAGTGCCATAAACGCCGTGATTGCCAATCCGGCGCCCATCCAGCCATACACTTTACGGATGAGGGTGTTCTGTTTCACAATTACGTCTGTAGTGCTGCGAGAGTAGAGAGGATTCAATTCATTCATGACGAAAC
>CAYWJJ010000094.1:0-14738 GCA_964458105.1 uncultured Geobacter sp.
AGCTTAAAAACCCCGGTATCATCTCGATCCCGCTCGGCTTCCTGGCAGCCATCTTCGGCACACTGCTGTTCCCGAACAAACGGTCCGAAGAGATGTTCGACGAGATCTACGTTCGTCAGAACACCGGTCTCGGCATGGCCAAGGCCATCGACCACTGATATCCTGAACAAATGTTGTGATATAATGGGGATGGCTTTGGCCATCCCCCTTTTTTTGGTAGAATCGGGATGTCAAAAAGAAAAATGCATGTTGGAGTGGATTGGTATTTTGGGGGCAGTAGGATGCTGACTCAAGATGGACCTTTGTCAGGAATGTATGGCAATTCTCGAAGAGATTTCAGAGCCCCTCCAGTTGTCTGATGCGCTCTTCAATCAAAAGGATGGCAACGGGGTGGCCCTGTTGGCGTTGTCGTGCGTAGCGCAAAAATTGTAATGCCGGGCCGTATTCATTCCGCTGTATGAGCAGTTCCACAACTTCGGTGAAAACTTTTCTGTCTTCTCCTTCATTGTTCAGTAGTTCATCGTAGCAATCACAGGCTTCTTTCAGGCGGTCCTGCAGAATGCGCAGTTTGATCATGCCCGCCAGTGTGAACATGTCATAAGCTTTATCCAGATTCTTTTTGTAAGAACGTTCAGCTGCTTCAAATTGGCCAAGATTGCGGTAAGCGTCGCCAAGGCGGGTCAGCAGGTTGACGGTGCCGGTATTCTTTTCAAGAATCCTCTCCCATGTCTCCACCGCTCTCCGGTAATCATTTTTCCAGCGGTAATAGTTGCCCAGGCCGTACAGTGCGTATGAGTTGTCCGGGTCCTGGGCCAGAGTCTTTTCGTAATAGATCCTGGCTCCTTCGTAATTGCCCTGCCGGTAGTGTAGATTAGCTACGATGGTCAGTATGTTGATCAGCGTTACGCCATTAGCCAGGGCTTTTTCATAATAGTCAATAGCCGGGAGTTCCAGCCCCTGTTTGTGGTAAAGATCAGCCAGGCCCATCAGGGAGTAGCGGTCATTAGGATCAATGGTGAGCGCTTTTTGATAATATTTTTGTGATTCTTCATGCTTTTCGAGGGTTTTGTAGCAGTCGGCGATTCGAGTCAGCACAAAAACGTCTCTGGAACCCTTCAGGTGCAGGTATTTTTTCCAGAACTCGATCGCATCCTCGTATTGCAGCAGACCTCGCAGGGCGTCGCCAAGACCGCGCAGGGCAAACGGATTATACGGATCGATTTCCAATACCTTCCGATAATAAACGGTAGCCGCTGAAAAGTCTTTCTGCTGCCTCAGAGCGTCAGCCAAGCCGGTCATAAGGTAGAGATCATCGGGGGCCAGCAGCAGAGTCTCTTCAAATACCTTCCGAGCCCCGGTATAATTCCGGATTTTCAGAAGGTGGTGCCCATGCTTTGACAATTCAATGACCTGATTGCGCACTGAATTATTCACAAATTTATTATCCATGTGTCATTCTCTTTATAACCGGGATATGGTTTTGTTGCCTTGAAGAACGAAGCAGGTTGCAAAGACAGTTGATTTTGAAAATCATCGATTTAATTAACACGACAAACAGTAGCATAAACTGTTATAAATGCAAGCCTGGAGCGGATATTTACTTGTTAAAATTCGGGGAAATTTTGTATGCGTTTTGGCCTGTGCTGTCTGTTCAAAGATGTAGATGTTTCATTTCGGACGACAACTGCAAAGGCGCTCACAACGCTGCCGCGTGAGCAGCAACTGCAAAAGTTGTCCGGCATCTGCATGCATAATACATCAAATCTGCTTCTGGCGCTGGAAACCGTTCAGCGACTCGGTATCGGTGCCTTTCGGATCATGTCGCCGCTCTTCCCGCGCATGACCCACCCGGAAGTTGGCTATTGCTTGGGTGATCTCTCTGACGGTGACGCAATCCGTCAACTTTTGAAAACAATCCGTGAATTTGCCGAGCAGAACGGAATCAGGCTGAGTTTTCATCCCGATCAGTTCGTAGTGCTTTCATCGCCACATCCCAGGGTGGTCGAAAATTCGATCCGGGAGCTGGAATACCAGGCGCTGCTGGCTGAGGCCGTTGGCGCCGATGTCATAAATATTCATGCCGGTGGTGTTTACGGTGACAAACGGCAGGCGTTGAAGCGATTTAACGAGGTTTTTCAAGATTTGTCTGAAACGGTCAGAAGCCGACTGACGCTGGAGAACGATGACACCAGCTACACTGTCCGGGATTTGTTGCCGTTCTGTGAACGGCTTGCTGTCCCGCTGGTTTACGATGCCCATCACCATCGCTGCAATCGGGATGGACTGACTGTCGAGCAAGCAACCGATCAAGCCGCAGAAACCTGGCGGATCGTTGGGCGTGAGCAATATTGTCATCTTTCTTCGCCACGGGAAGGGTGGCAGGCCGGAGATCCCAAGCCGCATGCCGATTACATCGATTCGGCGGATTTTCCCGAATGTTGGCTGGGGCGGGATATGACGGTGGATATCGAGGCCAAGGCCAAGGAGCTGGCGGTGGTCCGCTTAATGGGTGAATTGAAATTGAAGGCGAAAGCATCTGACGGATAAGCGATTGAAATGAAGAAACCAAAAGGGTAGAGTACCACCCGATAAACAAGCAAGGAGAACATTAGTGTCACGACGTCTGCCGAAAATGATCTACGCCGACTCAAAAGGAAATATTTTCGATCACCCGGAACTCTGCATGGCCGGAATGAACGGCAGCGTTCCGCATTTGCCTGAAGATGTGGAGCTGATAACGCTTCCGGAGGACAGCCGGCTCTTTACGATGCCGGCCATGCCGCCCATTGCGTGGGATTCCCGCAAGAAAGCTTTTGTAACGGCAGATACCGTCCGGGAAGGGAAACGCAGCCAGCGGATCCAGGCCGTGTCGGCATTTATGGCACCGGGCTATATGCGCACGCTGCTGCCGGCTTGCGACTATTCCGCCAAGACAACTCTGCTGCCGCTCTGGTCCTACACGGCCGTGGGGTGGGATGAAGATCGCGACTGTTTTGTCGTGGCTGCCAGCAAGGTGGACAACAACAGCAACTGGAATCCGGTCAACTATGACGATCGTACTCTAGATCCGCTGGTACGGAAGATGCTGAAAGAGCTGCCTGACAATCGTCTGCTGGAGCAGCTTTCCCGTTGCGCAGTCGATTACCACTGCTTCGCTGCCAAGAATCTTTTTTATCGCCGCTGGGAGGCGCCGCTGCCGACCTCGCCGGTATGCAACTCAGCCTGTTTGGGATGCATATCGTTGCAGGCATCGGAATGTTGCCCTTCCAATCACGAGCGGATCAGCTTTGTACCGACTCCAGAGGAGTTGTGTGAAATCGCCGTGCCGCACCTGGAACAGGCCGAACAGGCTATAGTTTCCTACGGTCAGGGCTGCGAGGGGGACCCGATTCTGCAGGCCGATACAATTGCCGAGGCGACCCGGCGCATGAAAAAAGCCACTTCGCGCGGCACGGTCAACTTCAACTCCAACGGGTCCCTGCCGGACAGAATCTCCCTTTTGTGCGAAGCCGGCATGGATTCTTTCCGGTTCTCGATGAACTCTGTTCGCGAAGAACCCTACAACCGCTATTACCGTCCGAAAGGTTACTGTTTTGCTGACGTACTCCGTTCGGTCAATATCGCCAAGCAGGCCGGTCGTTTCACGATGATCAACTACCTGGTGTCGCCCGGTGTCAGTGATGCTCCGGAAGAGGTTGAGGCTTTGCTGCGATTTGTTGGTGATACCGGCATTGACATGATCCAGATGCGTAACCTGTCTATCGATCCGGATTATTACAACCGTGAAATGGAGGTGCGGGGCAAGGGGATCGGAATGTATCGCTTGCTGGAGCGGCTTAAAAAAGAGTTCCCGCGCCTGCAGTTCGGTTATTACAACCGCACGCGAGAGAACTTCTATCCGCCGGATCTTGAGAATAGCTGGCCGGTAAAATGAATTTCGGGAGCGGGTGGGGGGGCGTGGCCTGAAGCTACACAAACAAAGAGTAGCCTGCCGGTTATTTGTCCCCGTTTCTGACTTTATTCGCCTGCAGCCACCCATCGATTGAGCCGGGCGCCATCGGTTTTGAGAACAGGTATCCTTGACCAAACCGGCACTGAAGCTTCTTGACCTGAAGCAACTGGTAGTCACTTTCCACTCCCTCGGCAATCACATCCAGATTCAGACTTTTGGCCAGCGAAACGATTGACAGGATGATCTCCTGATTTTCACCGTTCTCCGTGAGTTCGCTGATGAACGATCTGTCTATTTTGAGCGCATTCATTGGTAGACGGTGCAGGTAGCTTAACGATGAATAGCCCGTGCCGAAGTCGTCAATGTGGATGTGGACCCCCATGGTGCGGAGTCGGTGCATGGTTTCTATTGCCAACTCGATGTTTTCCATCAGCATGCTTTCGGTTATCTCAATCGCCACGCTGTGAGGAACAAGCTCTGTTTCCAGGAGTACCTCAGCCACCAGGTCTGCCAAATCCTCCTGAGCAAATTGCCTGCCGGAAATATTGATGCTCATCTTCAGGGGGGGCTGCGAAGGATACCGTTTCTGTAATGCTTTCAGTTCACGGCATGCCTGCCTAAAGATCCATTCGCCGATCTTGATTATTAACCCCGTATCCTCCGCCAGTGGGATAAATTCCGTTGGAAGGATCAGGCCCCGTGTGGAATGATTCCAGCGGACGAGCGCCTCGAAGCCGCTCAGGCGATGTGTTGTGAGGTCCATAATAGGCTGATAGAAGAGCGCTAATTCATTGTGATCCATTGCTGCATGCAGGTCGGATTCGAGCTGAATCCGGTCAATCAGATCAGCGTGCATTTTGGAATCGAAGATCTCGAAGGATGAGTTTCCCCGCTTTTTTGCCTCATACATGGCAATGTCGGCATCGCGCAGAACCTGCTCTGCGCGTTCATAAAGCTCCGAGCCCAGTGCGATCCCGATACTGACGGCCGCGTAGATCTCGTGCCCCTCTATCACGAACGGGATTGACAGTCCGTGATGGATCCGATCGGCAACGTCGACGGCGTCTTTCAGCTCACTGATGCTCTCCAGCAGGACGGAAAACTCGTCTCCGCCGAGCCGTGCGACCGTGTCCCCCGGCCGGATACACTCGGCCAGTTTTAGCCCCACCGCAACGAGAAGCTTGTCCCCTACGAGGTGGCCAAGGCTGTCATTGACGATTTTGAAGCGATCCAGATCGAGAAAAAGGACGGCATAGAGCGGCTCGCCACGGTTTACGGACGTGTTAATAACGTGCTGGAGGCGATCCGTGAACAGGGCACGATTCGGTAAGTCTGTCAGGGCATCGTGTAAGGCGTTATACACCATTTGCTCTGAAGACGTCTTCCTCGACGTAATATCCGTCTGGGAACCGGCCATACGGTAGGCCTTTCCTGACACGTTCCTGACAGCCAGCCCGCGGGTCAACATCCATCGGTATGTCCCATCCCTGTGCATGACGCGGAACTCGTACTCAAAATGAGAATTGCGTCCGCTGATATGGGCGTCGATCCTGGCCTCCATTTCGGGACGGTCATCGGGATGGACACGGTTGAGCCATTCCTCTGGCTGATTGCCGATTTTGTCATCAGCGTATCCGAGCATCGATTTCCAGCGACTGGAGAAATAGATGCAATTATTCTGCAAATCCCAGTCCCACAGCCCGTCATTCGAACCCTGGGCTGCCAAGGCGTAGCGCTCCTCACTCTCGCGGAAGGCCTCTTCGGACTTTTTACGTTCTGTGATCTCTACCTCAAGTTTTGCATAGCCGGTATAGAGAGCTCTGCTCATTTTATTGAAATGCTTGGCCAATTCGCCAAACTCGGTCTTGTCCTTGTATTCGATCGTATACCCCAGTTTCCCCGCTGCAATCATTCGCGTGGCGTCGAGCAGCGCATCGATGGGCCGGGTGATGGCCCTTGTCAGGTAAATGGCGACGATGATGCCGAGCATGAGTGCCAGCATCGTTGTTGCCATGAGGATCGTTGTTACGGTCTTCGCCTTCTGCATCGCGGCCGCAGTCACGGTTTTAATCCTGGTACTTGCCAGCATGGACATCTCCTCGGTCTTGATGAGGATCTTGTTGCCGGTGCGGGCCGCTTCCAGCTTGTTTGTGTTGATCTGCTCGGTATTGGAGGAGGCGGTTATGTAGTAACTTAAGGAATCCTGGTAATCACTGAAAAGTGTTTGGACCTCTTCGATCCGCCGGGCGATCGCGGGGGTGTGATGGCAGGAGGAGCAGTTTCGGGCGGCCTGTTCGAGATTTGCGACATCCTCTATTATGGAATCGAGCTTGTTGCCGAGTTCGGTATTGACCGTGTAGAGGTCTGACTGCACCGTCTGGATCGACCTGATCAACTGCTGTCTGAGGGATTCTATCTGATGGAGGCTAATGAGGCGGCTGAGCATCTCGTTGGTGTTTTTGACGTGTACGTATGTGAACACAGCGCCCAGTGAGGAGATCAGAAACACCACCAGAAATGAAAGTACTATTCTCTGCTTCATGTTTCGGTTACCTTCACGAGCAATTTCCCCAGCAGTGTGCAGGAAGCTTCTTATCCGGCATCGAATCCTTATTTGTTGCGGTAGTCATAGGTCGTTATGTCGATCCCGCACTTTCTCGACATTTCGAATACAGGCTGATAGTCCTTGGTGGTGGTTTCGATGAACTTTAATGCGCCAAACTGCTGCAGGACGACCTTCCCGTCAGGGTCGGTGTGCAAGCCCAGCAGCACAGTCTTCAGTTTATTCTTAAGCGACTCGGGCAGGTCTTTTCTGACACCGAGCCCGTTAGACGGTACGCGGGTAGATTCCGCAAGAATGATCAGCTCACTATCCACCCTGGGATCATCTTTTCTCACCCGGTCATATATGCTGTGCTTGGCCGCACCCAGATCCGTTTTCCGGTTCAGTACGGCATTGATCGCCGCATCGTGGCTCCCGGTAAAGAATGTCTCGCTGAAAAAATGGTCCGTATCCGTAACACCGTTCTCCTTAAGATATGCAAGCGGGAAAATGTATCCGGCTGTCGTTGCCTTATCGACAAAGGCCATTTTTTTGTTTTTCATCTCTTTTACACTTTTGATCCCGCTGTCTTTCCTCGTAAACAGATAGCCATGGTAGGTGGATGTGCCGTCCAGATTCACCGGACGCGCCAGTGGGACAACTCCCAATTTTTTGATGGCCAGGGCGCCGGTAAAGGAGCCGAAGAAGGCGCCGTCCATCTTTTCGGCGGTGAATCGGTCGACAATATTGCCGTACCTGCTCAGGATCGTGAACTCCACTGTCACCCCGGTCTTTTTCGAAAGATGCTCGCCTAGCAGCTTGAAGCGCTGCTTCTGCTTGAAGACGTTCATCTCCGGCACGATGCCTATCAGGATTTTTTGCTGTGATGTCTCTGCCAAGGAAGAAAACGGAATGCAGAGTGAGAGAATGATGGTGCTGAGAAGCATGATGCGCAGAACGTACCCCATGACGTGCCCCCGAATGTACACAGATTTGCAGAACTGAGCTACATTACCTCGCATTAGTTAATTAATCAATACCTGTCATTTGGCATAGTTTATGTCTCTAATTATAGCTGTAACCATTATTTAGATTCAGGTGGAACAGGTCCAAGCTGGTGTGGTATGAATGACAAGTACAAGGGGGTAGGCAATGGAAGAGCGAATTGATGAATTGGAACTGCGTTACATGCACCAGGAGAAAACCCTCCAGGAGCTGAACGAGATAGTCTGTCGCCAGGAGTTGGCCATAGAATGTCTGAAACGTGAGGTGGCACAATTGAAGGAACAGTCTCTAATGATGAACCCTTCAGTTACGCGGGATCCTGATCAGGAGGAGCCACCGCCGCACTACTGATACCAAGTAGCAATCAAACGATTACGGCGTTGGCATTGGGTTGCTGCAGCTACAGAATATGTTCGATGGCGTTGAAATCGATGGTTTGCTCGGCTTGACCGGTGATCAGTGAAATTTTCTCGGTATCCTCTGCTGTAATTTTAGAGACATGGGCCGACAATGCCGTAAAAATCTCGGCGGTAGTCTGCTCGACGCGGATATAAGGAATGCCGCTGTCGTCGATGATGCGCTGGGTTATGGCCGAAACCGGCGCGTGTCCGGGGATGACGATGCCGGCAATCTGGCGGTGATAGGCCGGGATGTTGTAGAGCGAGGAGAGCGTGACCAATAGTTCATCACGGGAGCTGGTGGTGATCAACAGGGACGAATCCTGCAGGTTGTCGATAACCTTCTGTGACGAGGCCGCGCCCAGCTGTATGTGATGGATGATGCGCTGCCGTTTGCTCAGGTCGCCATGCAGCGGGTGTGCGAGCAACCTGGAGAGGTTCTGCAGGGTGGGGTTAGCCAGCACCGGCGAATAGTCGAAAGCGCCGCAGACTTTGATCCCTTTCGGGCCAAAATATTTTTCCAGATATGCCAGTGATGAATGCCGTTTTTCAGCGATCAGTTTGTTGACCAGCAGCATGCGGACGGACACGCCTTCCTGTTCGTAGAGCGCCAGGTTCAGCCGGACCGAGTCTACCACATTGCCGATACCGCCGCCCGCCACCATCACCACCGGGGCATCCAGCATCTTTGCCATCTCGGCATTGTTCAACCCGATAACCGAGCCGACTCCGCCGTGGCCTGCCCCTTCGCTCAACAGCAGGTCGCATTCCGCTTCCAGTTCACGGCTGGCGGAGAGGATCTTTTCCGCGGCCCATTCCCGATATAGTTCGCCATCCAGAAAACGGCGGGTAGCCCCTTTGCCCAAAACCAGTGGCGACATTAGCGCGATGCGCTCTTCCTGGCCGAATACCCGCGCCATCAGCACTGCGTCCTTGTCGGCAATAACTCCGTTAAATTCCTGGCACTTCGGCCCCAGCGGCTTGATGTATCCGACCCTTTCGTAGTGCTGAAGCGCCAGATGCATCAACGAAAGGCTGATGGTGGTTTTTCCGCAGTGTTGACCGGTTGCGGCGATAAAGAGCTTTTTACACATGAAGCTGTCCCCGGATTACTAGGTGGAATACTTGCTTCATTAAGTATAGACAGCTCTTGAATCCGCGCCAAGCGTGTATACGTTTCTGGCGTGTATACGTTAACGAGGTGGCTGCAGGCCGGTTCTCTCCTGTTTACTACTGTTGAGCAGTTGATTGCCAACCCAGCGGCAGGCGAACTGGTAGGCAATCCTGCCACTGCTGTCACCTTTCATGTATGACCACTGAATCGCCTGGTCTTCTGCTTCCTTAGTCCAGAGCAGCTCCACCCCCTGTTTCGCGCAAAGCTTCTCGGCCCACTGTCTGGCGACCCGCACATACTGCTCCTGGCTGAAAGGGTGAAAGCCTACCCAGAGGCCGAAACGTCCTGAGAGGGAGATCTTTTCCTCGACCGCTTCTCCGTGATGAATCTCGTTGTTGACCATCATCGCGCCGCGATTGTCGTTTTCGTATTCGGGCAGCAGGTGCCGCCGGTTGGATGTAACGTAGATCAGGACATTGTCCGGGAGGGCATATACCGCTCCGTCCAGTGCGCTTTTGAGCATTTTGTAGCTTGATTCGCCCGGTTCAAAAGAGACGTCGTCGGAAAAGATGATGAAACGGTAAGGCAGTCGCTTGATGGCATCTACAATATCCGGGAGATGAACAAGATCACTTTTCTCGACCTGGACGATTCTGAGCCCTTCCGCTGCATATTCGTTGAGAATCGCCCTGATCAGCGATGATTTGCCCGTGCCGCGAGTGCCCCAAAGCAGGATGTTGTTGGCCGGATAACCTGCCAGGAACTGACGAGTGTTCTCTTCAACCGTCTGTTTCTGATCTTCGATTCCGAGAAGGTCATTGAGGCTTACCAGTTCTATGCTTTCCACCTGCTCCAGGTAGCCGGCAAAAGAGTGCCGGCGCCAGTTTGCCGCGTGGCAAACGGCCCAGTCGATTGCTTCTGCCGGCTTTGGCAGGAGCAATTGCAATGATGTCAGTACCTGTTTTAGCTGCTGGGTAAGTTCAGTATCCATGTTTTTATCCCTTCATTATCATTCAGATGCGTTTGAATATAGCGTTTGAAATCGCCGAATTAACCGATTATGCCTGGATCAGAATTAAGTTCTGTAAGTTTACATGCAATTAAGCGTTGAAATGGTATACTAAACATAACGCTATTTCAATGTAGCTGAATGTCAGTGGTTTTTATCCGCGATAGCAGAGGTGACATATCCTGCTGGTATTGCACATAATTACATGCTAATAAGAATACTACCATAATTAAAATCGCCTCAATCAAGGATATGTGTCGTAGAGTCCGAATTCCTGTCAAACGAGGTCAATGATTAAATGGAAAATAACCGGCTGATATTTGTATACGGTACGTTGCGTCAATCTCACGGGAATCATCAGCTGTTAAAGGATGCTCGTTTTTATGGAGTCGGCGCTACAAAAGACAATTACTCCATGTATATTGCGGGCGGTTATCCTTACGTTATCAGCAGTGAGGCACGTTATCCGATCGTGGGTGAATTGTATGCCGTAGATGATGAAACTTTGGAAAAGCTGGACAAGATGGAAGGGCATCCACATTATTATGAACGCAGGGAAGTTAACGTGATCGTCGATGGAATGGAGTATTCCGCCTGGATGTATGTTCGTGACCCGCATGGGAAGTTGATGCCGACCGGTGATTATAACGACGCGGTGCATTGCAGATAAAAAAACCGAAAGCATGATATCTGAGGGTATGTGTGGAATCATAAGGCCGGCGCTCATTTTATTTGTGAGTGCTTTTTCTTTGCCGTTGATGTAGTTTCAGCGATGGTTTTTACCAAGTTACGAAACGCTTCAAGCCCGGCAAGTTTATGCCCTGCTCTGAGCTGAAAGATAAATGAATGCCAGAAAGTCCTCACCCATTCCAGACCCTGACCCCCAGCTTCATCATGGACGCAGTAGAAAGTCAGGGGCTCTTTTGCGACCGCCGTATTTTCGCACTCAACAGCTATGAAAACCGCGTGTACCAGGTCGGCATTGATGAAGGCCTGCCTTTGATTGCCAAGTTCTATCGCCCGGAACGGTGGAGTGACGAACAGATTCGGGAAGAACACCGCTTCTGTTACGAGCTGGCCGAACATGAACTGCCGGTGGTAGCGCCGATCGAAAATTCCGCTGGCGAGAGCCTGCTGAATTACAACGGCTTCAGGTTCGCTCTTTATCGGCGCCAGGGCGGGCACGCCCCCGAGTTCGATAACCTGGAAAACCTGAAGATTCTCGGGCGGGCATTGGGCCGCATCCACAGAATTGGGGCTGTTTCGGATTTTGGGCACAGGCCTGTTCTGGACAGTCAAAGCTTTGGTTACGAAAGTGTCCGGCTTATTGATGAGAGCTTTATACCGGATGAATACCGTGCCAGCTACCGTGCCGTGACGCAACAGCTGCTGGAGACGATTGGCGCGATTCTGAGTGAAGTGGGAGCGATTCGTTTCATTCGCACCCATGGCGATTGCCATGCCGGCAATATCCTCTGGCGTGATAATGCCCCGCATTTCGTTGATTTTGATGATGCCCGCATGGCTCCGGCGGTTCAGGATCTCTGGATGATGCTTTCGGGAGACCGCCCACGGCAGCTTTCCCAACTGGACGCGCTTATGAGCGGTTACCTGGAGTTCTGTGACTTCGATCCGCGTGAACTGCGATTGATAGAATCTCTGCGCACGCTGCGCATGCTGCATTACAGTGCCTGGCTGGCTCGTCGCTGGCAGGACCCGGTTTTCCCGCACACTTTTTTCTGGTTCAATACGACCCGCTACTGGGGCGAGCACATCCTGGAACTGCGTGAACAGCTGGGGGCACTGGCGGAACCGGCCCTTGAAATTGAGTGATACCAAGTCGCAATCAAACGATTACGTCGTTGGCTCCTCAACGTACTTATAGTAAGCCTTTGTTGCCACTCTCCTCGCCGCCCTGTACTCATTTTAATTGCACCTTGGTATGAGTTGCAGAGGCCTCCGGGCACTGTCCGCAAGATTGACATATTGACTATTGTTTATAAAAGTGTCAAAAACATGCCGTAATTTACACGCCGGGATAACCGGCGAATCAAGTCACTTTAAGGAGATTGGAACATGGCCAGAGCCAGCGCACGCCACATATTGGTTGCAAGCAAGGAAGCATGTGAAGCACTGAAGTCGAAGATCGAAGCCGGTGAGGATTTTGCCGCCTGTGCACGCGAAAACTCACTCTGCCCTTCCGGCAGGGATGGCGGAAGCTTGGGCGAATTCGGGCCTGGGCAGATGGTGAAAGAGTTTGATCAGGCCGTGTTCACAGGTGAGATCGGCAAGGTCATCGGTCCGATTCAGACCCAATTCGGCTATCATCTGATCGAAGTTACCAAACGTAGCGAATAAACGTAGGGAATAAAAAACATGAAGTTATTGGATGGGAAAATATGTGCTGAAAGCCTGGTTGCCGACATCTCCAAAAAGGTGGCCGGTTATGTAAACTCCGGCTTGCGAAAGCCGCACATGACCGTTATTTTGGTTGGTGAACATGCGCCAAGTGAGTCCTATGTAAAATCTAAAATCAAATCCTGCAGCAGTGCCGGATTTGAAAGCGAGCTTCTTCGTTTCCCGGAAACCGTCACCGAGCTGGAACTTCTGTCCAGGATTGCCCAGATCAATGCGGATCCAGCTACGGACGGGGTTATCGTTCAGCTGCCGTTGCCGAAACATATCAATCCCCAGCATGTAATCAATTCGATCTCCCCGGACAAGGATATTGACGGATTCCATCCCACAAATTTCGGTCGCATGACATTGGGGCAGAAAGCCTTCAGGCCTGCTACCGCCTACGGTATCTGCAAGCTGCTGCAGTTTTACGAGATACCGGTCAAGGGCAAGCATTGCGTCGTCATCGGAAGATCGAATATTGTCGGCAAGCCGATTTCGATCATGCTTTCCAACGACTTTGAGATCGGCAATGCCACCGTTACGCTGGCCCACATCGAAACTCCCCGTGAACTGCTGCTGGACGAAACCCGGCGGGCGGACATTATTGTCGTTGCCGTCGGCATACCAGGATTTATCACCGATGATATGGTCAAGGACGGTGTCGTGGTGATCGATGTCGGTATCAACCGGCTGGAAAGCGGCAAGATTGTAGGAGATGTGGATTTTGAAGCGGTCAGCGGGAAGTGCTCCTGGATAACTCCGGTGCCTGGAGGCGTCGGACGCATGACGGTTGCGGCTCTGATGATAAACACGCTGATGGCTTATCAGAACAATTATGATCTGATCTGAAAGACCGGTTTGTTGAATATTTAAAACCAAAAGGCGGCCGAATCGGCCGCCTTTTGGTTTTTCTGGAACACTATGCTATTTTCCGCGTCTGGAACTGTTGAATATGGCCTTGGGAGCGTTTCCGGCTGTCGTTCCCGGCCGCGCCGGTTGTGGCTTTCCGGAAGGTTTGCCGCTTGGATGCTCGCTTTTGAATGGATTGATTGATCCTGCCGCTCCTTTTTTTGCATCGGTCGTTTTGCGCGGCGGTCTCGGCTCGCGGGGAGGTCGGGCAAACTCGGTGTCTTTCTTGGGCGAGGGGAGGCTGTAGTCGAAGCCGTCCACGGTACGGCGCTCCAACGGCGCTCCCAGCTTTTTCTCGATCGTACGGACCATGAGCGTGTCCTCGCTGGATACCATCGTGAATGCGTCGCCACTCTTGGCGGCGCGTCCGGTGCGTCCTATGCGGTGAACATAAGCCTCGGGTGTGTCAGGAATATCGTAGTTTATGACATGTGAAATCTGGGACACGTCAATGCCGCGAGCGGCAATATCGGTTGCCACCAGGATCTGGTAGGTGCCGTCGCGGAAACCATCCAGAGCGGCCTGACGGCGATTCTGGGACAGGTTGCCCTGCAGCGAAGCGGCTTTGTAGCCGGCCTTCTCGAGTTGCTCGCCAAGACGTTTGGCGCGGTGTTTGGTGCGGGTAAAGACCAGAACCGATTCCGTATCCGTGTGCTGCAAAAGTTCCAGAAGCAGCGGCGTCTTGAGGTGCTGTTCAACCGGATAGAGAGCGTGGGAAACTGTTACCGGCGGGGCTGTGTTGCCAACCTTTACTGTTACCGGATCCGTCAGGATTTCGCTGGCCAGTTTGTTGATGTCGGGCGGCATGGTTGCCGAGAAAAGCAGCGTCTGGCGTTTCGCTGGAATCTGCTTCAATATTCGACGAATGTCCGGCAGAAAGCCCATGTCAAACATCTGGTCGGCTTCGTCCAGCACCAGCACTTCAAGGTGCGACAGGTCTATGGTGCCCTGGGCAATGTGGTCCAGCAATCTTCCCGGGCAAGCGACAACGATCTCGACGCCGTGCTTGAGCTTTTGAATCTGCGGGTTGACATTGACGCCGCCGTAGACAGTCACACTTTTAAGGCGGGTCTGACGTCCCAAGGTGACGAATGATTCGTGAATCTGCTCGGCCAGTTCGCGGGTGGGCGCAACCACCAGTGCCCTGACCTGGCCGCGAGCGCCACTCATCAGGCGCTGAAGAATCGGCAGCGCAAAGGCGGCGGTCTTGCCTGTGCCGGTCTGGGCCAGCCCCATTACATCGCGGCCCTGAAGAACGGTGGGGATGGCATCTTTCTGGATCGGGGTCGGTGCGGTATAGCCGGCTTCCTTGATGCTGGCCGAAATGGCCGGGTGAAAATTAAACTTTTGAAACTCCATGTAACTCCTTCTTTCTGTGTTGTACCATTAAAAAAGCCCCGAAAATTTCC
>CAYWJJ010000095.1:0-14575 GCA_964458105.1 uncultured Geobacter sp.
CCGATCGTCACCAGCGATTCGACGATCGACGGGTAATAAACCACCTGGTCGGCCTGGATCATGCCGAACATGGATACGTTGAAGCGGTTCAGCACGACCCCGAAAATGACCATGCCTGCGCCGCGCAGCTGCATGCGGTTATCCTCGCGGTTGGATTCCTTCATGAACATGAACATCGGCACGACCACGCCGATGATGACCTCCACCAGGAACAGCGCCAGCAACGCCGGGCGATCGAAGAGCGGCCCGTGGGAAAGAAACGCCAGCGCGGCGAACTTGACCGACAGATAGGCCCCCAGCACCCAGGGCAGGATTTTGGTCAGCACTTCCAGCAGCTCCGATTCGTCCGGCTGCCCCAGATAGCGGTGCACCATGGTCGCCTCCAGGATGATAATCGAGATGCCGGTGAAAATGGCCGACATCCAGAACTGCAGCGGCAGCAACGGGTTGTACCAGAGGTTGTGCAGCTTATCGACCGCGATCAGGAAGAAGGTCCCCAGCGAGGACTGGTGTAGTGTAGAGATCGAGGCGGCCGCGATTACCAGCGGCATCTCCAGCCAGCGCAGCACCCTGAGCGGCATGTGGTAGCCGAACTTCTCGCAGACCGGCGACAGGAATTCCAAGAACAGCACGGTGGTATAGGCCATCACGCACATCGAGACCTCAAACATCGGCGAATGGACATTCCAGTAAACCAGCGTATGCCACCCCTTGTGCGGCTGCCCCAGGTCCAGCAGCAGTCCGACGCTGACCAGCGAATAGCCGAGGAAGCCGGTCACGATGGCCGGCCGCACCAGCGGCTCCAGTTTCTTGATATGGAAACAGTGCACGATGGCGCCCAGCGTGAAAGCCCCGGCCGCCAACGGCACGGCCGTGACGACGTCGAACGAGATCCAGAGTCCCCAGGGATAGGTGTCGTTCATATTGGTGGTGGCGCCCAGGCCGAAGACAAAGCGCACCAGCGACGCCAGCACCGCCAGAACCACCAGGCCGATCATAAACTTCAGGAAATTATGGTAACTTTTGACTTCATTGATGATGATGCGTGCCGCTGCGGTCATTGCGCGTCCTCCTTGCTTTCCGGCTCTGTCGCCTCGGGCTTGACCTTGCTGTTGACAAAGGCCTCTTCACGCTTGATGCGCTCCTTGCGGTGGTTGAACCAGGAAATCAGCGACAGGCCGCCTCCCATTGTCAGGAAGATGCCCGGCACCAGCCGCAGCGCCTGCCAGGTGTAGGATGGCAGCGGACGGGTCGTGACCGGCTTGAAGCCCAGTTCGTTCAACGGCTGATGGGTCAGGTAGATCACGCTGGTCCCACCGGCCTCTTCCTTGCCGTAGATGGCCGGATAATAATGCTTGGGGCGGGCCTTGAGACGCCGCTCAGCTTCCGCCAGCATCTCGCTGCGGCTGCCGTAGCTGATGGCGGTCGGGCAGGTAGTGGCGCAGGCCGGCTGCAGCCCTTCCTTGATCCGGCTGTAGCAGCCGGTGCATTTCTTGACCAGCGGAAAAGCCTTGCTCCATTCATATTTGGGGATGCCGAACGGGCAGGCGATCATGCAGAAGCGGCAGCCGATGCAGCGACTGGCGTTATAAACCACCGGTCCCTCGGCGGTCTTGGTGAAGGCTCCCACCGGGCAGACCGAGGCGCAGGCCGGTTCGTTGCAGTGCATGCACATCTCTTTGTAGAAGGCGAACTCGTTCTGGCCGTTCTTCTGGTAATCCTTGAACTTGATCCGCGTGAAGGTGTGCTCCGACATGGCCGGCGGGTTCTGGTAGCCTTCACCGCTGAAAAACTTGGTGTTCTCGGCGCCCAACTGGTTCCACTGCTTGCAGGCCACCTGGCAGCCTCGGCAGCCGGTGCATTTGGTTGTATCGATCAAAAACGTCTTATGCTTGGAAACATCTAGGTTATTGCTGCTCATGCCTTGCTACCCCCTTTCTCGATATTGCAGAGGAAGGCCTTGAACTCCGGAATGCTGGTGTTGGCGCAGCCCACCGACGGCGTCAGCATGTTGGCGCTGTCCCCCTTGGCCGTTCCGGCATAGCCGAAGTGCCACGGCATGCCGACCTGCTCGATCATTTTTCCTTCCACGTTGAACGGCTTGAGGCGCGACGTGATCAGCACGACCGCTTCGATCGAACCGCGCTCGGTCGTCACCTTGACCTTGTCGCCCTTCTTGAAGCCCTTCTGCTTGGCCAGACTTTCGCTGATTTCCACGAACATGTCCGGCACCAGCTCCACCAGCCAGGGCACACTGCGGGTCATGCCGCCGGTCTGCCAATGCTCGGTCATGCGGTAGGTCGTACCGATGAAGGGGAATTTGGCGGTGTCGCTGCTGACGTTCTTGGGCAGCTTGACGACCGGGTTGTTCTGGGTCTTGGAGAGCAGGTTGCGGGCCGGGCTCTCCATCGGCTCGTAATGCTCCGGGAACGGGCCGTCCTTCAGGTCCAGCGCATACAGACGGGCATGTCCTTCCGGCAGCATGATAAACGGGTATTTGCCCTCTTTGTCGTCCTTCATCGGCGGCCAGGGGCCGTCCGGCACATCGCCTTTCCATTTCTTTTCAAGGCCGTCCCAGGCGATCAGCGCCCGTTTCGGGTTGAACGGCTCCCCGGCCGGATTGACCGAAGCGCGGTTGTAGATGATCCGGCGGTTGACCGGCCAGCACCAGGACCATTTCGGGAACAGACCCAGACCGGTCGGGTCGGACTGGTCGCGGCGGGCCATCTGGTTGCCCTCCTTGGTGTAGGAGCCGGCGTAGACCCAGCAGCCGCTGACCGTGGAGCCGTCGGCCTGCAGGTACTTGAACATCGGCACCTGATCCCCCTTCTTGAATTCGAGGGTCTTGTCCTTGTCGACGATGGTCGTGTCCTTCGTGAAATAGCCGTTGATCTCCTTGGCCACCAGGTGCACGTCCGGTTCGTGGCCGTTGCCGTAGTTCCAGGCCAGCTTGGTGATCGGCTCCGGGAAGGCGCCCTTCTCCTTGGTGTAGAGATTGCGGACCTTTTTAAAGAACTGGTCGATGATCCACAGGTCGCTCATGGCCTGACCGACCGGCTCGACCGCCTTGTAGCGCCACTGGGCCCAGCGGCCGGAGTTGGAAATCGAACCTTCCTTCTCGACCGACGAAGCGGCCGGCAGCATGAAGACTTCGGTCTGGATGTCCTTAGGGTTGACGCCGGGACGCTTCCAGAAGATGGAAGTCTCGGTTTCCCACAGGTCAACCGTCACCAGCCATTTCAGCTTGGAGAGCGCGGTGCGGGCATTGCCCGAATCCGGGCCGCCCACGGCCGGGTTCATGCCCATGCAGACCAGACCTTCCAGGCCGCCGGCCAGCATCTTGTCCATGATCTTGTTGTAGGCGTAGCTCCCCATCCGTTTGGGCAGATAGGAATAGCAGAAGTCGTTCGCCTCGGTGGCGTTGTCGCCGTACCAGGCCTTCAGCAGGCTGGTCATGTATTTGGGGGTATTGCCCCACCAGTTGGCGCTTTTTCCGTCCTTGGTGGTCGGGGTCCATTTCTCGTTGTAGGATTTCAGATCGACGTTGTCGAATTCGGGCGACTTGAGATATCCGGGCAGTAGGTGGAACAGCAGGCCGTAATCGGTGGAACCCTGCACGTTCGATTCGCCGCGCAGCGCGTTGACGCCGCCGCCGGCAATGCCGATGTTGCCCAAAAGGGTCTGCAGCATGGCGGTGGCCCGCACGTTCTGGGTGCCGTGGGTGGACTGGGTGATCCCCATCGCATACAGCAGCGTACCGGCACGGTCGGCCCGTCCGGTGCCGCAGAAAGCCTGGGCAACCTTCAGGTAATCCTCTTTCTTGGTGCCGGTGATCGAGCAGACCTTGTCCACGTCGTAGCGGCTGAAGTGCTGCTTCATCAACTGCAACACGCAGCGTGGATTCTTCATGCTGTTGTCGCGCTTCGGTTTCCCGTCCGGACCGGTTTCATAGGCCCATGACTTCGGATCGTAGACCTTCTCCTGGTCGTCGAAGGAACAGAACATGCCGTCCTTGAAATCATACTTCTCGGAGATGATGAAGGGGGCGTTGGTGTACTCGCGGACATACTCTTCGTGGATCAGGTTGTTCTGCAGGGCATAGTTGATCATGCCGCCCAAAAAGGCGATGTCCGTGCCGGGACGGATCTGGGCATAGATGTCGGCCTTGGAGGCGCTGCGGGTGTAGCGCGGATCGACTACGATCAGCTTGGCCCCTTTTTCCATGGCCTCTTCGATCCACTTGAACGAGATCGGGTGGTTTTCGGCCGGGTTGCAGCCGATAATGAAAATTGCGTCACTGTTCTTCAGGTCTATCCAATGGTTGGTCATGGCACCACGACCGAATGAAGCCGCCAGACCGGCGACTGTTGCGGAGTGTCAAAGTCGGGCCTGGTGTTCCAGCTGACCGACCCCCATGGCGCGGGAGAACTTGGACCAGAGGTAGCATTCCTCGTTGTCCAGGCCGGCCCCGCCGAAAAAGGCCATCCCTTCGGTGCGGTTGACCAGATATTCCTTGTTGTCCTTCTTGTTCAGCTCGTTGACCTTGAAAGTCTTGTCGCGGGTCTCTTTCATGCGCAGGGCGATCTTGTCCAGCGCCCAATCCCATGATTTCTCCTCGAACTTGTCCGAACCGGGGGCACGGTACATGACCTTCTGCAGGCGCTTTTCGTTGACCGCCACCTGGAACAGCGAGCTGCCCTTGGAGCAGAGCGCGCCCTGGTTGATCGGGTGCTGCGGATCGCCCTCGATGTTGACGACCTGGCCGTTTTTGGTGTGGACCAGCAGCCCGCATCCGACCGCGCAGAACGGGCAGATGGTGGTGGAGGCCTTCAGCCCCTTGATCCTGGTGACCGGGGAATCGACACTAGCCTCCCCCGCTTTGCCGGAAAGGGCTACGCCTGCAGCCGCCAGCGCCCCCCCCTGTAAAAATTGCCTGCGTGACATACCCATACCGCTGAATCTCCTTTCGTTATCAAAACGCGACAAAATGCCACTTTTATTGATGGTCTTTGCCGTATACATCAATTGCCGTGCCAATACTGTTTACAGAATACCTGAAATGGCCTAGAATGGCTTTAACACTGCTTTTGTCGGGATTTCTAAATAACTTGGCGGGCCGGATTCGGAAGAATGGATTTTTGTGGATTGCGCAATTTTGTCCAGTAATGTACAAATCTGCCGATTGGTTGGATAATTCAAAACCGGGTCATCCGCTTGGCTCAAGTAACTTTTATAAACAGCAATAGCATTTCCTCCCCCTTGGCGGGGGAGGGTCAGGGTGGGGGGGAAGTTGCTATGGAATGCTCAAAGTTGCTGCTTCACCCACCCCCTACCCCCCTCCCGTCAAGGGAGGGGGAACATATTTTTGATTGCAACTTGAGTTCTGTAGATAACAAGAATTCAATAAGACAATTGTTTGCAGGGTAAATGGAGGCGCACCATGGCTCATATCTGTATCTGTGATGATGAGGAAGGCATCCTGCGTTATCTGAAAAAACAGATGAAGGAGTATCAGGTGGACACCTTCAGCCGGGGCAGCGACCTGCTGAAACTGCTGGAATCGTCGTCCGGTGCCGAAGTGGACCTGCTGCTGCAGGATGTGCGCATGCCGGACATGGATGGGATTCAGATCCTGAAACAGGTCAAAAAGATCCGTCCCGAACTGCCGGTGATCATGATGACCGCCTTCGGCACCGTCGATGACGCGGTGCAGGCCATCAAACAGGGCGCCTACGATTACATGATCAAGCCTTTCCCGAAGGAAAAGGTGCTGGGTCTGGTGGAGCATGTCCTGGAGCATCGCCGCCTGGCGGCCGAGAACCTGCGCCTGCGGGAGGAGCTGTGCGGAGTTGACAGCCAGGAGAGCGCCGTTTTCGTCAGCCGGGTCTTCCGGGAAGTCTACGAT
This sequence comes from uncultured Geobacter sp., assembly GCA_964458105.1. Lineage (GTDB taxonomy): Bacteria > Desulfobacterota > Desulfuromonadia > Geobacterales > Pseudopelobacteraceae > JACRCG01. Next base: position 5,906 of record CAYWJJ010000095.1, read on the forward strand.
CTGACCCTCAAGGTGGCCGCCAGCGACGCCAACATCATGATCCTGGGTGAATCGGGCACCGGCAAGGAGCTGATCGCCAGCGCCCTGCACCGCAACAGCCTGCGGCGCGAACGCCCCTTCGTCTCGCTTAACTGCGCCGCGCTATCGGACACGCTGCTGGAAAGCCAGCTCTTCGGCCACCTGAAAGGGGCCTTTACCGGCGCGGTCATGAACCAGAAAGGTCTGCTGGAGGAAGCCGACGGTGGCACGCTCTTTCTGGACGAGATCGGCGATGTCAGCCCGGCGGTGCAGGCCAAGCTGCTGCGGGTCATCCAGGAACGGGACTTCATCCCGGTTGGTTCGACCCGCCCAAAAAAAGTTGACGTGCGTTTCGTGGCGGCCACCAACAAGAACCTGGAGCGGGAGGTAGCGGAAGGGCGCTTCCGCGAGGATCTCTATTACCGGCTGAACGTGATCAGCATCCCGCTGCCACCGCTGCGGGAACGCCCCGAAGATATCGAGCCTCTGGCGCTGCACTTCCTGCGTCGCTTTGCCGCCCGGATGGCCAAGGAGATTCACGGCATTTCGCCGGAAGCCCTGGAAGCGCTGCAGGGCTACAGCTGGCCCGGCAACGTGCGCGAGCTTGAAAACGTGATGGAGCGGGCCGTAATCCTGACGAGCGGCAGCAGCGTCCAGGCCGAGGTGATCCCGCTCAGGGGAACCGCCCGGGCACACCAAACAGCGGCTCCGGCAAGCGTTGCGGCGACTCCCCCCCCCAGAGCGGCGATGGTGCCGCTGGAAGAGATGGAGCGTCAACACATAGAGATGGTGCTAAAGGGAACCGGCTACCACAAGAGCCGCACCGCCGAAATCCTGGGAATCTCCCGCCGCACACTGGACCGCCGCATCGAGGATTTCGGACTGATGGATGGGCCTGGGGAGTTCGCCGCCAGACTTAAACATGAAACGGATTGACAAAAACAGTAAATAGGCGGAAAAAAAAGCTGTTCCGGATTAAAGAAAAGTATCAATTTGCCACGGAGGTAGGTTTTGAAAAGACTGATTCTGATATTGACGCTGATTGCGTCCAGCGCCTTTGCTTCCGACATTATCCAATTCAAAAACGGCATGACCTTCAATCATAAAATACACCAGACCGATAAAGTCGGAAAATGCTACGTCTGCCATGACAATATCCAGGTATCCAAAGACGAGAAAAGCTTCACCACATCCGAACCGGGCAAGATCAAGGGATTCGGCAAGGAGTGGGCACATAAATACTGTACGGATTGCCACGAGCTGTTCGACGAAGGCCCGGTCGCCTGCAATGATTGCCATCATAAGAAGGTCATATGAGACAGATGCCGTGAATACAGCTTACCCGCTGTTAAAGCAGCATAGATAATAACGATGCATAGACTCCGCACTCCCATCCGCCGCAAACTGCTGTTTGCCACCCTGACACCGCTCTCCGTTGCTATTCTCCTCAGCTGGCTGATCGGCGCCACACTGATTACCGACCGCATCTTCAAACAGGCCCAGCAAAAAGTTGTCGGCGACCTGAACTCGGCCCGCAAGGTTTATCAGGGCGAAATCGAGCACTTAAGCGGCACGGTCAAGGTGGCCGGATTGAGTTCCGACCTGTCGACCTTCCTGCAAACAGGCAAATTCAACGGGCAGAGGGAAATGCTGCAAAAACTCCTGCAAAGCGAACAGCTCAGCTTTATCAACATTATCGACAATAAAGGAATTGTTCGCTACCGGGCCGCCAACCCGCGGGCGGCCGGCGACTCGCTGGCTGCGGACCCGCTTGTCTTGCGGGCTCTGCAGGGAAATGCGGCCGGGGGTAGCCAGGTCTATGACCATGATCGGCTGACCCTGGAAAATCCGGGGCTGGCAAGGGCGGTTTCCATTTCGATCAAGGCCACCCCCCGCTCCCGCTCGACTACTCGCAGCTCTGAAGAGCGAGGTCTGCTGCTGGTGGCGGCGGCCCCGCTGCTGGACGTGGACGGCAAGGTGATCGGTGTGCTTCAGGCCGGGCAATTGCTGAATGGCGACAGCCGGGTCGTGGATACCATCACCCGCATCGTTTATGAGAAGGAGGAGCGTGGCGCTGCAACGATATTTCTGGGGGATGTGCGGATTGCCACCAGCGTGCGGGATGCGGCGGGTGAAAGGGCCACCGGCTCGTTGATGTCCAGTGAGGTGGCCTCGGTTGTTCTGGAAAGCAACAAACCGTGGAGCGACCGCGCTTTTGTGCTGAACGACTGGTATTTTTCGGCCTACGAGCCGATCCTGGACCCGGCCGGCGCAACCATCGGCGCGCTCTATGTGGGAATGCCGGAACGCCCCTTTCTGACGATGCGCACCAACATCAACCTGATCTTCGGCGGCGTTCTGGCCTTTGTGGCGCTGATCGGCATCGCCCTTTCGGGTTGGATCAGCAACAAACTGGCCCGGCCGGTCAGGGCACTGGCTGAGGGGGCCCGCCGCATGGCGGCCGGAGAACGGATCGAACCGATTGTCGTCGATACCCATGACGAAATCGCTCTGCTGGCGGACGAGTTCAACACGATGGCCCGCGAAGTAAGTACTCTCAACAGCACCCTGGAGCAGAAGGTTGAACGCCGCACCGTCCAGTTGGCGGAAAAGAACCAGCAATTGCTTGCGATCCAGCAGGAGCTGGCCAAGGCCGAGCGGCTATCCGGGCTGGGTCTGCTGGCCGCCGGCGTCGCACACGAGATCAACAATCCGTTGGCCATCATCCGTGGCAACACCGAACTGCTGCAGGATGAACTGCCGCAAGAGGCCGAAGAGCGCGAAGAGGTCGAGGCGATCATGCAGGAGATCGGCCGTATCGAACGGATCGTCAACAACCTGCGTGTATTCTCCCGCAGCGGCCTGAAGCGCATCAGCAGGTTTTCACTGGGAAGCGTGCTGGACGGCATCCTGGATCAGGTCGGCCATCAGATACCGCTGGAGACCTACCGGGTAGCGCGGGAATACTGGGGCAAGGATCTGGAAATCGAGGGAGATCCGGATCAGATTCGCCAGGTTTTCACCAATCTGATCATCAACGGGCTGCAGGCGATGGTGGGGGGCGGCATCCTGACCATCGACCTTTTGCCGGACAGCGCCGCAGAAACAATCAGCGTCACGGTTACCGACAGCGGCCCCGGCATCAGCCCGGAACATCTGGAAAAGCTGTTCACACCCTTTTTCAGCACCAAACCCAGCGGTACCGGCCTGGGGTTGGCGGTTTCCTACGGCATCGTCAGCAACCACGGCGGCAAAATCCAGGTTTCCAGCCGGGAGGGGCAGGGCGCGACCTTTAATGTAACTCTGCCGCTGAAGCAGGGGGGGTAGAAAATGCCACAATGTCGGCGGATGCTACTTAGTTTCCGATTTGGAAAGGAGGAATTTTTCGGCCTGGCAAGGAAATCAAGGGATTGCGCGGAGGCGTACTACTGTACGCCGCACAAGCAAGACCGAAGATTGACGCCGCCAGGGCGGAAAAGAACTCTTTCCGGACGGAAACTACTTAACGATCGGCTTCTGCAGTTCCTTGGCGGCATTCTCCAACGTATCCAGGCTGATCAGATCCCGATACCCGGCTTTTTTCAGGACTTCCAGCGCAATGCCAGTCCTGCGGCCGGAACGGCAGTATAGATAGATTTTGGTACTCTTGTCCGGAGCAACCGTCGCGATGCCCTCTTCAATCCGGTCATGGGGAATAAGAACCGCTCCCTCCAGATGCCCCTCATTCCACTCGGCTTCGGTCCTGACATCGACAATCAGCGGGGCTGCGCTTCCCTTATCCGTCGCCAGGGCTGCCGCCGCGAATACTCCGAGCATAATTGATAAAACTACTATTCTGATGAACTTCATAGGTTTTCCTCATTCGGTTCGCTTCAATCATTATTCGATGCATCAGCTTTACTCTAACACTTGCAAGTCATTTATTCCATTTTGTAACACCTGACACTTTGTTATATGCTGTAGTTTCACCAACACTATTCATCTAAGTGCAGTTACAAAAAAGGGAAGGCCGATTTCCCAGCCTTCCCTCTCAGACTTTATTGGATAATTCTTCAATTCGCTCTTATTTTGATCTTTGTCGCAGTTATCACGCCAGCGGCCAACGGCCCTTCAGCGGATATTTTCTTACCGACCACCAGATCAGTTCGGGCCGCTGGTGTCAGTACGCCGCTAGCCGACTTAAAAAAGTAAGCCGTACCGGAGGTCAGGTTGACTGTTTGGGTCTTGCCGGCAATGCTGATTGTAACAGTGTCACCGTTGATAGCGCTAATGTAACCTTCCGCCTCAGCCTTGGCTGTGTTGGCATCCGCCTTTACCTGATCATCCTCTATTTCCACCTTGATGAAATTTCCGGCAGCATCGAATTTAACCTCGACGTAACTCCCAACGGCAATACCGACAGGCAGCGCAGCCGGTATTGTAACCGACTTTATGCCTGAAACCAGACCCAGATCAAAGCTGCCGGCATTTGATGCAACGATATACCCCTTAAGTTCCTGCTCAGTGCCGGCCGAGCTCTTTACACCGATGTAGGTAGCATTGAAAGCGCCGGTGTTATCCGGAAGACCGCTGATTTCAACCCAGGTTGCCCCCGGAGTGATCGCAGCCAGAGTCGTCTCGCTACCGGAACTGCTGTAAAGCTTGGTGGTGCCGTCAATATTGACGGTTATTCCCAGTATGGTCAGCGTCGTTGCCGTTTTGGCGGTTACCAAACCTTCCATGTTATCCTTGAATTCAATCTCGCTGGCCTGTCCCGAAGTTCCATCATCACTGCCCTTGACCGTAACAAACATACCGATTTTGAGGCGGTTTTGAATTTCGGCTTCCGATGAGCCGAGAGTGGATGCAGTGGCTGAATCATCCGGAAGATGCAACTTTGAACTTGCAGTTTTAAATTCCACACCATTAACAAACACACTTCCAAAACCGGTAACCACGCCCTTGCTGACCGTAGACGCGGCGGTGCTTGGCGTTGAACCGCTACCCCCGCCACCCCCGCATCCTGACATTAAAACACATGGAACCACGGCCATAACCAACAACTTACCTAGTGAGCTTTTCATAATCAGATCTCCTTCAGATTTAAATAACCAAATGTAGTTTAGATCTAACATAAAAAAAATCTCACTGTCAAGATAAAAAGGATAAAAATAATCTTTTTTGTCTTGGCCGCAACAACCAAGCTTGTGGTGCATTGTTCGCAGATGCCGCAGTGTTCCTTATGGAAATAAACTCCTGATACGGTGCCGGCCAAGGCCCGGCAATTTTGTCACTTACCTGCGTTTACCCGCTTGCATCATCACGGCACGACGACAAATGTGCCGTTGCCGGCCGTATCAGCCTCGACGGTATAACCGCTGCCGGCAAAGGTCAGGCGGGCCTTGGTGCCGTTGCCTCCGCTAAAGAGCAGCTGGCCGTCGGTTGGCATTGCATCGATGTTCGTCACCATCAGCGGAGAAGCCGTGCTGATGACCACATAGCCGTGGAGTGGATCGTAATAGGTGCCGGTTATCGTTAGCGAACTGCCCGCCTGCGTCAGGCGGAAATCCTTGACCCAGTAGGTGCGCCCGGCGATGTTGTCGCTGAGCACAACCGACATCGTCACGCTTCTTGTTCCAACACCGGCATTGTAGGTCAAGCCGCCCGCCAGACTGTAGGATTTGCTGCCATCGCTGCCGTTCAGGTTACTCATGCTGATGTTCAGACTGGTGAATGAGCCTGACAACTGGCTGTAGACACCGGAAAATGCAATCGGACCGGATATGCTGACCGAGCTAGCACTTTCCCTGTATTGGGAGAATGAAAGCGTCCCATTGAAGGCACCCGTGGCCTGATCCAAATCGATCGAATAGCTGAACGAACCGCTGAAACCCTGGACGGTATTCTGGGCAGTTGCACCAACCACTTTTGCCGGCGACTTGGGCGTGTCCAGGATCGTCGCCACACTGTTTTCCAGGGTGCCGGCCAGATTCTGCAGCAGCGATGACGGCCGGTTGCCGTCGCCGGCCGGCTTGGCTACGCTGACTACCGAGGAGGAGAGCTGGCCGGCGGAATAGGCATCCGCCGAAAGGGCCCTGGCGTTGGATGTGGTTACGATCGCAGGCGACGTCGAGCCGCTGTAGGTCGGGGCGGAACTCCCGCCGGAACCTCCGCCGCCGCAGCCGGCCAGTACTGCCGATAGAAACAAACTTGCCGCCATCAGTGTAACTCTGAATCTGCTCATGGGAGACCTCCTCAGGTATCGGCGATAGATAAATTAGCCGTTTTATATTAATGCAATCTTTATAAAATTTAAAGACACTACACCACTTCCTTAGTGATCGCAAATTTTTATACTTAAAAGGCCGCTCGAAACAGCTCCGGGCGGCCTTGCAGGACGTAATGAATTGGAAGGGATAGCGTGTACGGAAGCAATAAAAAAGGGCCGCAATTTCTTGCGACCCTTTTTGAAGTTATGACACTCGCCGCGGCTCAGGCCAGCTTTGTAATCCGGTGCCCTTCCGCGGTCAGCTCAGCCACCACAAGCTCGGCCAGGCCCGCCAGTTTCCCGGCCAGAATCGGAGACAGCTCGACCCCGGACTCATAGGAGGCCGGTATGATCCCGAAGAAGGAGACCTGGTCGGGTGTCCGGCCGCGCAGGTCCGAGAGGAGCAGCACCTCCTGGATGCCGATCTGGTGCGGCGACATCTTGATCGGCAGTTTGCCCAGCATGAAGTCGTCCTTCTCGTAGCGGAAGACATCCCCCGCTTGGCCTGCCGCGTCAACCACATCCACCAGAAAGACCCGATCGGCCTCTTCCAACAGGTGGGTGACCATGATCCCCAGCGTGCCGCCGTCGTACAGCTCCACGTCCTCCTGAAAGCAGTAGTTCTCTTCCAGGTATTTGATGAAATGCACGCCGAAACCTTCGTCCGACAGGAGCAGGTTGCCCGCCCCGAATATCAGTGTTTTCATAGTTCCCCCCGTAGGGGCGATCCTCGTGATCGCCCTGTCCTCGTGATCGCCCTGCTTTTGGGCAAACACGAGGTTTGCCCCTACATCACCTTCACGTTGGTTATTTCTTTCCCCTCCGGGTCGATCGTATGCACCGCGCAGGCGATGCAGGGGTCGAAGGAGTGGATCGTGCGCAACACCTCCAGCGGCTTGTCGCTTTGGGCCACCGGATTGCCGACCAGCGAGGCTTCGTAGGGGCCGAGGACACCCTTCTCGTCACGCGGCGAGGCGTTCCAGGTCGAGGGAACCACGGCCTGGTAGTTCTTGATCTTCTGCTTTTCGATCACGATCCAGTGCGAGAGCGTGCCGCGGGGCGCTTCGTGGAAGCCGACCCCCTGGTATTCGCCCTTCGGGATCTGGGTATGGTTGGCGTAGGCCTTGTCCCCCTTGGCGACGTTTTCGACCAGCTTGTCCAGGTACTCCAGCGAATAGTCGGCCATGATGTGGGCCCGCATGGCGCGGGCACCCAGGCGACCCATGGTCGAATGCAGGTCACCCACGCCGACGCCGATCTTCTTGCAGGTATCATCGACCAGCTTCCTGACCTTCTGGTTGCCGCCGGCGTAGGCAGCAAACAGCTGGGCCGGGGGACCGACCTGGACCGCTTTGCCGTCCAAACGGGGCGCCTTGCACCACGAATATTTGCCGTTTTCCTGGAAGTCGGTGTAGTTCGGCTTGGTCTCACCTTCCCAGGGATGCTTGCTGCCGCTGCCGTCGTACCAGGCGCGAGCGACGTTTTCGGTGATGCCGCCGATCAGGGCCGGATCCTGGTGATTGGTGATGATGCGGGCGCCCTTGATGTCGCCGCCGTTGATGATCGCACCCGGCAGGGCGAATTTGGTGTTTTTGGTGTCCTCCGGCATTTCCGGCACCGCCAGGTAGTTGGTGACCCCTTTGCCGTATTTGAACCACTCCTTGTAGGCCGATGCGATCGCGATCATGTCCGGGTAATAGACCTTCTGGACAAAATCGCGGGTCTCTTCCATCAGCGCCCGCAGCGCGGCAATCTTCTCCATGTTGATCGTGGCCATGTTTTCCATGTTGATCGCAGTGGCGACGCCGCCGACGCACAGGTTCTGGATGTGCGGGTTCTTGCCCCCCAGGATCGCCCCGGCCTGGGCCGCCCGGCGCTGGAAGTCGAGCGCCTTCAGGTAGTGGGCCACTGCCATCAGGTTGGCTTCCGGCGGCAGTTTCATGGCCGGATGTCCCCAGTAGCCGGAGGAGAAGATCCCCAGGCGGCCGGTTTCGACGAAGGATTTCAGCTTGGTCTGGACCGCCCTGAATTCGGTTTCGCTGTTGCCGGACCAGTCCGATATCGATTGGGCCAGCTGGGCGGTCTTCTTCGGATCGGCCTTGAGGGCCGAGACCACATCGACCCAGTCCAGCGCCGAGAGATGGTAGAAGTGAACGATATGATCCTGAACCGAATGCTGGGCCATGATGATGTTGCGGATATACTGGGCGTTGAGCGGCACCTCGACCCGCAGGGCGTGCTCGACCGAGCGGATCGACGAGATGGCGTGCACGGTCGTGCAGACGCCGCAGAAGCGCTGGGCATAAATCCAGGCATCCTCGGGCGGGCGCCCCTGCAGGATCGTCTCGATCCCGCGCCACATCTGGGCCGACGACCAGGCATTGGTGACGGCGCCGCCGTTTACT
>CAYWJJ010000096.1:0-14439 GCA_964458105.1 uncultured Geobacter sp.
ATTTGATTTTAAAAGAGCAATATTTTCAGTTGACAGGTGGACTATAGAATGTCCCCCTTGGGTTCTTAAGCCCCCTCATTGGTTCCTCATTGAGAAGTTTGTATTTCTCATTTCTTCCTGTAGGCAAGCGTAGAGGACGGCTTCCTTTGACAGATGGTCAAGGTCTGTTTTCTTTTGCATACGTAAACCAAAACCATATTTCCCTCTTGGGAGTGTTTCAATGAATGGCTTTGAAAGTACGCAAATGTGAATTTTTTTATCATCTGCCAGGCAGACAACCTGTGCAAAAAGGGGAGTAAGTTGAAAACGATTTGCGAAATGTTCAAGTTTTTCTAAGTGATCATCTTCAATCACAAAGGCGCGACTTTCTTTCGAACCAGTACGAAATAGACGCGTTTTTACAGAGATGGCAAATCGCTGCCCGTCCTTCTCAGCAATGAGGTCTGCGCCAACGTGGTCAACGACAGCGACCTCATAATCATTCCGAATAAGCAAATAATTAACCAAGCCTTCGCCAAAATCACCAAGTTGCTTTGGGGCACGTGACATTGGTTTCATAAGTCTCCTTTTGATTTCACCAACTCCTTGTTGACCTGTTCACGCATGCACGCGCGTGAACAGGTGATCTACCCAAATGGAACATTTATCCGCAGAATGCCGAAATGAGGGAGTATATTACACCCCTCTCATATAAAGTCAACGCGACATACTCTACCCTCGCACCCGCCACAACAGCTCATACAGCGGCTTCAGCAGACCAACCCCCTCCCGCAGGTCATCACGGATCCCCCTCGTAAAGAGCCTGCCATTCAAAGGACGCTGGCAGATGAAATAGATATTCTTGCGTCCATGCCACGGCTGCAGATCATCCGGCAGGGCCGGATTGAGCGGGCGTTTGTAGCGCTCCCCCTCCAGGGTAAAGGTGTCCTGTTTGCCGAAATCTGCCACGATCTTCCTAAACTCGGCCGGTTTGGCTTCGATGAAGCGCCGCAGACTGTCCATGGTTTCCCTGGTGGCGCTGTAGAAGCCCATGCCGTAGCGATAACCGTCGGCGCTGATCTCGAAGAAGAAACAGGGGGCGGTTTTCCAGTCCGGACTCCTCCGTTTGAAGGTGATCCAGAGGCAGGTTTTGTAGGGGGATTTGTTGCGGGAAAAGCGGGTATCGCGGTAAATGCGGGAGATGGTCTTGTCCACCGCCGGGATGGTCACCAGCTCGGGATCGATGACCAGCATCGCAGCGGAGAGGTCGCTGACCAGATTTTTCAACGGTTCCATCAGGGACTGCTCGAAATCGTCCCGGTGCTCCGCGAACCAGGCCTTGTTGTTATTGGCGGCCAGGTTCTCGAAAAAAGCCCGGACTTTCCGGCGAGAAACCGCTGAAGGCATTACCCATGGTCAACCTCCATGACGTCACATTATGTTGTTCGCACCGCCTGCGGCACGAGCTCCTTCTTTTTACGCCGGGCACGCGCTGGAGGGCCATCTCCGAACAGACCACCCTGCCCGGCCAGTTGTTCCAGTTCGCCCTCGTCAAAGACGCGGATCACGCCATATTCGCCGTCAAAACCAGGCTTGCGGATCACCCGACCACTCCGCATCCGGGCCACAGCCTCCCCCAGTATCGCCGATTCATGGCGGATCGCGTCCAGCGAGGCATGCATCAGCAGATTGAATTCCGAGCCGAAACGTGCGATTGAGCGGCGGTACTGTTCCATCACCGCCTTGGTGGCCGGGCCGGCGCCGATGATTTCCCCCAACAATTCGGGAAGCGGTATCAGGCTGAAGACTTTGGGCGAATCGGCGCGATAGAGCGGCTGCCCCCGGTCGGCCAGCTCCATGACCCGGTGGTAGACTCCAACGGTGAGCGGCTTGCCGCAGACCGGACAGAGGAGTCCCAGTCGGCGCGTCTCCGCCGGTTCAAGACAGACATTGCAGTTGCGGTGGCCATCGGCGTGGTATTTTCCCTCTTCGGGAAAAAACTCCACCGTACCCCGGAAAGTATCGCTGCGGTTGCCGCGCAGGGCGTCGCGCAGGGAGAAATAATCCAAACCGGTGGCAAAGAGGTTGGCCTCGCGCCCCAATTTAGACGGCGAGTGGCAGTCGGAATTGGAGATCAGGCTAAAGCGGTCCAGAGCAGAGACCAGGCGGTTCATGTCCGGGTCGGAGGAGAGTCCAGTTTCCAGGGCAAAGACATGGGGCGTCAGGTCGCCGAAACAGTCCTCAATGCGGTCAAAGCCCGACCGGGAACCGAACAGGGAAAACCAGGGTGTCCAGATGTGGGCCGGCACCAGGAAGCCCTCGGGCGCCAGTTCCAGCATGATTTCCAGCAGGTCATGACTGTCCAGCCCCAGGATCGGCCGGCCGTCGGAGGCGATATTGCCGATCCCGGCCAGCCGGGTATTAATCCGCTCGGCCGAGGCGAAATCCGGCACATACAGCAGATTGTGCACCTTGCGCACCACGCCATGACGCTTGTAGATGCTGCTGATTTCGGCTGAAAGCAGGAAGCGCACCGGTGCCGGGGCCGGCGTTACGCCTGCCAGCGGTGAAACAACGGCAGCCTCGTTCTTCAGTCGCAGCAGCCCCGGCTCGGCCGGCTCCAGCTGGTCCTTCAGACATCGCAACCAGCCAGGATGGGTAAAATCACCGCTGCCGATCACCTGGATCCCCTTGACTCGCGCCCATCCGGCCAGGCCGACCAGTGTGCTCTGCGGGCTGGTGGCACGTGAATAGGGGGAATGTAAATGCAGATCGGCTATGTAGTCCATGGAGTTTCCTATAATCACTGAGATTGCGGCAATTCAAGATACAATTCGCTTCTGTTCCTGTACATTTTCAGCCTGTCGAACACGAAGATCCGGTCTACGGGATGAGCGGCATGTCGGATTTGACTGCCTTTGATCATGGCTCGGCACCTTGTTATGTCACACAACCTGCAACACAAAACATTTCAGGTACTCCGACTCGGGAAATGACAGCAACACAGGATGGTCGGGGGCCTGTGAGCAGGTTTGCACCAGTCGCACCTCGCGCTTCGCCAGACGGGCGGCCTGGGCCAGCATGTCGCGGAACGCTTCGCGTCCCATGTGGTATGAACAGGAGCAGGTGATCAGGTAGCCGCCCGGCTGAAGCAGTTCCAATGCCCGGCGATTGATGGTCAAATAACCTTTGGTCGCTTCGGCGATATTTTTGCGGCTCTTGACGAATGCGGGCGGGTCCATCACCACCACATCAAAACGCTGCCCTTCCTGGTGCAGCGAGCTCAGCCGCTCGAAGGCGTCGCACTCCTCAAAGCGTGTCCGGTCAAGCACACTGTTCAGTCGGGCATTGCCTGCGGCCTGGGCCACTGCCCGGGCCGAGATATCGATCCCCAAGACCGATTTTGCTCCAAACGAGGCGGCATGCACCGCCCAGCTGCCGGTGTAGCAGAAACAATCCAGCACACCTTTTCCGGCACAGATCTCCCGCAAAAGCAGATGGTTCTGTTTCTGATCCAGAAAGCCGCCGGTTTTCTGCCCTTCCTTCAGATTTACGCTGAAGCGCAGCCCGTTTTCCTCCATCACGACCGTTTCCGGTATCTCGCCCCACAACAGCTCGACCTTCTCGTCCAGCCCTTCCAGACTTCGTACACCCACATCATTGCGGGCGATAATTCCGGCCGGACTGAACAGCCGCCGCAGCGCTTCCACGATCTGCTCGCGCCGACGGTCCATCCCGGCCGAGAGCAGCTGCAGCGACAGACAGTCGGCGTATTTATCAACCACAAGCCCCGGCAGAAAATCACTCTCGCCATAGACTAACCGTAACGTGTCCATTGTCGGATACAGCGCCTTGCGGTGGGCCGCTGCCGCAGCAATGCGCTGCTCGAAGAATTCCACCGAATCGATATCCTCCCGCAACCGTGAAACCAGCCGGAAGGCGATCAGCGAATGGGGGTTGTAGTGCCCGACGCCGATCAAGCCGCCGCCGGCGTCGTACAGCTCCGCCGCAATTCCGGATGTGCGTTCACCCGACACTTCGCGGATCTCGTTGCTGAACACCCAGGGGTGGCCGGACTTGATGCGCCGGTCTTCGTTTTTGTTGAGTGTGATTCTGGTCATCGTCTACCCTCTGCTGCTGCAACCAGCTGCAAGATTTGAATTATTTCGGCCAACGGACTTGACAGCCAATGGCAATCCCTTGTACACCATTATGGCGGAAATTACAGCACCTATCGAAACGCCAGTACCCCTTTCAAAGCTCACTAATTCCGATTCCAGATCAAGGATGATATCAAGGCGACGAGGATTGAGGCTGCGAGGCGTACATAACCGTACGTTGAGCAGCCGAAGACGAGCCAACGAAGATAGGGCCTTGATATGGAATTGGTATAACAGGAATCCGCCATGATCGAATCCAAAATACTGCTGATGTTTTTCACAACATCAATACTGTTGGCCCTCTCCCCCGGACCGGACAATCTGTTCGTCATGACCCAGTCGGCACAGCATGGGCGCAAAGCCGGTTTGCTGGTCACACTGGGCCTTTGCACCGGGCTGCTGTTCCATACGGCAGCTGTGACCTTCGGCCTTGCCGCAATTTTCAAGGCGTCGGCGGCAGCCTTCACCCTGCTGAAGTTTGCCGGGGCGGGCTACCTGCTCTATCTGGCCTGGCAGGCCTTCCGGGCCGGCACCGCGGGCGGTCCCGCGGCTGTTGTTGAAAAGATCAGCGCGGCCGGCCTTTATCGCCGCGGCATAATAATGAACATCAGCAACCCCAAGGTTTCGATCTTCTTCCTGGCTTTTTTGCCGCAGTTCGCGGATCCGGCCAAAGGTTCATTGCCGCTGCAGCTGGTGCTGCTGGGAGGGATCTTCATTGTCGCAACAGTAATCATTTTCGGCTCCATCAGCATCCTGGCCGGAACGCTGGGGGAACGCTTCCGGCAATCCGCCTTTGCCCAGAGAGTGCTCAATCGCGCTGCTGCCGCCGTTTTTGCAGGACTGGCGCTGAAACTGGCACTGGCGCAACGCTGATGGCTACCGCCACTTTATACATCGTCGCCACACCGATCGGCAACCTGGAGGACATGACTTACCGGGCCGTGCGGATACTGGGCGAAGTCGACCTGATAGCCGCCGAGGACACCCGGCACTCCCTCAAGCTGCTGTCTCATTTCGGAATTTCCAAATCGATGACCTCCTATTTTGACCATAATCAGCAGTTCAAGGGCGAGCGCATCCTTAATACGCTGAGGCAGGGAAAATCGGTGGCGTTGATCTCCGACGCCGGCACACCCTGCGTATCCGATCCGGGCTACCAATTGGTGAGGGACGCCGTTGCCGAAGGAATACCGGTGATTCCGATTCCGGGCGCCTGCGCCGCCGTGGCGGCGTTGTCGGCCTCCGGACTGCCGAGCGACAACTTTACCTTTGCCGGTTTTCCACCCGCACGACAGGGAAAACGCCGCTCGTTTCTGACGGAGATGTCAAGTCTGCCCGGCACGCTGGTGCTGTACGAGGCCCCCCATCGACTGGAGGAAACCCTGCGGGACATCCGAGAGGTGCTGGGAGAACGGCAGGTGGTTGTGGCGCGTGAACTGACCAAGATCTACGAGGAGCTGATTCGGGGAAACGTGTCGGAAGTACTTGAAACCGTGGTCCAGGGCAAGGTGCGCGGCGAGATTGTAATCTTGATACCGCCCGGCGAGAAAACCATGCCGGAGTCCGTATCGCTGGAGGACACCCTGCGGCGCCTGATGCAGGAAAATATTTTATCGATCAAGGATGCCGCCAAAAAAGCAGCTGAAATCACTGGAGTATCACGAAGTGAGGCCTACAGTGCCGCGCTTAAACTGAAAAATGGCGTCGAAATATAAGGAAAATGCTGGAATTACAAGTGGATATTGTGTTATGGGTACTCAATTATTTTCCCCATGGAGCATTGAATGAAAATATGTATCTTCGGAGCCGGGTACGTTGGCCTGGTGGCGGCGGCCTGTTTCGCTGAAAGCGGCAACAGTGTCATCGCGGTCGACGTTGACCACGCTAAGATAGAAGGCCTCAAGCAGGGCATCATTCCGATCTATGAGCCGGGCCTGAAAGAGATGGTTCTGCGCAACCAGGCCGAGGGTCGCCTCTCCTTCACCACCGAGATGACCGAAGCGGTTCAGGCATCTCTGGTCTGTTTTATCGCCGTCGGCACCCCGCCCGGTGAGGACGGCTCCGCCGACTTGAAATATGTCCTGGGTGTGGCCCGCAGCATTGGCCAGGCCATGAACGGCTTCAAAATAATCGTAGACAAATCAACCGTACCGGTCGGCACCGCCGACAAGGTACGCATCGCCGTCCAGGAAGAATTGGCCGCCCGCCGTGTTGATCTGGAATTTGACGTCGTCTCCAACCCGGAGTTCCTGAAAGAAGGGGCCGCCATCGACGATTTCATGAAACCGGACCGGGTCGTAATCGGCACCGATAATGTGCGCACCGCCGAGATCATGAAAGAGCTTTACGACCCTTTCATGCGCAAACAGAACCGCATGATCGTAATGGACGTCCGTAGCGCCGAAATGACCAAATACGCCGCCAACGCCATGCTGGCCACCCGCATCTCGTTCATGAACCAGATCGCAGGCCTTTGCGAGCGGATGGGCGCCGACGTGGCTGCTGTCCGCGAAGGAATCGGTTCCGACTCCCGCATCGGCTACGACTTCCTCTTTCCCGGCCCCGGCTACGGCGGCTCCTGCTTTCCCAAGGATGTCAAGGCGCTGGTCAAGACCGCCGAGGAATGCAATTATGACTTTCTGCTGCTGAAGGCGGTCGAGGAAGTCAACGAGCTGCAGAAAGAAGTTCTGGCCGACAAACTGATCAAAAAGCTGAGTTCGCCAGACAAGGAGAAGCCGCTGACCGGCCGCATCGTGGCCTGTTGGGGACTTTCCTTCAAACCCCGCACCGACGACATGCGCGAAGCGCCCTCCCTGACAATTATCGAACGCCTTCTGGCAGCCGGCGCCACCGTACGCGCCCACGACCCGGAAGCGATTCAGGAAGCCAAAAAACACTTTGGCGACCGGATCGAATACAGCAGCAACCAATATTCCATCCTGGACGGGGCCGACGCACTGGCGATCATCACCGATTGGAGCGAATACCGCAATCCGGACTTTGACCGCATCAAGGAGGCCCTGCGGTCGCCGACGATCGTGGATGGCCGCAACTTGTACAAACCTGACCGCATGGCCGCCAACGGCTTCAGCTACATCCCGCTGGGACGTTGCGGCGGCGGCATCTGCGGAGAGGTGAAATAGCATGCGCATTCTCGTCACCGGCGGCGCCGGTTTCATCGGATCACACCTCTGCGAACGCCTGCTGAACGAAGGGCATGATGTCATCTGCCTGGACAACCTGTTCACCGGCAGCAAGGACAACATCATCCACCTGATGGACAATCACCGTTTCGAGCTGATCCGCCATGATATCGTGGAACCGATCCTCTTGGAAGTTGACCGCATCTACAACCTGGCCTGCCCGGCTTCGCCGGTGCATTACCAGTACAACCCGGTCAAGACGGTCAAGACCAGTGTAATGGGCATGATTAACATGCTGGGCATGGCCAAACGGGTCAAGGCCCGCATCCTGCAGGCCTCCACATCGGAGGTCTACGGCGATCCGCAGATTCATCCCCAGACGGAAGAGTACTGGGGCAATGTCAATCCGATCGGCATCCGCAGTTGCTACGATGAAGGCAAGCGGGTCGCCGAAACGCTGATGATGGACTACCACCGCCAGAACAACGTGGACATCCGCATCATCCGTATCTTCAACACCTACGGCCCGCGCATGGCCGAAAATGACGGCCGGGTAGTTTCCAACTTCATCCTGCAGGCGCTGCGGAATGAAGATATCACCGTTTACGGCAATGGCTCCCAGACCCGCTCGTTCTGCTATGTGGACGACCTGGTGGAGGGGATGATCCGCATGATGGAGTGCAACGGATTCATCGGACCGGTCAACCTGGGCAACCCGGTTGAGAACACAATCCTTGAGTTTGCCGAGAAAATCATTACAATAACTAAATCAAGATCAAAGGTCGTCTTCAATCCGCTGCCCCAGGATGACCCGAAGCAGCGCCAGCCGAACATATCACTGGCCTCTGAAAAACTTGGCTGGAAGCCGTTGATCAATCTTGAAACCGGGCTCGGCAGGACTGTCGATTATTTTTCAGCACGAACAGTAAAAGGGTAATCGCTTGAAATTTCCCCTTCAGAAAAGAATGTATGTCATCCCGGCCGGATGTCTGGCATTCATACTCTTTTTCACCGTATTCGGTGACAAGGGTCTCTTGCGCATTTTCGAGCTGAAACAGGATAAAAACAAAATCGAGACCCGGCTGGCCGAAAGCAGAAACGAAAATGAAAAACTGAAATACGAGATCGTTGCCCTGAAGTCCGACCGCCGCTACCTCGAAAGCATCGCCCGCAAGGACTTTGGTCTGGTGCGAAGCAACGAAGTCATCTACCAGTTTCCATCTGAAAAAAAATAAACCATGTTTCACCACAGCGAGTTGTAAATTTGTGGTGTACAATTTAGAGGTTGTTTATGTCACGACAAAGCTGTGCTGTCTGCGCCTGGCGTGAAAATTGTGCAAAACGGTTCTGCATCCCCGATGGCGGTGCCAGATGTCCCGACTTCTCCAGGGATGTCAGCATCAAGGACATTGATGATAATGCGGACAAACCCACCGATCAGAAAGAACAGCAAATAAAATGATGCGAAACAGAATAGCAGAACTGGTTGAATCCTCGCTGCAAGCCGCCCTCGCCGAACAGGAATTGTGTACATCCCAACTGCCTGCCGTTACCATCGGAACTCCGTCCAACCCGGAACATGGAGATTTTTCCTGCAACATTGCCATGCAAATGGCCAAGGGCGAGCGAAAGGCCCCTCGCCAGGTGGCTGAAATACTGATCCGCCGCCTGGGTAACGGCAATGGGCTGCTGGACAAAACCGAGATCGCCGGCCCCGGCTTTATCAACTTCTTTGTCTCTGCCACGGCGTGGCAGTCCAGCCTGTTGGAAATAGAATCGCAGGGCGATGCCTTTGGCCGCACAACAACCGGTGGCGGAAAAAAGGTTCAGGTGGAATTTGTCAGTGCCAACCCGACCGGGCCGCTACATATAGGACATGGCCGCGGAGCCGCCATCGGCGACACGCTCTGCCGCATTCTGGATGCCTCGGGCTGGGAAGTCACCCGTGAATTTTATTACAACGATGCCGGTGCCCAGATCAGCAATCTGGCGCTTTCGGTACAGTCGCGCTGTCTAGGCATCGAAACGGATGACCCCCGCTGGCCCGCAGACGGCTACCAGGGAGAATACATCAAGGATGTGGCCCGCGCCTATCTGGCCCGCGAATCGGTGGAAGCCAGTGACCAGCACACCGTTGCCGCCGGAGACCCCGACAACCTGGACGCCATCCGCAGCTTTGCCGTAGCCTGGCTGCGCCGCGAGCAGGATCTCGATCTGGCAGCCTTCGACGTACGCTTCGATGTTTATACCCTGGAATCGGGGCTATACACCGAGGGGCGCGTCGATGCCGTTGTCGAAAAATTGACCGCCAATGGACACACCTACGAGCAGGACGGCGCCCTCTGGCTGCGCACGACGGACTTCGGCGATGACAAGGACCGTGTCATGCGCAAGGCCGATGGCGGTTACACTTACTTTGTACCGGACATAGCCTATCACCAGGCCAAATGGGAGCGGGGCTTTACACGCGTTATCAACGAACAGGGCGCCGATCACCACAGCACCATCACCCGCGTCCGGGCCGGCCTTCAGGCACTTGATATAGGCATTCCCAAGGGGTGGCCGGAATATGTGCTGCACCAGATGGTAACAGTCATGCGCGGCGGCGAAGAGGTCAAAATATCGAAACGGGCCGGCAGTTATGTTACCCTGCGCGACCTGATCGATGAAGTCGGACGAGACGCGACCCGCTTCTTCTTCATCATGCGCAAACCCGATGCACAACTGGTATTCGACATCGACCTGGCCAAACAGCAGACCAATGAAAACCCGGTCTACTACGTTCAGTACGCCCATGCCCGCATCTGCAGCATCTTTGAAAATGCTGTTGAAAAAGGTTTCCGTGTTCCTGAAAAACCGGGAGCAATCGACCTGACCCCACTGACAACACCGGAAGAGCTTCAGCTGATTAAAATCATGACAGCGCTTCCGGACACAATCGATGACTGCGTAGCACATTTCGAGCCGCACCGTTTGACTTACTACCTGACAGAGCTGGCCAGCTGTTTCCACACTTTTTATAACAAAAACCGCGTCCTTTCAGAAGATCCGGCCTTGACCGCGGCGCGTCTATACCTGTTGAAGCGTACCGCCCAGACCCTGAAAAATGCCCTTTCAATTCTTGGCATATCGGCACCGGAACGGATGTAGCGGAGGCAATATGCGTATAGATTACAACGAGCCTAAAAAGTCCTACACATCTCCCCAATCCGGAAGCAATCGCACCAGGAAAGAATCTTCCAACCCTCTGCTGCTGGCTGTCATCATCACCGGAGCGATCTCCCTGGCAATTGGATTCGGAAGCGGGTGGGTACTGTCGCAACGCTATGCCAAAAAGGGTTTCAAGGCCGCCATGGAGCAGCAAAGTTTGGAGAACACACCCCAACCGGAAGCTCCGAAACCAAAACCAGTGCCACCACAAACTACTGCAAGTCCCCAGCAACCACAACCAGTCGGAGCATCACCCCAGACAACCGCCCAAGGAGCCCAACCGGCACCCGAGGCGCCGCTCAGTTTTTATAAAAACCTGCCCAGCGGCCAGAAGAGCAATGTACTTGGCAGCGGTATCAACACCGTCGATGACAAGGTTGCGAAACAACCTCTGCAAGCGGCCATACCGTCAAACCTGACCAAACCGGCTCAACCGCAGGGTAATTTAAACACCCCTAAACCGGCGGCGCCGGCTGCCTCCGAAAAGCAGCCAAGCCGGCAGGAATCAGCCGGCTACACTGTCCAGGTTGCATCCTACAGCTTAAAGTCCGAAGCGGACTCACTTAAGAGCAAGCTTGCCGGCAAAGGATACAATGTCCACATTAATGAGTCCAATCAAGGCGACAAAGGCACCTGGTACCGGGTTAGAGTGGGTAAAAAACTTGACCAGGAAGCTGCCAAAGAGCTGGCCGCAAAGCTCGGCAAAGGCGCCATCCCGATTCCCGAGAAGGAATGAAACGTCTGCTAATAGGGCGGATAGCATAAAATAACCACCGGAATAAACTTTTTAATTGACAACCCGTCAATAGTACTGATATAAAGTGGATTCAATTGTCGCGGGGTGGAGCAGTCTGGTAGCTCGTCGGGCTCATAACCCGAAGGTCATAGGTTCAAATCCTATCCCCGCAACCAAACAAATTCAGGGACTTGCATAAACTGCAGGTCCCTTTTTTGTTGCCTCAGTACACCAAATTGTACACCAAAATATTAAGGGATCTGCCATCGGAGGAATCACATGGCAGGACTTCTCTCACGCAATAACGTTTACTACGCAGCCTATTATGTCGGAAAAAAGCAGAAACGGGTTTCGCTCGAAACCTCGAATCTGCAGATGGCCAAGGAAAAGCTGCGCCAGCTGGAATCATCCCTCTACCGGGGAAACGATACCCCCCTCCCCTCCAAAACCCCGATTGCCAAAGTAGTTGCCGCCTACATCGAAGGCATGCGTTCAAGGAAAACCGCCAAGAGTGTTCAGCGGGACATTTCTTACCTCCGCGCAATCTTTGGTCCGATCTGCAGCGACCTCGAGCTCAAAAACACCAAAATCAGCCAGAAGGCGATAAAGCGCCCATCCACTCAAGCTCCGAGCTACATCGAGGCCAACTACTTCGAACAGCTCACAACCGCGGATTTTGCCAATTTCATTTCAACACAGGTACGTCGGAAAGCATTGGCGCCCAAGACCGCCAACCGCTATCGTGAAATCCTCACCAGATTGTGCAACTGGGCCATGGAGCAGAATGGCATCCGGATGCCTGGCGACAAGAATCCGGCTGCCAAGGTTGAGCGGTACAGGGAACGCGCCCCAATGATCAGCTTCCTTACCCTGCAGCAGATAGCTGAACAGCTGCAGGCATTGGAGGGCCATCCCAATTTGCAAACGATGGTCGCGGTATATATCTACTCCGGCCTGCGCCGGGAAGAACTCTGCTGGCTGACCGTGGATGATATGGATTTTTCGGCAGGAGGCAATGGCATGATCCGTATATGCGCCAAGACAGTTAACGGCAAGCTCTGGGAACCCAAAACCAAGGTCAATCGGGCAGTACCCATCAGCACTACGTTACGAAACTATCTTGACCGATATTCACCGGCAGATGTTAAGGGGAAATTGTACTTTTCCACCCCCGAAGGCTGCCAGTGGGACCCGGACAACCTTTCGAGGGAACTCCGGGAGGCTAACGAAGCGGCAGGACTTGATTGGACTTGTCTTGATTTCAGACATACTTTTGGCTCCCAACTGGCCATGAAGGGGGAAAGCCTCTACAAAATTTCCGCCATCATGGGCAACTCACCGGAAATCTGCCGCAAGCACTATGCTGCGCTGCTGCCGGAATCACTGATTTCATCGGTGGAGTTTGGAGAAAGCTGCGCTCCGGTACCGCCACAAACACCGGAACCGAAATCTCCGGCTCCGAAGCCGGTTGCCGAAATAATACCTTTAGAACGACCGGTACTGCGACTTGTTGTCAACAACAGGTAGATACAGCAAAACGGGTGCGCCCCGAGGGGGACTTGCGGATTCCTCGAGGCGCATTGTGGAGCATTTTAATTTTTAAACTGTGCACTATTGCATCACGATGCGACGTGATGCCTCATAGGCGATCACCTCCTCTTTCAAGTAACGGATCATCCCGTTTTTCCCATCGCCGAGGCACAACCGTGTAAAACGGGCCCTCCTGGCAATCCTGTCCACTGAAGACCGCCCACAGCACCAGCGCACCGCCAACTCGGATGGCGACAGGTACGGCGTTTCAGCAGCAGTAGTTTTGGTAGTAGACGTGGGCATCGAATCCTTCCACTAATCGGAAAGCACATTTTCTGGAAAAAAATCCTGACTATTAGAAGGATCACCACCCTGTCCGGGTCCCATGTCCGAAAAACAAAAAAGCCCTGCGTGATCGCCTATATAGGCAACCAGCAGGGCTTTTTTATGAGTGCGGTTTTTTACAATCCTCTGGCAGAGACACCGAACGTTTAAGGTCAATGTCAAAGTCCGCTCCAGGAGGACGGTCTATTATTTATTTTTTATATGCTGTCCTGACCTGCCCCCCAAATCCTCGTGGAAGCTATGATTGGAGGTAGTGGCCTCACTTTCCGAAAACGTAATGTTCGGTTATCGAAATTCGGTGGTGGCCCATTTCAGAAGAGACAATCCCCAGAGCTTTTTCATAAGCGACACCGCGACCGATAAGATCGGCAAACCGCTCCTGTGCAAAATTCCACCTAAGCCCATGACTCGAATTGAAAACCTGACCGGTTTTGGCGGCGGATTGTTTAAGTTCGTTACGATATGCCTTATGGTCTGTTTTAAACTCCCCCCTATTCAGGATATGTCTCTGTAGTTCGGAATAGGTGCCATGGGAGACTGTGGCGATCAGCACATCCCCGCCTTTACAAACGTACTGGATCTGTCCGCGCATTTCTCCGGTGTATTTATCCATTATCAGTCCTTTCAATTGGCCTGGCCTGATCTGTGTCGCGGCGGCAATCCGCAATCCGCTTTCATGTTGGATAGCGGCAGCCAAGCGTCCTGTGTCTGTCTTCATTGCCCCGACCAGCGCCGATGGGTTGACATAATTTCTTGATCCACGGAAGCGATGCAGTTCGGCATGGGCCTCCGGTCTGAGCGCCGCTGTTGCGGCGCGATATCCGAACTGTTTGGTTTCTGCCCTGATCGACAAGGCGAACTTTTGTTGGGCCTGTTCGAGCTTGCCGAACGCGGCCGAGTAGCCTGCCCAATGGGACAGCGATACCCCGGCATCTATTTTTTCTGCCAGAAACTCAGCCACGTGGGCGCTGGTTATCTTTTCGACATCCTTGGTGCCATCCACTTCACGGGCCCAGTTTGCCAATTCCACGCATTTGTCAAAGTAGTTTTCGTTGGTAGAGTTGCTGTGCAGGGACGTTTTGGCCCCAACGGCTGTGGAAGTTGCGGATTCTCCACTACTTTACAGTTCTGTCCGGGCTTGCTGTTTATCTGCCCATTTGGAACTTCCAACTCCATTGATTTCCAGAAACAATCGTCCCACCTGCGATTTAAAATTTCCACGCATACTGCACCTCCTTTCTCCCTGTAATTTATGGACCCGACAGGGGGCGGAAGACTGGTTAATTCTCTCACTTTTCCAAGGGGGTGAGGTTATGGCACGCACAGCAGGTGGTCA
>CAYWJJ010000097.1:0-13990 GCA_964458105.1 uncultured Geobacter sp.
GCACAGGGTAGAAGGAAAACCGTTGATCGCGTCAGTGGAAAATCAGCTTGGCGGCAACACCGTCCAAACTGGAAAATTACCATGGCGCTCGACAGTAAAGCTCAATTATGGTCGACGATATGAGCCATGGATTGTTGAGGTGATCCCAAAGTGATCGACATTAACATCCAGGCGAATTTTAGCTAATCAATCTGTTTTTTTTCTTATAATTATACATCTATCCCTCCCTATAACCACACAGGCGAATGGGACAAAAACATTAGAAAAAATATTCAGACTCCTAAATTGAATTGTCACTTTATGCTTTTAGTCACACTCTCTGTTTAACTAAAGGCATAACTTTGTAAATTTACAATATTATGCCTTTTTTAACTGCCACAAGCATAGGATGCCAAAATAGACCGGTGAGGCTTAGCGTTAAGGTCACCTGTGTTGACCAGGTGTGGTGTAAGCAGTGAGGGTAATGCAGCGAGGTCTAATGCTGTAGTTTTTTTCGTTTTAACTTTATCCCAAGCTTCCCCATGCGCCCCCGCAATGTACTCGCGTTAATTCCGAGCAGTTCTGCAGCTCCGCTAGCTCCGTATATTTTCCCCTTAGTCATCCTCAATACTCTGCTGATATGCATCGACATCGCTTCGTCTAACTTCAAAGGCAGTTGGAGCCTCTCTTCCTGCTGAGGAGGAATGGCTTTGTCACGTCCATCATCAAACAATAGAGAGTCAAACATTAGCTGACCACCTCCGTGTCTTATTATCTCCCTCTCAATCAGGTTTTCCATTTCTCGGACATTCCCAGGCCAACGGTAGTGCAGGAGTCGATCAAGTGCCCCCGGTGCAATGTCAGGAGCGGTGCGAATCCCCAGCTCTCTGCTCTTTTGTGCGATGAAGAATCGCGCAAGTGTGGGGATATCTTCCTTTCGTTGTCTCAAGGGTGGCAAGATAATCGGGAATACGTTCAGGCGGAACCAGAGATCTTCTCGGAACTTGTTTTCTATAATCATGTTTTCCAGATTTCGATGAGTTGCTGCAATTACCCTTATATTGACCGCAAAAGGCTTGCTGCCTCCCACACGTTCAATTTCGCGGTGTTGGAGTACGCGCAAGAGTCGAACTTGTGCTTGGGGGGGCAGTTCTCCAATTTCGTCAAGAAATATTGTCCCGCCGTCGGCTCTTTCAAAGCGACCGCGTTTCTCAACAACTGCGCCGGTAAAAGCCCCTTTTTCGTGGCCGAATAGCTCACTGTCTATGAGGTTTTCAGGGATAGCTCCACAGTTTACCTTGATAAACGGGCCATCCTTGCGCGGCGAAGCAAAATGAATTGCATTGGCAATCACTTCTTTTCCTGTGCCGGTTTCACCCATCAGCAGAACCGTGATGTTCATCGGTGCCACTTGTCTCACCATTTCCATCACGTTTTGCAGCCCAGAAGTCCCACCTATTATCTCGGCTCCTGACTGAAAAAAGAGTTCTTTCTTCAAAAAACGATTGTCGTCAATAAGCGTATCTTGGTATTTAAGCACTGCTTCATGAGCTAGAGCATTGGCAAGCGCGATAGCGAAAGGTTCCGCGACAGTCGCAAGCAGCTCGACATGTTCAGATGTATGTCTCCCTTCACCCTTGGCCCGTAGTACCAGAAAACCAATCATCTTTTCTTCGATTCGAAGCGGTAAAACCAGATCAGAGTTTCCTTTCAGCTTGATAAGAGGATTCACCGCCTTGATATAATTCATTGGATCCCTGTGAAGAACGATGAACGGAACACGCTTTTTTTGCATCCACTCCCACATTCCTTCGGGTAGTGGAACAATTTCTTCCTGGGATTCCGAATCCTCAGTTGTGATGTGAGCAATTCTACGGATCGCACCGAGGCTGGAGTCGAGAATGTCCAGACAGAGATCTTCAAGCGGGAAATACTCTTTCAGATAGGTAAAGGTATTGCCGAGTGCTGTTTCTATTTTGAGGCTACTACAAATCCTAAGTGTTACCTCTCTGAAAAACTCATCTCTTTTGACGTTCACTTGCTGACCTCACGTAAATTCAGAAATAATAAATACACACGCCCATTAATCGCTGCATTTGACGATATTATACTATTGCGTCAAATATGACAATACATTGCGTCGTATTTGGTGGTTATGCTTCTACCAATCTCATAACTAGCTTAATTGACGGCATATTTATTTGGCACGTTTCGAGCAAATGGTATCAATACCTAACGTTGTTTTGAAATCGATGAAAGTATATATCATCTCTGAGGCTGCTGACCTTGATAAAAATAAATTTAAATAATAACTACCTAAAATTAAACAAGTTAGTAAAAAACCGTGCTGTCTTAAAATACATAAATAAGTTTTGAAAGAAAGAAAACGCTGCGCGGTGATGCGCACAAAGGAGAGATGCATGTCGGACCAACAGATTCATCTGAATGTAAATGGCACGTTTCACACGCTGGTTGTGGCACCGCAGAGAACGCTCTTGGAAGTGCTTAGGGAACAACTGGGTTATACCGGCACCAAAAGAGCCTGCCGAGTTGGGGATTGTGGAGCTTGCACGGTAATCATTGACGGCAAAGCTGTGCTGTCATGCCTGACGCTGGCAATAGAGGTACAAGGGATGGATATCCTAACCATTGAGGCATTTGGTAACGGTGATGTAGCAGATCCTATCCAGCAAAGTTTTGTGGATTGTGGAGCTGTCCAGTGCGGCTTTTGCACTCCCGGCATGATTTTGTCGGCCAAGGCGCTCATCGATGAGAATCCTAAACCAACTCGTGGCGAGGTACGAAGTGCTATTGCCGGGAATCTTTGCCGCTGTACAGGATACGCCAAGATAGTGGAAGCCATCGAAAATGCCGCAACTAAGCTGGCCTAAAACATTATTGATGTTCACAGAGATAGGAGAGAAGTATGTCTGATTATGCTGTTCTCGGCAAACGATTGCCACGAGTAGATGGGCCAGTAAAAACGACTGGTAGCGCTCGTTTTACTGATGACCTGGTGCTTCCGGGTATGCTTCATGGAAAATTATTACGCAGTCCCCATGCGCACGCAAAAATTCTGAGCATTGATACCACACTAGCGGAGAAACTCCCGGGGGTCCGTGCCGTTATTGTGGGAGAAGATTTCGGTGATTACCGCTTCGGATTGCGTCCCGACACCCGTGACGAGTTTCCGCTGGCTCGTGGCACGGTTCGCTATTTCGGAGAGGAAGTAGCTGCCGTGGCGGCCGTGGATGAAGATACGGCACTTGAGGCTTTGGATCTGATAAAGGTTGAATATGAGGTCTTGCCGTCCGTAACGGATCCGGAGTCAGCCCTACGAGATGATGCGCCACGCCTTCATGAAGACAAACCAGGAAATATCAGCGTCCATATGAAAACGAGCTTTGGCGACGTGGATGAAGCATTCCGACAGTCTGATTATATTCGTGAGGACCGCTTTTACAGCCAATCGGTCCTCCATGGTTTTCTGGAACCCAATTCAGCACTTGCCCTTTGGGAAGCACCTAATCGGATCACCATCTGGGCATCCAAACAAAGCCCCTACTTCCTGTACCGCAACCTGTCCAACTGTTTCAACGTGCCGCTAAGCAATGTCAGGCTGATTCAGCCCTATATTGGTGGCGGTTTTGGAGGCAAAAATGGGGGATACCCGGTCGACTTTTGTGCGGTGATGCTTTCCAAAAAAACCGGCCGACCGGTAAAGATTACGCTGACCATGGAAGAAGTTCTATCTTCGCATCGGCGGAGACATCCGATGATTGTCTGGATTAAAACGGGGGTAAAAAAAGACGGAACCATATTGGCCCATGATGTTCGTCTTATTGCTGACGGTGGCGCCGGAACAGGCATTGGCCCGACAACTATCGCTAACGCATTCTATTTTCTGAACCTTCCCTACGTGGTACCCAACGTGAGATATGATGCGAAACGTGTCTATACCAACCGCCCCATCTCAGTTGCGCAACGTGGCAATGGCATCCAGCAGATTCGCTTTGCAGCCGATGTACAGCTGGACATGATCGCAGAAGAACTGGGTCTGGACCCGGTGCACATCCGTGAGAAAAATGGTGTTTACAAAGGCTATCGAACCCCCAGTGGCATGAACATCCATAGCTGCGGCCTCCATGAGACGCTCATTGAGGCTGCCAAAGCAGCAGAGTGGGACAAAGCTTTCCAGTCATGGCCACAGAAAGCGAACAAGCCGCTCGGCCGCATTGCCAGGGGGGTAGGTATTGCCTGCAACTCATTCCAGTCCGGCGCACGTCTGACCGGCCACAACTGCTGCTCGGCAGTGATCAAGGTCCATGAAGACGGGACCGTGTCCCTGCTTACCGGATCAACTGATTCCGGCCAGGGTTCCGAAACAGTGCTGGCCATGATCGTGGCGGAAGTTCTGGGAACCCGCCTGGAGGATGTCTTTGTCCCGCAGACCGACAGTACCGTTACGCCTGTAGATCCGGGCAGTTTCGGCAGCAGGGTCAGTTCCACCGCAGGTAACGCGGTACTGATTGCAGCAAATGATGCCAAGCAACAACTGGTCAAGCTTGCGGCAGAACTGCTCAAGGCTGAACCTGATTCTATTGAGTTTAGAGACCGAAAGGTGTTTGTCAGAGAGGCGCCGGAGAGGTCTATGCGCTTCAGGGACCTTACCCGTCAGCTGGTTTCATGGGGATCAGGTACCTCAATTATCGGCCAGGGAAGCTGGGGGCAAAACACCGCCCCTATGAATTTCGAGACCGGAGAAGGAGATGCAAGCGGCGCTTACAGCTTTGGTACACAGGCCGCCTGGGTCGAAGTCGATACCGAAACCGGAAAAGTGACAGTCCCACGAATGATCGTTGCACATGATTTGGGGTTCGCTCTGAATCCGCTGGCGGTAGAGGGGCAACACGAGGGCTCCATCGCTGGAGGCGTCGGTCACACACTTTATGAGCACTGCATCGAAGACAAGGGGCAGAACCTTGCCCCTAATCTTACAGCCTATGGCCTTCCCACGGTGTATGACCTGCCGGAAGAGATGATCTCCTTGTCAATTGAAACCATCGATCCGGTAGGTGCTTTTGGCGCCAAGGAATCTGGAGAAGGTACCCAGGTCTCAACCATTCCGGCAATTGTCAATGCCATTCACAACGCAATCGGCGTCTGGATGACCGATTTGCCGGTGACTTCGGAGAAAGTGCTCAAAGCATTGCGAGACAAAAAGATGCAGGACAAGGCGAAAGCGGAGGGACAAGCATGAGATTGAAAACATTTGAACATCACGAACCTGAAACCCTGTCGGAGGCGTGTTTGCTCTTGAGAGAGCATGGCCAAAAGGCAGCCATCATTGCAGGTGGTACCGATATTGTCGTGCGGATGAAATATGGTGTGACACGGCCCGAGCACCTCATAAATATCAAGCGCGTGGAAGGTTTGGGTGAAATCAGGATGGTTGGCGAAGAACTCCGGTTGGGAGCCCTTGCGAATCTTACGGATGTGAATAGATCTGAGGCCGTCCGGCAGCGCTACCCCATCCTCGCCGAGGCCGCTCTTGCGGTCGGAGCTGCCCAATTACAGAACATGGGGACAATCGGAGGGAATATCTGTCTGGAACCACGCTGCTGGTATTTCCAACAGGGGAACTCCTGGCGGCAGTCCCGGCCGAACTGTTTCAAAAACGGCGGTGCTGTCTGTTACATGGCAAAAGGAAGTAAGCGTTGCTACGCACTGTATAGCGGTGACACCGCCGCTGCTCTCCTGGCACTGGGAGCAAAGGTACGGTTGGTAAGCTCCAGCGGGGAGCGAACCGTTCCGCTTGAAAACTTCTTTGTCGACGACGGTATGCATCATACCGATCTTCTGTCTGGCGAAATTTTAGCCGAGGTTGTTCTGCCTCCGCCAGCAGGGGAACAGCGTGGAACTTACCTCAAATATAGAAAACGCGGTGCGGTGGATTTTCCTATCGTCGGAGTAGCTGCGGTTCTCAACGAACAACCGGATTTGCTGCCCCATGTCAGGATTGCCGTAACTGGAGCTGGTTCACGTCCATTCCTTATTGCAATCCCCCAAGGGATTATTTCGGGAAAATCACTGACCGGTGAAATGATCATTCAACTGGCGGAGGCTGCAAGAAAACAGGCGAAACCTGTATCACACATGGAAGTTTCGCCCAGCCACCGAAAACAACTGGTCGGTGTCCTCGTCAAAGATGCGCTTGATAAGCTCGTTGTAAGTTGACCCTATACAAGGAGAACGTGATACATGGCAATTCCATTTCTAAGTCGCCGCAACATCGATTTTTTACTCTTCGAACTGCTGGACGTTGAACAACTGAACAAACTTTCATACTACGAGGATCATACTAAACATACCTTTAAGGCGATTCTCGACGTTGCTGAACAAATTGCTAAAGAAAAGTTTCATCCGCATAACGCCGACGGAGACAGGAATGAACCGGTGGTTGTCGATGGCCGGGTGAAACTCATTCCCGAGGTGAAGGAGGCGCTTTATGCTTTTGCAGAAGCAGGCTTTTTTGCCGCTAATCATGCCACCGACATAGGCGGGATACAGCTTCCAACGACGATCTGCTATGCGGCATTAACCATTTTTAGTTCTGCTAACATTGGTACGTCCAGTTATGCTCAACTGACTTTGGCAAACAGCAATCTGCTTGCGGCACACGCTTCGGAAGAGCAGAAAAGGCTGTTTCTCGCTCCGATGCTTACGGGGCGTTTCTTTGGGACCATGGCAATGACTGAGCCTCAAGCAGGTTCCTCCATATCCGATCTGATCACTTCGGCAGAATTAACTGATGATGGTCATTATCTGATCAAAGGGAACAAGATATTTATTACCGCTGGAGAGCATGAGCTGGCTGAGAATATCATTCATCTGGTATTGGCGCGTATCAAGGGGGCACCTGCAGGAGTAAAGGGGATTTCACTGTTTATCGTACCCCGTTTCCGTGTGAACCCGGATGGTAGCATAGGAGAGTCAAATGACGTTGCTGTATCTGGACTAATCCACAAGATGGGATGGCGCGGAACGAGCTCGACCATGCTGAATTTCGGCGAGAACGACCGATGTGCCGGTTATCTTATCGGAGAGCCCAACAAAGGCCTGAACTACATGTTTCACATGATGAACGAGGCCCGGATCAACATCGGTCTGTTTGCTGCATCCATTGGGTCAGCCGGGTATCTCTATTCACTTGACTATGCCCGCAACCGTCCCCAGGGACGGCTCCCATCCAGCAAGGACCCACTCTCGAAACAGGTTATGATTATCGAGCATGCCGATGTCCGGCGTATGCTGTTGATGCAGAAGGCTTATGTCGAGGGTTCTCTGGCACTGATACTCTATACGGCGTTATTGGTCGATCTACAAATAGCGGGAGACCAGGAAGAACGAAGAAAAGCTGGCCTGCTGCTTGATTTCCTTACTCCAATGGTCAAAGCGTGGCCATCGCAGTTCTGTTTTGAGGCAAACAGTCAAGCCATGCAGATACTGGGGGGGTACGGCTATACCCGTGAGTATCCGGTAGAACAGTATTTTCGAGAAAATCGCCTCAATCAGATTCATGAAGGTATCAACGCCATCCAGGGGATAGATTTGCTGGGGCGTAAGGTGTCTATACAGAACGGTGAGGCATTCAGGCTGTTGATCGAAGAGATAACCAAAACAGTCGAAAAGACGGCCGATACAGCGTCTTTGAGTGTGTGGTCCGCAGAACTTGCCAAGTCATTGCGACTGGTGGAGGAGACTACGGCGCTTTTGTTGAAGAAGAAGGAACAGGTGGGAGTTGATCGTTTTCTCGCAAATGCAACTACCTATCTGGAGATGTTGGGACATGTGGTTATCGCTTGGATGTGGCTGCGTCAGGCACAGGTTGCCTCCAGACAAGTTGCAACTGACAGTGGTGCCAATCAGGATTTCTATCGTGGCAAGCTTCAAACCTGCGCCTATTTCTTCAATCGGGAACTTCCAAAGGTGTACTGCCAGGCACAGATACTCGTAAGCCTCGAACCGACCTGCTATGAAATGCAGGACAACTGGTTCTGATCCGAAAAATACAGGGAGCACACCATGGCTGCAGAACAATCGACCCAATTTGTAGAACGGATCAGGAATGTAAAACTCCGGTCCAAGATCATGAAGGCCCAGGATACCATTCCTTTTTTCGAGAACGGCATGTATCTCGGACTCTCGGGGTTTTCCGAAGGGCACCCCAAGCTGGTGCCGGCACTGCTGGCCGATCACGTGGAAATGAACGACCTTTCCGGGAAGATGCGCTTCAATGTGTACACCGGTGCATCCATTGGTGTGGACGTCGATAATCGGTGGGCGAAACTGGGCATGCTGGACCGTCGTTGGCCGCAACAGCAGGGGTTTGACATCCAGCAGGCAGTCAATGCCGCAGAAGTCAATTTTGGTGACCGCCATCTTTCCATGTATGCCCAGGATTTCGGGTATGGCTTTTATACTCTCGACAATGGAGGAAAGATTGACATTGCCATCATAGAGGCGAGCTGCATTACTGAGGATGGGGGCATTGTCCCTACACTATCGGTCGGTATTATCTCGGAGATTATAGCTCGTGCATCCAAAATAATTATCGAAATAAATACCAAATTGCCGTCTCTGGAAGGTCTTCACGACTGTATCGAAGCGGTTCATCCACCCAATAAAAAGCCCTATGGCATCTTGACTGTCAAAGACCGGATCGGCTCGACCAGCATCCTTTGTGATATCGATAAAATAGTAGCCATTGTAGAGTCCCGAAAGGACCCGGTTGGACGACCACTGAAGGATCCGGACAGCAACTCCGTGCTGATTGCAGATCACATCATCGATTTCCTCCAGAGCGAGGTGAAAAACGGACGTTTGCCGAAAAACCTCCTCCCCGTGCAGTCGGGTGTCGGCTCCATCGCCAATGCCGTGGTCGGTGGTTTGGGTACCGGCCCATTCGAACACCTGACGGTCTGGACCGAGGTTTTTCAGGACAATCTTCTGGATCTGTTCGATTCCGGCAAACTTGACTACGTAACCGCCGCCTCTTTTTCGCTCTCCGAACGAGG
Source organism: uncultured Geobacter sp. (assembly GCA_964458105.1). Taxonomy (GTDB): domain Bacteria; phylum Desulfobacterota; class Desulfuromonadia; order Geobacterales; family Pseudopelobacteraceae; genus JACRCG01. Next base: position 9,057 of record CAYWJJ010000097.1, read on the forward strand.
GTTGCAGCGTCTATTGGCCGACTGGGACAAATACACCTCAAGGACCCTTTTGCGCCCGGTACAGATCACCAACCACGCCGAGGTCATCCGGCGTCTTGGCGTAATTGCAATGAATACACCGGTCGAGTTTGATATTTATGCCCACGCCAACTCTTCCAATGTCAACGGCTCTCGCATCATCAACGGTATCGGCGGTTCCGGTGACTTCATGCGCAACGCCTACCTCTCCATCATGCACACGCCATCAACCCGGCCTTCAAAGACAGATCCAACCGGCATCAGTTGCGTCCTGCCGATGGTGACTCATGTAGACCATACCGAGCACGATCTCGATGTACTGGTTACAGAACAGGGACTTGCCGATCTGCGTGGACTGGCTCCCCGTCAGAGGGCTCAGAGGATCATCGACCGATGCGTGCATCCCGAATACAGGCCGATTCTGCAGGATTACTTTGATCGCGCTCTGAAAGAGTGCATAGCAAGCGGTAGCGCTCATCAGCCGCACATGCTCTCTAAGGTCTTCAACATGCACAGCAACCTGGAGGTAAATGGCACAATGAAATTGATAAATTGGGATTAAGAATGGCTACTTTGTATAGTTGTTGACTAAAGAAAGGAAACTTACATGGAGAAAGAGACGTATGCATGGGCGGAAATAGCCAAGAGTCCGAAATTTGTAGAACTTAAACGCAAGAAATCAAGATTTCTAATTATGTTATGGCTCGCGGGAGTGCTTTCGTACTTCCTTCTGCCGCTAGGAGTTGGTTACGCTCCTGGATTTTTCAAGATGAAGGTGATCGGCAGGATAAACTTTGCGTACATCTTCTGCCTGTATCAGTATGTGATGACTTTGGCTATTGCACTTTACTACACCTACCGCGCAAACAAAGAGTTCGACCCTCTTACCAAAGAAGTGCTGGAAGGGATCAATAAAAGGGGACAAATATGAGGTATTTACTGCTATTGCTGATCACTACATTGGTCCTGGCACCTTGTGTCGTGAGTGCCGATCCTCTTGCCAAAACTGCGACGACCGCACCTGCGGCAATCGTTGCGGCACCGACAGCCTCCTTGGCTGTCTCTTCGGATTTGGCAAAGCCGCTCTCAGTTACGGCTTCGCCGGCGACAAAAGAACCAGCTTCGACACCAGCAAAGCTCAAGCCAAATCGGACTATCACGGTAGGGGTCTTCTTGATCATTATATTAGCCACACTGGTAGTCGTATATTGGGCGGCCAGAAGGACCAAGACGGCTTCAGACTTCTATGCAGCGGGTGGTGGTATTTCCGGGGTTCAAAACGGCTGGGCCATTGCTGGTGACTACATGTCGGCTGCGATGTTCCTCGGTTTGACCGGACTTGTCTCTATTTTCGGGATTGATGGCGCCTTGTATTCTGTCGGCCCCCTGATATCCTTCATCACTATTCTACTGATTATTGCCGAGCCATTGCGCAATGCCGGCAAATACACCATGGGTGATATCCTCTGTTTCCGTTCTCCGTCCAAGGTTGTTCGCTCCGCTTCGGCTATTTCAACAGTCACATTATCGATTTTCTACCTGCTGACACAAATGGTAGGTGCTGGCAAGCTAATACAGCTTCTTCTTGGCATCCCTTTCAAGACCGCGGTGGTCGGGGTGGGAGTCCTGATTACCATTTATGTAGTCTTTGGCGGGATGAAGGCAACTACCTGGGTACAAATTATAAAGGCTGTACTGCTTCTGGCCGCCGGTGTAGTTCTTGGTAGCATCGTCCTTTGGAAATCGGGCATGAATATGGTCCAGTTGTTCAATGATGTTGCTAACTTCCAGGCAGTTCAGGATCATGTCCGTGGCCTATTGAAACATCCCGTCGCAGAGCCCGGGTTCGATTACGGCCAGCGTTTTCTGGAGGCCGGTCTGTTTCTCAAGGATCCGCTTGACCAGATTTCGATGGGCTTCGCCATGGTATTTGGTGCTGCTGGCCTTCCTCACATCATGATGCGCTTCTTCACGGTACCTAACGCCAAGGCTGCTCGCAAGAGCGTGGTTATTGCAATGTTTATTATCGGTATCTTTCTGGTCATGGTGACGATAATGGGACTTGGGGCCGCCCTGTATGTTACCCCTCAAAATATCATGGCCGTAGATAAGGGTGGCAATATGGCGGCACTCCTTCTGGCCCAGACCTTTGGCGGAGGCGTCGGTTCTGTCGGTGGAGACCTGTTTTTAGCCATTGTCTGCGCGGTAGCATTTTCAACGATTCTTGCTGTAGTCTCCGGTCTGGTTCTGGCGTCATCGGCGGCCATTGCACACGATATTTATGTCACTGTTATTAAGGATGGTAAGGCTGATCAGAAAGAGCAGGTGAAGGTTGCACGTATAAGCTCACTGGTAATCGGAGTCGTTGCAGTTGGTCTGGGGGTTACTTGTGAAAATGCCAATGTGGCTCAACTGGTGACCTTGGCGTTTGCCATTGCCGCATCCAGCAACCTTCCGGTTATTGTTTTCTCACTTTTCTGGAAGCGATTCAATACAGCAGGAATCATTTCCGGTCTCGTGGTTGGTAGTGTTTCCGCAATCGGGCTGATGCTGGTTTCTCCCAACATGGTCTACCCGAAAAAGATTGCCGGGGACGCTAAAAAGATAGTTTCCGTCTTGGAAAAAAAGCAATTGGAGGGAGTGGCTCTTGTAGAGAAAGATCTGAAAACATTGGAAAAGGCCCGCTCAGATTACGCCAAAAACAAGGACGGCAAATCCATAATCGGTCTCGATGCGCCACTTTTCCCTCTCAAGAATCCGGGGATCGTTACAGTTCCGCTGGGTTTTCTTGCTGCAATAATCGGCTGTCTTGCTTTTCGTGACCGCCGCTCGGAAGAGACATTCGATGAATTGTATGTTCGACAGAATACAGGTGCAGGAATGGAGACTGCGATTGATCATTAAGTAGTGTTTGGTACCAAGACAACCCGAGCAGAATCGGGATTGCTGGAGAATTATCAGTCATGGCGATGACAATGCCTCCGTCATGACTGATACAGGATGAAACAGCACAAGAGTGATGCGCTGAATAACCGCACTTGTGAGAGAAATACTTGAACATAAAAGGACAATGAAACCATGTGGGACTGGATAGGCAAACTCGATGATTTACGACGTCAGAATCAGCTGGCAGTTTTGGTGACGGTAACCAAAAGCACTGGCTCGACCCCTCGTAAGCATGGCGCCAAGATGATCGTCTTGCCGGATGGCACCTTCTTCGGAACGGTCGGCGGTGGTGTACCGGAATATTATGCCCTTGAGGATGCCCGCAAATGCCTGGACGAGCTACACGGCGCTACCTCGAATATACCACTGCAGCAGCGGGGTGAGTTCCCCGCCTGCGGGGGGACCATGGAGCTGTATATGGAACTGGTTAACAATAACCCCTGCCTGTACCTTTTCGGAGCTGGACATATCGGGCAGGCACTCTGCCGGGTTCTGGATGGCACCCCCTTCCGCATTCACCTGATTGACGAGCGGGATGAATGGATCAATGCCCCCGATATCCCAGCCAGTGTCATCCGCCATGATTGCCATTGGACAGAATTTATTCAAAATGCCGTCTGGTGTGACAAGCGTACGTTCGTAACCGTAGTCACCTTTAATGGCACGGTTGATCAGCAGGTGCTGGAAGATGTCCTGCCACAGTGCGCCCGCTTCATCGGTATGATCGGCAGCAAAGGCAAATGGGCCGGCGTACATAAGAACTTGGAGGGCAAAGGTCTGGACCTCTCGCGGGTGCGCTGCCCGGTCGGCCATAACAACGGCGGCAATTCCCCCCAAGAGATCGCCATCAGCATCGCCAGCCAGCTGCTGGCCACATACTATGGCCGCGAATAGCATGACCACCCCGCTGAAAGATCACTTTATCGTCATTAAGGGTGCAGGCGAGATGGCAACGGGTGTCGCCTGCTGCCTTTTTAGTGCGAATTTCAGACGTATCCTCATGTTGGAGATTCCGGCCCCCCTGGCCGTCAGACGCAAGGTATCCTTCTGTGAAGCAATCCATGAACGCAGCAAGACAGTAGAAGGTGTCGAAGCGGTCCGTGTCACCGATAATGACGAACGAGATGCTGCATGGGCGGCGGGTAAAATAGCTATCCGGGTCGATCCACAGGGAGTGAGCCTTGCCTGCTTCAAACCAGACGTACTTATTGATGCCGTCTTGGCAAAATGCAACCTGGGCACCTCCATTGCAGACGCCCCGCTGGTTATCGCACTGGGTCCCGGTTTCACAGCCGGCACGGATTGCCATATCGTGATAGAGACTAATCGCGGTCATGATCTGGGGAGGTTGATCACCACCGGAATGGCGCAGCCTAACACCAGCATCCCCGGCGACATCGCCGGCTACACGAAGGAGCGGGTCCTGCGTGCTCCGGCGGAAGGTGTCTTCAGCACGGAGAGACAAATCGGTGATCTTGTTCGTACCGGAGACGTGATAGGCCGGGTTGCTGCTGCCGAAGTTGTCACACCCATAGATGGCGTCCTGCGTGGTCTGATCAGACCCAATTCTTTAGTTTCAAAAGGGCTCAAGATTGGTGATGTGAATCCACGTGGTGAAGTAGACTTCTGCACAACAATTTCTGAGAAGGCTCGGGCACTGGGTGGCGCAGTGTTGGTGGGAATCCTCGCCGCTTTCAATGAATGAGCGAGACTTAGCATAGATTATTTTGCAAGTATTATTGTCTCTACATATTTATTTTATCAATCATACGGAAACTCACTGGCAATACGAATAATTTCAGGCTATTAGCTAATCATTGAGTGATAGGTGTGGTTCAGTTTAAAGCTGATTTCTACAATAATCAGGGTGATTTAGTGCCCGGGTACTAAATAAATCCCTATAGGAGAATATCAAATGTTAACCAAAGCATTCATTCCGTACCGCGGCTACTACAGCACCCCCTTTGCCA
>CAYWJJ010000098.1:0-13528 GCA_964458105.1 uncultured Geobacter sp.
GACCTTCCTCGGCCTGCTTCAGCCCCAGCAGTTTGTGCCCCTCGGCCTTCAGGCTACGCGGAACATTCTTGACCGGTTCGCCGTCATCCAGGAGGATTTGCAGAGCCTCGCCGGTTTCAATCTCTTCCAGTGCCAGCTTGGCCTTGACAAAATTGGTGGGACAACTTACGCCGCGCAGATCAATAACGTGCATGAGTACTCTCCTTTTACCGTGCAATTCCAACCTGGGTAGCAATCACCTGCGGCGGAATCGTTACGTTGACGATGCTTTCCGGGAATTGCAGCCGCAAGTGACTCAATAGTGATTCCGGACCTTCTGCAATAATCGTATCACCCAGCCGCACCCGGCCTTTCCCCTCGGCTTTGCTCTTGTACCAGTCAAGAACGGCGCTGATAAAAGAAGCCACCTGTTCTTCGGGGAGAAATGTCGCAAAAAGAGTCCCAACCAGTGGGTTGCGCCCCCATTTGCCACCGATACGGGCCGTATAACCGCGCTTCTGCTCGCTCCAGGCCCCTGAGGGACATACCTTGACGCAATCACCACACCAGATGCAGGGATCGTCACTGAACACCGGCTTATTGTCATCTCCCATGACAATCGCCTTGGGTACGCAACTTTTCGCACAGAGACCGCAGCTGATACAGGCAGAGAGATCAAGCTTGGGATAGACGGCTCCCTGGAACCCAATATCATTAGTCGCTGATTTGGGGCAGTCGAAGGGGCAGCCGGCAAAGGCAACCTTGAACTTGTGGTGCCCCGTCGGTGTACCAAAAAGTTTCTCATCTACTTCAAGTGCCGATTTCTGGGTATCGATCAGGCCATTGGGATTGTATTCACAACCACCACAGGCAACTGGCACCCTGACCCTCGCCCCGCACGACGCCACCTTCTGGCTGGACTCGCCAAGCGCTTCGACAACAGCGTCAAAATCCTTGAAATTGATATTAATCAGCTCGATGGACTGACGAACCGAGAGATGTACGAATTCGCCGCCGAACTTGTCGGCAACCTCGGCAATTTTCTTGAGCCTTGGAACCGACATCCTGCCACCAGGCACACGTAAACGCACGGTGAAGAGGTCTTTACCCCGCTCCTTGATGAAACCGCCTGCTTTAAGGTTGTTAAGGTCAATTTTAGCTGGCTTGTTTTCTTCTGACATCTGATAGCTCTCCATGGGTATTTTATAAATGCAGCAATAAACTGCGAAATGTGCAGAGACATGAAAAATCAGGCGGAGACGACAATCTCTTCAGCAATCACGTTGCCATTACTTATCTTGAATGATTTCATATCGGCCTTTTCAGGATCAGCGAGCGAAATGATGATGTAGGAAACATCCGGTGTCAGCGCCAGTTTAATATCTTCCTCTGAAGGACGAGCCGGGGTTTCAGGGTGTGAATGGTAAATTGACAGCATTGAGATTCCTTTTGCCCGCAGATCCTTGACAACAGAGAACTGTTCCTTCGGGTCCATCATGAAATGCTCATTACTGGCATCAGTGTTGGTCATGCGATAGTTGGCAGAAACCGTGTCATCGGTTCCGCCAAGTATGCCACAGACCTCAAGGGGAAATCCTTCTTTGGCGTGCTGAATCAAGTCGTCATAGATATGTTTCGGGATAGTAATCATACGTTCACCCCTTTAGATCACACACGGTCATTGCATCAAGTTCGTCTACGGCTTCCGTGATAGTCGGGTTGTCTCCGCAGACCGGGCATGACGTGCGCCTTTTGATCGGTATTTCGCGAAATTTCATGCGCAGGGCATTGTAGGTCAACAGCCGGTCAGTCAACAGTTCGCCCTTACCGAGGAGGAATTTGATTGCTTCGGTCGCCTGGATGGTACCGAGTACGCCAGGAAGAACACCAATCACTCCCGCCTGAGAACAGGTCGGGATGGCATCCTTGGGAGGCGGTTCCGGGAAAATGCAACGATAGCAGGCTGACTCATTGGGCTTGACCGTAATCGTCTGTCCGTCAAAGGCGAGTATACCGCCGTGGGAATACGGCTTCCCGGCCAGCACACAAGCGTCGTTGATCAGGAACTTGGCTGCAAAATTGTCGGTACCATCGATGATAAAATCATAATCGTCAATTATGGCGTTGATATTTGCAGCCGAGATCCATTCATTGTAGGTAGCGACCTTTACATCAGGATTGATGGCCTGCATCTTCTCTTTGGCCGATTCGACCTTCGGCTTACCCACATCAGGGGTAAAGTGGATAACTTGGCGCTGAAGGTTCGACAGATCTACGTTGTCGGCATCGGCAATCCCGATGGTGCCAACGCCAGCCGCTGCCAGGTAGAGGGCTATCGGCGCACCGAGTCCTCCGGCGCCGATGATCAGCACTCTACCGTCAAACAGCTTCTTTTGTCCCTTGCCACCAACCTCTTTGAGAATGATATGACGGGAATAGCGTTCAATCTGCTCTTCTGTCATTGTGCCCCCCCACCCATGAAGTAGAGGAATTCGATGGCGTCACCACTCGTCACCGGAGTTGCTTCATGGGCGGAACGTTCCAGCACTTCACCGTTAAGCTCAACGGTGACATAGAGGCGCTGCGATACATCAAGCTCTTCAAGAAGCGAATCAATGGTGCGATCCGGGTTATGCGGCAATGAGGTCTCTTTTTCATTAATGGTTATATCCATGGTACTCTCCTTCTCAATGTATAGATTTTGATTCAAATTTGATGATATCACCGCTCTTCACGGTATTGACTGCATAGTCAGCCAGAACAATTACGGTATCGTTCAGCTGAACCACTGGCCGTGCGCCGATGACAACATCGAGCATTGATAACAGCTCAGCAATGGAAACAAATGTCCGGCAGCCGATATTGAAGTGCTCCATCTTGCCGTTTACAGTAATGGTCATGCAATTCTCCTCTCGGATTGCTTCCAAAGCACGACCGAAGTCTTCGATAATATTAGATTCCCTCAAATAATGCCGTGGACATATACCGCTCGGCTCCGTCAGGAAGAATGACCACAATTGTCTTGCCGGCAAATGCAGGATCAAACGCAAGCCGGGTTGCTGCTGCCACCGCTGCGCCGCACGATATGCCGACCAGAAGTCCCTCTTCTTTTGCCAGCCGCTTGGCGAAATCAATGGCATCATCGCTGGCAACCTGTTCAACCCGATCTACAATACTCAAATCAAGGGTGTCCGGGATGAATCCCGCCCCAATGCCCTGAATTTTGTGCGGACCAGGCCTGAGTTCCTCACCAGCAAGTTTCTGGGTTATGACCGGGCTTTCTTTCGGCTCTACCGCAACGGAGAGAATCTGTTTTCCCATCGTCTGTTTGATATAGCGCGATACGCCAGAAATGGTTCCACCGGTGCCGACACCAGCGACCAGGACGTCAATGCTGCCGTCGGTATCGTTCCAAATCTCCGGTCCGGTAGTTCGCTCATGAATTGCCGGATTGGCAGGGTTTTTAAACTGCTGCGGAAGAAACCAGCGTGCAGGATCGGATGCCGCCAGTTCTTCGGCCTTGCTGATTGCCCCCTTCATTCCTTCCATTCCGGGAGTCAGGATAAGGTTGGCGCCAAGAGCAGCGAGGATTCGCCTGCGCTCAACACTCATTGTTTCAGGCATGGCAAGGGTCAACCTATACCCTCGTGCCGCTGCCACATAGGCAAGAGCGATACCGGTGTTACCGCTGGTCGGCTCAACAATCTCAACACCGGGCTTTAGAATTCCGCGTTCCTCCGCATCCCAAATCATATTGGCACCAATGCGGCACTTGACGGAGTAGGCTGGATTACGGGCCTCAACCTTGGCAAGGACTATTGCCCCAGCCCCTTTGGTTATATGGTTGAGCCTGACTAACGGGGTGCCGCCAATTGATCGGGAATTGTCTTCAAAAATTTTGTTCATACTTGGTTTCCTCTCTCTGTGGAATAGAATCTAACAGAATGATTTCTGATAATTTAAGCGTAAAAACATTTAGCACACCTACTTGGTGTTAGACGGAACCTCTATGCCATATTTTTCCAACCGGTAAATCAGTGTATGCCGGGGAATCCGAAGAAAACGTGCAGCGGCGGTCTGGTTCCAGCTATTTCGCTCCAACGCTTGAATCACCACCTCACGCTCAAGCTGTTCAAGGGAATACCCCTCATCTGGCAGTTTTATGACGGCACTTCCTGAAACGCCATTTTCAAGGAACTTTTCGGGTAATTCGTCAGTACCAATAACATCGCCATTACGCATGATAAGTAAGCGTTCAATGGTATTTTCAAGTTCCCGCACATTTCCCGGCCACGGATACATGACCAGAGTATGCAGGGCATCTTTGTCGAATGTTACCTTGTCACTTCCGTGCTTACTGCAGAAGTATTTGATGAGAAGCGGAATATCCTTACGCCGTTCACGTAGTGGCGGCAGATGAACCGGAATGACCGACAGACGGTAATAGAGATCTTCGCGAAATGTGCCGTCATCTATCGCCTTGTCGATATCCAGGTTGGTGGCGGATACGACACGGACATCGAGCTTCTGTAGCTTCGTGCCGCCAACCGGTTCCACTTCCTTCTCCTGCAGCGCCCTGAGCAGCTTGGGCTGGAGTTCGAGAGGAAGTTCGCCTACTTCATCCAGAAACAGCGTTCCCCCTTCTGCTATCTGGAACTTTCCGATCTTATCCTTCACGGCCCCGGTAAAGGACCCTTTGACATGACCAAACAGCTCGCTCTCCAGCAGGTCGCGGGGGATGGCGGCGCAGTTGATGGCGACAAACGGCGCATTCCGGCGCGAACTGCCGGCGTGGATCGAGCGTGCAACCAGTTCTTTTCCGGTGCCCGATTCGCCGGTGATCAAAATTGACGCCTCGGTATCGGCCACTTTGCGGATAACCTCAAAGACCTTATCCATCTCTTTTGATGATCCGACCATGGTGCGGAAATCAGCCCTGTCTGACAATTCACTCTTCAGGCGCTTGTTTTCCTCGGCCAGTCCGCTGAACTGTAGCGCCTTTCTGACTGTAAGTTTGAGTGCATCCCGGTTGAACGGTTTGGTGATGTAGTCGTAAGCTCCGGCTTTCATGGCTTCCACGGCGACGTCAATTGTTCCGAAGGCGGTAATAATGACCACCAGTGTCTCCGGTGAACGCTCCTTGATGGATTTGAGTACCATCAGTCCATCCATGCCGGCCATTTTCATGTCGGTGATAACCAAATTATGCTGGGATTGTCCGAACAGATACAAGCCTTCCTCTCCCGAGGAAGCGGCCTGAACTTCATAGCCCTCTTCCTGAAGGTTATATTCAAGCACCCGCCGCAGCGAGGTGTCGTCATCAATAATGAGTATTTTTGCTTTCAAGGTATTCCTCCATTTGCTGCATCCTGCATCGGCAATTTGACAATGACGGTTGTGCCGTGCCCAGGTTCACTTTCGACCAGCAAAGTTCCGCTGTGGCTTTCAATGATTTTCCTGGTGATTGCCAGCCCAAGTCCGGTTCCGTCCGGTTTTGTAGTAAAGAATGGTTCAAAAATCCTCTCCAGTGTTGCCGCATCAATTCCCGGTCCGCTATCACGGAAACGGATCTCGCATAACGCTGTCTGATTAACCGTTGTGGAGATTATTACGCTGCCGCCGGGTGGTGTGGCCTGCAAAGCGTTGATGATTATATTCAAAAAAGCCTGCCGAAGCTTCTCCCCATCGGCCTTGATGATTACTGGAGCCGTGTGAGGTTGCATAATGAGATTGATTTTCCGATTCCTGGCATCGTTTGCTACCAGGGTTACAATTGTTTCCAGTTCTTCCTGCACCGGGCATGGCCGCATATCGGCCGGTTGCGGACGCGCCATGTGAAGAAAATCCTCTACAACCCGATTAAGCCGTTCCGTTTCCTTGATCTGAATCTCGATGAATTCGTGCTTTGGATCTCCTGGTTTATAGTCATCTTTCAATATTTCGGCGGTTCCCCGAATGGAACCAAGTGGGTTACGGATTTCGTGAGCCAATACCGCCGCCATCTCTCCCAGTGTTGAGAGCTTCTCGGATCTCCGCAACTGTTCCTCTATTGTGATGATCCTTTCTGACTGTGTTTGGAGCTTTTTATACGATTCATCCAAACCCTCGGCGGTCTCCTGCAGTTCGGCGCTCCTTTCCTGTTCCTTCTGAGACAGGAAGCCGGTTACGCCGCCGACTATGTTGTAGAGCAGTATCTCCAGATATTTTTCCATCTCCATGGTCAGATGTCCGCCCCACTGGAAGAGGAGATGTGGGGCGTAGACAATGCTGACAAAGATGGAACAGGCAAGGCCGCCACGGAAGCCATACCAGAACGCTGCCAGGATTATCGGCAGGTAATATAGCCGTTGATAGATATCGTGCAGAAACGGCAGATTCAGCGGAGTCAAGTAGTGCAGCAAGCTGATGCCGATTATGCACAAAAATAGTGTTAGCGGTCGTGTCAGTTTCTTCATATCACTCTGTAAATTAAGGTTTGATGGATTAATTAAATTACTGATTGAGTCAGAGACTCGCAATGAATTATAGGCAGTAGAGGTGCAATGGTAACTGCAAACCGATTTGACTTTCGATTTGATTATAAAAAGTGTCTGCCATGAAGTTCCAGATACTGCTCCGGAAGAGGCTCTTTATTGTAATCCAGTGTCAGTTCATCGCCTGTATTCAATTCACTGGAGACAACTATTCGTAATGGATTGTATTCCAGTTTCAGGTTTGGATTTTGACTATGGTTGATAAAACTGTACTTGGTCCTGAACGCCCGCACCAGGAGCATGTCTTTGCTGACGGCGTTCCATTCGCAATGCGCCGCACAAATATCTGAGGATACAATGTATTGCTTGGATAATGGGATCAGTTGGCCATCAAGTACGGCAAGAATTGCATTAGTTGGAATGGACGCCATGGAAAACAATCCCTTTCCGTGGATGGCACTCTCAGCGATTCTAGTGTTAGGAATATTGTCAATGATGTCGATTTCGTTGTTCACTAATATAGCCCCTGAATAAAATATTCGTATGCAAATTACAGTACAAGAGCCATCATTGGCACCATCATGATGAGCATGAGACCGGTTCCCCACCAACCCCATTTGCCTTTGCCGCTAAAATGATGCGCAAAGAATCCATGATCTCCATGTTCCCCGCTTGCGTCCGCGATACTTGCATTAATCTCATATTGGATGATCTGATCCGGTTTCTGATTATCAGCGATTTTTACAACAACCTTATAGTCTCCGGCTTTATCAAACTTCCAGGAATCGACATATTCAGTATCAAGAACATCAACCTGGCGCTTAATGATCGGCTGATCAGCATTTTGTTCATAAACTTCCAGCGTCACATCCCTGTCGGTAAGGCTTGCCCCGTCCTTACTCAAACTGAGCGAAAGCTGGACCTTTGATTGTGTTTCGAGCTTTTCGGGTGTGAGTTTTATGATCGCCTTGAGCCCTTGCTGAGCAAAACTCTGTTCAAGAGCAAAGGCCGCGCCGGGCAGAGTAATCAGCACAAGAATCAGGATCAGCTTTTTCATGGCATATTCCTTTAATCAAATAGTTGACGGGGAAATAATTTCAATGGCTCCGGCTGGATCACCGGGTTGCATAAGCTCGACTTTGCCGCTGACCGGTATGGAACGGGCAAGCGTATCCTGAACCGGACAGTGCTTCTCCACCAGTGCGGCAAGTTGACTGATGCTTTCCGGCGATGCAGGCGAAACAATTCGAGTGGTAAAACTGATGTTGGTGAAACCGGCCGGAACATCCGCCAAACCCAGGAAACCGTGCAGATCAATGTACCCTTTGGCGTGGACTTCAATGCTGTTTATCTCGATTCCCAGCACAGCGGCAAAGGCTCGATAGACGATTTCCTGGCATCCTCCCAGGGCAGCCAGAAGCAGTTCCACCGGATTGGGGGCCGTATCGTTGCCTCCCAGTTCACGCGGTTCGTCGATGGGAACAGTGAACCCGCGAATCTCCGAGCGGACCGTGAAGCCGTGGGTCTCCGAATAGGTAGAAGCACGGAATACCGAATTTGCCAGTTGCGGGTTCTTCTTGATCGTTGCAATCAGATTTTCTACAGAGGTTTTGATGGTTTCAGTCATAAATGCTCCTTTTCTTTTATGGCAAACAGGTCAGCAATTTACCCTTGTAATGTTCATCCTCCCTGTCCAGTGTTTGCAATTCTGTTTATAGTTCTAAGGAGAGAGTTCACAGATTCATCCATTTTTTGCTCAAGCAAGTATCGCTGATCACGATTGTTGACAACCTGCGGCAGTATCGTTTTTTCCGTTTCCTCTGCTTCAATTATAGGGCGGCCACTCGGCAACTGCTCGAAATGTACATGCGGGCCGGTCGATCTGCCGGTGTTGCCTGAAAAAGCTACGACCGTGCCTGACTCCACCAAATCGCCAGGCTGAACTCGAACTATGGAGTTATGCCCATAAAGCGTGCGATCTCCGTTAGAATGTTCAACAATGACGGTGGAGCCATAGCCGCTGCGAGTGCCGGCGAAAACAACTCGCCCTTTGCGGGTAGCCCTGACTTGCGTGCCAACCGGGACGGCAATATCGATTCCACGGTGAAAAACAAGTTTTCCGCTGCCGAACGGGTCAACCCGCAATCCGACACCTGAGGTTATGACGCCGTTCTCCACCGGCAGCTCGATATCCGCCAGGGCAGTCAGCGGCAGATTCAGGAGGAACATTGTCACGAAAAATACAGGCTTCATATTGGTTGGAAACTGCAATTAATTGCCTTGAAACAGTGCTGTGCTCAGATACCGTTCGCCGGTGTCCGGCAGCACGACCACTATCATCTTGCCCTTGTTTTCCAGTCGGCCGGCAACCTTCAGAGCGGCAAATGCGGCGGCGCCTGAAGAAATCCCTACCAACATCCCTTCTTCCCGGGCGATACGGCGGGCGGCTTCAAAGGCTTCATCGCTTTTGACCTTGAAAATCTCGTCGATTACTTCTCTGTTCAGAACTTCCGGAACAAATCCGGCACCGATCCCCTGAATCTTGTGAGGGGCTGGCTGTCCGCCCGAAAGCACTGGAGACTCAAAGGGTTCAACGGCGATCACCTGTATGCCGGGCTTGCGTTTCTTGAGCACTTCGCCAACGCCGGTTATGGTTCCGCCGGTGCCGACACCTGCTACAAGGATGTCTACCTTTCCATCAGTATCCTCCCAAATCTCTTCAGCGGTGGTGATACGGTGAACGTAGGGATTTGCAGGGTTTTTGAACTGTTGAGGAATAAACGAATTTGGTGTCTTGGCAGCCAGATCTTCGGCCATTTTTATGGCTCCCTTCATCCCCTCGGAGCCCGGTGTCAGAACCAGTTCGGCTCCGTATGCCATCAAGATGGTTCTGCGTTCGATACTCATGGTTTCCGGCATGGTAAGAATCAGACGGTATCCTCTTGCAGCGCAGACAAAAGCCAGGGCAATGCCGGTGTTGCCGCTGGTAGGCTCTATGACAACGGTATCCTTATTGATCAGACCATTAATCTCCGCATCCCGGATCATTGAAAAACCTATCCGATCCTTGACGCTGCCGCCGGGGTTGAAGGATTCCAGTTTGGCAACAACGTCTGCTTCCAGACCAGTGGCGAGGCGGGAAAGCCTCAGCAAGGGGGTCTTACCGATAAGGTCAGTTACATTGTCATAAATCTGGGGCATTGGTTTCTCCTTTTCTTTGAAAAATAGTGTTGAATTTATTTGCCGATCGTCAAGGCTCTCATCTGCATGTCCATTGTTGCCTTTGCTGCCGTCACATTAGCTTCATATACCTTGGTCGCCGTCATCATGTCGGTCATTTCCTCGACAACGTTCACATTCGGATAGGCCACATAGCCCTGAACGTTTGCATCGGGATGACCGGGCTCATACTGAAGCCGGGGAGGGTTGTGGTCTTCCATGATCTCCATCACCTCAACCCCTTTTGCATCCGACTGGCTCTTTTTGTTCAGCAAGGATGAAAAAGGATTTTCCATCGACATGGCTGAAAACATGGCATCCTTGCGCTTGTAAGGTCCACCTTCCGGCGTCCGGATGGAATTGGCGTTGGCAAGATTGCTGGCAATCAGGTTCATTCGGGTCCGTTCAGCTGTCAGGGCTGAAGCGCTTATCATCATGGCATCCATCGAATACCTCCAAATCCTATTAATGTGGCAACCTATTCCAGTAAAAAAATCCTGCCTGTTTCTTCATTCATGATGCCCCTCAGCATTTCGCCAAGGCTGCATGGTTTTTGGTGAGTCTCAGACATATCCAACACCTTGGGATCCAGGGCCAGTTTTAAGACCTGCTCAGCAGTGTTTCCGGTGAACAGTACGATGTTCAAAGCAGAATTCAGCTCCCGCGCCTTGCGGGCGAGTTCCAGTCCACCAATCCCCGGCATGTCAACATTAGTGATCATGGTTTTGTATTCACGTGTTTTCAGGCGATCAAGTGCTTCCATCGCACTCGGTGCATAATCGACCTTGGCCTTGAAATGACTGAACATCCTTGCAATCACTGCGAATATTGCGCTGTCGTCAACAGCAACCAGCACGCCAAGGTCTTTCATTCCGCTCCCCGTCATTTGTCATGCGTGCGCTCCTAGCACCATACCGTCCTTCAGGTTGATTGTTCGGTCGGAATAGGCTCCGTTTTCGGGATTGTGGGTCACCATCACAACGGTCTGGCCAGCGTCGTTTAGTTCACGGAAGAGCGCCATGACCTCCTCGCTGGTTTTTGAATCCAGGTTGCCGGTTGGTTCATCCGCCAGAAGTATGTGGGGGCTGTTGACGATGGCCCGGGCAATGGCGACCCGTTCCTGTTCGCCGCCTGAGAGCTGATTGGGCAAACGGTCCAGCTTGCCGCCGAGGCCGACCTTTTCAAGAGCCTGGCGGGCGGCAGTTTTTTTGGCCGGCGTACTCATCTTGACAATGGCCAGCGGCAGCATGACGTTCTCAATGGCAGTCAGATAGGAGATCAGATTAAACGACTGAAACACAAAACCCAGATTCTGCGCCCTGAAGTCGGCCAGCTTCTCGCCCGGGAGCTGATACAGTTTTACGCCGGCCATCTCGACCTCACCGGTAGTGGGATGATTCATTCCTCCCAGGACTGACAGCAGGGTACTCTTGCCGGAGCCGGACTGCCCCATGATGGTGATGAATTCGCCAGCCTCTATGCTTATGTCCACTCCACGCAGTGCTTCTACAACATCATCACCGCTGGTGTACTGTTTCTTTACGTTATTAATTTCGATAAGTGCCATACTGTCCTCGTATTTATAACGCCCGCAGGGCTTCGGTTGGGTCCATCTTGCTCGCATGCAACGCCGGGTAAAGACTAGCTAAAAGACCCAGAGTCAAAGCAAGCCCGATTGAACCAAAGGCCACGCTTGTGTCCCAGATCAGGTGGGCATTCTTGCTTTCCGCCATGAACGGCAGAGCCAGCTTGGCGCCACCCATGCCGACGGCATAACCCAGAAAGCCGGCCAGCAGGCTTACCAGGGCCGCCTCAAAAAGGATGATCCGCATGATATGGCTCTTCCTGAAGCCGATGGCGCGAAAGACACCTATTTCGGTAGTCCGCTCGTTGACACTACCCATCATGGTGACGAAGACAATCAGGGAGCCGATGAAGACCACTACGCCGGCCATGGCGTAGGAGAAACGTTTGAACTGGTCCAATGCCTTGAGACGCCCTTCAACCACCTGCTGAATGGCAGATACCTTGGCTTCCGGTATTTTCTCGGCGATCTGAGTCACCATGTCACCGATGGGGCAGCCGGAACAGAGCGCCGCCACCTCGGCGAGAGTGATTTTGCCTTCCTTGCCGAGTAGTTTCTGAGCCTTGGACAGGCTGGCGAAGACCAGCGAATCATCCTGTGAACCTGTCTGATCAAGAATTCCAGCCACTTTAAATGTCTCATCCATTATTGTAATATTGTCGCCGGAACTAGCATTTAGAACCTTTGATGCATCGCTGCCCAGCAACAGCTCATTGTCTCCTTTGGGTGCATCACCAAAGATCTTCCACCACTGTTTCATCTTCAACTCACTGACGAAGTTGACTCCAACCAGCAGTACATCGTGGTTTCCAACCTTGATTCCACCCAACACCTTTGGTGCGATAGCCGAGATGTTTTTGTGGTTTGCAATGGTTTTGATCTTGGCCAGATCGCTCTCCAAGATTTCACGTTGGTCAAAGGTTACGCCACCCAGGCTGATGCCGCCGTAGTTCATGGCCAGACCGTTGCTTTGGGGGGTGACAAGGATGTTGGCGCCGAACTCGTCCATCTTGCGTTCGATGTCGCTGGACATGGAGCGGGTCAGGGTCACCAGGGTGACGATGGTGGCGATTCCGACCATCAGGCCGATCGTTAGAAAGGCCATCTTGGTCTTGCGGCGTTTCAGATTATTGATGGAAATGTTGTGCAGTTGCATTTCTGCCGTTTCCTCTCGCGTGGTTAGAAATAACGTGATCCATCTTGCAGATCGTAAGCCTTGATTGAAATGGCAGTTCCGTTTTGCTGGTTTGGCAGATAGCCGGGATTACAGCCTCCAGTAGCGTTTGGACCGAGGCGATTGATAGCAAACTTCTGGTTACAGTTTTTGCAGTTCATCTTGTCTCCCTGCTGCTCGTACCCTTTTCTGGATTTGTAGCAGGAGTCACAGGCATCGAAGGCGGTCTTGTAGCTGCCATCGGCTGCCTTGACCGCAAAAAAGGTGATTTCCTTGCCGGCATTTTCAAATTTATAGAACTGGACCGAGCCATCGGTCAGCTTGGAGACCGGAATGGTCACCACACCGTTTACTACTTTGACCTTCTGATACTTGCCCAGACCGGGAATGTTGAGGGCAAACACACTTGCTGCAGCAATCAGCAATACTCCGATGGTGATAGCTAATAATACGATCTGCTTAGACTTTGTTGATTCCATTTTTTCTGCTCCTTTTCTCCGATTTATTTATTAGTGCCACAACCGCCTTTTGGTCCACAACCACCGCAACCCTTGGAAGGCAAGGAATTCCCGCCAATATCCCTGCCGGTTATCTGTTTGAACTGCGCAGGTGTCAGAACCTGATGTACATTGCTTCCAAAGCCTGCGCCGCTGACTTTCTCGGCCAGAACTTCGGGTTTAACGGTCTCAGTGTCATATCCCACAATCACCCAGCCGCCTTCAACGTCCACCTCGGTAACCGCCACACCTTTCAATGTTTCAAGTGCCTTGGAGATCTTGCTTGAGCAACTGCCGCAGGTCATGCCGGTTGTTCTCAGAACAGCGACCGAATCGGCGGTTGCACCGACCCTGACGTGAAATGCGAGCACTGAAAGTAACGTGACCGCTGCAACAAGTATCATCACATTAATAGTTTTGTTTTTCATCTGCGACTCCCTTGAACGTTAGTTCGTGTGCCTCTGTACTATCAAGGAACATGCCATACCTGAAATAAATCATAACATCCTGAAATAGTTGTTTATTGTCCGGAGTGTTTCATGAACTTCCAAAATTATATGTGCAGAATATCCTGCACCCCCGCGGACTATTCTGCAATTAA
>CAYWJJ010000099.1:0-13380 GCA_964458105.1 uncultured Geobacter sp.
CGTACGCACGGTGGTGTGGGAGGACGGCGGAAGTAATTCCGCCTCCTACCCGATCGAGCAGCAGCTATTGACTTCAAGCACCACCCCCACCCCTGCCACGATTTCATTCCGGAATTATTCCATTTCCATATCAAAGCCCTATCTTTGTTGGCTCGTCTTCGGCTCCTCAACGTACTGAAATGTACGCCTCGGAGCCTCAATCCTCGCCGCCTTGATATCATCTTCGATCTGGAATTGGAATTACTTGAACAATCTCCCCAAACAGTCCAGCAGCCGCTGATTATCCTCACTGTTGCGCACCGCAACGCGGAAGAAGTATTCCGACAGTCCCATGAAGCTGCTGCAGTCGCGGATCAGGATGCGCTGGGGCATCAGGCGATCGCGCAGCTCCCTGGCGGTCATGCCGTTCTTTATTTCAATCAGCAGATAGTTGACGCTGGACGGGTAGACCCTGAACTGGGGAAACTGCTCCAGTTTTTGAAAAAGTGTACGGCGTTCCTGGCGAATAAATTCAAGTGTCTCCCGGTTGTGATCCGCGTCCTGCAGTGCTGCTGTTCCGGCGGCCAGAGCAAGTGTGTTGACGCTCCATGGACCTCCCATTGAGTCGAGATGACCGGTCAGGGTGGCATTTCCGATGGCATATCCCAGGCGCAGGCCGGGGATGCCGAAAAACTTGGTCATCGAACGGAGCACTATCGAATTGTCACTGTGCACGACAAGGCGTTTGGCCGAAGCATCTTCGCAAAAATCGATGAAGGCCTCATCAAGAACCATGAAAGTGCCGGCGGCAAGACACAGGCTGTAGATCTGTTCGATCACTCTCTGGTTATGGAGAGAACCGTTGGGATTGCCCGGGTTGCAGATGTAGAGTACGTCGATCCCTTTACCCAGGGCGATTTCAAGTTTTTCGGTGTCGATTGAAAAGTTGTTTTCGGGAGTCAGTATGAAGTGCTGTATCTCCCAGTGATGCTGGTTCAAGGCACGGACGTATTCGCTGAAAGAAGGAGAAATGATCAGGGCCTTTTTGCCTGGAAGCATGGCCGGCAGGTTATAGATCAGTTCGGTGGAGCCGTTGGCGATGGCAAAGTTGGACGGTGACAGGTTATGGTAGCGTGCCAGTGCCTGTTTAAGCTCTTTATGACTGCTGTCGGGATAGTGTACCAGGCTGTCCAGCGAACAGATCAGGGACTTGCGCACCATCGGTGATATGCCGAGCGGATTGATGCTGGCTGAAAAGTCGGTCACGGCATCGGGAGATACGCCCAGAGTTCGAGCTGCCGTAAATATGTTTCCTCCGTGATCATAGGAATGGGACATGAATTCCTCGCAGCAGGAAGGCGACAATTATGCACAGGATCGCCATCAGCAAAGTAGATGTGTACATCAGCTTGATCATGCCGCGATATGCTTCCTCGTCAATAGGACGTAGCGGATCACCAATATGCTCTTTCCAGGAGTGAACACCGTTGTAGCTGGCTGCACCGCCCAGGCGAACCCCCAGCGCACCGGCCGCCGCGGCTTCCGGATGACCGCTGTTCGGCGATGGATGCTTGAGCCGGTCGCGCAGCGTGATTCGGGTTGCCGCCGAAGCGGAACGGCCTGCCAAGGGTGCGGAGATTATCAACAACAGCGCGGTCAGCCGGGCCGGTATGAAGTTGAGCAGATCGTCCATACGTGCCGAAGCCCAGCCAAGCTGCAGATACCGTTCATTTTTGTAACCGACCATCGAGTCCAGTGTGCTGACCGCCTTAAAGGCCATCGCGGCAATCGGACCACCCAGGGTAAGCCAGAAAAGTGGCGCTACAATGCCATCCGAGCTGTTTTCGGCGACGGTTTCCACCAGCGCCCGCCAGATCTCGGCTTCATCAAGTTGGTCCGTGTCGCGTCCGACAATCCATGACAGGTAGTGTCTGGCCGTCTGCAGATCACCGGCTGCCAGAGCCGTTGCTACCCGGGCCGATTCAACATGCAGCGAGCGGGCTGCCAGGCAGGTCGAGGAAACTATTACCGCGCACAAAAATCCGGACAGCGGATGCAGGGAGGAAAAAAACATCAGCAACAGCCATGTTGCCGATGCCGCACAACCGACCGTTATCAGCAGCAGCAGAATGCCCGCGCTGCGTTGATCAAGCCATGGGCGGCGCAGCATCCGATCCATGAAATGTATCACTCGTCCGATCATGACGACCGGATGGGGAAGCCAGCGCGGGTCGCCGACGATCAGGTCAAGCAGCAGCGCCAGTGTAATGATCAGCGGATCAGGGGGAATTATCACTACCCAATCCGCAAATGTTGAGGAGTTTCGGCATATCCAGATGCTTTTCCAGCTGCTCCGCCAACTGGTCGAATGGATCATGCTGCGACTGTTTTTGAGTGCCGCGACGTAGCGGCAAACCTTTTTCGAGGCGGATACGGTTCAGGTAAATCTCGCGAAACTGGGTATTCTCAAAAATTCCGTGCAGATAGGTGCCGAAAATGCGTCCGTCCTGCGATACGCCGCCGTCTTCAACCGAAACCGAAGTTTTCCCGCGCTGGAAAATGCGGG
This sequence comes from uncultured Geobacter sp., assembly GCA_964458105.1. Lineage (GTDB taxonomy): Bacteria > Desulfobacterota > Desulfuromonadia > Geobacterales > Pseudopelobacteraceae > JACRCG01. The sequence goes on from CAYWJJ010000099.1 coordinate 2,546, forward strand.
CAAACGGTTTGAGGTTGGTTGCCAGGGTGGTCTTGCCCATATGGATTTCATAGCCGGTCATGATACCGTTGCATTCCGGCGCGATTACCAGCCCGGCTTCACTCAGGTAGGCCAGTGCCTGATGGGTTTCCTTCTCGGGCAGGATTTCGGTCTCTGCTGGAAGCAGGTCAAGTCCCTGGGCTTCCACGATAGATGATTCCAGGTGGCAGGGATCAAGTACCCGCGTGCCGAGCATTTGAAAACCTCCGCAAACCCCGACAATGTGACCCTTGAAATCCTGTATTTCATCAAAAAGGCCTCGCTCCATCAGGAAATATAGGTCGGCGATGGTCGATTTGCTGCCGGGAATGATCAGGATATCAAGGCCTTGCAGGTGGCCCGGCGCTTCGACATAGCTGAGACGCACATCCGGTTCGTTCATCAGGGGATCGAAATCGGTGAAGTTCGAAATACGCGGCAGTTTGAGAACGCCGATATGGATTTTTTTGTGGCCGGTCATGATGTTGATGACCTTGGAGTGATGGGAGAGAGCCACACTGTCCTCCGCCGGCAGGCTCAGGTCCGTAAACCATGGCAGCACGCCCAGAACAGGTATCCCGGTCCGCTGCTGGATGAAATCGATTCCCGGCGTCAGAATTGTCGCGTCGCCGCGGAACTTGTTGATGATGATCCCGCGAACATAGGATCGCTCCAACGGTTCCAGCAGTTCAATGGTGCCTACAATCTGGGCGAAAACACCGCCACGATCGATGTCCGCCACCAGAATAACAGGACAGCGGGCCATCAGGGCCACCTTGAGGTTGGCAATATCGTTCTTTTTCAGATTGATCTCGGCTATGCTGCCGGCCCCCTCGATGACAATGAATTCATAGGCTTGCCGAAGGCGCTCGAAACTCTCCGAAACCTTTGTGAAGGCGGTTGGTTTGTATGAATCATATTCGGTCACGGACATGTTTGCTACCGGCCGCCCCTGAACAATGATCTGGCTGCCGGTGTCGGAATTAGGTTTGAGCAGCACCGGATTCATGTCTGTATGGGGATTGATGTCGCAGGCCTGGGCCTGAACCGCCTGGGCCCGGCCTATCTCGCCCCCCTCGGGGGTTACGTACGAGTTGAGCGACATGTTCTGCGATTTGAAAGGAGCGACGGTCAGTCCGCGCTTGAGCAACATGCGGCAGAAGCCGGCGGTAATGATCGATTTTCCGACATCGGAGGCTGTGCCGCAGAACATCAGCGCTCCCGGCAGTGGCAGCGGCTCCTGACCGGTTGCGCTCTCAGTGGCTTTTGATGTTGCTCCATATTTGCCGGCATAGCCGCGCGGAGTCACGATCCGGCCTTGACTGTCGATAAAGCTGCTGGCGTTGCCGATCAGAACTATGCTGGACATGTCGATTTCGTGATCCAGCAGATGCTCGAGGGTGGTTACCGTGATCGACTCACCGTCACGACAGGCGTTGCGAACGATCCCGGCCGGCGTGCTGCCTGGCCGGTGAGAAAGAATAATCCTGCGCGCGTCCTCGATCTGGGTTCGGCGGCTTTTGCTGCGCGGATTGTACAGGACAATCACGAAATCGGCCCTGGCGGCCGCCTCAACCCTGGTTTTGATCAAATCCAGCGGAGTCAGCAGGTCGGATAACGAAATGATGGCGAAATCGTGCATCAACGGAGCCCCAAGCCGTGCCGCAGCAGCCTGGACGGCCGATATGCCCGGAATCACCTGTACGTCGGGCTGCGGTCCGGATGGATTCTCTTGCGCATCGGTCTCGATCAGTTCCAGTACCAGTCCGGCCATGCCGTAAATGCCGGAGTCGCCTCCGGAAACCAGGGCGACGGTTTCGCCGGCCCTGGAGCGGCGGATTGCTTCACGGCAACGCTGAACCTCCTGCATCATGCCTGTTGAGACGATCAGCTTGCCATCCAGTAGCGGACGTACCAGTTCGATATAGTTGTCGTAGCCGATGATTATTTCAGATGATGCGATGGCCTGTTTGGCCGCGTCGGTCAGGTGTTCGACCGCGCCTGGGCCGGTACCGACGATGTAGAGTGAAGCCATGTAGGGTCCTCGCAGAGGGATGGGGGTCGAAAATGGTGCTGAATTCTACACTTCCGAAAAGGGAGATGCAAGCAGTGAATGGTTGGAAAATGGCGATTTTAATCAGGCAATGTAGGAAGAGTATAGCTGTTTGACCCTTGATAGGTAGTCGCGGGTTTCGCGGGGCAGGCGGTCCGGGCGTTTGTCCACATTGCCCGGCCCCCAGTTGTAGGCGGCCAGGGCCGAATCGAGATCTCCATTGTAGCGCTGCAGCATATCACTCAGGAAACGGGTGCCGGCCATGATATTCTGTTCGGGATCGAACGAGTCATTGACACCCAGTGAACGGGCCGTGGCCGGCATAAGCTGCATCAGGCCTTGCGCTCCGGCGTGGGAAACCGCCTGGGGATTGAAATTGCTCTCGGTCTTGATGACCGCTCTGATCAGTCCCACATCAACGCCGTAGCGTCGTGAAGCCTTGGCTATGATCGGGTCCAGCCAGTCAGAATCGCGACGTGGCGAAGTATACTTTTGCTGTGGCTCCGCAATAACTTGCAGGCTGTCAAGCTGCGATGGAGACGATTTGGTTGCAGAGACCGGTATTTCCATGGATTCAGCCATGCCGGCGCGGTAGGCCTGGATCAGGGCGCTTGCGGATGACAGCGGGGTGTTGATGGAGGGAAGCGATGCGGAGCTTGTCTGGCTATCGTCGGCCAGTGAAAGCGATGTCTGCAGCATCTGCAGGGTCAGTGATTCGGCCATTGCCCTGGCTTTCTCGTTGCTGGTGGCCTCAGGCGCTTCCGCGGAAATAGCCTTGTCAAGCCTGCCGGAGAACCCGCGATCCTGCAGAAGCTCCTTGTTGTCCGGTGCCTGCCGGAGGGGGGCCAGGGATGCAAGCAGTGAAAGATTGTCCGTGGAGCGTATCGACATGACGCTTATTCCTCGCCAAAAGCTAGATTCTTCTTTTTCAGTTTCTCGATCAGGGTTGTGCGTTTCAGGTTGAGCAGCAGTGCGGCTTCCTTCTTGTTGCCGCCGGTGCGGTTCAGCGCCTGCATGATCAGACGGTTTTCAAACTCGTCAACTGCTGTATTGATGCAGATTCCGCCATCGGGCAGCTGTATGTCGGACCGTAGTTCAGCAACGGGGCCCTGGATCGGTTGCCTTCCGGAATGATATTTTTCGGGAAGGTCATCCGGTGAGATGAAACCGTTTCCTTTTAGTATGACAAGCCGTTCCACAAGGTTTTCGAGCTCTCTGACATTGCCGGGCCATTCATAGCTGCAAAGAAGTTCCATTGACTCACGCGAAAAACCTTTCAACGCATTGTGTTTGTCCAGATTGAAGCGCGTCAGAAAGGCGCGGATCAGCAGTGGAATGTCTTCGCGCCGATCCCTGAGAGGCGGTATCGTTATCGGTATTACCGACAGCCGATAGTAAAGATCTTCGCGAAAGTCGCGGCTGGCCACAAGCTCTTCAAGATTCTTGTTTGTAGCGGCCAGGATGCGGACATCAACCTTTTGCGACTTCGACGCGCCAACCGGTTCGAACTCCCTGTTCTGAAGCACCCGCAGCAGCTTGACCTGCAGATTCGCTTTCATGTCGCCGATTTCGTCAAGAAAGAGGGTTCCCTTGTCGGCCATCTCGAAGCGGCCTACCCGGTTGGCGTAGGCGCCGGTGAAAGAACCCTTGATGTGTCCGAACAGTTCGCTCTCCAGCAGGTCGTCCGGTATTGCCGCACAGTTGACCGGAACAAAGTTCTTGCTGTTTCTGGAACTCAACTGGTGTATTGCACGTGCTGCAAGTTCCTTGCCGGTTCCTGACTCCCCCTGTATCAAAACTGTAGCATTTGAGGCTGCCACCTTGGTTATCAACTCAAACAGAGCACGCATCGGAGCGCTTTTGCCGACCATCGACATCGAAAGCAACTGATGCTGGTCATCCTCTCCGGTTGCAGTGTCGAGCGATTTCATGGACTGGTATTCGCGGGCACGCATGACCAGGCTCTCAAGTTCATCGAGATTAAGCGGCTTCGGCAGCGTCAGGACATTTTCGCAAGAGGTCAGGTTTAAATCCGCAGCGCTGGAATTCCCGTATGCTATCAGCACCAGCAGTGGATTGACGGCGGCGGCCCGCTCCAGAAAGTCGGGGGCGGTTGAGTGAAGGTGGGCAATGTCTGCAATGACGATGTCGACATTTTGTTTCTGAAGCGTGTCAAAAAAAGGCGTGTTGCGCTCCTGACAGGCAATGCTGTAACCCTGGTATGTCAAAAAAGCAGATACAAGATCCCGGGTTTTGACGTCGTTGTCTGCAATTAAAATACTACCGTTTACATGCATATCAGGATTTTCCCTGTTTATAAGGACTATGTTTTTCTGCAATAATACGCATGTAATTGCAAAAGTCAATAAAATGACTGTGTCTCCGGAAATTTAATTAAGTAAAAAAATATTTGTTTGTTATATATATACGCGGATTGTTGCTCATGTCTCTTGATATGGATTGATTTGCATGTTAAATTCTCTAATCTAATAAACCATGTTGCAATTTCTACTGTCAGGTCACTATTTTATGCAGTCTTGGGAGGATCCAAATGCAAAACGCGCTTGTGCCGGTCAAGCTTGACGATGCCCATGTCGAACTCATCCAACTGGTGAGTTTCAATCTTGACCAGGAAGAATATGGGGTCGACGTGCTCAAGGTGCGCGAGATCATCCGGATGCCGATTGTCACCAGGGTTCCCAACACCCCGCACTATGTGGAAGGTGTCATCAACCTGCGCGGCAAGGTTATTCCGATAATTTCCATGAGAAAAAAATTCGGCCTGATGGAGGTCGAGAACGATAAACAGACCAGGATCATGGTCATGGACGTGGAAGGTGAACTGATGGGTTTCATTGTTGATGCCGTTTCAGAGGTTATTCGCATCTCCGGCAGCGAGATCCAGCCTTCACCTACCATGGTAGCAGGTGGTATTGATCAGGAATGCATTGCAGGAGTCATCAACCAGGCCGAGCGACTGCTGGTATTGCTCAATCTGGAAATGATGTTTTCTCGTGATGAAAAGAAATTCTTTACCGGGATGTAATTCCAATTCCAAATCAAGGCGTTGTCCACGTTGGTTTCGTCGCCCCAATCCTGGCTGCCTTGATTTCGTCCTTGATTAGAAATCGAAATAATACGTTCAATTTCACGAGAAAAATGATCCGGGAGTAAACTGCCATGCCACCAATTGATTGCGAAGACCAGGAACTTCTGGAAGGTTTTCTAGCAGAGACTACCGAACTGCTCGAAAAGCTGGATGATGACCTGATAACTCTGGAAAAAAGCTCCGATGACACTGATCTGATGAACCGGATCTTCCGGTCGATCCACACCATCAAGGGCGCATCCAGTTTTCTCGGTTTTGACCTGCTGGTAAAAGTTGCCCACAAGACGGAAGATGTCCTGAACCGTCTCCGAAAGGGCGAACTGGTAGTTACCCCCGAGATAATGGATGTTATTCTTGAAGCGACTGATCTTGTCAAGCTGCTGGTGAGTGATATCAAAGCGGGCGAGATTCAGGAACGCGAAACGGAAGGCACCATTGCCAAGCTGCTGCCGTTCCTTTCGGATAATGCCGGAGCTGCCCAGAAAGCCGCACTGCCCGCCGATGTGCCGCTGCAGCCTGCTGCCGAGGCCGTGACGGACCAGCCCGCGGAGCCGCCTGCGGTTGAAGCGGAGCCGATTCAGCCCACTCCCGAGGCTGCCGCCGAGCCTTCGCCGTCGCCAACACAGTCCGCACCGGTTCCAGCTCCCAAGCCGGCCGCTGAAGTTGCTTCCAAAAAAACTCCGCCTCCTCCCAAGCCTGCCGATTCCAAAGGCGATGATCTATCCGACAACACAACCGTCAGGGTTGATGTCAAGCGCCTTGACGATTTGATGAATCAGGTCGGCGAGCTGGTTCTGGAGCGCAACCGCATGATCCAGATCAACCAGGATCTTCAACAGGGGGATGCCAATCGTCCTGATTTTCAGGAAGAGTTCGGCAAGCTTACCAAGCGGATGAGTTTTGTTACTTCGGAACTTCAGATGCAGGTCTTGAAGATGCGCATGATTCCGGTGGAAAAGGTATTCAAGAAATTTCCCCGTATTGTTCGCAGTATGTCCCGCGATCTGGGCAAAGAAGTTGATCTGCAGATTTTCGGGGAGGAAACTGAACTGGACCGATCCGTCGTTGACGAAATCGGCGATCCGTTGATCCACCTGATCCGCAACGCAATGGACCACGGCCTGGAGTCCCCTGAAGAACGTGTCGCAGCCGGCAAATCAAGGACCGGCACGCTGGTGCTTGCGGCTGTGCATGAGGGCAACCAGATCATCATCAGCATAAAGGATGACGGGCGCGGCATCGATACTGAACGGGTCGGCCGCAAGGCCATCGAAAAGGGGCTGCTGACCGAAGAACAGCTGGCGGCATTGAGCCAGCGCGAGATGTTCGATCTGATCTTCCTGCCCGGCTTTTCGACCAAGGAGAAAGCCACCGACCTTTCGGGGCGCGGTGTCGGCATGGATGTTGTCAAGACCAACATCAAAAAACTGAACGGCCTGATCGAGATCAAGAGCGAAAAAGGGCTGGGATCCGAATTTATCCTGCGACTGCCGCTAACCCTGGCCATCATCCAGTCCCTGCTGGTGGAGGTGGAGGGGGAAGTCTACTCCATTCCCCTGTCGTCGGTTCTTGAGACAATCCGGGTCGATCAGCGCAAGTTCCACATGATCGGCGGCCAGGAGGTCCTGAAACTGCGCGATATGGTTCTGCCCCTTATCCGTCTGCAAAAGGTTTTCAATGTTCAACAGCGTAACGAGATTGAAGATTTCTGCTATGTGGTGGTGGTGGGAGCCGCGGACAAGCGGATGGGACTGGTCGTATCCCGGCTGGTTGGGCAGCAGGAGGTCGCCATCAAGTCGCTTGGAAACTATCTCGCCAATATTCCTGGCATAGCCGGTTCCACAATACTGGGCGATGGTCGCGTAACACTGATCGTTGATCCGGTCGGGATGATTGAAGGCAACGAGTAATACCAAGTCGCAATCAAACGATTACGTCGTTGGCTTCGTCGGTGGCTCCTCAACGTACTGATAGTACGCCTTTGTTGCCACTCTCCTCGCCGCCTTGTACTCATTTTGATTGCACCTTGGTATAATTTACCGCCGCTGACAGACAATCATCCGCTGTAATTTTATTTTGAAAATCATCAAGGGGTACAAAGTGGCAATATCCGATAAGGACTTTGAGCAACTCAGGGATTTTATTTACAACCTGTGCGGCATGTATTTTCATGCCACCAAGAAATATTTCCTGGAAAGCCGTTTGACGCGCAGGATGGAAGCAACCGGTACTAAGTCATGCCAGGATTATTACCTGTTGCTCAAATCGCCCAGGGGTTCGGAAGAGCTCAAATACCTGATGGACGAGATTACCACCAACGAGACCTATTTCTTTCGTAATGTTCCGCAATTGGCGGCCCTCGAAACCAAGTTGCTTCCAGAAATTGTCGAGGCAAAAAACAAGATGGGTTTCCGTAAGCTGCGGATTTGGAGCGCTGCTTCATCCTCGGGAGAAGAAGCCTACACAATGGCGATGATTCTGCTGGAAAAACGGTCCACGCTGCTTAAGGACTGGATCATCGAAATCGTCGGCACCGACATCAATGAAACCGTCATAGCCCAGGCCAAGGAAGGGGTTTACAACGCCTATTCCGTACGCAACATTCCGGATGCCTACAAACGCAAATATATCCGCGAGGATAACGGCAAATTCATCCTTTCGCCGGAGGTCAAGAAATTCGTTACCTTCAACAAACTCAACCTGTACGAAGACTCAAAGATGATTTTCATGAAGAGTTTCGACTTCATCTTTTGCGCCAATGTACTGATCTATTTTGATACCGCCTCAAAATCAAAAGTTGTCCAGCACTTCTACAACAACTTGCAGCCGTACGGATATTTCTTTGTCGGCCAATCCGAATCCCTGCACGGGGTCAATGACAAATTCAAAACCGTGCATTTCCCAGGTGGTTTTGGCTACAAAAAATAGCCTGAAAGGTTTTTGAACATGGACAGAAATCTGATGATGGAACGAGCCGAGATTCTGGTGGGGGCGGTGGACGACCTGCCAACCATTCCGGTTGTTGCAACCCAGGTGATTCAAATGCTTGATGATCCCGATGTCAGCGTCGAAGAAATTGCCGACCTGATGCTTTCCGACCAGGTCATGACCGCCCGTGTCATGAAACTGATCAACTCGCCGATCTACAGGCCGGCCCAGGAGATCACATCGCTGAAACGGGCGCTGGTCTATCTCGGCCTGCGGCATATCCGCGAACTGGCGCTGACCACCTCGCTCATCAGCGCATTCGATGCCGACTCGGGCGCCATCGAACTGAACTCATTCTGGGAGCACTCCTTCGGTGTCGGAATGGTTTCCAAGGTCATAGCCCAAAAAGCCGGGTACCTGGATCTGGAAAAAGCCTATATTGCGGGAATAATTCACGATCTGGGAGAAGTCTTTCTGAGCAACTACCTGCGTGAACCGTTTCAGGAAGTTCTGGATAAAATCAAAAACCATCCGATCAAACTGGTTGATGCCGAAGCGGAAATGCTGGGCACGACCCATTGCGAAATAGGACTCTGTATCGCCCACAAATGGAACTTTCCGGAAGTGTACTGCGAAGTTATCTCCTGTCACCATAATCCGGTCGAGGCCAGTATCGATCCGGTCCTCTGCGCGATAGTCAATCTGTCGGATCTGTTCTGCACTGTCCGCGAGCTGAACTACGGCGGTCGCCAATGGATCAGCTTCAACCTGAATGAGGAAGAAGCCTGGTCCATCCTGAAAAAGCAATCGCCGGCACTGGCCCAGCTGGATGAAGAACGCTTCTGCTATGAACTGGACGATGCCGTCCCTGATGTGAAGGAACTGGTTGCCTCGATTTTTAACGCCACTGGACAGGTGAAACCCTGATGATCATGCCACAAACCACAAAAACGCGCGTCCTGATAGTTGACGACTCATCATTCATGCGGATGGCCATCCGCAGCATCCTCTCCAAGGATCCGGCTTTTGATATCGTCGGCACAGCAGCCGACGGCATGGAAGGGGTCGAGAAGGCGCTTGCCCTCAAGCCGGATATCATCACGATGGATGTCGAGATGCCGCGCATGGACGGCATTACCGCCCTGAAGCAGATCATGGCCAAGGCTCCCACCAAGGTCATCATGGTTTCCACGCTGACCAACGAAGGGGCCAAGTCCACCTTTGAAGCGCTGGATGCCGGCGCCATTGACTACATCCCCAAAAACGTAACCGATTCCTCCGACGCGCAGAATATCTTCCGGGAGGAACTGCTTCGCAAAATGAAGGAGGCGATCAGGTCCCGTTTTTCACGCCTTCCCGCTGGGGTCTCTCCCGTAAGCAGACCGGTTTCCGCACCTGTATCCGCTGCTGCCCCACAGCGGCCGACAACATCCAAGTTCACCGGCAAGAAAATCCAGTACGTCGGTATCGGTGCTTCCACCGGCGGGCCGGTAGCGCTCCAGGAGGTGCTGTCGCGCATCCCGGTCAATTTTCCATACGGTGTCATGGTCGGCATCCATATGCCCAAGGCCTTTACCGGACCGTATGCCGACCGGCTCAATGCCAAGTGCTCGATGACGATCCGCGAAGCGGTTGACGGCGATATTCTCAAGCCGGGTCTGGCGCTGATCGCACCGGGCGGCATGCACACCACACTGGTTCGCCAGGGGAGCAATATTGTCGTCAAAACCCAGCCCACCAGCAACTACCCCCAATATGTTTATATCCCCTCGGTGGACCTGATGATGTCCAGCATGGCCGAAGCTACGGGCGGCTCGATGTTGGGCGTAATACTGACCGGAATGGGCAACGACGGATTCAAAGGCATGCAGCTGCTGAAGCAGAAGGGCGGCGTTACGATAGCCCAGGATGAAGCCACTTCGACCATCTACGGCATGCCCAAGGCCTGCGTCGATGGCGGCGTGGCCGACGAAGTCCTGCCGCTGGGGCAGATCGGATTCGAGATATCGAAATTCATGTGATGTATGTTTAAAGCAGTATCGGAAAAAGGCCGGGCCGCGCAAGCGACCCGGCCTTTTTTTATGCAAATTTAATTGTGCGACTTATTGTGTCATGTGGTTGTGGTAAGCTTGAAGCTGGGAATTCAGATAGCGGCGAGGATTGTTCCGAGCGACTGGAAATGCGGTACAGGTTCCGGGCAGGACGCGGAGAAAATTATGAGGTAAACATTAGAAAAATATTGTTTGGTTTGCGGGTGTGGTAGGTTGGGGCGGTTTGGAGAGTTCTTGGAGGTATTGGGGGAAGGCGGAGCGGGAAGAAATGAGCCAGGCAATTGCTTGCCCGGCTCATCCCCGCGTTTGCGGGGAACAAGGCCGAGATAATTTCTTTCAACACCGTTTCTCTCGGTTCATCCCTTTTAAGGGAACGTGGGGTATGTGTATCATTTTTTAAAATCAATTGCAATGTACAAAACCGTATCTCTCTTATTATTATTGACATTGACTATGTGTGCCCGTATGATTTCCACAACAAGGAATTTGTGGAGGGGCTATGGAGGCATTATCTGTTCTTGTAAGTGCTCTGTTAATGGCATCAGTGGGCCGGGTCTAGGGGCACTTGCAATAATTCTGGCATTGGTCGTTGTCATGAAGAAAAAATGAGCCGTGAAGAAAGCTAGTACCCCGTAACACTCATAATTTCGGATAAAGTCGCTTCAACTTGATCCGT
>CAYWJJ010000100.1:0-13261 GCA_964458105.1 uncultured Geobacter sp.
ACCACAGTCAAACAGATGGCGCTTACGCGCCACGCGCCATGCCTGGCGCACACAATTAAAGGCCCGGTGCAACAGCGCCGGGCCTTTAATTTACTGGATTTTTAAACTTAGATTAGGCGCTGGCAGCCAGGGCCTTATCGAATCCCATACAGAAAGCTTTCTTGTTGAGTTCGATGAACGCTTCAGGAACACTTGAAAGAACGGCTTTCTCTGCATTTTCCCTGGTAACCTGACCAGTCAGTGCCACCATCGCTCCAAGAGCTACGATGTTGGCAACGATCTCACGACCAACATCGTTTTTGGCAGTATTGATGATCGGGAATGCTACCGTCTTGAAATTGCCGGCCGGAATCTTAGTAACCAGGTCGGAATCAATCAGCAGCACGCCGCCTTCCTTGAGGTCGTGTGAGTACTTGTTCGCTGCTTCCTGAGTCATGGCCAGCAGTGCATCACACTGGGTGACTTTCGGATAGTCGATCGGGCCATCGGAAATGATAACTTCCGACTTAGAAGCACCGCCACGGGCTTCAGGGCCGTAGCTCTGCGACTGAACGGCCTGTTTCCCTTCGTAGATCGAAGCGGCCTTGGCCATAATGATCCCGGCGGTGATCAGACCCTGTCCACCCGCACCGGAAAACCTGAGTTCATATCTTGACATGAATATATCGCTCCTTTTCCTGTAATTATTACTTGGAAGCCTTGGCACGCTCAATTACCTTGGCGTACTCTTCGGTGTACTCGGGTTTCTCTTCTTTATAAAGAACACCTGTGAGAACCTTGCCCTTCAACTGCTCGGCAGTCATCTTCTCGGCAGCCTTGACCGGAACGGCAACTTCTTTGAGGCGGTTCATCATCTCGATGACCGACTTGAATTTGTTACGACGTCCATAGGTGGTCGGGCAGTCGTCAAGAATTTCAACAACCGAGAAACCTTTGTGCTGAATCGCCTCTACTATCAGCTTGTCAATCTGGTTGGCATGGAAAGCGGTTCCGCGGGCAACAAAAGTTGCACCGGCACCGATTGCCAGTTTGGCGATGTCGAAACCGGGGTCCGGATTGCCGTAAGGAGTTGTGGAAGCTTTATGGCCGGTCGGAGTACATGGAGAGAACTGGCCACCGGTCATACCATAGATGTAGTTGTTCATGATGATGTAAGTCATGTCTATATTGCGACGGCAGGCATGGATGAAATGGTTGCCGCCGATTGCGGTGCCGTCTCCGTCGCCGCCACAAAGAATGACGTTCATTTCCGGCTTGGCCAACTTGACGCCAGTGGCAAATGCTGCAGCACGACCATGTGCGGTGTGCAGGGTACAGCAATCAATGTAACCCGGAAGACGCGAAGCACAGCCGATACCGGATACAATTGCAGTATTCTCTTTCTGAAGCTTGAGCGTGTCCATTGCCCGGATCAGCCCTTTCATGACGATGCCGTGGCCGCAACCTGGGCACCAGATGTGGGGCAGTTTTCCTGGACGAAGATACTTATCGTAATCAAAAGCCATGGTTATTTAACCTCCTTGATCTTCTCAACAATCTGGTCGGGATTGATCGGCTCACCGTCAACGCGGAAGATGCCGAGTACCGGAACCTTGCCCTGTGCACAACGCTCAAGCTCGATGGAGCACATGCCCAGGTTCATTTCCGGTATTACGATCCCTTTAATTCTACTGGCCAGCGCCTTGATCTGCTTGTCCGGGAACGGCCAGAATGTTTTAATGCGGAACATGCCGGCCTTGATGCCCTGTTCGCGAGCAACATTGACGGCATAACGGGCCGAACGGGAAGTTGAACCATAAGCGACAACAACCACTTCGGCATCATCCAGCAGGTACTCTTCAAAGCTGGCAATATCATCAACGTTTGCTTCAACTTTGCGAACCTGACGCTCTTCTTCGGCCTGTACGATCTCGGCCTTGGTGGTCGGGAAGCCGTCCTGCATCTTGTTGAGACCGGTAACATGAAATTTGTAGCCGGAGCCGAAAGCTGCCAGCGGTGGAACATCACCGAAGCTTGTGTCGTAAGGCTTGTACTGTTCGGGCGGAACCGTCGGAGATTTGCGGGGGAGGACTTCAACCTCACCCGGTTCAGGGAACACGATCCGCTCACGCATATGGGCAACGATCTCGTCAGGCATGACCATAACCGGGGTACGGTATTTTTCAGAGAGGTTGAAAGCGCGAATAACCTCTTCGTAGGTTTCCTGGACAGAAGCCGGAGTCAGGCAGATAGCCGGATGATCGCCGTGGGTACCCCATTTGGCGCTCATAACATCTGACTGTGAAGGACCGGTCGGCATACCGGTGGATGGGCCGCCGCGCATGACGTTGTATACAACGCAGGGAATCTCGGCAATACAACCGTAGCCGATCAGTTCCTGCTTGAGGGACAGACCGGGACCGGATGTCGAGGTAAGTGACTTGGATCCAGCCAGAGACGCTCCTAAAATTGAGGCCATGGCGCCGATTTCATCTTCCATTTGAACAAATTTACCGCCGATCTTAGGCAGTTCAACAGACATGACCTCGGCAACCTCGGTCGATGGTGTGATCGGGTATCCGCCGAAAAAAGTGCAGCCGGCGTATAAGGCACCATGAGCTGCGGCTTCGTTACCCTGCATAAACGCTACTTTTTTAGCCACTTTTGATTTCCTCCTGTAAAATTATTCGGCGCTAACTTTGATTGCAAAATCAGGGCAACGCAGTTCGCACTGCATGCACTTGATACAAGCTTCCAGGTTCTTGACTCCAACTACAAAACCCTGCATCTCAAGAACCTTGGTGGGACAAAATTCAACACAGATATGACACCCTTTGCAGTACTTCTCGATAATCTCAATTTTAGGCAATGTTTTCTCCATCTGGAAATACTCCTTTATTCCGTAATAAAAGGTGTGAAATATGCTCTTATAACAAGGCAAAAGAAGGGTGGAGAGCTCCGCCCTTCTTTTGCTGTTACTTCATGGCTTGATCAGCCGACAATCTATATCTATTTCATGCTCCCGACAAGCTCTTTTACTGCTGCAACAGACTTATCCATCATGGCCTGCTCTTCAGCGTCGAGCTTGAACTGGATGATATTTTCGACACCCTTCTCGCCCAGCACAGCCGGTACGCCAACGTAGAAACCGTTGACGCCGAACTCGCCCTGCAGGTAGCAGCATGTCGGAAGGACGCGCTTCTGATCTTTCAGGATCGATTCAGCCATGGCGATGGCCGAAGAAGCTGGTGAGTAGAAAGCTGAACCGGTTTTCAGCAGTGCCACAACTTCGCCGCCTGCACCGCGGGTACGCTTGACCATGGCTTCCATGACTTCTTTAGCCTTGGCAGCATCCTTGTATTTCTGCTCCAGCAGTTCCGTGACAGGAATACCGTTGACGCTGGCATAACGAACCAGTGGCACCATGTCGTCGCCGTGGCCGCCGAGAGTCATGGCGGTGACGTCCTTCACCGACACGCCCAGTTCCCATGCAATGAAGGTAGCAAAACGGGCAGAGTCAAGAACACCGGCCTGGCCGATAACGCGATTGTAAGGGAACCCGGTGATTTTCTGACAGAGGGTTACCATTGCGTCAAGCGGGTTTGAGATAACGATAACTATTGAATCAGGAGCGAATTTTTTGATGCCTTCGGCAACGGATGTCATGATCTTGGAGTTGACTTCGATCAGGTCATCGCGGCTCATGCCCGGTTTGCGCGGAAGTCCGGCTGTAACGATGACGATATCTGAACCTTTGATATCTTCATAGCTGTTGGTGCCTTTCAGATTTACATCGTAGCGGTCGACCGGACCGACTTCGGCGATGTCAAGCATCTTGCCCTGGGGAAGCCCTTCGACGATGTCGAAAAGAACAACATCACCAAGTTCGCGCAATGCACAAAGCTGAGCAAGAACGCCACCGATCTGTCCGCCACCAATTAGTGAAATCTTTTTACGTGCCATACTTTTTCTCCTTTGCTGGGTTGATATAACAAATAGTGCAGTAAGGACTGAATTGTCGTTCCTGCAATCTGTTTGATGTCTATTTCATGTTCTCAATCAAAGCATCGGCAAATCCGGAACAGGAAAGCAGTATTGCGCCCTGCATCATTCGCTCGAAGTCATAGGTTACCCGCTTCTGTCCGATGGTTCTGTCAATCGCTTTGACAATCATGTCGGCAGCTTCCTGCCACCCCAAGTGTTCAAGCATCATGACCCCCGAGAGGATTACTGAACCGGGGTTGACTTTGTCAAGATTGGCATACTTCGGAGCGGTGCCGTGAGTTGCCTCAAAAATGGCATGGCCGGTAACATAGTTTATATTGGCTCCGGGAGCAATGCCAATTCCACCAACCTGTGCAGCAAGTGCGTCCGAAAGAAAATCACCTTCAAGATTCATACATGCCAGCACATCGAATTCCTTGGCCCTTGTAAGAACCTGCTGCAGCGTTATATCCGCAATGGTGTCCCTGATCATCAGCAGTTTTTTCCACTGTCCGTGGCCATGTGTCGGGATCAGCGTGAGAGCCTGTTCTACTTCGGCACAGATATCGGCTCTCTGATTGGAAGTCATCATATCGTAACCAGGATCAATCATCCGTGCGTTCTCTTCAACAGTCAGACTGTCGTTACGATCCTTGTTGTCGATAATCCAGCTTTCCCGCTCGCAAACTATTTTTGTACGAAATTCACTTCGCGCCAGATCGTAACTCCAATCCTTGAAGGCCCCTTCAGTGAACTTCATGATATTACCCTTATGAACCAAAGTTACTGACTTGCGTTTGTGCTTGAGGGCATACTCGATCGCTGCACGGACAAGGCGTTCGGAACCATCCTTGGAGATAGGTTTGATGCCGATCGATGAAGTTTCCGGGAAACGGATCTTCGCAACCCCCATATCTTTGACAAGAAAGTTTACAATTCTGTCGCACTCGGCAGTGCCCTGCATCCACTCGATACCGGCATAGATGTCTTCGCAGTTTTCGCGAAAGATAACCATATCTACATCTTCAGGCTTCTTGACCGGGGAAGGAACCCCCTGAAACCAGCGAACCGGACGCAGACAGACATAAAGATCAAGCAGTTGTCGAAGAGCAACATTCAAAGACCGGATGCCGCCGCCAATTGGTGTTGTCAGAGGCCCTTTGATGCCTACCAGGAACTCTTTGAAAGCTTCAACGGTTTCATCAGGCAACCAGGCATTATCGCCCATGGAATCACGGAACATGTTGAACGGCTTCTCGCCGGCATATACTTCCATCCAGGAGATCTTTCGTGCGCCGCCATAACATTTTTCCACGGCGGAATCGAATACACGTACCGAAGCTTTCCAGATATCCTTGCCGGTTCCGTCGCCTTCTATAAAGGGAATAATGGGATTGTCAGGCACATCAAGCTTGCCATTGCCGCCCATGGTGATTTTTTCACCAACGGGGACTGTCAGATAGCTATACCCCATCATTCCTCCTTTCATAGAATTTTGCTTCCAAAAGCCGTACAACAGATCTTACTAAACAGGAGAGAAGCCAATCGGCCTCTCTCCTTGATTACTCAGTTAATTGAGTCAATGATGGAATTCAGCGTTGCGCTGGGACGCATTGCCTTTTCGGTCTTGACCGGATCCGGCTGGTAGTAGCCACCGATATCCTGAGGCTTGCCTTGTGCGCCAATCAGTTCTTCATTGATCTTTGCCTCGTTTTCCTGAAGTTGCTTGGCGACTTTGGCAAAGCGTGCCTGCAGTTCCTTGTCCTTGGTCTGCTCGGCCAATGCCTCAGCCCAGTACATTGCCAGGTAGAAATGGCTGCCGCGATTGTCAATCTGGCCGACTTTGCGAGCCGGGTTCTTGTTGTTATCCAGGAACTTGGTGTTGGCCTGGTCAAGTGTATCAGCCAGGAGCTGGGCTTTTTCATTCTTGAAGGTTGCGGCCAGATGCTCCAACGATACTGCCAGCGCCAGGAACTCGCCCAGTGAATCCCAACGCAGATAGCCTTCCTGCACAAACTGCTGAACATGCTTGGGTGCCGAACCACCTGCGCCTGTCTCGAAAAGTCCGCCGCCAGCCAGCAGTGGTACGATTGAGAGCATCTTGGCGCTGGTGCCCAGTTCCAGGATTGGGAATAGGTCGGTCAGATAATCCCTCAGTGCGTTACCGGTAACGGTAATTGTGTCCTGACCGGCTTTAGCGCGCGGCAGTGTGAAGCGCATCGCTTCCACCGGAGACATGATATGGATTTCAAGACCGCTTGTGTCATGATCCTTCAGATATTTGTTTACTTTTTCAATCATCTGGGCGTCATGGGCCCTGTTCTTGTCAAGCCAGAAAACTGCAGGAGCGCCGGTTGCGCGTGCCCTGCGCACTGCCAGTTTGACCCAGTCCTGAATCGGCAGATCTTTTGCCTGGCAACCGCGCCAGATGTCGCCCTCTTCCACGGTGTGCTGGATCAGGACTGCTCCCGACTCGTCAACAACACGCATGGTGCCGTTTGCCGAAACCTTGAAGGTTTTATCATGTGAACCGTACTCTTCTGCTTTCTGTGCCATCAGACCAACGTTGGACACGGAACCCATTGTCGTGGGGTCGAACTGGCCGTTTTTCTTGCAGAAATCTATACACTCCTGATACCACTCCGAATAGGAGGTATCCGGAATTACACACTTGACATCATGCAGCTTGCCGTCTGCTCCCCACATCCCGCCTGAGTCACGGATGACGACCGGCATGGATGCATCGATAATGATGTCATTGCTGGCATGCAGGTTGGTGATCCCTTTGTCGGAATCGACCATGGCCAGCGGCGGCTGCTTTTTATAGACTTCCTGGATATCCGCCTCGATCTCGGCCCGCTTGGCTTCCGGCAACTTCTCGAGTTTCAGGTAGAGGTCGCCCATACCAAGATCCGGATTGACGCCCAGCTCTTTAAAGGTGGCGGCATGTTTCTCAAACACATCCTTGTAGAATACGGAAACAAAGTGACCGAACATGATCGGATCGGAGATCTTCATCATGGTGGCTTTGAGGTGCACCGAGAACAACACGCCCTTCGCCTTTGCATCGGCAATCTGCTCAGCGATGAAAGCGCGCAGTGCTTTTGCGCTCATGAAAGCGCCATCAAGCACTTCGCCGGCCTGAAGAGCCAGTTTATCTTTAAGGACCGTGACGTTGCCGGCCTGATCAACAAACTCGATCTTAACATTGCCGGCCTTGCTCATCGTGACAGATTTTTCACTGTGGTAAAAATCACCGGCAGTCATATGTGAAACGTGAGTCTTTGATTCAGGAGACCAGGCGCCCATTTTGTGCGGATGTTTTTTGGCGTACTGCTTTACTGCAGCAGCCGATCTTCTGTCGGAGTTACCTTCACGCAGCACCGGATTGACGGCACTTCCCAAGCACTTGGCATACCTTGCGTGAAGAGCTTTTTCAGCATCGGTTTTCGGCTCTTCGGGATAATCGGGAAGTTTATAACCCTTTTCCTGCAATTCCTTGATAGCGGCTTTCAATTGTGGAATTGAAGCACTGACGTTGGGCAGTTTGATGATATTGGCTTCCGGCTTCTGGGTAAGCTCGCCCAGTTCGGCCAGATAATCGGGCATCCTCTGACTCTCCGTCAAATAATCAGAAAAGTTTGCGATAATTCTGCCGGCAACGGAGATGTCCCTTGTTTCAACAACAACCCCAGCCGCCTTGGTAAATGCGTTGACGATCGGGAGTAAAGAGTAGGTTGCCAGTGCGGGCGCTTCATCGATTTTTGACCAAATAATTTTTGATGTTTGTGTCGTCATGCTCTCTCCTTAGTTCAGGTTGGATAACCGCTTGCTCAAAACTGAAACACGATCTGCTTTTTAACATAACTATACGATATAGCTTATATTAAGGCTGGTTAAAAATTTTGTATACAATATACAAATACCCAGGGGCTGTCAAGAAAAAACATTGCGAAAAACCATAGCACTCTAATGCATTTATGACTCGACATCGCAGCCACTTAGTTAACATAAAACACATGAATAGATCGTTAATTTGAATTACAGAACAGCACAGAATCGGGCTTTTATCAAAGACGGGTAATGGTTGACAGACCTGGTTTATTACTTTTTACCTGAATATCGCTTAGCTTCAAGTGCATCGTCACGACTGAAATGGCGGGGTATTGAAAGCACCTGTCCGGGCCAGAGACGTTTGGGATCACGAATCTGATCGCGATTTGCCCGATAGATGATCGGCCAGAGCGATGAATCATTATAGATTTCCACCCGGCCGGCAATCTGCGGCAAAGTTTCACCGCGCCTGACGGTGTATGTAGCGGACAGTTGTTGCGGGGGTTCCTTGGGGACAAGTTTTTTCTGGGGAATTGCGGCCGCCTTTGCGGCTTCTTCGGCTTGTTTTTTTTGCTGTTCGCGAAGTCGCAGTTCCGCTTGAACCGCTTCCCGCATAAGTCTTTCTTCCTCAGCCTTTGCCGCCAACTGCAACGCCCGCTGACGACTTTCTTCAGCCAGTCGTTGTTTCAGATTGCGCAGCTCCAAGCGAAGCAGCTCGGCTTTCTGAAAGGCAAGCTGATAATAGGTATCAGCTTCCATATCATTCGATCGCACATGGAAGATCGCCTCTCCATGCTCAAATGTTTCCAGCAGATTACGGTACTCTTGCGGTAACAGGCGGGAAGCTTCCTGACGATCAAGCTCTTCAACCAGCGGTGCTGTTTTGCTGCGCCAGGTAGGTGCAGGAGTGGAGCAGGCCGCTGACAGCAGTACAGTAAACAGAAATATGCACGCTGCCAGGCGGCCCATTAAATTATTGCTTAGCCCAGTTTTTCCACAAGTCTGACACCCAGTTCGCGGAGTTGTTTATTATCAACCGGCGAGGGAGCCTCGGACATCATGCATGAACCTTTCTGGGTTTTGGGGAAGGCGATTACATCTCTTATCGAGTCGCTGCCGGTCAACAACATGATCAAGCGATCCATACCGAACGCAATTCCGCCGTGAGGCGGCGTGCCGAACTCCAGTGCGTCCAGCAGGAAACCGAACTTGCTGCGGGCGGACTCCACTGACATGCCCAACAGTTTGAACATTAAAGATTGAACCTGCTCCTGATGAATCCTGATCGAACCGCCGCCAATCTCGTTACCGTTAAGCACCAGGTCATAGGCTTTGGCGCGGCAACGCCCAGGGTCGGTTTCAACAAACTCCAGATCCTCGTCCATGGGTGCGGTAAAGGGGTGATGTACTGCGGCCCAACGCCCCTCTTCCTCGTCCCACTCCAAGAGAGGAAAGTCGGTAACCCAGACGAACCTAAAATCATCCTTGCTGGTCAGCTTGAGGATTCCAGCCAGATGATTGCGCAGCTTGCCCAGCGAATCGTTGACAACTTTTGGTTTGTCGGCCACAAAAAACAGCAGATCGCCCTCTTCAGCGCCAAAGATGCTGTTCATTTCCGCGATCTCTTGCGGAGTAAAGAACTTGGCAATCGGAGAATGCCACTCGCCGTTCTCGATTTTGACATACGCCAATCCCTTGGCACCGTAGATCTTGACGAATTCGGTCAGATCGTCGATTTCCTTACGTGAGAATTTGGCACACCCCTTGGCGTTGAGACCCTTAATGATACCGCCTTTGGAGGCCACCTCTGCAAAAACTTTAAAACCGGCGTTTTTAACCAGCTCGGTTAATTCACACAGCTCCATACCAAAACGCAGATCCGGATTATCCACACCGAAACGCTTAATCGCATCGGCATAGGTTATCCGCTCCACCGGCAGCTGAACGTCAACCCCTTTGGCCTCTTTGAAAATGCTCGCTATCAAACCCTCCATAACGGTGATGATATCTTCACGGTCTATGAAAGACATTTCGCAGTCGATCTGGGTAAATTCCGGTTGACGGTCGGCGCGCAGGTCCTCGTCGCGGAAACAACGTACAACCTGGAAGTAGCGATCAAAACCGGAGATCATCAGAATCTGCTTGAATATCTGCGGTGACTGCGGCAAAGCGTAAAAATGACCCTGATTAATGCGGGAAGGCACCAGGAAATCGCGAGCGCCCTCCGGCGTGGATTTCGTCAGAAAGGGTGTTTCCAATTCGATAAAGCCATTGTCGCTCAGATACGAGCGGGTCAACTGGGCAACTTTCGAACGCAGGATAAGGTTGTGCTGGAGCTGCGGGCGACGCAGATCCAGATAACGGTATTTCAAACGGATGTTTTCGTTAATATCACTGTGTTCGTCCAGCATGAAGGGGAGCGGCTTGGAGCGGTTGAGCAGCTTGCACTCAAGAACCTGGATTTCCACCTCACCGGTTTTCATGCCGGGGTTAACGGTGCCTTCAGGACGCGGAATCACCTTGCCCTTAACAGCCAGTACAAATTCGCTGCGCACCGATTCAGCAACGGCATGGGCGGAAGCGTTGACCTCCGGGTCAAACACGATCTGTGCGATTCCCTCGCGATCACGCAGGTCGATGAAAATCAATCCGCCATGATCGCGACGGCGCAGCGCCCACCCCATAAGAATGACCTCTTTGCCGATATCGCCTGCCTGCAGGTCGCCGCAGTAATGTGTCCGTTTCCAGTTGCCTAGTGTATCCATATAATCCCCCATTCAGATAATTGGTAAAATATATACTTTCTTCGTCAGTCTATCAGTTTTCCAATATTCCCAATCCTTGGACGCAGCTTATCCCGATCCCATGACCAGTATTTGATAAATGCCAGCCCCTTGATCTGATCGCGTTTAACGAACTTCCAAAAACGGCTGTCGTAGGAACGGTCACGGTTATCACCCATTACAAAATATGAATTCGCAGGTACTGTGACAGGTCCGAACGTGTCACGCGGATTCATCTCTTTTGGAATAACATCCTTTTCCTTATGTATTTCGTGCGGGTTTTCATAATGCTTGCCGTTAACATAGACCTTTTTGTCCTTACCCTCCACCACGTCCCCAGGTATGCCGACAACACGCTTGATAAAGTCCTTGCTGGGGTCTTCCGGATACTCGAACACGATCACATCACCCTGGCGGGGGTCACGAATGGTCAGAACACGCTTGTCACCGAAAGGCAACTTGGTTCCATAGATGAACTTGCTGACCAGCAGATGGTCACCGATAGCCAGCGTGTCCTCCATCGAACCGGATGGTATTTTGAAAGCCTGTACCAGGTAGGTACGGATAACCAGCGCCAGCAGTACCGCAATGGCAATCGATTCGGCATATTCACGGATCAGACTTTTCTTTTTGATAACCGGTTCCGGTTTCTGGGCAGCGGTATTCATGGACATTTCGTTATTTTCTTGCATGCAGGTTCCTTTAGTCAGCGATCAGAAACGGAGTTGTTCGAAGATTTACCATCCGTTCACCCTAATCTACTTTTAATATTGCCAGAAACGCTTCCTGTGGAAGTTCGACATTGCCGACATTCTTCATGCGCTTCTTGCCTTCCTTCTGTTTCTCCAACAGTTTGCGCTTGCGGGTGATATCGCCGCCGTAACACTTGGCCAGTACGTCCTTGCGCATCGCCTTGACCGTCTCGCGGGCAATGATCTTGTTCCCGATCGCGGCCTGGATGGCGACCTCGAACATCTGCCGTGAAATAAGCTCTTTCATCTTGGAAACCAGATCACGGCCGCGGAAATATGCCTTTTCACGGTGCAGGATCAGGGACAGGGCATCAACGATTTCTCCGTTAATCATGACATTCATTCGAACCAGGTCACTGCGCCTGTATTCCAGGTGCTCATAATCAAGGGAAGCATAACCTTTGGTAATCGATTTGAGTCGGTCGTAAAAATCCAGCACGATCTCGTTCAACGGCAGTTCATAAATAATCATGACACGTGTCGGAGTCAGATACTTGATTTCGCGCTGAACACCACGCTTGTCTTCACAGAGAGCCAGCACGCCTCCTACAAACTCGTTAGGCACATGGATGTGTGCCAGAATAAAAGGTTCTTCCAGATACTCCATGCTTTGCAGTTCCGGCATCTGATTTGCGCTCTGAATGGAGAACACTTCCCCGCTCATTTTGTGCACTCGATAGACAACGGTCGGGGCTGTCGTGATCAGATCAAGATCAAACTCCCGTTCCAGCCGTTCCTGAATGATCTCCATATGCAAAAGCCCCAGGAAACCGCAGCGGAAACCGAAACCGAGCGCCAGCGATGTTTCCGGCTCATAGGAGAATGAAGAGTCATTCAGCTTGAGCTTGGCCAGTGCGTCACGCAACTGCTCGTATTGGACGGTGTCGATCGGATACAAGCCGGAAAACACCATCGGCTGCACCTCTTTAAAACCATCCAGCGGGACGGCACAGCGCCTTTGCAGCAGGGTCACCGTATCGCCCACCTTGGCATCGGCCACATCCTTGATGCCGGCAATCACAAAACCGACCTCGCCGGCTGCCAGTTCAGGAACTTCGCGCATGACCGGAGCAAAGACCCCCACCTTTAGCGCCTCAAAAGAGCTGTTAGTGGCCATCAGCTGTATTTTATCGCCCTTTTTAAGGGTACCGTCGAATATACGAACCAGAATAATGACACCCTGATACTGATCATACCAGGAATCGAACAGCAGTGCCTTGAGCGGCGCCGACGAATCACCCTTGGGCGGCGGTATCTTCTTGACGATCTGCTCAAGAATTTCGCGGGTACCGATGCCCTCTTTCGCACTGGCCCGAACGGCATCATGGGCATCAATGCCGATAATCTCCTCTATTTCCTGAATGACCCGCTCCGGATCGGCAGCCGGCAGGTCAATCTTGTTCAGGACCGGAAAGACCTCAAGATTGATGTCCAGGGCCAGATAAACATTGGCCAGTGTCTGGGCTTCCACACCCTGTGATGCGTCCACCACCAGAAGTCCGCCTTCGCAGGCGGCCAGCGAGCGGGAAACTTCGTAAGTGAAGTCAACATGGCCGGGGGTATCGATCAGATTGAGGACGTAGTCATTGCCATCATCAGCGCGGTAATTCAGCCGGACAGTCTGGGCCTTGATCGTTATGCCGCGTTCCCGCTCCAGATCCATCTTATCCAGAAACTGGTTTTGCTTTTCACGGTCGGAAACAGTGCCGGTATACTCCAGCAGGCGATCTGCCAGCGTGGATTTGCCGTGGTCAATGTGGGCAATAATGGAAAAATTGCGAATTCTGCTGATATTCATGGAATCCTTCGTGTGCATAAGAATCGGACTCTGCAGAATAAATAAAGATGGCTGGAAAGTAAAGGGAAAAGGCCTGTTAGACATAATGTCCGCCAGTAGAATAAAAAAGGACTCGCCCCTTGCTAACGTGG
>CAYWJJ010000101.1:0-13242 GCA_964458105.1 uncultured Geobacter sp.
ACCTGCCTGCCAATTTTCTACTGGCGACTGAGTCATAGAATCTGCGAGGCCATCAGTAATAATAAAATATGAGGTGGCTATTTCCTCAGATTTTTAATAAGTTTGTCAATCATGTCATGTATCACTCTGCTGGAAAATTGACTCGTGCCAGCAAAAAGGGCGCTGAGGGTATGACGCCTTAAACAAATGTTTTGGCTCGTCCACAGACATAAACTTTTTGCAATAAAACCAATCAAATGTCAATCTTTGGTTGGTCGCATCCAATTATAGATGCGGCTGACCGGACGTGCCTTTGTTGAGTTCAATATCAGCGGCTTCGGAATAATTAGCAAAAGCGTTTCAAATGATACTCCAAGTAGCTATTCTGGAAGTTTTTTCTGTACCTACACTGTAGACTCCGATAAAATGTCCGATGTATATAGCGGTACTTAAAACTTCTGACACACTCTGATTTAATGGAGAATAGGAATTATGAAATATCCATTTCATACAAAATCAAAACCAGCTGTTGGCGAATCGGGCAAGCGGGTCATTGAAGCAGTCAGGGATTGCAAACCTATTATAAACACTGCTGCTCAAGCCACTATTTCCAGACTTCTTGACAAAAGAAAGGTTGCCGCAAGTGCCACCACGCGCCGGGAAGTTCGATAACGTAACTTTTTCAACGGATAACGTAGAACAATGGACCCCTGAACTGGTAACTGGACAGGGGTTTCGTTGTTCAAGAGGTGAATTCAACACATTCTGGCGTCAAGGCAGAGTGCAACGAGAGGTAGAGGCTTCAGTATGCCGCTGTTGGATTCTCCGTCATAATGATGCCCTTGCAGCGTATGTCACTTTACTGGCAGATAAGTTGTCTGCATCCGAAGGCCCTTTACTGGCGAGTGAGAATATTCAATATGAAACTTTCCCTGCAATAAAAATTGGATTGCTGGCTGCTGACGAACGTGCGAAAGGTGGAGGCTCCTGTTTGATTGATTGGACGTTAGAGTTCATAGCAACGGAAATAGCGCCAAAAGTCGGTGTCAGATTTGTTACGGTTGATGCTCTCTATGACCCTGATGAAGAGTATGACGTTTCGGAGTATTACCGGCGTTGGGGATTTGAGTATGCATACCCTGATGAGCCGCTACCACCTTCTGACGGTTTCAGGACTTTATACCTCGACCTATTACCATTTGTTGATGCACTGAGATAAACATCTAATTCTGTGCAGATTCAGGGATAATCAGGGGTACTTCCCATTTGTTTCAAGTTTTAAAGTGGTATTTTTCCGGTAAGCATTTGGCGTGCTTGATCAAATTTTTCATTTTGATCTCCTTGTAAAATACATTCACGTTCTTTCTTTGTTTCCTTGCGAGCTGAAATGATTCTGACTCGTGAATCAGCAGATCAACATCTGAACCTTCGTGAGCCTGACCACGTGCAGACGAACCAGCCCGCATTCACCCCGTCAGTTCCCCAGATAAGCCGCAATTACCCGTTCATCCTTCTGCAGTTCGGCCGGTGAGCCGGCTATCACGATCCTCCCCCGCTCCATGACGTAGGCGTAATCGGCAACTTCCAGCGTGCGCCTGGCGGATTGCTCCACCAGCAGCAGGGTGATTCCAGACTCTTTCAGACTCCGCAGCGTTGCGAATACCTCGTCGACGATTACCGGCGCCAGCCCCATGGATGGTTCGTCCAGCAGCATGACCTTCGGATTGGCCATCAGCGCCCGGCCGATGGCGAGCATCTGCTGTTCACCGCCGGAGAGGGTTCCGGCCGACTGTCGCTGCCGTTCCCTGAGTCGGGGGAAGAGCTGGTAAATCCGGTCCAAATCAGCAACCGCTTTTGAGCGGTAGCCGAACAGGCGGGGAAGACGGCTATAGGCTCCCAGCAGCAGATTGTCTTCCACCGAGAGCGGTCCGAACACCCGGCGGCCCTCCGGTGCATGGGCCAGGCCGAGCCTGGCGATGCTGGATGCATCCAGAGCCTGCACCGGGCGGCCGTCCAGGATTATTTCACCACGGGTCGGTTTGAGCTCACCGGAGATGGCCCGCATGGTGGTGGTTTTGCCGGCGCCGTTCGGTCCGATCAGGGCGACCACCTGTCCCTTCTTCACCTGCAGGGAAGCTCCCATCAGCACTTCGCTGGTCCCGTACCCGGCATAGATATCGTTAACTTGCAGCATAGACGCTCTCTTCCGGTTGGGTCGCACCGACAGTTCCAAGGTAGGCCATAATCACGGCCGGATTTCTTTTCACCTCATCGGGGCGCCCTTCGGCGATTATCTTCCCGCCGTCGAGAACTGTCACAGTATGGCAAAGGTCACTGACCACCTCCATATGGTGCTCGATGAGAATAATCGTGGTTCCCGCCTGATTGATCCGCCGGATAATTTCCAGCAGCCTGACAACATCGGGATGGGCCAGTCCGGCGGCAGGTTCGTCCAGGATCAGCAGGCCGGGACGGCGCGCCATGGCACGAGCGATTTCAAGAAAACGCTGTGCGCCATAGGGCAGATCCTTGGCCGGAGTGCGGGCCTCTTCCGCCAGTCCGACCAGCTCAAGCAGAGCCATGGAATCGGCCTCCGCCCGCCGGTCCACCGCTTTGCCCAGACCGAGCAGCACCAGCGGCAGCGGTCTCCGGTAGACCTCCTTCATCACCACCATGACATTGTCCAGGGCGGAGAGTTCGCTGAAGAGCTGCAGGTTCTGGAAGGTGCGCGAGATGCTCTGCCTGGCCACTGCCAACAGACTTCCCTCCACCAGCGGTTTTCCCTGGAAGACGATTCTACCGCCGCTGGGGGCATACAACCCGGAGATCACATTGACCAGGGTGCTTTTCCCTGAGCCGTTGGGACCGATCAGACCATGGATCGCACCGGAATTGACCGCCATGTCAATGCCGTCAACGGCATGCACTCCGCCGAAATAACGCCTCACTTCCTGCAGTTCCAGCAGTGGGGAACCATCGACGATCATGGGGACCAGCACTTCGTTCAACGGGGTTGGCCGGGGTAGCGGCAGGGGGGCTATGCTGAACAGCCGCGTCAGAAATTTTTCGGCAAACCCCATCAAGCCTTCGGGCAGACCGACCACCACCGAGAAGAGCATCAGCGCAAAGATCGCCTTGCGCCAATCCTCGGTATTGTGCACCAGCATCCCCCCCACCGCCAGTATCCCCATGGCGATGATCGGGGCAACAGCCTGAAATGGTCTGGTGCGTTTTTTAATCAGCCCGTGTACCCCGGCAGAAAGCGAAATGATAAAGCCTACCCAGGAAAAGATCCGGAACAGCAGATTGTTGGATAGCAGATTGGGGAGAAGAATAATGATCGTGGCGCCGACAAAGGCTCCCCACAGGCTCTTGCGCCCCCCCAGGACCACGCCCAGCAACAGGATCACCATCAGTTCGTAAACAAAGACCTGGGGCTGCAGGTACTGGAAGTTGAAGGCGTAGAGTCCTCCCGCCAGGCCACCCAGACCTGAACCGAGAGTAAAAGCGGCCCTCTTGTGGCGGTAGGTGCCGATCCCCATGGCATCGGTGGCGATCGGGCTGTCCCGCAGTGCTTCAAAGGCCCGGCCCCACTGGGAGGAGAGCAGGTTGCGCATCGCAAGCCAGACTCCTATCAGGATCACGAAACAGAGCCAGTAGAAACCTTTTGCCTGGAGTATAACTCCGAACAGCGGGGGACGGGGGACCTGCAACCCCTGGGCTCCTCCGGTCAGCGATTCCCACTCGTTGAGAACGGTGGTGGTCAGTGCCATGAAGCTCAGGGTCGACAGCGCAAATTGCGGACCATCAAGCCTGAGGGCCGGATAGGAGAGCAGTCCACCGAAGATGCAACCTACGGCGGTGGCGGCAATAAGTGCCGGAATCATGCCGAAGCCGAAACGGGTAACTACCAGAGCGGCGGTGTAGGCACCCAGACCGAGAAAGGCGGCCTGGGAAAGGTTGACCTGTCCCAGGTAACCGACGGTGACATCGAGACCGATCAGCAGTATTGCGTAGATCGTCAACAGGGTCAGCAGCCCCAGAACAAAAGTATTGCTCACCGACAGCGGTATCGCTGCCAGCAGGCCCAGCACCAGCAGTTCGGCCCCATGGATCAGAATCAGGCGTTTCAGCATGGACAGGTCACCATAGGCCTCATACCTTGCGGATCACGGCCTTGCCGAACACGCCGGTGGGGCGGACGGCCAGGGCTATTATCAGGAGCAGCAGGCCGGGCGCTTCCCGCCAGCCGCTGCCGACATAGTAGCTGGTCAGGCTCTCCAGCGCCCCCAGGAACAGGCCGATCAGTACGACCCCGAAACCGGAATCCAGGCCGGCGACAACCGCTACCGAGAAGGCCTTCAGCACCAGCACCGAGGCCATGGTGGGTCCAACGGTGGTGATCGGGGAAACCAGGATGCCTGCCACAGCTGCAATAACGCCGGAAAGGGCGTAGGAGAGCATGACCGTCCGGGTGGCGGAAATCCCCATCAGTTCGGCAGCGCCCCGATCGGCCGAGACCGCCTCGAAAGCCTTGCCCAGCAGGGTGGCCCGCTTGAACAGTTCAACAATGCCCATGATGGCAAAGACCCCGACGGCAACCGAGATTTCCAGCGGGGTGATGCTGATGCCGAAAAAATGCAGCGGATCGGATGAAATCGGGGTGGGAAAGGGGCGGTCATCCCGCCCCCAGATGTTTTCGGCAGCGGAAAAGCCGAACAGTCCGATGATGATGGTCAACAGGATCCACCCCTCGCTATTCTGCTCCAGGGCGAGCCGCACCCCGGCCCGCTCCACGAACAGGCCGAGCAGGGCGCCACAGACCAGCCCCAACGGCACCATCAGCCAGTAGGGGAGACCGAGGTTGGTCAGGGTCAGGGAGATGAAGGCCGAGACCATCACCAGCTCGCCCTGACCGAAATTGATGCTTTTGCTGGTGGCATAGGTAAGCTGGAAGCCGTAGGCGATGATGGCGTATATCAGCCCCATCAGCGCCCCGCTCACCATCATCTGGGCAACGACACCTTCGTTCACCGCTGCCACACGCCACGCTGCGGCTGTTCAGGACAGTTAATACAGATCATTTGCCCTTTTTCCCCTTAACCCCGGTGGCACTCTTGATCAGTCGCTGGCGGTCGGCCTCGTTTGCGAACACGACCCGGCCGTCTTTGACCATCCCCATCACGACCTGGTCACGGCGAAACGCCTCATGGGTATCCTCGTTGGCCGGGTCCCACTTGCTGAACGGTTTCTGCCAGGTTGCAATGACACCCTTGACCGGTTCCTTCAGGTCTTCCAGCGCTTCCTTGATCTTCTTCGTGTCGGTGCTTTGGGCCTGCTTCAGTGCTGCCGCAAAGATGTAGACCGCGTCATATCCCTGGGCAGCGGAAACCGGCGACGGAATGCGTGTCACCTTGTAGGCCTTGTGATAGCCGCTGATGAATGCCTTGGCCTTGGGGGTAATCGGCTCCTCGATAAAGGTCTGCGGCATCAGCGTGCCGTTGCCGTTTTTGCCGGCGTTATCGATGAAATTGGACATGGAGAGGGTCCAGCCGCCAATAAGCGGTTCCTTCATCCCCACCTTGGCCATGCCGTTGGCCACGGCGGCAAGCTCCGGACCGATGCCCCAGATCAGGATGGCCTGGGCGCCTGAATTCTTGGCCCTGAGCAACTGAGCCGTCATATCCTTGTCGCCGATGTTGAACTTTTCGGTAACCACCACCTGCAGCTTGTTACCCTGCTTTTTGATCTGGTTGAGGAGGTCGTCGCGTCCGGAAACCCCGTAGTTGGTGGAGTCGTGCAGCAGTGCCACCTTGGTGAACTTGCGGTTGATCGCCTCTTCCACCACCATGCCCGACTGGATACCGTCGTGGGCGGCAAAGCGGAAAATGGAAAGGTCCTTTACCCCGGCCTTGCTCCACTGGGTCATGGAGGCGGAACCGGCGGCCGGACAGATGATCTTTGTGATCCCCTTCTCCTGAAGATGCTTGTCGCCGGCCAGTACAACGCCGGTGTTGACGGTACCGATTACCCCGGCCAGATCCGACATGGAGGCCAGTTCCTGGGCAATCAGGGCGCCGCGCTCGTTTTTCGCTTCGTCATCCCGTTCAATGGCGTCGATTTTCATCATTTTAGCGCCGATCTTGATGCCGCCGGCAGCATTGATTTCGGCGATGGCCAGCTTGGCGCCATCACGCATGGATGCGCCCATGGGGGCCGATCCGCCGGAAAACGGGCCGGTGATGGCTATCTTGACAACATCCGCAGCAAAAACCTGTGTGGCCAGCATCCCGAGAAACAGTGACGAAAACAGCAGTTTTTTCATGGTTTCCTCCTCCGTGGCATATAAACCCCCGATATAAGTCAGTCAGGCCGGGTTAATGCAGATTTCCCGGAGACATCCGGCCGTTTGTAATTCAAATAAGGGGTTCTGTTAAATGAGCAGATAGTTGTGATATGACTACACAATAATAGAATGCTTTTTTACAATTATTCTAAGTTATTTACAACTCATATTTCATGAGTAAACCGGGTGAATGTTGGATATAGCGATTCCAATAACAATTATTGAGGGGCTTTGCCGGACGGCCAAAGTCTGCTACTATTCCTGCACCATGAAATGTCCAGATCCATTCAACCTGTTGACGATCCTCGGTCCGACCGCCTCCGGCAAGACCCGCCTGGCCGTGGCGCTGGCGGAAAAACTTTCCGGCGAGATCATCTCGGCCGACTCGCGCCAGGTTTTTCGCGGCATGGACATCGGCAGCGGCAAGGACCTGCACGAATACGGAGCGATCCCCTATCATCTGATAGACATTCTTGACGCGGGAGAAGAGTTCAGCGTCTTCGCCTTTCAACGCCTGTTCCTGGCGGCATGTCAGGACATAACGGTCCGTGGCCGCCTGCCGATCCTGTGCGGCGGCAGCGGCATGTACCTGGACGCCGCCCTGCGCGGCTACCGCCTGACCGAAGTCCCGCCGGACAGGCAACTGCGGGACGAACTGGCTCTCAAGAGTGATCAGGAGCTGTGTCGGATATTGAGCTCTCTCAAACCGGAACTGCACAATAAAACCGATCTGATGGATCGCCAGCGCACGATCCGGGCCATCGAAATTGCCAGCCACGAAAAATTCGATGAAGGGACTGAAGAGCCGTACCCGGATTTGCGCCCATTGGTGATCGGTATCAGGCTGGAGCGGGACGAAATGCGGCGGCGCATCTCCGAACGCCTGCGATTGCGGCTGGAGAACGGATTGATCGACGAAGTCCGGAATCTGCATGACGGCGGAGTTGCCTGGGAGCGGCTGGATTACTACGGACTTGAATACCGCTATGTTGGTGCATTTCTGCGGGGAGATCTGAATCGCAATGACATGTTCCAGAAGTTGAACAGTGCCATCCATGACTTTGCCAAGCGCCAGGGCAACTGGTTCCGCAAGATGGAACGGCATGGCATTGCAATACAGTGGGTGGACGGAGCCGGCGATCCGTCGGGAGAGGCGTTGGATATAATTGCAGCGTGCAGCGGAGATGAATCAGGTGGTGTTTCGGGCTGATAATGGTGTATGGTTCCAGGCTGATCTATCAATAACAATGAAAACTTCAGACATGGTGGCTGCCGCTTGAAAATACAACGCAACAAAACTGCCCGACCGACTCCCGTTCCCGATCTTTCAGACATCGATCCGGTTCGCGAAGGTGTGATTGTCGCTCATCACGGTGTCGCGGTCGAGGTAAAATTCGAAAGCGGCCAACGCAGAATGGTGCGGGTCAAGCGCAATTCAGCACATGTGGTAGGGGATAACGTGGTGGTTACCGGCGGCGTGCTGCAGCGGATGCCGCGCAGGACGGAGCTGCGGCGCAGCGATGCCCGGGGCGGCATCCACCTGGTTGCGGCAAACCTGGATGTGCTCGGTATTGTGATAGCACACCAGTCACCGGCCGGTTTCATCGATCGCGCCATTGTTGCTGCAAGGGTAGCGGAACTGCAGCCGTTCGTAGTGGTAAACAAATGCGATCTGGCCGACACTTCCGAACTGCTATGTGCGCTGAATAGTACTTATGCCGGATCTGTTCCGGTTTTTGCAATCAGTGCCGCTAACCGGACCGGTCTCCAACCGCTGCAGGAATTCATGAGCCAGGGACATCGCGGCGTTTTTGTCGGCAGCAGCGGAGTCGGCAAAAGTTCGCTGTTGAACGCACTCTGCCCGGAGACGGATCTCAAGGTGCGGGAGGTCAGCGACTATAAAAATCAGGGGAGACATACCACCACCGTCTCCACCCTGCACCCGCTCCCGGGCGGTGGCGAACTGGTCGACACCCCCGGTTTTCGCGACTTCGGCCTGGTAGACATCACAGTGGAGGAGTTGGCGGAACATTTTCCCGGTTTCGAAGAACACGGCCAAGCCGCCTGCCGCTTCCGTAACTGCCGGCATCGCACCGAACCGGGCTGCGCCGTGATCAGACTTGTGGGAGAGGGCAGCATCCCGTCCGAGCGCTATGCAACCTATCTGGAACTCCTGGGTGAGGTTGAGTCAACCCAGTCAGAGGCCCGCAGCAAGGATTGGCGCTGAAAATTATTCGTCAGATTGAACGATGACCTCAGCCCGCCTTCGGCAGGACAAAATCGCTCCCGGCGTACTGGATCGCGCCCGGATCGTTGGCGCGGGGCGGAGATACGGCATGCACGCCGCCACAGGCCGGGCAACTCTGTACAAAAGTTTCCAGCACGAACGGCACGCCGCACTCCTGACAAATATGATCAAGGCCGCCGTTTGGCAATGTTGATACAGCCACGGCCCCGCCATGGGCATTCAGAACAAACTCCACCAGTGCCCGACCGGAAGCAAAAGGTCCTGCTCCGGGCGTCCGGGATGATTCGCAATCACACATAAAATCCTCCATAAGTTTTTAATCAGGAACGTAGCGAATTTAACCGATCATCTCTTCAGGAATTATGACCTGAGTCAATTTTTGAGTATTTGCAATAATTTTAAAGAAAGCGGAACAGACCTGAATCATGAACAAGCCTCAACTTCTCCAACTGATCATTTCCCAGCTGAGCCACGACCTGGCAGTTCTTTCAAAGGCCGCCGAAACTGCCCACGAGGCGTCGACCCACGAGGAAAATATTCCGGACAACAAGTATGAAACCCTGGCCCTGGAAGCTTCATATGTTGCCCAGGGGCAGGCCAATCGGGCCCAGGAGATCAAGCAGGCGCTTGAAACTTACAAGCAGCTGACGTTGCAGTATTTCGACAACGACTCGGCCATACGCCTGACGGCACTGGTCACCATTGAAAGCGAGGACGGCATTGTCAGAACCGTCTTTATCGGCCCGCTGGAGGGTGGATTGAAAATTAGCGACGGCAAGACCGATATTCTGGTGATTACCCCCCAGTCACCGCTCGGCAGGGATCTGATCGGCAAGAGCGCCGGTGACGTTATCGAAACCGGAACGGGTGATGGCCGCAGGGAATTTGAAATTACCGAAGTCAGCTGACTTCAAAAATCATATTGTTCGGAACGCTCATAAGTTTTATCAAACTGTGGAAGGCAGATCAGCATGGCACAACCCTGGAAAATCATTGAAAGCATTGACACCGATGAAGGCGTTCTCGAATTGCGGCAACGCGGCGAGAAAGATTTTTTGATCATGATCGGCACCCAGGTGCTGATGAACAGCCTGGCCAACCGATCGGAAATTGTACTCGGTCAACAGGGGTGCGGGCACCTGAAAAACAGCGCCGCTCCCAGGGTGTTGGTGGGAGGGCTCGGCATGGGCTTCACGCTCAGGGCGGTGCTGGACACCCTGCCCGGCACGGCCCGGGTCGTTGTGGCCGAACTGAACCCGGTTGTTCCTGAATGGTGCCGGGGTCCACTGGCGGCTGTCACCGGAAATGCCGTCAGCGATCCGCGCGTAACCGTGGAGATCGCCGACGTTGCCCAGTTGATCCGTAAAACCGCCGCCAGTGCAGGCGAGAAACGTTTCGACGCGATCGTGCTCGACCTGTACCGCGGGCCGCATGCCAAAACGGACGCAATCAACGACCCGCTCTATGGCAGCCGTGCCATAGAAAACATGCGGAGCGCACTCAAGCCTGGCGGGCAGCTGGCCGTCTGGGG
The DNA here is from genome assembly GCA_964458105.1 of uncultured Geobacter sp. Lineage (GTDB taxonomy): Bacteria > Desulfobacterota > Desulfuromonadia > Geobacterales > Pseudopelobacteraceae > JACRCG01. The sequence goes on from CAYWJJ010000101.1 coordinate 10,105, forward strand.
AGAAAATTATGACGAGGGCTTTGTCAAACGGCTACAAAAGGCCGGTTTCTCGGTAATTACCGAGCGGCCCGGCCGTGGCGGACTGCGCCACGCGGTATTTCTGGCCCGGCTGGAGTCAGGGTCAGAAACGGGGAAGCCTTCACGCCACGAAAGACATGCTTAAGAACTCCAATCAAATCAGCTTGATACAACCAAAGAAAAATTTTACCACATGTTATGGAGACACTATTTTTTTTCTTATAATTAATAGCTTGACACCCTTGATCGATAGCTGATAAGGTCATTTAAATTCGAGATAGTCTCTCGGGTAAAAAAAGAGAAGAATCAGGAGAAGTAAGCACATGGTAAACGGAACAGTTAAATGGTTCAACGACAGCAAGGGTTTTGGATTTCTTGAGCAGGAAGGTGGCGAGGATGTATTTTGCCACTTCTCCGCTATCGCAGGCGACGGCTTCAAATCCCTTGCAGAAGGTGATAGCGTAACTTTTGAAGTAACAAAGGGTCCGAAAGGGCTTCAGGCCGCAAACGTAACACGCATCTAACATTAAGTTTCATGCAGAAAAAGCCTCGGACTTGTCCGGGGCTTTTTTTGTGCCGAATTATGGTATCACACCATGAAAGGGGTTTTCAGTATGTTCTGAAAACCCCTTTCATGGTTCTGTTCAGACGAATAGCAGCAGTTGCACCGCTCCCCCCCTAATCAAAAGTTTTCCTTAGTAGATGTGCAAACAGTGCCATCAGCAGCATGGCCGAGACGGCCAACGCCCCGGCCAGCTTCCGTTTATGGCTGGTTTCATCCCACTTCACAAGCACGCCTTGAATTTTCTTCAGCTCAATCTGTATCCGGCCGGATTCATTTTTAACCGCTTCAACATTTACATTGTGGAACAGAGAATGAAAACGGTTGCGCAGCGCGAACAGCTCTTTTTCCAGCTTTTCGGTGTCGCTGCCGACCTTTTTGAAGGCGTTGATGCGGGCCTCGGCCGCCACGATCATCACTTCGGTTTCCTGCATCGCATTCCTGATCGTGCGGGCCCTGTCGTAACTGTGGCAGCGGCTGCAACTCTTTTCGTTGATCAGTTCCAGCGAAGCCCTTAGAACCTGGTGATTGCCGTGACAGGTGACGCAGGTTGGTCCGCCTTTGCCCAAAGCGCGGCCATGGGCGCTGGCCAGATAGTCATTCATGACGCCCACATGGCAGCGGCCGCAGAAGGCCGGGATACCCGGCTCTTTGGGGGCTCCCAGGAAACCGCGCTGCGGACTCATGGCGTTGGCGGCATCCTTCGGATCACCTCCGTGACAGCCATTACAGGCGATGCCGTTTTCGGCATGAACGCTGCCGCGCCAGAGCTTGACCGGCTGGTTGTATTTTTCAGGCAATCCGGAGTGGCACCGGATGCAGACGATCTCGACCGGTTCCTGTGCGAAGCCGGCCTGCGGCAGCAACTGCGTGAACAAAACCGCCAGCAGCAGTGTGAACAATCGTACGGAATCTATCATGACGGGATTCTGATATCTCATGAGAAATGCCCCCAGACGCTGAGCCCGATCCAGAGCAGCAGCCCCCCGAAAAAGCAGGCCAGGAACAGCGGCCGCTTGAGAGGATGTTTTTCCCGGCCCCGGTCGATGAAGGGGAGCAGCGCCAGGAAGGTCATGGCGGCGGCCTGCAACGACAGACCGATCAACTCGTTCGGGAATATCTTGAGGGTCTGGTAATTGGCCAGGAAGTACCACTCCGGCTTGATATGGGCCGGGGTCACGAAGGGATTGGCCGGTATGAAGGCGTCACCCGGAAAAAACAGGTAGGGGTCGAAGAACAGCACTGCCAGGAAACAGGCCATGTAAATTGCTATCGACCGCAGATCTTCCAGGGCATAGTTGGGAAAGAATGGTATGCCGCCCGGATGTTTCTCGTAATGGTAGTGGTCACCCTGCCACGGGGTGGCGGTTTCCGTCTGCCCGAAAGGTGGCGTCGATACGCCGGTCCGCTTCAACAGGAACAAGTGTGCACCGATCAGGGCCGCAATAGCGGCCGGGATGACCGCCACATGCAGGGCGAAGAAGCGTCCCAGGGTCGGCGGGCCGACCAGCACACTTCCCCGCAGAAATTCCACCAGGTACGGACCGATCACCGGTATCGCGTTGGCGGTGTTGGTGGCCACGGTGGTGGCCCAGAAGGAGAGCTGGCTCCAGGGGAGCAGGTAGCCGGTCAGGGAGATACCCTGCACCATGCCGAACAGGATGAAGCCGGTCAGCCAGTTCAGTTCACGCGGGCGTTTGTAGCTTCCCATCACCAGCACCGAAAGCATGTGCAGCAACAGCGCCAGCACCATCATGTTTGAGCCGACCGCGTGGCACATGCGGATCAGCCAGCCGAAGGGAACTTCGTTCATGATGTAGCCGACGCTTTTGAAGGCTTTGTCCGCATCCGGCACGTAATAGATCAATAACAGCATGCCGCTCAGCACCTGCAGGGCGAAAGCGACCAGCAGGATACTCCCCAGCGAATACCAGGCGTTTATGTTGCGGGGCAGCAGGTAGCCGGTCAGTTCCTTCTGCAGTATTTCTCGCGCACCGATGCGCAGATCAATCCAGTCGAAAATCTTTTTGAATAGTGCCATCAATCCCCCCGGACAAGTCCGATTATCCTACGGTAATATTTCCGGCCGCCACGCTGAACGGGATTTTTGAAAGCGGCTTGGGAGGCGGGCCGGCGGTGACGATGCCATCGGCGCTGTAATGCCCGGCATGACAGGGACAGAGAAAATCCTGTTTGTCCTTCTGCCACTGCACGATGCACCCCAGGTGGGTACAGACCGCCGAAAAGGCCACCAGCGTGCCATCTTTCTTGCGCACCAGCACCGCCGACGATCCGGCGTATTCGAAGAATTTTGCTTCACCTTCAGGGATATCCTTTTCGGCTATGACAACCTTTTCGACCGCCCCTTTGCCCGAACGGGGCGCCAGATAGCGAAACAACGGCCAACCGACCGTGGCCGCCGAAATCACCCCCAGTCCGGCCAGGCATAAACCAAGGAATGTTCTCCTGCCGCTGTTATCCATTTTCCCTCCGGAACGCATGTATCGTTGTGTCAATAATTTTGACGTGTATTCCTGTTTTTCAGTTTTAATTTCAGT
>CAYWJJ010000102.1:0-12003 GCA_964458105.1 uncultured Geobacter sp.
TACACGATAATACTAAACCATCCGCGAGGATGGGGCGGAAAGCCTATAGGGTCTCAAGCAGACAGCCGGGTTACCGAAATATCACGAGATTTCGGTAACCCGGCTTTTTTGTGCCCATTTACCGGAAAACACTGAAATCTGCTCAACGTGAACAAGCCGCGAATCAGCTCCTGATGGGCCAGGAGATCGGATCGCAAATAACTCACGCCGGCGACGGTCTGCATCTGCGAACCCGGCGAACCAAGGAGAATGCATGAAAGATATCACTACGAATAACCATTGCCATAACTTCAGCAAAATGACTCTGAATGGAGATCTGATGAAAAAACTCCTGAAAAAATCACTTACAGCCATCACAGCGCTTTCACTGATGATTTTTGGACTTGCACTTGCCGGTTGCAGCGGCGGGTCAGGAGGAGTATCTGCGGAAGTAGTGAACGGCACAGCCGCTGTCGGCGCACCGCTGTCCGGACAAGTCAGCCTCAAGGATTCGTCTGCTCCCTCCCTGCAAAAATCGACGATTATCGGCAGCGATGGGTCCTTTGCCATCGACGTCACCGGCATGAAGGCGCCGTATGTGCTGCAGGCCACCGGAAATGCCAATGGAATCGAATATAAGCTGCACTCGTTCTCCGAGGGAACCGGTACTGCAAATATTAATCCGCTCTCCAATGTGATCGTAGCCAGTGCCGCTGGAGATGACGATCCGGCTGATGTGTTTGAAAAAGCGGATTCCGACAAATGCAAAAAAATCAGGAACAATATGGAAAAGGCGGTCTCGATTATACTGAACAAGCTGCAGCCGCTCCTAAAGCAGTACAGCGCCGAGAACTCCAATCCGATCACGTCCCGTTACATTGCCAACCACCTTGGCCTGGACGACATGTTCGATAATGTGAAAATCACCGTATCCAAGGGTATCGTTTCAATTACCAATGTAAAATCAGGAGCTGTCATTTTCACAGGCAAAGTCAGCGATATCGCCAATGGCAACTTCGATGGCGGCGCATTGCCGCCGACCGCAACCGTTCCCGCGTCCCCGACCGCTCTAACCGCAGTCGGCGGTACGGGCCAGGTAACACTTTCCTGGACATCCGTCAGCAACGCGACCTCCTATAATCTGTACTATGTTTCCGCGCCGGGCGTAACAACTGCGAACGGCACAAAAGTCACATCCGTTAGCAGCCCCTATGTTCAGAACGGCCTTGCGGCAGGCACCAGCTATTATTATGTTGTTACCGCCGTAAACAGCGCCGGTGAAAGTGCAGCCTCGGCCCAAGCTTCGACAGCCACTGCTTCAACGGCTCCGCTGCCTTCGGCTCCGGCCGCACCGGCAGCTGTCATCGCCACCGGCGGCACCAACCAGGTGACACTCTCCTGGGGCGCTGTCAGCTCGGCCACGTCGTACAACGTATATTATGCGACCTCCAACGGTGTAACAATAAACAACGGCACTAAACTTGCCAATGTCACAAGTCCTGCGGTACTTGGCAGCCTCACACCCGGCACAACCTACTACTGCATCGTTACAGCCGTAAACAGCGTCGGCGAAAGTTCAGCTTCAGTTCAGGTCGCAGCGGCCACCCTTCCTGCAACACCCAGCCCTACGGCCCCCGCTGCCCCAACGGCTGTAACCGCCGTTGGAGGTGCCAACCTGGCGACCATCACCTGGCCTGCAGTTTCAGGAGCGACCTCGTATAATGTTTACTGGTCAGCCACAAACGGCGTAACCAAATCCAGCGGTACCAGAGTCGCCGGAGTAACCAGCCCCTACACCAAGACCGGTCTTTCTGCGGGCACCACCTACTACTTCGTAGTTACGGCTGTCAACAGCGTCGGTGAAAGTGCTGCCTCAACCCAGGCAACCGCAATCACCAGTGCGGCACCTCCTGCGGTTCCGGCAGCACCGACAGCTGTAACGGCCACCGGCGGAGCAAATCAGGTATCCATCTCCTGGCCTGCAGTCTCCGGCGCGACCTCGTATAATATCTACTGGGCAACAGCTGCGGGTGTTACCACTGCCGGTTCAAAAATCACATCTGCAACCAACTCCTACACTCAAACAGGTCTGGCCGTCGGCACCACCTACTACTACATTGTCACGGCGGTAAGCAGCGCCGGTGAAAGCGCCGCTTCGGCCCAGGCCAGCGCAGCTACCAATGCCGCTCCGCCGGCTCCCGCCTGTGGCAGCTGCCACGCCATTCCGCCTGCGCTCGGTCAACATGTGTTTCACTCCAACCTCGGTTACAGTTGCTCCACATGCCATGGCACCGGCTACAGCAGTACAACAGTCAACGCTGCAACGCACATGAACGGCACAAAGGATGTGAGCCTCAGCGCCTGGAATGCAACAACTCGAACTTGCGCAAGTTACTGCCACGGAAGCAGAGCGTGGTAGGAAGGCTGATTCGATTGCAATCAGCGGCAACTCCGTCTTCCGGGGCTATTGAAATTCGCTGAGCTGGCTGCAATTTATTTGTATCAGGACAAGTTCCTGTAAAATCAAAAGGGGTCCCGTTATTGGGGCCCCTTTTGATTTTATCTCGTTCCTAAAGTTGTTCATGAATAACTTGAATAACAGTCAACATACAAGATTGATTTGTTTTTGTTTCATAATGCCTCTTTTTGTATCACTGTATGTCGTTTGATATCATGCTAGTATTGAGAGCAGTGAACCCTTTTCTGTCGATATCCCCCCTTATCACTGGTTGATGATCCCTATCCTCCTCGTCACCGTAGCTACCAGCAGCGAGGCACCCAGCGCGGACAGCAGGATAATGAACGAAACCACCACACTGTTCAGAAGCGACGGATTTACGAGAAGAACAGCACCGAGTCCCAGCATCATGCTGCCGGATACAAGCTTCAGTACCCTGCCCTGCCATTCTGACAGTTGCCGTTTACCGAGTGTAACCGTGAATCCGAGCACGATAATGAGCAGCGGGATGACATAGACGATATTATACAGGACGAGATAAAGGTAATAGGTTGTTGTTGAAAGATTGTTCAGGGTAAGTATCCGGGCAAATACCATCGGAAACCCGGCCGTACAGAGCAGCTCATAGAAATTGGCAACCACCGCCAGCACCGTGGCGCCGATCAGGATCGACGCAAGCGAACCGGAACGAAGCAGTTTCCGCATCCGGTCAAACAGCTTCGGTTTGGCACTGTCGGCTATGGTAAGTGAAAGGCCCTGTTTGTACAGGAAAAAGTCCTTGATATTAATCGCCGCAATGACTACCGAAACAGATCCGGCAACCGTCGTAATGACCGCGATATGCCCCATGACCAGAAACAGGTTCAGCCAGGCCGCCATGAACAGGAAGTAGATCAAGCCTGAAAAAAAGACAAAGATACCGCCGATCAGCAGCATTTTTTTACGGGATTGGGCATGCACCAGCAGGCCGAGCAGGGAAAGCAGCACAAAAAATGCGCAGGGATTGAAACTGTCCATCCCGGCGATCGCCAGCGTAAGCACCGGCAAAGAAGAGTTGTCGGCATCAAGAACGCCCAGAAGCGGAATGTTGACCGAAGTAGCGGTCTGATCCGAATGATCGGTTTTCATGCTCATTCCGGCTGTATCATCGCCGCTTGCAGCCAGAATGCTTTCCTTGATTGCTTTTTCTATTAAAGACCCGCTCTGTGCGGAAAATCCCGAAAAATATTGATCAGAAACAAAAGTAACCGGAACCCCGTAGGAGCGTACGCCATGCTTTTGAAGCATGGCTGCCATCATCCCGGCATTCTGTCTGTTGTACCAAACCTCGTAATCCCTGATTTCCAGTGTTGGGTAATTGCGCTTCAGCCGGTCGAGAAATGTTTTTTCCTCTTCACAATGGGGGCAACCCCTTCCCCAGAAAAAATAGACGGTGGTTCTGGTTTTCTCTGCCGTTTTCCGGCTGCTTTGATCGGTTGTTTCCGGCCTGTTCGGCAGCGTTAGCAGCAGCAGAAGCGACCCATCCGGTATTGAAGGGTTGTCAATACTGTCAGTATCGAAACAGACCCCGCTTTCATTCTGAAATGATCCTGCATCCGACGCGCATTTCAATTCCGATGCCGCAGGGTCGGATGCAATGGCCATCTTGGTGATAAACAGATGGCAGACCATCAGAAGCAGTATAAAGTTTTTGATATTCATATTTCAGGCTTATCCGGCATTCCCATGCCTGATCCTCTCAGGGAGCTGACCCCCACATCTCCCAAGCGATACATCGTGCAGATGGAAAAGGACGCCGGCGGACTCTTTTTCCATCGCAGATCAACCTCCCTCCGGCTGCTCCAGGCCCTGCAACTTTTCAACCGTGGTCAAACAGGCACCGGCTCTTTCCATTTGCTCCAGAGCACAAGCCGATTCTCCCTGAACGATGTCCACCCCTGCCACGGCATCGGTAAGTACCGACACTTTGAACCCGATACGCAAAGCTTCACGGGTGGTGCACAGCACACAATAGTCGGTTGCCAGACCGCAAATATAGAGCCTCCGCACTTTCAACTCACTGAGCAGTTCCGCCAGCGTCCTGCCGTCGCCGGTTACCCCTTCAAATGCCGAGTAACCATCCATTTCAGGGTTTATCCCCTTGGAGATCACCACCGTCCCCTCAGGCAGACGAAGTGCAGGATGGAAAGCGGCCCCCTCGCTTCCCTGGACACAGTGTACCGGCCATGGGCCGCCGAAATCGCGAAAATGTCTGGAATCCGGCGTGTGCCAATCGCGGCTTGCCAGCACCGGAATTCCGGCAGCGATAAAATATTGCAAGGCACGGTTGATCGGTTCTACAACCCGGTCACCCTCCAAAATCTGAAGTGCGCCGCCGGGACAGAAATCGTTCTGTACATCAACTATCAGCAATGCCGCTTTCTCATGCATTTTTCATGCTCCTTTGCTGTGCATCTGGTTAATCAGCTTGTTTCTGAGATCGTTCAGTTGACCGGATATGGACACTTTGTAGCGATGCGGATTAATGAAACGCAGGCAACCCTGCGGCAGTCCGGCCAGTTCACCGGCACTGCGCTCGGCCATTGCGTCAAGCGTTTCCCTGGCTTTCGTCCGGCAACCGTTCTTCAATACCACCCGGCGCAACTCATGCAGAGTGACGTTAGCCGGGAGAGTTGTAAGCTGCAGTGGATGACAGGGATCGTAAACCGTATCGCCGCCGCATAGCCTGTCATCTTCCAGACAAACCACATCCTGTATCATCCCCCCATCCGACCCGAGCACCCTGAAGACACGCTTTTTCCCAGGCAGGGTGGCTTTGGCGATGTCGCTGGTGACTTTCAGTTTTGGAGATCCGTCCACAGTCACCAGTTTGTAGACCCCGCCCAGCGCTCCGCCTCCCGTTCCGCCGCAGGTGGCCAGTTTCGTGCCGACCCCGTAGATATCCACCCGCCCGCCTTCGGACCTGATCGACTCGATCACGAACTCGTCCAGTTCATTGGATGCCACTATCTTCACGTCGGGAAAACCGGCCTCGTCGAACATGCGGCGACTCTCGCGCGAGAGAAAGGCGAGGTCTCCGGAATCCAGGCGGACACCTCGCAGTTCATGCCCCCGAGCCCGCAGTTCACGGGCCACAATGATTGCGTTGGGAATACCGCTCTTAAGGGTATCATAGGTGTCCGCCAACAGGATCGTGCTGTCGGGAAAGGCGTCCGCATAGGCCCGAAAGGCGGTCAATTCATCCGGAAAAGCCTGCACCCAGCTATGGGCATGCGTCCCGCGTACCGGAAGGCCGTAGATCATTCCGGCCAGGACGTTGCTGGTGCTGCGCACCCCTCCCACACAGGCCGCCCGGGCGCAGGAGAGCCCGCCGTCCGGGCCCTGGGCCCGGCGCAACCCGAATTCGATCACCGCCGCTCCTGCTGCGGCGTGATTGATACGGGCCGCCTTAGTGGCTGCCAGGGTCTGGAAGTTGATGATATTCAGCAGCGCCGTCTCCACAAACTGCGCTTCTGCCAGCGTTCCCTCCACCGTCAAAAGCGGCTCATTGGCAAAAACAACCGTTCCCTCCGGAGGTGAGGTAACTGTACCGCTGAAGCGGAAATGCCGGAGAAAATCTATGAATCGCGTTCTGAATATTCCCAATCCATCCAGGTATTCCAGTTCGTCAGGTTGAAAGCTTAACCCCTCCAGATACTCGAGAGCCGGTTCCAGTCCGGCAAAAACCGCATAGCCCCCCTCGAACGGGTTCGTGCGGAAAAACAGGTCGAAAACGGCCTGCTTTTCAGACATCCCCTCTTCCAGGTAGCCGGCCAGCATGGTCAGTTCGTACAGGTCTGTCAGTAGTGGCGAGTAGCGCATAAAATCACCCGGATTACCATTGATGAATAATTGGTTTTACAGCAGGCATGTTAAAACATGATCCTGAGCGGAATACCCGGCCGGAATAATTGACTCACTTTCAACACTTACTATTTTAAGGCCTGTCAAATATATTAACATTATCAAATCAGGTGCGTAAAAAAGTATTACATCGAAAGTATTCGGAAAACTTTACAACCAATTGAGGCCATTTGTAGTCAGAACGTATGCGGTCACCAGACTGTGTTCGTAATAGTGGCAATTATCAAATTCACACAATGTCGTGCCCAATACAAACAGAGCTGATTCGTAATAAAATTAATGTCGAAAAGTTTTACATAGTAAATTAAGGCAGATAAGGTTCTGATGCAGTGCGAAATATTAATAATAATTATTTAGAGTTAGATTCTGTGGTACATTTATTGCTAGCAATTTATTAATTACACGTAATTATTTTACGGCAATATTTAGACTATGCAACCAAGATTTATGATTTGCTTGCATTAAATCGGAAGTAATTCCAGCTATTCACGGAAAGGAGAACAAAATGAAAGAGCATTTAAGATGGCGAATCAAACTGTTTTCGATTGCAGCGGTAAGTATTATGAGTCAGAGCGCCTTATCTCCGGCCTTTGCAGCACCGGTCCCGGGGGGGAGTCTCGACCCGTTGACCATTCCCAAGTATGTGACTCCGCTGGTTATCCCGCCCGAGATGCCCACAAGCACCGCATCTCCAGCCCCTGCCGCTGATTATGATATTGCGGTTCGGCAGTTTAAACAGCAGATCCTGCCCGGTGGAGTATGGAAGGCGCTGGACCCGGCAATTCCGGTCAACCTGCCTCCAACCACGGTATGGAGCTATGGCAGGGCATCCGACCCGTTGCCGGACTCAACGCTAGTCGGTGGGGCGGCAGGTGTTGCACCGGCCATGAACTCATCTTTCAACTATCCGGCCTTCACCATTGAGACCAAGTCCCAGTTGGGCAAGGTCCCGGTGTTGCCAACCAAGGTCAGGTGGATCAACGATCTGGTCGAGAAGAATCCGGCCAGTCCGAATTTTGGAAAATTCCTCCCACACCTGTTTCTGGTGGATCAGACCCTGCACTGGGCCAATCCTCCCAAGGCAAACTGCTCCATGGGACCTGTCAACCGCACCGACTGTCACACAGAGGTCGCAGCGCCCTACACCGGACCGGTTCCGCTCGTGACCCACGTCCACGGTTCCCATGTGCAGCCCGACAGCGACGGCTACCCTGAGGCCTGGTGGCTGCCAGGCGCTCCCGGCACAAAAGGGATACCTGCAACATATGCCGCGCGAGGCTCGGTCTATACCCAGGCAAACAACGCCAATACCGTTCCCGGTTCCGCTTATTACTCCTATGAAAACACCCAGCCCGCCACGACACTCTGGTATCACGACCACGCTCTCGGCATGACCAGGCTGAACGTCTATGCCGGCCCAGCCGGCTTCTGGCTAATTCGGGGCGGGGCCAATGATACGGCTGCCGGTATTCTTCCGGGACCTGCGCCGTCAGGCGCTGGTGACCCGAACTTCAATTCGGCTTACCGTGCAACCATCCGCGAGATCCCGATTGCGATTCAGGACCGCTCCTTCAACACCGACGGCTCGCTCTTCTACCCACCAGACCGCACCTTCTTCGACGGGTTTACCGGTCCGTTCATCGGCAATGCCGGTTATACTTTTCCTTTTGTACTCGGACCGCCCACGACCGGCCCCTCTGACATTTCCGGAATCTGGAATCCGGAGGCATTCTTCAATACGATGGTCGTAAACGGTACGACCTGGCCAAAGTTTGAAGTAGCGCCTGCCCGCTATCGCCTGCGTCTGCTGGATGGCTGCAACTCGAGAACCCTTAACCTCTCGATGTTCGTGGTCACCGGACCCGGTCTCGATAATGTTATGGGAACAGCCGACGACACCCTTGGTGCGGAAATCCCCTTTTACCAGATCGGGGCCGAACAGGGTTTCCTGCCCAAAGTGGTTAAAATTACAAAAGGCTTCGCTACCCCACTACCGGGTAACGGGACCATACCGGCCGCCATACCGGCCACCTCTCCCGCACAAGGTCTGTTGATGGGGCCCGCGGAACGTGCCGATGTGATCGTCGATTTTGGTGGGCTGGCAAATGGCACCAGAATCCGCATTTTCAACACCGGACCAGATTATCCCTTCCAGGGCTTCGCTACCATGGTTCCTGCCGACCCCGACACAACCAACCAGGTCATGGATTTCATCGTAAACGCGGCATTGCCGCCACAGTTGACCGATACGAACAGCACACCGCCGGAAAGTTTAATTCTCCCTGCTGAAGCCGCACTGGGCGCACCTACAAAAGTCCGGCAGGTATCACTGAACGAGATGGACTCCGCGCAGGTTTGCGTTGAATTCAACCTTGTCACTGGAGCTATAGTCGGAACACTCTTCAGCACAACCCCGGGCGATCCGAATTTCCTGACCAACTGTGCTGCAGCCACTGTGGCCCCCGGCAACTTCGCAGCACCGATGGGACCTCGCCAGGCACTGCTGGGCGTGTTGAAAACCGACGCCTTGGGAAATGTTACCGCTCTGCCGAGAATGTGGAGCGATCCGGTCACCGAAAATCCGCTGATCAACAGCACCGAGGTCTGGGAAATCTTCAACACCACCGTTGACGCTCACCCGATTCATCTGCACCTGGTTCGTTTCGAGGTCGTCAATAGACAAGCTTTGGATCCGGCCGCGCTTCTGCTGGGGAAATTGGTTCCAATCGGTACCGCAACAGCTCCCGGCCCCAGTGAAGATGGCTATAAAGACACCGTGGTCGCCCTGCCGGGCCAGATCACACGGATCAAGGCCAAGTTCGACATCGCCGGCCTTTATGTCTGGCACTGCCATATTGTTGAGCATGAAGACAACGAGATGATGAGACCATATGTGGTGCGCAACACTCCGGACATTAACAGTAGTGGCAGGGTCGACCAGGCTGACCTCAACCTGGCATTCCAGGCACTCGCAAAACGGGTGTCATACCCCGGAAGTTTGGCATACGACCTGAATGGAGACGGCGCATTCAACGTACTCGATCTGGCGTATCTTGTTCGCTATTACAGCCGTTGACAGAAACCGGGGCCGCACTTCCGCTATTGCAGGTGCGACCCCTTAAATACCCCGCTACGGGATCAGGAGGAAAAAATGAAGAGATACTTGAGCATCATATTACTTATTGGGACCCTTTTCTTCAGTGGACAGGCACTCGCGTACACAGTTCAAGCTACGCCGGTATTTGACTCGGGATTGGGAGTTTATTCTGTATCGGTTGTCGCAAATGGTGAACCTAATCCGCTTTATGGATACAACTTTGATCTGTATTACAATTCAGCTTTATTTACACCAGTCCCCAAAATAATATTAGATCCATTAAATCCATTCTTTTTAGTCGAAACAGATTTCGGTTTATTCGCGAATTACATGAATAAAGCATCTTTTGATACAGGTTCATCAGTCGCTGTCACAGTGTTCGACGATGGTACCAATCCATTGAATCCTCTGGTGGGTGGTGATCCCATTACTCTTGCTACATTAACATTCTCTGGTGCTGCAAATGCAGACACTAGTGGTTTTGTGCTAGACAAGAACGCCACACTCGCCCCCGTTCCCGAACCAGGCACCTTCATTTTACTTGGCCTTGGCCTGGCCGGACTGGTTGGTTACCGGAGGAAATGCCGGAAAGCCTAGCTGCTGAATCATACGGTTGACAAAAAGGCTGTCCCAATCCGGGGCAGCCTTTTTCATTTCAAATGGCAGTGATCTTGAATTTCCATGGAACAAACCGAAGTTCCGGTCAAGGTAACATGATTCCTATCCAGGGCTTGTTACCACCCGGCAGATCCGATCAGCGGCACAAAACGGACGCCGCACAAATCTTCGCTGCGAAAATCATGTTCGGCAATCCGGCGCACTCGCACAAGCACCTGCAGGTCATGGGAGCGACCGACCGGTATGACCAGCCGCCCTCCAACCGCAAGCTGTTCCTGAAGAGGCTTCGGTACCTGCGGTGCTCCGGCGGTGACGACTATGGCGTCGTAGGGCGCATGTTCGGGCCAGCCGAGGGTGCCGTCCCCCTCGTGAACGACTATATTGGTGTAGCCGAGCAGGTCGAGACGCTGTCGTGCACTCTGCGCCAAACCTGCCAAACGCTCGACCGTATGTACGGTTTCCACCAATCGGCTCAGCACGGCTGCCGCATAACCGGAGCCGGTGCCGATTTCCAGCACCCGATCGGTTGGGCGCAGTTCCAACGCCTCGGTCATATATGCCACGATATAGGGTTGAGAGATGGTCTGCCCCTCATTGATCGAAAGCGGGTTGTCATTGTAGGCCTGCTCCCGTAACAGTTCGTCGACAAACTTCTCGCGGGGAATCTCGCGCATGGCTTTAATAACCGCTTGATCCCGGATGCCGCGACCGATCAGATCTTCCCGGATCATGATCTCGCGCCGGGATTCGATTGTCTTCACATATGACGATTTCACAGGCCGATTCCGGCTATGGAAGTTCCGCAATCGGGGCAGGCTCCGTTGCGTATTCTGTCTGACTCGATCGCAAAACCGTAGCGTTTGACCAACAGGGCCGAACAGGATGGACAAACGGTATTCTCGCCCCCTTCACCTGGAACATTGCCCTCATAGACATAGCGCAATCCGGCGGCGAGGCCTATGTCACGCGCCTTTCGCAAAGTAGCCACAGGTGTCCGCAGCCGGTCGGTCAGCTTGTAGGTAGGATAGAACTGGCTGACATGCCAGGGGGTATCGATACCCAGATTGGTTACGATGAAATCGGCGATACCCTGCAGTTCAGCATCGGAGTCGTTCAGTCCAGGGATAATCAGGGTGGTAAGTTCGATCCAGATCCCCTGCTTGCGATACTCGATGATCGAATCAAGCACTTCGTTGAGACGGGCATGAACATAATCCCTGTAGAACCCCTCACTAAAGCCCTTCAAATCGATATTGGCCGCATCGAGAAAGGGGGCAATGGCCACCAGCGCATCCCTTGTGATGTAACCGTTGGTGACGAATACGTTTTTAAGTCCGGCCTCCCGGGCGAGTCGGGCGGTATCATAGGCATACTCGAAGAAGATGGTCGGCTCGGTATAGGTGTAGGAAATCGAACGGCAATCATTTTCAACAGCCTTATGCACGATCTCTTGCGGTGACCGCTCGCTGCCCCGGACAGGCGCTTTACGATCCACCTGGGAGATACTGTAGTTCTGGCAGTGGCGGCAATGGAAGTTACACCCCACCGTGGCAATGGAGTAGGAACGTGTTCCAGGCATGACGTGGAAAAGCGGCTTTTTCTCGATCGGATCCACGTGCTCTGCGCAAAGTTTGCCGTAGACCAGGCTGTAGAGCTTACCATTCCTGTTTTCACGAACAGCGCAGATGCCACGCGCTCCATTGCCAATCAGGCACCGGAACCGGCACAGACCGCAACGCACATTGTCGCCGCCCTCCAGTTCATAAAACATGGCTTCTTTCATGGTCACCCTCCAGCTTTTAGTATGCTCAGTCTACCAGAAAAATTAGCATGGTCAAATTTCTAAATAATGTTAAGATAATTTTAACGCATCGAGTAATGTGTGCAGCAAAAGAGTAAACATCCCCCACCAGAGGTGGGGGCTTTCAAAATCGTGAACCGCTCAAAG
>CAYWJJ010000103.1:0-11700 GCA_964458105.1 uncultured Geobacter sp.
TTACTAAATAATATCAGTCAGTTAACAGCAAATCGAGCTTTCGCCGAGGCATCAAAGTTTAGCTATAATTGTTCATTAAGCGTGATATTTTAATGTATGTCACTTTGTTTTTAATAAAATCGTGCTATACTGCTGCATATTTTTAAATGAAAGGCGGGCTCCATGGAACAAAGTAAAATCCTTTTGGAGAGCGACACCAACGAATTGGAAATTGTCGAGTTCAGGATAGATGAGGTGGATTCGCACGCTAATGTTGTGCCCTGTTACTATGGGGTTAATGTGGCCAAAGTGCGCGAGATTATCAGGCTGCCGCAGATGTCAAGGGTGGTGAATGCCAAGCCGGGTGTCGAAGGGATGATCAAGCTGCGTGACAAGGTCATCACGATCATCAACCTGGCAAAAGTTCTGAGCAAGGATACCGGTGATCTGGTGGCCGACCGGGTGGTTGTGCTGGAATTCAACAATATCATGGTGGGGGTGCTGGTTCATTCGGTTTCCCGCATATACCGGATTTCCTGGAAGAATGTCGAGCCGCCATCCAAATCGGTACACAGCGACCAGGTGACCGGACTGGTCAAGATGGATAACAGAATCATACTGGTGCTCGATTTCGAAAAAATAGTGGCCGAGCTCTGTTCGGAGAGTGCCCTGAAACCGCTTGACGAGATAATGTTATTGCGTATGGAATCCAATCCGGAACGGGCCCAAAGAACTATCCTGGTTGCCGATGATTCGGTATTTATACGCAAAACACTCTGCGGCAGCCTGCGGTCGGCCGGCTACCTTGTCACGGAAGCAGAAAACGGGGCTGAGGCATGGAGCATAATTCAGCAAACTATTCAGAAAGCTGCGCAGGAAGGCAGTACATTCCAGAATTACATCCAAATGCTGATCACTGATGTTGAAATGCCGCAGATGGATGGTTTGCATCTGACTTCGCTGGTGCGCAAGGAAGATTCTTTGAAAGACTTGCCGGTCGCCATTTTTTCTTCCCTGGCTTCCGAAGACAATAAACGGAAATGGATCAATCTGGGCGCCAACTGCATTTTGACCAAACCGGATCTTCCGAATCTCGTCAAAGTGGTTGATGAGCTGACTGCATAAATATTCGACAGAGCTCTTGACAACAGGCATTCAGTTATGTTTTAGTATCTTCCCATGAACACTAACCGCTTCTTTACAGCTTATAACTTTTACTTTTGGTTCGGCTTTTATTTCAGGCCGTCTGCCCGGGTACAGGTGTAAGCAAGGAAGCTACTACACAAAACCACGAACCGGGGCAGACGAAAGTCTCCCCGGTTTTTTGCTGTCGGAATCATTAGTACAGCCAGGGCCGGGGGGAATACTTCCGGCCCGAATTGTTTGTGGGAGAGGAGCAGGGAAATGATTGTTGTCATGAAGACAGGTGCTGCAAAGAAGGACAGGGACGAGGTGCTGAAGCGGATAAAAGAGTTGGGTTACAAGCCGCATGTGATCCACGGCGAAACGCGGGATGTGATTGGCGCTATCGGAGACGAACGCGGCAAGGCGGTACTGCAGGCACTGGAATCACTGCATGGCGTAGAGAATGTCGTGCCGATTCTGCAGCCATACAAATTGGCTTCGAAAGAGGTCAAGAAGGAGTCCAGTTTGGTGAAAATCAGTGACGATGTTGTTATTGGTGGAACACAGGTCATAATTATGGCCGGTCCTTGCTCGGTCGAGAGTGAGCAGCAGATTATTGATTCTGCCTTTGCGGTTAAAAAATCAGGTGCCCACATATTGCGAGGCGGCGCTTTCAAACCGCGCACATCTCCCTACTCTTTCCAGGGGCTTGAAGAGGAGGGCCTGAAGTTGCTGGCAAAAGCGCGCGAACTGACCGGACTTCCATTCGTGACAGAAGTCATCAATCCGGAAACTGCCGACCTGGTTGCCGAATATGCCGATATTCTCCAGATTGGGGCTCGCAATTCGCAGAACTTTGCTCTACTGAAAAAGGTCGGCCAATTGGGGAAACCGGTTCTGCTGAAACGAGGCATGGCGATGACGATTCAGGAGTTTCTGATGAGCGCCGAGTACATCATGAGCGAGGGAAATCAATCGGTCATTCTATGTGAGCGCGGCATACGCACTTTTGAAACGGCCACCCGCAATACTCTTGACCTTTCCGCCATACCGGTTCTGAAGGCAAAAACTCATCTGCCGGTAGTAATTGATCCTTCGCACGGTACCGGTAATCATCATTATGTCGCTCCGATGTGTTATGCGGCCGTGGCTGCCGGCGCTGACGGTCTGATAGTGGAGGTGCATCCCGACCCGGAACACGCCTCATCGGACGGACCGCAATCTCTGAAACCGGCAAAATTCGATAAAATGATGGCAAAACTGAGGTTGTTTGCAGAGGCTGGCGACAGATCGCTTTAATTCCGTCCAAAACAGATTGATCAAAAACGATGGGCTCCCGGGATTTATCGATCTTGGGAGCCCGTTTTTTTGCAGCAGCAGGCGCATCTAATCGTTTCGCTCTACTTCATTAGCCGTATTTTTCAAGCATCAGAATTTAGCAAATGAAATTCTAATTTTAGAAGTTGCGCGCAAGTTTCATTTGAACTAGGATGCAAAAAAATGGAGGTGGGGAGTAATGAAACTTTGTTCCAGTTTTTTTGCCGTTATAACCCTGTTTTTAATGCTCGCAACGGCCATTCCGGTTTTTGCCGACGAACCTGCTTCAGTATTGGAACTATCAATGTCTGAAACTCTCGATCTGTGGCGGGATGGTCGCTATGAACAGCTCTTCGACCGCTTGGCCCATCGTGGAAAAACTTCCCGCGAAATTTTTGTCAAAAAAATGCGCGAAACCTCCATCCGCCCGGCCTGCTGCTGGCAAAAGATGGAAAACTTCAGGGTATTGAATGAAAAACGCACCGAGGCAACCGTGTATGCCAAGGTTGGTCTGGAGGGAACAGCTATCCCTGCGTATTCAAGCACCCGTGAGTTCAAGTTGACCCATGAAGAGGGCATCTGGAAGATGCAGCTGGCAGATGTATTTTCGATTGCCGAAGTTACTCGGAAAAAAACAAGGCACAATTCAAAAAAATCCAATGTCAAATCGTATCCGTACCACAACTAAATCAGTCAGGGAGAATTCAATATGGAAGAACAAACAGCTGCGACACCGCTCAATAGCAGGCATCGTGATCTCAAGGCATTGATGGCGCCCTTCGGCGGATGGGACATGCCGATTCAGTACGAGGGAATCATCGCAGAGCACGCCTGGTGCCGGCAGAAAGCGGCGCTATTCGATATCTGCCATATGGGAGAGTTCCTCTTTCAGGGAGACTTGGAGTCGGGCGGCCTGGAAGATGTCTTTACTTTCTCGGTCAAGACAATTCCGGTTGGAAGGTCGCGCTATGGTTTTCTGCTGAATGACAAGGGATGCATCATTGACGATCTGATCGTTTTCCGCCTGGCGGAGGACAAGGTCATGATTGTCGTTAACGCCGCAACCGCTGTCAATGATTTTGCGGTTATCACGCAGCGCCTTCGGGGCGGCTCATTCACCAATATTACCGACCAGACCGGTAAGCTGGACATTCAGGGTCCGCTTGCCCGCGAGGTCATGGTGGATGCCTTTGGGGACCAGGTTGCTGCAATTCCGTATTTCAAGTTCATTACAATGAATATTCTAGGCGTCGAGGCGATTGTCAGCCGCACCGGTTATACCGGCGAACTGGGCTACGAGATATTCATCCCCGCTGAAAAAGTATGCCAGCTCTGGGATCTGCTGCTGCAGGACGAACGTGTGAAGCCGGCCGGCCTGGGAGCGCGTGACGTGCTTCGTCTTGAGGTGGGTTATTCATTGTATGGCAGTGATATTGACGAAGCTACAACACCATTGGAAGCCGGTCTGGGAGCTTTTGTTAATTTTGAGAAGAACTTTGTCGGGAAGGATGCTTTGCTGCTCCAGCAGGAAGCCGGCATTTCGAAACAGAAAATCGCCTTCAAGGTTTCAAGCCGCCGTTCGCCCCGCCACCATTACGAAATCCTGTCCGGAGGCCAGGCGGTTGGTAGTGTCACCAGCGGCGTTTTTTCGCCGATGCTTGGATGCGGCATCGGGATCGGTTTTGTCTCTTCCGGTGATTATCCGCTGGAAACACCGCTGACAATCTGTCATGAGCGGGTCAGCATGGAAGCGGTAGTGTGCGAGTTGCCGTTTTACAGTGGTGGTTCATTAAGGAGCTGATCTGGCCGAAAACGGTTGTATATGTGGCTTTAAATGCCGATGGATAGGCCGCATGATCATGTGCTGTATGATTGCATTATGTTGTTTCATCGATCGACTGGAGGGTTTATGCAACTTGATCATAAGAAATCGGTTTTCCTGACGTCAGCTGTGCTGCTGGCGGCTATCTGTGCTGCCACATCCGCCCATGGCTCCGGCTTCGGTATTTTTACCCAGGGTGCTTCGGCACTTGGACAGGCGGATGCGGTTGTCGCCCACACCGATGAACCGTCGGCAATATTCTTCAATCCGGCGCTGCTCAACAAACTTTCCGGCACTCAGATTGAAGTGGGCACAACCCTGTTGTTCCCGTCCAGAAATTTCAGGAGTTCGGCTAACGGAGCCACTGCGTCAACGGAAGATTCCCTCTACTATCCCAGCACGTTTTATGTCAGCCATGCCTTCAATGACAAAATCAGCGCCGGACTGGGCATTTTCAACCCCTTCGGTCTGGGGACGGAGTGGAACGGAAATTGGGAAGGCAGATATCTTGCCACCAAATCAACGATCGAGACCTACAACTTCAACCCGGTGGTCTCTTACCGGGTTACTCCGGCGCTCTCTTTCGCGGCCGGTCTGGACGTGATTTATCTGGACGCGTCGCTGGAAAACAAGGTCAATCTATCCCAGTTGGGACTTTTCGATGCCAACCAGAAGTTCAAGGGAGACGGCACCGGATTCGGATATAATCTGGGTCTGGCCTACGATGCAGGTCATGGCATCTCTGCCGGAGTATCATACCGGAGCGAAGTCGAGGTTGAGATTAACGGCAATGTCAACTTTGGTATCCCTGCTGCTCCGGCTCCGTTTGACGGTATATTGACTGCCAATATGCCGAACACGAGCGCCAAGACAAAAATTACACTTCCACGTCAACTTCTGGCTGGTGTCGCGTATCAAGCAACTGATAGATTGACGCTGGAATCAGGCTTCCGCTGGGAGGACTGGGGTTCTTACAAGGAATTAAAAGTTGAGTTCGACAAGCCTATTGGTGGGGGTACGACCTCCGTCACTGCTAAAAACTGGCACGACACCTTTGCCGTCAATGTTGGTGGCAAATATCGTCTGAATGACACATTCACCCTGCTGGGGGGCTACCTGTACGGCTGGAACCCGGTTCCGGACGATACTTTCGAACCTGCCGTTCCCGACTCCAACACCCACCTGTTCTGTGTTGGCACAGACATGAAGTTCAATCAGATCAAGCTGGCCGTCAGCTACGCCTACCAGTTGCAGGAAGAGCGCAGCAAAAACAATGCAGCCGGTGGTGCCCCTATCGCTAACGGCACCTACAATTCCGACATCCACCTGTTGGGATTAAGTTTCGTCTACAAATTCTAAGCGGCACAATCGTAGAAAAGAACAGTTGGCTGCCGCTATGCAGGGCCATCTCAAGTATTGAATATATTCAGCCCGTCACTGTACGGGCTGTTTACATTGCGCTTCAAATCCAGTAGAGTGTCGCCGTTAAATTTGAATATTACACCCACGGAGGTATGCAGACATGGCAGATATTTATTTCACTAAAGAGCACGAATGGATCAAGGTGGCGGGCGCAACCGGCAAGGTCGGCATCAGTGAACACGCCGCACATGAACTGGGAGACATCACTTTTGTAGAACTTCCCAAAATAGGCAAAACCGTCAAGCAGTTCGAAGTGCTGGCCGCGATCGAGTCGGTCAAGGCCGCCAGCGACATCTTTTCGCCACTTTCCGGCAAAGTTACCGCTGTCAACAATGATCTGGATGCTACCCCCGAGATCGTCAATGAGAGCGCCGAAGAGAAGGCCTGGATGGTCGAAATTGAAATTGCTGATTCAGCCGAACTGAAAAACCTGATGACTCAGGACCAGTACAACGAATATTTGAAGACATTGTAGGGGCAAACCTCGTGTTTGCCCTATGACGGGCGATTACAAGAATCGCCTCTACGGGAGATATTTACATATGAACGACAGCCACTACTGTCCACACACACCTGAAGAGATCCAGCAAATGCTCTCCGCGATCGGGGTTGCCACTGTCGAGGAGCTCTTTTCCCCGATTCCGGCCGAGCTGCGGGCCAAGACCTTCAATCTGCCCCCCGGCCTGTCCGAGTTCGAAACCCTGGACCGGATGAAGTCGATTGCCGCTGATAACAGCGGCGACCTGACGGCCTTCGTCGGCGGCGGGTACTATGACCATATCATCCCGGCCGCTGTCGATCACCTGTCCGGCCGGGCCGAGTTCTACACCGCCTATACCCCCTACCAGCCCGAGTGTTCGCAGGGTACCCTGCAGGCCTTGTTCGAGTACCAGACCGCCATCTGCCGGCTGACCGGCATGGACGTCTCCAACGCCTCGCTCTACGACGGCGGTACCGCCTGTGCCGAAGCGGCCATGATGGCGCTGCGCGTGACCGGCCGCAACAAGATCATCGTCGACGGCTGCGTCAACCCCTTTTCCCGCCAGGTGCTGAAGACCTATCTCTACAACCTGGACGTGGAAGTGGTCGAGATCGCGCCGTTGGACGGCACCCTCAACCGGGACGAACTGGCCGGTATGCTGGATGAAAACGTGGCGGCGGTGCTGGTGCAGAACCCGAACTTCTTCGGCTGCGTGGAGGATTTCAGTGCGCTGGCGCAGCAGATCCACGCCGTGCAGGCACTGCTGATCGCCTCGGTCTATCCGATCTCGCTGGGCCTGCTGGCAAGCCCGGGCGAGATGGGAGTCGATATCACCGTCGGCGACGGCCAGAGCCTGGGCAACCCGCTCTCCTTTGGCGGTCCGTCTTTTGGCTTCATCGCCGCCAAAAAGGCCTACATCCGCAACATGCCGGGCCGCATCATCGGCGAGACGGTTGACAAGCAGGGACGACGTGGGTTTGTACTGACCCTTCAGGCCCGCGAACAGCACATCAAGCGCCACAAGGCCACTTCCAATATCTGCAGCAACCAGGGACTGTGCGCCCTGCGCGGCCTGATCTTCCTGTCTTCGATCGGCCGGCAAGGGCTGGTGGACATGGCCCGCCTGAACCGCGACAAGGCCGAATATGCCAAGGCGCAACTGCTGAAGATTCCGGGCGTGACGGTGCTGCAGAGCGTCGCGACCTTCAATGAATTTACGATCTTCCTCCCGAAACCGGCCGATGGAGTCGTGGCGGAGCTGCTCAAGAGGGGGATCATGGCCGGCGTGCCGCTGGGGCAATATTACCAGGGCTCGGAGAACTGTCTGGTGGTGACGGTGACCGAGAAGCGTTCCAAGAAAGAGATCGACCGCTTGGTCAAGGAGCTGGAGGTGGCAGTATGCAATTGATCTATGAACAATCCGTAGCCGGACGACGGGGAGTCAAGTTGCCGGTTTCGGATGTGCCGGCCGCCGCCGCGCTGCCGGACAACCTGTTGCGCAGGGAGTCGGCCGCTCTGGCCGAGGTTTCGGAACTTGATCTGGTGCGGCATTTCACCAATCTGTCCCGCCGCAACTACTCGCTGGATACCAATTTCTATCCGCTCGGTTCCTGCACGATGAAATACAACGCCAAGGTGCTGGAAAACGCAGCCGGCCTGTTTGCCGGTTTTCATCCGATGACGGCCCTGCTGCCGGGCGGAGTCGATTTCTGCCAGGGCAGTTTGGGGATGCTTTATGACCTGGGGCAGATGCTGGCCGACATCACCGGCATGGACGAAGTCACCACACAGCCGCTGGCCGGCGCCCATGGCGAGATGACCGGCATCCTGCTGATTGCCGCCTATCACGCTGCCAAGGGCAACAAGGCCAAAAAGAAATACGTGGTGGTTCCGGATTCGTCGCATGGCACCAACCCGGCTTCGGCCGCCATTGCCGGCTACGAGATCATCACCGTGCCGACCGCGCCCTACGGCGACATGGATATCGAACTTTTCAAGAAGGCCATGACCGACGAAGTGGCGGCGGTCATGATGACCTGCCCCAACACGCTGGGTCTCTTCAATCCGCACATCAAGGAGATCAGCGATATCGCCCACAGCCATGACGCGCTGATGTACTACGACGGCGCCAACCTGAACGCGATCATGGGCAAGGTCAAGCCGGGCGATGTCGGTTTTGACGTGATCCATGTCAACCTGCACAAAACCTTCGGCACACCCCACGGCGGCGGCGGTCCCGGCGCCGGCCCGGTCGGGGTCAAGAAAGCGCTGATCCCGTTTTTGCCGCAGCCGCGCATAATCATGGACGATGACGGACAATTCCTGTTTCAGGACCAGCAAGCCGCTTCGATCGGCCGCACCGCCAACTTCTTCGGCAACTTCTCGATCATGGCCAGGGCCTATGCCTATATCATCATGCTGGGGCGCGAAGGGCTGATCCAGGTTTCGGAACAGGCGGTGCTGAACGCCAACTACATCAAGGAACGGCTCAAGGCCTACTACGACCTGCCCTACGATATGACCTGCATGCATGAGTGCGTCTTTTCGGCCAGCAAGCAGTTGGAGCATGGCGTGCATGCCATCGATATCGCAAAATTCCTGATCGACAAGGGCTATCACCCGCCCACGGTCTACTTCCCGCTGATCGTCAAGGAAGCGATCATGATCGAGCCGACCGAGACCGAGAGCAAGGCCACCATGGATGCCTTCATCGACGTCATGATCGAGGCTGCCGTTACGGCCGAAACCAATCCGCAGCTGCTGCGCGATGCGCCGGTCACTACGCCGGTCGGCAGGCTTGATGAAACCAAGGCGGCCAGGGAACAGAACGTCTGCTGTATTGGGTAATCGTCTGTCTGCTTGTAAAAGGGGCGAAGCGGATCTGATCTGCTTCGCCCCTTACTCTTTCAAGGAGCCGTTATGACCGAATCCACCGAACGCAGCGACCTGGCCGGCTACGCCTGCACCAGCGCCGCTTCACTGGGGCGCAAGCATGCCGAGGAGTTCCGCGACAACCGCCCCGCCTTCGAGCGCGACCGCGACCGCATCATCCACTGCGCCGCCTTCCGTCGTCTGGAGTACAAAACCCAGGTTTTCGTCAACCATGAGGGGGATTATTACCGGACCCGCCTGACCCACTCGCTGGAAGTAGCCCAGATCGGCCGGGCCATCGCCCGACGACTGCGCCTGAATGAGGAGTTGACCGAGGCGTTGGCCCTCTCGCACGACCTGGGGCATACGCCCTTCGGGCATACCGGCGAGGAGGTGCTGAACCGCCTGATGCAGGGCAGCGGCGGCTTCGAGCACAACCTGCAGTCCTTCCGGGTCGTGGACGAGCTGGAGGAGCGCTATCCCGGCTTCAACGGCCTGAACCTGACCTGGGAGGTGCGCGAGGGGATCATCAAGCATTCCTCCCCCTACGATGCCCCGGTCGAAACCATGGCCGAATTCATGCCGGGGGTGGTCTCGTCGATCGAGGGGCAGATCATCAACTATGCCGACGAAATCGCCTACAACAACCACGATATCGACGACGGCCTCAAATCGGGCTATATCACGATTGCCATGCTGGAGCAGGTCGAGCTGTGGCGGGAAGTCAGTGCCGGAGTGCGCCAGAAATACCCGTCCATCGATGACAAACGCCTCGTGTACCAGACCATCAGCGCTCTGATCGGTCTGCTGATCAACGATCTCTGTGAAACAATATGCAACAACCTGAAACAACATGATATTAATTCAGTCAGCGATCTGCGGCGTGTCAACCGTGCCGTGGTTCATTTCAGCGATCCGGTCACCGCCCGCAACCTGGAGCTGAAGCGTTTCCTGTTCCAGAACCTGTACCGCCATCACAAGGTCGACAAGATGCGGGTCAAGGCCGAAATCTTCATCACCCGCCTGTTCGAAACCTACCAGCGTTACCCGAACCTGCTGCCCCCCAAATACCAGTCCCGCCTGGAGCGCTTCGGCCTGCAGCGGGTGGTCTGCGACTACATCGCCGGCATGACCGACCGTTTTGCGCTGGATGAGTACAAGCGGCTGTTCGAGCCGTATGAGCGGGTGTGAGTGAGAGCGTTGTTTTTGGAGTCGGTATAAAATGTTTTGCTCAATGACTGAGTAAAAATACTCAATCATTGAGTAAAATTGGTTGAAAATGGTTTTAGCTAGTGGTATTGGTTGGTTATGACATATAAACGCCCACTGACATCTTCCTTGTGTGCAATGCTATCCCGCCCCACATCTGTCATTCATGTAATGATTGGTCCCAGGCAGGTAGGCAAGACCACAATTGCCCGCCAAATACAAGAATCAATCGGCATTCCTTCAATCTATGCTACGGCAGACAGCCCAATCCCGCTCGATTCCAGCTGGATCGAAACCCAATGGCGTCGATCTGTCGGAGAAGCAATCGTTAGCGGATCACCAGTGTTGCTTGTGCTTGACGAGTTGCAGAAGGTGCGCGGTTGGAGTGAAACTCTAAAACTGTTATGGGACAGTCGACAGGCCGGTCCGGATATTCGTCTGCTGATCCTTGGTTCATCCGCATTGATGATGCAGGAAGGTTTGACCGAAAGCCTGGCCGGACGTTTTTTTCTGCACCGTTGTTCCCACTGGGCTTTTGCCGAGTGCCGGGAAGCTTTTGGCTGGAACCTGCAGCAGTGGCTTTATTTTGGTGGTTATCCGGGGGCCGCGGTTTTTATTGAAACGGAAAGCGATTGGAAACGCTATGTGACTGATTCTTTGATCGAGACCGTGTTGGCTCGCGATGTACTCCAGATGTCGAAGGTTGCCAAGCCGGTTTTGTTGCGGCACTTGTTCGGGTTGGCCGCCGCGCTTCCGGCCCAGTCGGTTTCCTATACCAAAATGCTCGGCCAGCTTCATGATGCCGGCAATACCACTACCCTGGCGCATTACCTGAGATTACTGGAATCGGCATTTCTGATCAGCGGACTGGAACTTTTCTCCATGGGTATTCAGCGTAAACGGGGCAGCAGCCCGAAGCTTGTCATGTGGAATAATGCGCTGGTCAATGCGCTATCCGTAAAAAGTTTCCGTGATACCGTTGCGGACACGATCTGGTGGGGACGGCTGGTGGAAAACGCCGTTGGAGCGCATCTCTGCAATAGCCTCAATTCGGTGGAGTACGGAATTACCTACTGGCGGGAAGGCAATCATGAGGTTGACTTTGTCGTTACCAGAGGGGTGGATGTCTGGGCCATTGAAGTAAAAAGCGGCAGAAGTGGGGCTGTGTCAGGACTTGCACGTTTTAAGCAGCGCTACCCTGCGGCAAAAGTGATGTTGGTTGGTGGGGCGGGGATTCCGCTGGAGGAGTTTTTCAGTCGTGACGTGGCGATGTGGTTGGTGGGGTAGGGTGTGAGTTGATTGACCAGTTATTTTTTGGGAATAAATGTTCCATTTGGGAAGATGAGCGGTTCACGCGCGCGTGCGCGTGAACCGCTCAATAACATGTTGAACCGAAGACCACTTACAAAGACGGATAGCTAACCCATCTTCCGCAGTTGTCTGTTGGTAACTGGCTAAATTGAACATTTTGATG
>CAYWJJ010000104.1:0-11622 GCA_964458105.1 uncultured Geobacter sp.
AAATTCTGTCGGTATGAAACAAACTCGATTGTCTCTACCTCCTTCATCTGGCGTTATTGTTTCAGGTGGCGCCACCTTGGTTACACTATAATTGTTTGCCGTAGCTATTACCAGACTGTTGCAAAAAAAAATATTCGTGTATACTCCTCCAGTTGATCAAAAGAGAAGGGCGACCAATTGGCCGCCCTTCTTTGCATCAGTTTATTCCATTTCCATATCAAAGCCCTATCTGCGTTGGCTCGTCTTCGGCTCCTCAACGTACTGAAATGTACGCCTCGGAGCCTCAATCCTAGCACCTTGATATCATCCTCGATCTGGAATTGGAGTGACAGGCAAGGTTTTCGGAAGGTTATCCGATGCTCACTAGTTCTATTTCAAACGTCACATCCTCCCCCGCCAGCGGGTGATTGCCGTCGAAGGTCACTTCTTCTTCGTTTATTTCCAGCACGACTACGCCGATTTCCTCGTCATCCTCATTGGCAAGAACCAGTTCGTCGCCGACTACAGGTACGAGATCATCCGGAAGATCGCCGCGTGGCACGGTAAAGATCTGCTCCTTGTCATATTCGCCGAAAGCATCTGCTGCGGCAATCTGGATCGTTTTTTTCTCACCGGGCGACATTCCGACGATCGCTTCATCAATCTTCGGGAACAGGACTGATTCCCCCAGAACGAAAGTCATCGGGCCAATTTCGTGGTTGCCGCAACCACACTCATCATCATCGTTACAGCCATCATCACAGCATTCTTCGTCGTCACATTCCATTGCCTCAAGAGTCGAATCGAAAACCGTACCGTCTTCCAGTGTGCCGGTAAAGTTGATTGTTACCATGTTGCCTTTTTCTGCCTGTGCCATTGGTTTGTACCTCATTTATTTTGGTAGTACTGCAACTGTTAAGAGTACGGGAGAGTTGATCGTTCGTCCAGAAAAAATTGAATCGAATCCGTATTCATAACCGGAATTATAGATTGCGGCGGACATTGTTTTACCTTAGACTGGCTTATGACGTGGAGATAAAACAGGAACAGGGCGGAGGGATTATGATCAGCACACTCCTGGATGGTAACCGTAGGTTTGTCACCGATGTTTTTGACAAGGAACGGGATTATTTTGCCGAACTTGCAAAACACCAACGTCCGACGGTGCTGTGGATCGGCTGTTCAGACTCCCGCGTGCCGGTCAACACGATTACCCAGACCAGGCCGGGCGAGATATTCGTTCACCGCAATGTGGGCAATATTGTCGCAACCAACGACTGGAACCTCTCCGCGGTGCTGGAGTTTTCAATCAACCATCTGCAGATTCCGGATATAATTGTCTGTGGGCATTACGGCTGCGGCGGGATCGCTGCTCTTGACGAAGACAATGACGAAGACCGCTACATTCCGATCTGGCTGAACAATGCCTATAAGGCCAAGGAACGGGTGGACGACAAACTTCTGGAACTTTATTTTACAATTCCGCCCGAGCAGCGCATGAACCTGATTGTGGAGGAAAATGTCCGGCTGCAGTTGGAACACTTGCAGGAATATCCCTTTGTCCGCAACGCCATGAACCAGGGTAAGCTTGCCGTCCACGGCTGGGTTTATGACATGACATCCGGTGATATCAAGGTCGTGCAGCGCAATAATGTTGTCTGCCGCGACTGATTAACAAAATGCCGAGAGGTATCCGAAATACAGCTCTAGTGGATTTTCGGAGCACAACTCCACAAACAGATCCAGTTCACTAAAAATTTGTGCATAACGAGGCGCTCGTGCACAAAAAAACGGGAAAGGCGTATGCCGCTCCCGTTTTGTGACCCGTGAAATGCTCCAGATGGAAGTATTTCAGCGATGCTATTTGTTTTTGAGCAGATCTCTTATTTCTGCAAGCAACAGTTCCTGATTGGGTGGTGCAGCCGGCGCCGCAGGAGCCTCCGCCTCTTTTTTCTTGAGGGAGTTAATTGCTTTTATCGCCATAAAAATGACAAAGGCAATGATTATGAAATCTATGACTGTCTGCAGAAACTTCCCGTAGCTGATTACCACAGCCGGTTTTTTATCAACGGCTTCCTGTACGATAATCGCCAGGCTGGAAAAGTCGACACCCCCCATTGCGACACCAATCGGAGGCATTATTACATCGCCGACCAGGGAGGTGACAATCTTGCCGAAAGCTGCTCCGATAATGACACCTACCGCCATGTCAACAACATTTCCCTTTACCGCGAATTCCTTGAATTCTTTTAGCATGCCCATGATGATTTCCTCCTTTTTATGGTGTGAGGTTTATGAAGTGAGGCAGCTTGCTTTATATTTTATCTGGCAAAGTATGGTTTTGAATTTAGCATAGATTAACAATTAAACAATATTATTTTTATGGATTATCGCGGGTAAAAATAAACCGGCCTGATTGTTTGAAGTGAATTAATCCGTTACAATTAGATAGCCGCCGCCAAATTATTTCAGCAATCCGCTTTGTAGATGGGAGGACGTAAATGGAATTGAGAAAAACCCGCACAATAATCCTCGATCAGGGTGATCCGGAACAGAAGCGCTCCGAGATCCTGAATTACTTTCATGCCACCTTCGACATCGATGAAAAACTGTATGAAACGCTCAAGCATGATGACACTTTCTGCCTGCGGGCCGATCGGTTGCGCCACCCGCTGATCTTCTACTATGGTCACACTGCTACTTTCTTCATCAACAAGCTGACCGTCGCCAGGGTTATCGACAAACGCATCAACCCCCGCTATGAATCTATGTTCGCCGTGGGTGTTGACGAGATGTCCTGGGATGACCTGGACGAATCCCACTACGACTGGCCGACCCGCCAGCAGGTCAAGGAGTACCGCGACCAGGTCCGCCAGTTGATGGACGGGTTGATCCGCAGCCTGCCGCTGACCCTGCCGATCACCTGGGAATCACCCTGGTGGGCGATCATGATGGGAATCGAGCACGAGCGCATCCACCTGGAAACCTCCTCGGTGCTGATCCGCCAGTTGCCGATCAGCCAGGTGGTGCAGCTCCCCTTCTGGGATATCTGTGCAGAGACCGGAGAACCGCCGGCAAACCGGCTTCTGAATGTGCCTGGCGGAAAGGTGACCCTCGGCAAATCCTCCGGACACCCGCTTTACGGCTGGGATAACGAATACGGACTGCACGAGACGGAGGTGCCGGGTTTCAAGGCTGCCCGGCAGCTGGTCTCCAACCGGGAGTTTCTGGAATTCGTAGAGGCCGGCGGCTACCGGGAACAGAAGTGGTGGAGCGAGGAGGGCTGGAGCTGGCGCGAGTTCAAAAAAGCCGATTATCCACTGTTCTGGATCAAGTCCGGTGACGGTTGGAGATTGCGCACGATGGCCAGTGAGATCGAACTGCCTTGGAATTGGCCGGTGGAGGTCAATTACCTTGAGGCCAAGGCCTTCTGCAACTGGAAGGCTGAAAAGACCGGAACTTTTATCCGCCTGCCGACCGAAGACGAGTGGAACCGCTTGAGGGATGTGTGCGAGATTCCGGACCAACCCTACTGGGAAAAGGCGCCCGGCAATATCAACCTGG
The DNA here is from genome assembly GCA_964458105.1 of uncultured Geobacter sp. Classification (GTDB taxonomy): domain Bacteria; phylum Desulfobacterota; class Desulfuromonadia; order Geobacterales; family Pseudopelobacteraceae; genus JACRCG01. Next base: position 3,544 of record CAYWJJ010000104.1, read on the forward strand.
AGCAGTGGTGTTCATCCTGCCCGGTCGACAAGTTCAAGACCGGCGATTTCTTTGACATATTGGGCAACGTCTGGCAATGGACCGAAACACCGATCTATCCCTTCCACGGCTTCCGGATTCACCCCTGGTACGACGACTTTTCCACCCCGACCTTCGATACCAGGCATAACCTGATCAAAGGCGGTTCCTGGATCTCCACCGGCAACGAAGCGACGCGCGATTCGCGTTACGCCTTCCGGCGCCACTTTTTCCAGCATGCCGGCTTCCGCTACGTGGAAAGCTCCGCACCGATTGAGATTCATCAGGATCAGTACGAGTCCGATACTCTGGCATCTCAATATTGCGATGCCCACTATGGTCCGGTGCATTTCGGCGTCCCAAACTTCGCAGTGGCCTGTGCCGATGTGGCGCTGGCAGCCATGCAGGGGCGCCAGAAAGCGCATGCGCTGGATCTGGGCTGTGCCGTCGGCCGGGCGTCTTTCGAGCTGGCCAGGGGCGGTTTTGAGCAGGTGACCGGTCTGGACTTCTCGACCCGCTTTTTCCGTCTGGCGACCCGCATGCGCGACGAAGGTTATCTGCGCTACGCCTTGCCGGAGGAGGGCGAGATCGTATCGTTTCACGAGATCGGACTGACCGAGCTGGGACTGGACGCAGTGCGCGAACGGGTGCGTTTCTACCAGGCCGATGCCTGCAACCTGCCGGAGAAGTTCAGCGGTTACGATTTGGTACTGGCGGCCAACCTGATCGACCGGCTCTACTCGCCGCGCAAATTCCTCTCCAGCATCCACGAACGGATCAATCCGGTCGGCCTGCTGGTGATCACCTCCCCCTACACCTGGCTGGAAGAGTACACCAAAAAAGAGGAGTGGCTGGGGGGCTACCGCGAGGCGGGCGAGCCGGTCTGGACCCTGGATGGGCTTAAGGAGGCGCTGTCAGCGCACTTCCGTCTGCTGGGCGAGCCGCGCGACGTGCCGTTCGTGATCCGGGATACCGGCAGGAAGTTCCAGCATACGTTGGCTGAATTGACGGTGTGGGAGGTGAAGAAATGAGTACGGCAAACGATCTTATGCCGGCCCTCTTTATCGGCCACGGCAGCCCGATCAATGCGATCGAGGATAACGGCTACGCCGCGGCCTGGCGCGCTGCGGCCGCTTCGATTCCGCGACCGAAGGCCATCCTGTGCATCTCGGCCCACTGGGAGACCGAGGGGACTTTCGTGACCGCCATGGCGCAGCCCAAGACGATTCATGATTTCTACGGCTTTCCCGACGAATTGTACCAGGTTCGCTACCCGGCTCCCGGCTCACCGGAGCTGGCCGAACGGGTACATTCGCTGGTTACATCTACCGCGGTGCGGCTGGACGACGGCTATTCCTGGGGGCTGGACCACGGGGCCTGGTCGGTGCTGCGGCGCATGTATCCGGAGGCTGACGTCCCGACCGTGCAGCTCAGCCTGGACCGCAGCCAGCATCCACGCTTTCACTACGACCTGGGGAGTGAGCTGCAGGCATTGCGGCGGGAAGGGGTGCTGATCGTCGGCAGCGGCAACCTGGTTCACAACCTGCGGCTGTTGCAGTGGGATGCCCGCGAACCGTACCACTGGGCGACGGAGTTCGATACGCTGGCGGCGGAGCTGATCGCAAATGGGCAGCATGACCGGCTGGTGGCCTATCCGGCGCTGGGAGAGGCGGCCCGGCTTTCGATACCGACCAGCGAGCACTACCTGCCGCTGCTGTACATCCTGGCGCTGCAGCAGCCAGGCGAGCCGGTATCGTTCTTTGCCGAGGGGCTGCCGCTGGGGTCGATCTCGATGCGTTCGGTCAGGATCGGATAAGCCCGGACCGGTCAGTTTTTCAGGGTAACAACCGTTGCGCCATCGCGCCCTTCGTGCGGTTCTCCCGGTCGCTGCGCTTCCACTAGCGGATGCCGTTCCAGCTCTTCCCGCACCGCATCCCGCAGGCGGCCGGTGCCGATGCCGTGGATGACCCGCACTTCCGGCAGGCCGGCAGCGGCGGCATGGTTGATGAAAGTCTCCAGTTCAGCCAGGGCCTGATCCACCCTCATTCCGATCAGCTTCAGTTCACGCTGCTCGCTCTCTTCGATATTGGCCCGCCATGTGCCGGCTGGTGCTTTCTTACGGCCCCCTTCAGCCTTTGTCAACGGCCTGGCCAGCTCCGGCAGCGGCACATCCAGCTCCATTCGGCCGGCCCTGACCCGCAGTTTACCGCTACGTTCGTCAATAGACAGCACAACGCCCTCACAACCCAATGAACGGACGTGGACACTGTCTCCCGGCTTGATGCTTTCCAGCGGCAACAGCTCCGGACGCACAGCCTGCGGCTTGAGCTGTTCGGTCAGTTCAGATTCAGCCTGCCGCAGCTTATCGACGATATCGCTTCGTTTCTCCCGCTTCAACTCCTCCAGCAGGCTGTTCATCTTTCTCCTGCTGGTTGAAATCAGCTCCTTTGCATCGCCCCAGGCCTTTTCAGCCGCCTCTCGGCGGATGCGGTCAACCTCTGCCGCCCGATTGCGAAGCTCCGTGTCACGTTCCACCAATCGTGCTTCCCGTTGATCCAGCTGATGTTGCGTATTTTCCAGTTCGGCCCGCCGCCGGCGCAGTTCGGTCAGCAGCGAAGCAAATTCGCTGCCGGCACTCCCCAACATTTGGCGGGCAAAGGCGATCACCTGTTCCGGCATACCGAAACGGCGTGCGATCTCAACCGCGTGCGACTGCCCCGGCTCGCCGACGATCAGCCGGTAAAGCGGCGTGAAGCTGTTGTCATCAAACTCCATCCCGGCATTGATCATGCCGGGTGAACGGTGCACGAAACCGATGATTTCGGACAGGTGGGTAGTGGCGATCACCATGCTTCCCTGCTGCTGCAGCTCGTTCAGTACGCCGCAGGCGATTGCCGCCCCCTGCAGCGGTTCGGTGCCGGCCCCCAGCTCGTCCAGCAGCACCAGGCTGCGGGCTCCGGCCTGCCCCAGGATCGTCGTAATCCGGGCGGCATGCGCCGAAAAAGTGGAGTGGCTCTGCTCTATGGACTGTTCGTCGCCGATATCCACCAGCAGAGTGTCCAGAAGTGGAAAGGTCGAACGGGGACCGGCCGGAACCGGCAGACCGCAGAGCGCCATCAGCGACAGCATCCCGGCCGTCTTGAGAGCGATGGTTTTGCCACCGGCATTGGGGCCGGTGATCACCATGACCGAGTCCTGACCGGATCCCCCCCCCAGCTGCAATCCCAGCGGTTCGACCCGCGACAGCAGGCCCTTTTTCTGCATCATCAGCAGCAGCGGATGGCGGGCCTCCACCAGGCGCAGCTCTCCCTCTTCATTAAGCGCAGCCGATACAAGGTCAAACTCGTCGGCAAATCCGGCGATGCTGTTCAGTGAGTCCAGCACCAACAGTGTTTCAAAGCAGGCTGCCAGTTCGTGGGCGTCCTCCCGTATCCAGCTGGAGAGCTGGCGCAGGATGCGGATCTCCTCGGCCTTCTCCTCGGCGGACAGGTTTTCCAGCTCATTAACAAAGGGAATGATCTCAAGCGGTTCCATGAAAGCGGTTTCGCCAGAGGAGGAAACGTCATGAACCACCCCCTTGACCATCCCTTTGGAATCCATCCGCACCGGGATCACCCAGCGGCCGGAACGTTGGGTGATAAAGTCGTCCTGCAGAAAGATCTCGATGCCGCTGCTCCGGATGATCTCTTCGATCTTCTTGCGGATCCGTCCTGCCAGGGCCCGCTTGGCCCGGCGGGTTTCCCTCAGGAAGGTCGAGGCCGAGTCCATGATGCTGCCGTCGTGGTCGATCGAGGCGGTCAGCGGTTCCAGTATATCCGGAAAGCCCTTCAGCTGCGGTTGAAGCGATTTCAGCTGTGGAATGTCATCGCGGTGGAAAAACTGGCGTGCAAGCGCTGCGAAAATGCCCAGCACCGGGATAAACAGCAACAGTTCGTGCGGCGCCAGAAAAGCGCCGGCAGGCTTCAGCAGATCAAGCGAGGGACGGATATCCTCGAAAGCATTCAAGGAGAGCGGGATGCCCAGGCGCTGCAGGGCGCGGATCTCATCAATGCGTCCCGACTTTTCCCGCAATGCTTCAAGATTGCAGGTGGGAGAAGTGTTTTGGATAAGTACGGCACTGCTTTCACTGTGGGCGTGGCGTGCGATTTCGGTCAGGAGCTTGTCGAATTCCAGTCTGGAAAGTGTTTCCGGAGCTATCATGTAGTCGGCCTGTGTGATAATATCGTTGGAGTATGCTGCAGCCGCAAATTCTAGCCAAAAATGGCATTACGGCAGCTTGCCGAAAAATTGTAGCATAGATTTTGTTGCATCACCATTTTCTGATTCGTCAGGTCGCAAGGAACAGCAAATGCGTCAGGAAAAGCTTCAGGCAATCGTGCTTTCATCATACGACTACGGCGAAAGCGACCGGATAGCTTCCCTGTTCACACTTGAGCATGGCAGGATGAAGGGCTTTGCGCGCGGCGCCCGCAACAGCCGCAAGCGCTTCGGCCCGGCTTTGGAAACTTTTGCCCGGATCGAGTTGCAGTTGGTCCGCAAGGACGGACTTTCATCTTTGAGGCAGGCGGATGTGATCACGGTCTATCCCGGCATTCGCGGGAATCTGGGCGGCATCGCCCATGCTCTGTATGCCTGCGAACTGCTGGATTCAATTACCCCCGAAGGTCAGCCGTTGCCGCGCCTGTACCGTCTGCTGACAGCTTACCTGGAAAGACTGGATCGCGGAGAGCCGGATGATGCCGACCGCAGGATGTTTGAAATTAATTTGTTGAACATCTTAGGCTACCGTCCTTCTTTGGAGAATTGCAGCAGTTGTGGATCCCGTTTCAATGGACTTGGCGCCATAATTCAAAGCGGTGGAGAACTGGCCTGCCGCTTCTGCGCCAAAAGCGGCAGATCTATTACGACCCAAACCCTGCAGGACCTGCTTTCATGCATGTCAACCGGCCGCTTCGGTTCGGTGCGGTTCAGCGCTGACGGGTTGCTGCAGGTCGGTATGCTGCTTGACGAGGCGGTGTCGGCTCATACCGGAAGGAAGCTGAAAAGCCTGGATTTTTTACAGCAGTCCGGATAGCGGCGCATCGCCAATTATTCGCGCTGGCGCTCCCTTGACAGTCAACAATTAGTGATTATAATTTCCTAAGGACGAGACTTACCATAAAAAGGAGGATAAAGCGATGGCACTTGTAAAATATAACCCTTTACGGGAACTGCGCACGATGCAGGACCAGATGAACCGGCTCCTCAATCTCTCATGGAATCACGACATTCCGGGAGAGGATATCAAAGAGGGGATCTGGCAGCCGGCGGTTGATATCTATGAAACCGGCGACTCGATAGTCATCAAAGCCGAATTGCCGGATGTGGACCAGAAGGATATCGACGTCCGTATCGAGGACAATACGCTTATTCTGAAGGGTGAGCGCAAGCATGAGGACGAGGTCAAAAAAGAGAACTACCATCGCATCGAACGCTATTTCGGGTCATTCCAGCGCAGTTTTACACTGCCGGCTACGATAAATCAGGAGAAGGTCGAGGCCAATTGCGACAAAGGAGTCCTGACCATTATCCTGCCCAAAAAAGAAGAAACCAAGCCGAAACAGATCAACATCCATGTAAAATAAACGTAGTTTTCACTCAAATAAATCTTGGATGAGAACCGTGAATATCGGGTTCTCACCCAAGATTTATAGCTTGCCCGCATTATTCCCCATCCTTTGAACCCGCAATAATTCAGTTATCTTGAAGCAATCCCCATGCGTACAAACATGTTTATTGTAGCGACTTTATCTAAAATAAAAATATTTACTGTAGATAAATAAGCATTGACATTTATTTTTAATCAATTATTTTAACACAGGTAAAATCGCTGGTTTAAAACTGTTGTTTGTTGCATGCAAACTGCGCTGAGTACGTACGGGGACTTCCGTAACAATTATCCGTAGATGCATTATTTTTAACAGGGGTACGCATGTCGGAATATAATATCGGAGCCAAGATAAAAGTGCTGCGACGAGCTAAAAAACTGACTCTTCAGGATGTGGCCAATGAAACAGGGTTTTCGACCGCCCTCCTTTCGCAGATTGAAAACAACAATGTTTCTCCACCAATCGCCACACTTTCCAAGATTGCAAATTTCTTTGACGTAAAAATCGGGTACTTTTTCAGCGAGAACGAGGGGGAATGCCGTTATGAGGTTCTCAGGGGTAACGAACGCACCGTTATTCCCAGGGTCGTTTCGCGGGACGGCACCAGCCATGGCTACTTCTACGAATCCCTTTCCATTCGTAAAAAGAACAAAAAAATGGATCCTTTTCTGCTGACGCTCAACGAAAAAGTCACTAACACGGATACCTACAGTCACAATGGAGAAGAATTCATCTTTGTCATGAAAGGCACCGCCGAACTGCTGCTCGACGACCAATGCATTGTCCTCAATCAGGGGGACTGCGTCTATTTCGATTCAAACCTCAAGCACCGCCTGCTTTCACCGGGATCTGAAGAGGTCAAGGTTATGGCGGTCGTTATGAGATAGCCATAAAACGGTGAGGTCGAGCGTCAAATCCACACAAAAGCGACAGAGTGTCACAACTCAATGTTGTACAGCGAGCACCCCGACCTTTTTCAGGCCGCTTCAAATATCATTTCAGCGAGGAGAATCAAGTGAACATTCACGAATATCAGGCAAAGGCGATTCTTAGGGAGTTCGGAGTGCCGGTCCCGGACGGGCATGTCTGCTACAACAGTGCTGGTGCCCGCGAGTGGGCCAAACGGCTGGGCGAGGGGCCCTGGGTGGTCAAAGCCCAGATCCATGCCGGCGGACGCGGCAAGGGGGGCGGAGTCAAACTGGCCCGCAACGCCGACGAAGTGCGGCTGATAGCCCGGGAAATGCTCGGCATGACCCTGCGCACCCACCAGACCGGCCCGGAAGGCAAGCTGGTTACGCGGGTGCTGGTGGAAAACGGCTGCAACATCGCCTCCGAACTGTACGTATCCCTGGTTGTTGACCGCGGCAGCTCCAAAGTCACCGTCATGGCCTCCACCGAAGGGGGCATGGACATCGAAGAAGTTGCCGCCAAGACCCCCGAGAAAATCTTCACCGAAACCATCGACCCGCTGGTCGGCCTGACCGCCTTCCAATGTCGCAAAATCGCCTTCAGCCTCGGGCTGGGCGGCAAACTGGTCACCAAAGCCGTGGCGGTACTGCAAGGCCTCTACAAAACCTTTATCGCCTGCGACTGCTCCATGCTGGAAATCAACCCGCTGGTGATCACCGCCGAAGAAAACCTGATCTGCCTGGACGCCAAATTCGGCTTCGACGACAACGCCGTCTTCCGCCACCCCAAACTGAGCGACATGCGTGACTACGACGAAGAAGACGCCAACGAAATCGAAGCCTCCCAGCACGAACTCTCCTACATCTCGCTGACCGGCAACATCGGCTGCCTGGTCAACGGCGCCGGACTGGCCATGGCCACCATGGACATCGTCAAACACTACGGCGGCGACCCGGCCAACTTCCTGGACGTGGGGGGTGGAGCCACCGCCGAGCGCGTCACCGAAGCCTTCAAAATCATCCTCTCCGACAAAAACGTCAGAGGGATACTGGTCAACATCTTCGGCGGCATCATGAAATGCGACATCATCGCCACCGGGGTTATCACAGCTGCCAAGCAGGTATCGCTGCAGGTGCCCCTGGTAGTGCGTCTTGAAGGAACCAACGTGGAACTGGGTAAAAAGATGCTGGCCGAGAGTGGATTGGACATCGTGGCCGCCGACGGCATGGCCGACGCCGCCCAGAAAATTGTCCAGGCCGTAGGGGCTGCCACGGAATAAATGTAACATCATGCATCCCAACTTCAGGCCGTCTTTGGCCGGACTTCACTCGCAAAATCCTCAACGTAGCTCTGCTACGTCTGCGGTTTTGCTCAATCAGTCCGACCAAATCCGGCCTAAATCTGAGCGCCTGATTGTGACACATATTCCATGACAGGCCCAAAAGGAGAAACCAATGAGTATCCTGATCAATAAAAACACCAAAGTAATCACCCAGGGCATCAC
>CAYWJJ010000105.1:0-11212 GCA_964458105.1 uncultured Geobacter sp.
CGCGGTAGGTGTGGGAGCCGGTCGAAAGGATCTGGGTGTTGTACAGCTCCTGCTGTAAACGTTCAAAGCTCTCGGAACCCTTTGCCAGAGTCCCGGCGTCACGATTCCTTACGTAGAACGTCCCAAGGAAATAGGGGTGGATACCGTTGGAGATGGTAAGGCAGTAGGCCCGGGTAACGCCGAGTTCCAGCCGGTTGAAGACCTCCATGATCTGCACCAGAAAATCATTCTGGGGCGGGTTGCCGACGGCGAACATGACCCGGGTCTCCTGACGCTCCCCGTGGCCGTGTATTTCCTCTACGTCCAGGTAGATTCCTCCCTGACGGTTACCCTGTTGGTAAAGCCACAGGATCTGGGCCACCCGTTTGGGGGGGGAGATGCGGACGTACTCCTCGTTGTTGAGCCAGAGCAGCCGCAAGAGGCGGTCTGCCTCGGTGGTTTCAAAAAGCGGGTAGTGTTCCTGTAGTGCTCGGGTAATGCCGTCCCGCAAACCTGCCGGAATGGACACCTCCCCTGCATCGGCAATTTCCCGATGATCCTTGCGGTCGAAATCGAAGCGCTGGACTTCCAGTTCCTGATCGAGTCCGGGGACAACAGCATGCGAATGGGTAAACTCGGCGTAGGAGATGTCCCGTTCCTGTAACGTTTTAAGCGTGTCGTAGAGTGATCCGGGTTTGTTCAGGCGGGCCTGGATCAATGTTTTTTCTCGGTCGGCCAGCAACAGCCGCTGATTTCCCGCAAGCTCCTGCAGCCCCCTGGCCAGGGTGGCAACAGCATTGCTCTCTTCCTGCATGGTGATGGCAAAATACGGGTCCATCTGATTCCTGAGCCAGGCAAGAGTGTCTTCCGTCCGGTTACCAGCATCGTGCAATGTTTGCTGGACAGTATGGTACAGGCTGTTATCTTCTGTGAAATTCATGAGTACGTTTCTCCTGTGACAGTCGACTTGCTACAGCACTCGTGTGTCAGTACCTGCATGGTCTCCTCAGGGCCTGAGTCGTCCTGGCAGAGTCTGCAAACTCACAACGCATGGTGCAGATGATTTATGTTCGCCGTATCCGTGCGTTATGAGCTTGTCGAAAACATGGATAAAAATTATATGAATCAGGTTGTGCACCGTAAGTCTGTTTTTATGCTTTTACTGCTTTTGCCGGAACCGTTTTTTCGTTGGGCCTGAGCGCCATGTAGAGGATAAAACCGGCAATGGCGCTGCATGGTGAAGAGAAGGACGTTACTGCCGGAATGTTCATCATCACGATGCCGATGGCCACCGAACCGAACCAGGCGATCAGGCCGCGCGAATTAAATGCCGGATATTGATGATCGTCCTTGGAGGCTTCTTCGGGATGCTCGTTTTTCGCGTCGTTCAGAATATAGGCCAGGGCGATGGTCACCCAGGCCACGACGAAGATCCCCTGATAGGCCAGCGCCGTGAGCAGGTAGCTGAATACGTTCATCAGCATCAGCGCATAGACGATCACACCAACCAGGATTCCCCAGATATATTTTGACAGATTCAGTCCCAGGGTCAGTTTGCCGAGTGTTTCGAAGTTGACTGTGGCCAGATAAAAGTTCGCCGTGTTGATACGGGTTTGCGTTGCCCAGACGAAGAGCAGTCCGAAGCCCCCCATCATCATGATGATCGCTTTAACGGCAGATACCTCGGAAAGGGCACCTTCAATCGGAATGGTCTGTACCAGGAAGATTCCGGCCAGTCCGCCAACCAGAAATGAGACGATAAAGAACGGCGATCCGAAGTTGAATTTTGAGTGATACTCCACATCGGCTTTTTTGCCGAAGCGGGCGTAATCAAAAACGTACATCATCAGAATCCAGACCCCCATGTAGGCCACATACACCTGCCACCACCCCATAGCCGGGGCACCACCTTTCGGCACTGCCGTCAACCAGGCATTGCTGTACCCATACGTTTTGATTGCCAGGCCTACGCAGGATGCAAGCCCGATTAGATAAACCGGGAGCAGGACGCCGTTGAACTTGTCCAGCCAGTGCTGGACGCTTCCGAAAATAAGCGGCACGCTGTAGAGGACAACAAGCAGCGCCGCAATTTTGTAATCCAGTCCTTTAAAAAGAAAGGTTGCTGCCAGGGCCATGACCGAACCTTCAAAGACCGCATAGTAGATCGCTGTTGCCGCAAAGATCAGGGTGGCAAGGGCAGCGCCCGACCTGCCGAACAGGATGCGCGAGAACATCGCAACCGACGATCCGGTACGGATGGCGTAGCGACTGATAACCGCGTTGACCGCGGCGTAGGTGACAACCGACAGGCCGATGCCGATCAGCGTATTGACCGTGCCGAATCCCGCCGCAAGGGTGGCGGCGACAACAACGTAAAACATGGCGCTGCAACAGCTCCACCACGCCATGGTGAGCGAAAATTTAGACATCCGCCCTTCTTCAGGTACCGGGTTGCACGAATAATCCAATGCGGCTTCACTTACCTCTGAGATTTTTTGTGCCATAACATCCTCCTTGAGTTGACCACCGTTTTTGTCTTTCCAACAATTAAGCAGCGTAATTTCCGTTCATCATTTCTTGTTATTCTTGAATTTAATGGCCGCATCGTCCCCGTTCTTTTCCTCCCTTATGAGAATTTTTAATGATTTCTTCATGCTGATCACACGGAATCAGGCACAAAGATAGAGTGTAGCCTGGGCATTCAAATCAATTAATAATCGTAACTAATTGATTTGAATGCCCATTGCTCGTGGTTGTACCAGCAAAGGTTCAGTGGCAGGGATTGGTTACAGCTTGGGTGGCTTCCGTCTTGTTTTGAGGGCCTCGCGAAACTGGCCGGTTGTTTTCGGCAGCAGCGTTCTGTCGTTCCAGTTGCAGATGACTCCATACTGGCGAATTACATCGAGAGTATCAATTTCTCCCACCTTGAACTTTTCGGCGACGATCTGCGGATCGGTCTCCAGTAATGCTTCACGGTTCTCCCGGATGTTAGCCCGGGTCCTTTCCGTGGCATCCAGGTCGATGGCGTATTCATTGAGTTCAGGGTTGATGCCGTAAATCACGACACCGTAATCGGTGCGGGCCCGGGCTACACTGACGTAACCGTCAAGCACGTCATCCAGCACAGCCTGCGCTGAACGCTCGAGCGGGTCGCCCAGCCCTCCGCCTCCTGATGATGGTCGGCTGAAGAGGTCCCCTTCCTTGACCGGGACGTTGGAAAACACCGCGCCAAGATACTCCGTCTGCTCGGCGCCCTGGCGCAGCAAGGAAACCCCGTGGGGGCGGGATGGCAAGCCCCCCCAGATACCCCAGGTGACAGAGCGGGAGCGATCGCAACAGTAGGACATGACCGCTTTTTCGACCTTGGTCAACCGACCGCCCCTGCGGACACCACAGCCACCGCGATATTTGCCGGGGCCGCCGGAGTCCGTTTCGATCTGGTGCTCGCTGGTCAGTACCGGGCTCAGCCGTTCCTGGGCTTCGACCGATTGAATGGCCAGTCCAACTCCGAAGACGGGCGAGGTTGCATTGGAGCCGTCTTTGCCGTTGCGCCCGCCCCATCCGCCGGCCATCCAGTCATAATTCATGAAATAGCGCCGGTTTGCCTGGTCCCGTCCGTCCCAGCCGCCGACCAGCAGGTACTCCAGGTTGAACGAGCAGGCCAGTGCCCGTTCGGGGATGATGTTTGACCATAGTGCGAAGATTGCATTCATGATTTTTTCATAACTGCCGGAACAATACCCGGCGACCGCTACCGGCCAGGGCGCGTTGACGACGCTCCCTTCCGGGAAATACACGTCGATGATGCGATAGAAACCGGAATTGAGCGGCAGCTCCGGAAAAAAAGTTTTGGTCCCGGCGACCACTCCCGAGAATGAAGCGCTGTAGGTGGAGTTCAGGAAGCAGCCGATGGAGGGGTGGGTTCCGGTGAAATCGTAAAAGACCCGATCATCTTCAATGGTCATGGTAACCTTGATCGGGATCAATCCTTCTTCTCCGGAGGGATCCTGGTCGATAAAATCCGTAGCGCTCCAGGTCCCTTTGGGCAAGTTCTTCAACTGGCCGCGGGCGTAGCGTTCGACGTAGTTCTGTACCTCTTCGAATGCCAGCAGGATCGTGTCCTTGCCGTATTTATCCATCAGGGCCAACAGACGTCGGGCGCCGCACAGGGTTGCTTCGGACTGGGCTCGCAGATCGCCGAGCGAATCGTTGGGTGCCCGCATGTTGGAAACCATCATCTTGGCGACATCTTCCTGGAATACGCCTGCTTTCCATATTTTCATCGGCGTGATGCGCAGTCCTTCACCGAAATGTTCCTTGGCGGTGATATCGAACGAGCCTGGCACGCTGCCGCCTATATCGGCCCAGTGTCCGTTCGACTGGGTAAATGCCACCAGCTCATCGTCAAAGAAAATGGGGCGGATGATACGGACGTCATTGAAGTGGGTTCCACCGTTGTAGGGGTCGTTGGTTATGAAGATATCTCCGGGCTGAATATCGGACCCATATTGCTCTATGACCGATTTTACACTGAAGTGGAGTGTGCCGACATGCACGGCGATGTCCTGGGTCCCTTGTGCGACGGTGTTTCCATGGCGGTCACAGATGCAGTTACTGAAATCCCGGCTGTAGATTACGAACGAGTAGCAGGTGCGCAGCAGCTGTTCGGACATCTGGTCCACCAGGTTGATAAAGGCGTTTTTGAGTACTTCAAAGGTAATCGGGTCAAGCTTGCCCGGCACATCCTGCTTGATTTGTTGTTGCTCAGTGCTCTGCATGATGGTCTCTCCTTTCAAGCCCGTGTAAAGTTGGTTATGATATTCAGATAGGGGTCAACAACACTCGCTGTGTCGGGTGGCAGGACCACCGTCGAATCCAACTGCTCAACGATGGCCGGACCCTGGATACGCGCGCCGGGCAGCAGCTTGTCCCGGTTGTAGACCGCTGTTTCAACATATCCGCCGGCTTCCTCGAAATATACCTGGCGGCTGCCGGTCAAGGCACTCTCCGCATCGCCGGTCTCCCGGACCTTGGGCATGGTCGGTTTGGGGATGATACCCTGCGTCACCAGCTTGAGTGCAAAAATTTCAACCTCGCGTTTCGGGTCACTGTAGGAATATGCCCGCTCATGTTCGGCATGAAATTTCTTCAGGGCCACCTCAAGGGCACTTTCGGGCTCGGACAGGTCCACCGGCACGGTCAGGGTTCTCCACTGCCCCACATAGCGCATGTCGATCTGCCGGATAAAGCGCATGTTCTCGTGCGGAACGCCTTCCTCAACCAGGTGGTCCCGCGCTTCTTCCTCCATGGACTCGAAACTGTGGGCCAATTGCCGGAGGTCGGCATGCTGGACCTTACCGAGGTACATCTGGCTGGAATCGTGGCGGATATCCACCAGCAGGCATCCCATGGCGGAGGCGATGCCGGGGTAACGCGGGAATATGATGGTTGGAATCTCCAGTTCCTGGGCCAGGTAGGCACCGTGCAGCGGCCCGGCTCCCCCGAAGGCGACCAGGGCGAAATCGCGAGGATCATAACCGCGGCCGACCGAAATCAGCCTGATGGCGTTGGCCATATTGGCTTCCGCCACCTTCAGCATGGCGCTTGAAGCAGCCGCGAGATCCATCTTGAGGGGAGCTACGACCTTGTCACTGATGACCTGACTCGAAGCCTTTGCGTCGAGCTGCAGCCTTCCGCCCAGCAGGGAACTGCTCAGACGCCCCAACACCAGGTTGGCATCGGTATTGGTAGCTTCTGCTCCGCCCCTGCCATAGCAGGCCGGTCCAGGGTCCGATCCTGCACTCTGCGGACCATTGCGCAAGGAGCCGCCCGCATCGATCCAGGCAATGCTTCCACCGCCGGCTCCGATCGTAAGCACCTCAACGCTGGGAAACATGATCGGGTAGCCATATTCCACCTGCCAGCTGTTGGCTGTTTTCAGTTCCCCTTTATAGGTCAGGGCCACGTCGGTGCTGGTCCCGCCCATGTCAAAGCTGATGGCGTTCTGGAATCCGGCCTGTTTGGCAATGTGGGCGCCGGCAATCGCTCCGGCCACGATGCCGGAGCTGGCCAGACGGGCCGGAAACTTGCTGGTCCCTTTTGCCGTCAGCACCCCGCCGCCGGAATGGAGAATCAGCAGGTCGCCTTTGTAACCCATCTCCTTGAGCCGGCTATCCAGGTCGTGGATGTAGTTCACGATACATGGCCCGAGGACGGCACTGATCATAGCGGTACTGAAACGGGGATGTTCAAACATCTCCGGAATGGTCTCGCTCGATGTGCAGATGTAGGTCTCGCTCGGCAGAAAATCCGTGAGGATGTTTTTCATCGCCTGCTCATGATCGGAGTTCACGTATGAATTGATGAAGCAGATACATACTGCCTGGTAACCCAGCTTGGCGATCTTCTCGGCCAGGCTGCGTGCCTGATCACGATCAAGTGCAGTTACGACGTTGCCGTTGTAATCAACCCGCTCGGTTACTTCAAAGCGGTCACGACGGCGAATGTAGGAGGCAGGTTTGTCGACGTAGGCATCCCACAGTTCTTCCTTGGTGCCGTCGCAGATTTCCACCACGTCACGAAAGCCTGCCGTTGTAATCATGGCAGTCTTCGGAAAGTTACGCTCTATCAGCGCATTCGTTGCGACGGTCGTTCCATGGGTAATCAACTTGATTTCTGATGCCTTGAGCCCCGCGGCCCTGATGGCGTCGGTTATTGCAACTGCCGGGTTTTTTGGTGTTGAAGGAACCTTGGCTATGAATGATGTACCGTTCTCTTCGTTAAAGATAAAGGCATCAGTGTTGGTTCCTCCCGTGTCAATGGCAACGCGATATTTCATACTGTTCTCCTTTGTTGATGTTTTTCTGTTTTGCGACGATACGACGCAAACGGTCTGTTAAATGGGTTGGTTTCGAATTAAAACGATATTCTGTTGTTTACAGATAGCATCATGCGTGCCAAACTGTTTGTGGAGCATATAAGGATTTCAGTGAGAGCTTACCGGCAGTCAACCGGATTGTCATATTATCCTATAAACAGCATTTGAACCGTAGAGACGTAGAGAACGCGGAGTAAAACCGTTAAGTTATTACAAAAACGTGTGTAACCGATGTGGTGATTGTGCAAATACGACCAAGTCTTTGATTTTCTCTGCGAACTCCGCGCCTCTGCGGTTTGAACTGCCGTTTTTAGGATAATATCGGGTTTATAACGGCCAGTTTGCATCTGTTTGCCGGTTCGTCCAGGAAGGGTGGATGCGGAAGGAACTACTTCGCTGGAGGCTGGGTGTGTATGGTAGATGTGATTTATTGATAAAGACTGGTGTGACATCGTTCTGGCCGTGGATGTGAGACGGTGTTTGTAAATAACAGGAGTTGGGCAGGCGGGATGTGATTCATTTTTGAATCGATATGTTAGAATAATCTTTTATATAACAGGATTGGTGTTTCCGGGCATCGTCCGGCTACTGTATGTCATATTTCCTCAGCCGCCTGTTTACGGTCGGCTGGCTCAGGCCAAGGGCTTCGGCAATTCTGTACTGATTGCCGCATCGCTCCATTGCCCGGGTAAGCACCTGCTTTTCCACACTGTCCAGGATTTGTTGCAGGGTCATGCCTTCCGGCCAGTCTGTCGGAGTCACTCCCGCTTTATGTGCCTGGCCGAGTATGTCGCTTGGAAGGTCCCGGAAGTCAATCACCTCTGTTTCCGTCATGACTACCAGTCTTTCACAGACGTTCATCAGCTCCCTTACGTTGCCTGGGTATGAATACGCCAGCAGTGCGTCTGTTGCAGCGCGGGTAAGTCGTCTTTTAATGCCGTTCTTTTCGCTGAAGTGGCCTATATAATGGTGGATGAGTGGCAAAATGCACGCCTTGCGTTCCCGTACGGACGGAACGTAAATGGGAATGACCTTCAACCGGTAATAGAGGTCGAGTCTGAATTTCCCGCGCTCTACCATCTCTTCCAGGTTGCGGTGTGTCGCAGCGAGGATACGGACATTCACGGTGCAGCTTTTGGTTCCGCCAAGGCGCGTGATGCGTCCATCTTCCAGGAAACGGAGCAGTTTTACCTGTGAAGCGAGCGGCAGCTCCGCCACCTCATCAAGGAACAGAATCCCGCCGTCGGCAAGCTCGAAGTATCCCGGTTTGCCACCGGACTGTGCTCCTGTAAAGGCTCCTTTTTCGTAGCCGAATAATTCGGATTCAATCAGGGATTCGGGAATGGCTCCGCAATTCAGTTTGATCAGCGGGTTTTCGGATCGGCGCGAATGCCTATGGATCAGATCGGCGAAAAGCCCCTTACCGACCCCGGACTCTCCAAGGAGCAGAACCGAAGAATCGGAGGCGCTTACCTTAAGCGCCTGCTGCAGGGCTTTTACCATGTTCGGACTTTTGGCGATAATGCGGCGTGACTCCAGTTTTAGCTGCTGCATCTCTAGCATGTGGTTGCGGAACTGGTCCTTCATGGCCTCCTGTTCCTCAAGTTCTCGCTGCAGGTGGTCGATTTCGTTGACATCACGTTCGCTGACTACGACGCGGATCAGTTGACCCCGCTTGTCAAAAACGGGGGTCCCTGTCAGAATCAGTGTTCGTCCCTGGCGTTGTTGGAGCAGGTTCACCACTTTTCCGGTCCTGATCACCTCCAGGGTGGCCGATTTGTCGACGAACCCTTCTTCAACCAATTCACGCATATTGCGTCCAATGTAGTCGACCGCTTCAATTTGGTTAAGCCGTTCCGATGCCGGATTCATGCGCAGTATGTTTGCTTCTCCGTCGCAGATCCAGAGGGCTACGGAGGAAGAGTTGATAATTGCGTCAGATTCCTGGGTCAGTTCCTGGAAGATCCGCATCTGCATGGCCATCGCTTCCAGTCCGGAGTTTGCCACGAAAAAACAAACGGCCCCATCTTCCCCCTTGTCAAGTATGATTGGGCTTATTCTTCCGACGTAGTTTGCCTCTCCGCCCCGTACAGACACTTCAGTGGTGAGCGTACCTTCCTTAAGCTTATGTGAGATTTTTGACCAGAGATCGGGTATTACGTCATTCAGGTGGATGCCAGGATAGGCGCTGAGGTTTCTGCGAGCAGCCCGATTGCCGAAAATGGTCATGCCGGTGGCGTTTACCACCAGCAGAGCAACGTCCATGGAGTTCATCATGGAAAGGTAGAACTCTTCGGTAAAGTGAGACTTGCTGCTGGTAAATTTTGCAGGTTCGGTTGTCAGCGGCATGACGGTCACCTCTTGTGAAAAATCTGTTCTGCATGTGAGTTGCAAATATTTAAAATGATGTTTAATTTATTCTATTCATAATTGAATCGATAATACAATACTGAATCGATCGAGACTTTCTATTGCACTTCATTTCTTTGGTTTAAGTTTCATGGCATCATAAGATGGCTAATCAACACTGACTGAAGCGAAATTCGCTTGTAGGCAGTGATCGAAAAACCTCGATTATGCGGCAACCCGCTCGTGAATATCCTGCGGTAAACGTGAAGTAATTCATGTACGCACTCCGATTGTGGTGAAGCGATAATTCAAATAGCACATAAAAACAATGCTTGAATTGAAAAAGTGTTATTTTTTCGGAAGCTGCCTGCTGGATGTGACCGTTGATTTCCGGTTGCCGATGACGGTAGCAGCAATATGTTATTCTGATATGATGCCGGATGGAATGAAATGCAGGAATGGTGCAGTGCTTTTCTGCAGCGAGGTAACCGGCCAAATATCGAACGGGGACAGTGACCTGCCCCCGTTCTGCATTCAACAAATTAAAAGGCGTACTTGAAGATCAGCTTGAAGTCGTAGGGGTTTTCGGGTGTGCCATTGATAGCAACATCCTTGTAGTAGTCGCCCAGTATGACATAGGCAACGCGGGTGCTGGCGCTCAGGCCTTCCAGCAGCTGATAGGTGGCTTCGGCATTGATCTCGGTTCCGAGATAGTTGCTCTCGTTTTTCTTACCGGTTTTGGTATTTAGAGGCTTGTTGGCGTTTTCCTTGGCAACTGCGGCAAAACCCGCATTGAAGGCGGTGGTCAGTTTGGCGTTGATCGGCAGGTCATAGCCGATGTAGCCGCCGATCGTTCCCTGATCCTTGTTGTTGGAATTGAAGACGATGGCGTTGTCGGTGGTATAGGCGTTCTTGTCGCGGCCCAGGATGACCATTTCGTTGTCGTAGTAGCCGTGCTCGCCGTTGGCCTGGCCATTAACTGCGTAGAAGGCGGTTCCGTGGCCGGGGTTAGTGTCGTTGTCTCCGCTGATGTAGAGGAATTCGGTACGGGCAGTGCCGGGGCCAACTTTGACTTTGGCACCAAGATTGCCGGCAAAGGCATTGGTGTAACGTTTGTTGACCGTGCCGGTCTCATAGATGGCAAAGCCATTGAGGGTCAGCGGGCCACGGGTGTACTCGGCGTTGAGGCCCAGTGCATTCATCTTTACGTCCGTGTTGGCTGCTGTAAAGCTGGAGTTGTCACGGAAGAAGTAGTAGGCGCCGCCGATTTTCAGATCTTTGCTGACGGCATACTTGGCGTCAAGCATGACCATGTCGGCTGCTTTGTGTCCAAGAACCGCGTCTGAGCCGGAGCCCGTATCGGCAAAGCGGAACACACCAACGGATGGCGAAAACTTGCCGTAGCTGCTGGAAAGCAGCAGGCCGGCCATGTCGGCATCAAACACCACACCCTTGAAGGCGTCATTGTTGGGCATCATGCCCAGTTTCATGTTGACGTTCTTGAAGGGGTTGGCATCCAGATAGATGCTCTTGGTCTCGAAGTTGACGGTATCTGCACCCAGCGCACCGCCGCCGTTGCGGCCGGCAGGAGTGCCGGAGCCAGCATTAAAGCCGAAGGAGCTGTTGCCCCAGTAAGCGTAGTCCAGTTCGAAGTGGGTGACCAGTTTCAGGTCGGCGTTGGCCTTGGCGATGTACTGCAGGCGGGCACGCTGCTCGACAAAGTTAGCCGAGTACTGATTTTTTGTTTTGCCGGACGGGTCGTAGGTACCGTCGTTAGGGCCGTAGTTGGTTGTTGCGGTGCGGTTGAAGTTGGAGTTGATGTACCTGGCGCTGAACATGCCGTGAAACTCGTTCTCAAGTGCTAATGCCGATGTTGCCGTTGCGGCGATCCCCAGGGTGAGGACAGCTGCCAGTGCGCTGCTTCTTTTCATTGTACTTCCTCCTTGTGGTGGTTCCCGTTGTGTCAATAATTTTGACGTGTATTCCTGTTTTTCAGTTTTAATTTCA
>CAYWJJ010000106.1:0-10546 GCA_964458105.1 uncultured Geobacter sp.
TCATGCCGAGCATTTCCCGGGCAATCAGCCGCACTTCGTCGGCGTTGCGGGCCAGTTTGACTCCGCCCCCCTTGCCGCGTCCGCCGGCATGGATCTGGGCTTTGACCACCCAGGGCCCCTCGCCCAGCCGTTTGGCCCACTCGCGGGCACCAGCACTGTTGTAGCAGACATGCCCGTCCGGGACCGGCACTCCGAACTCCCTAAGAATCGCCTTTGCCTGATATTCGTGAATGTTCACTTGATTCTCCTCCACCCAGATTTAATGTACCACTGACCTATCACATTTACCGGTAATTTGGTACTGGTTTGTCACATTAAGACAAGATTTCGCCATAGACACAGATCACAAATGAATCATGTGATCTGTGTCTATGTACTCTTCAGATGAATTCAGGCAAGGCGTTCTACCATTATCTCGGCAATATCCCTGGGAACCAGCGTTCCCTCCAGCTCCGCCCCCTTGATGCCATCCTCGAACATGGTCAGGCAGAATGGGCAGTTGGAAACAAGCAGTCCGCTTCCTGTTTCAGCGGCCATCTTTGCCCGGGTCCCACTGATACGGCTCCCCAGCTTCTCCTCTGCCATGATCCTGCCTCCGCCGGCACCGCAGCAGAAACTTTCCGCGCCGTTCCGCTCCATCTCGCGAATGGTCCCTCCCGATGCGGCGATGAGGGCCCTCGGCTCCTGGTAAAGGTCGTTATAGCGGCCGATATAGCAAGAATCGTGATAGGTGCAGTCAAACTGGTCGCCTTTGAGTTTCAGCTTCCCCTCCTCCACCAGCCGGTTCAGATAAACGGTGTAGTGTTCCGTTTCCACATCAAAACCCAGGTCGCGATAATCCTTGGACAGCGTGTTGAAACAGTGCGGACAGGCGGTGACAATCTTTTTCACCCCATAGGCCTTGATCGTCTCGATGTTCTCGGCTGCCATGGACTGGTAAAGATACTCGTTGCCCATTTTGCGCATCGGCTCACCGCAGCATTTCTCTTCCTTGCCCAGAATACCTACCTTTATGCCCGCTTTTTCACAAAGCTGGACGAAGCTGCTGGCAACCTTGATATTGCGTTTGTCGAAGGATGCGTAACAGCCGACGAAATAGAGTATATCCACTTCGGAATCTTCGGAGAGCGGTTTGACCGGCAGCCCTTCCGCCCAGTCCCCGCGAGATGCGAACGCCAATCCGAACGGGTTGCCATTGACCTCAGTGTTGTTCATGGCCACCATGACCTCTTCTCCGGGGAAGTCCCCTTCCATAAGCACCAGGTTACGGCGCATGTCGACGATCTTGTTCACCTGTTCGATAGCCGCCGGACAGATCTCCTGACAGGCACGGCAGGTTGTGCAGGACCACAGGGCATCCTTGCCCACAGTCTCAACCAGGCTGGCTTCAGGATTGGTACAGGCGACCTCGCCCAGTTGATTGATGACCTTCATCGGTGAGAGCGGCTTATCGGTATGGTGTGCCGGACAACGGTCCTGGCAGCGCTTGCATTTGGTGCAGGCATCGGTGTCGAAGATGTCCTTCCAGGTTAGATCCTTGATGTTTGCAGCGCCAAAGCTCTCTGCGTCACCCTCCATGTCAACGGTGACCAGCGCCCCCTTCGGCCCAAGGTCTGTAAAGAAGAAATTGGCTGATGTGGTGAAAATATGCCGGAACTTGGTGAACGGAATCGCAGCGATAAAGCCGATAACAAGGAAAAAGTGCAGCCACCACAAGCCCTGATGCAGCGCGCGCAGACTTTCCGGTCCCATACCTGCCATGGCTTTGGCGCATAAGAGCCCTATCGGCGACCAGACCGCCAGCGCCATGTTGCCCGGCAGCTCGGTAACCGCCATCCGCGCCCCTTCGATAACAAAGCCGGTAACAAGGATGGCGAAGAGCAGTCCGTGCATGATCGCATCGTCACGGCTGGTCTCAAGCCCTTTTGGGCGGACCATGTAACGGCGCACGAATAGTCCGGCAAGCATCAGCAGGGCTGCCAGTCCGGCCAGGTCAAGCACCACTGAGAAGTATTTGTAGAATTCGCCTTTTAGGAAACGATAACCGAACAGGAGATCGGTAAAATCGGCTTGTGCCGCCACAAAGCAGGTACCGATGAACAGCAGGGCGAAGCCCCAGAAAAACAGGCCGTGCGCATAGCCGGGACCCTTGACCAGCAACACCTTTTTTTGGAAAAGGACGTTTTTGACCAACTCGCCAATCCGTACGGCACGCTGGTCTGTCCGGTTGAGGGGTTTGCCTTGCCGATAGATATTCAGACGCTGCATCCCGCTCCGGATCAGCAATCCCAGTGCCGCAAAAGTGAAGATGTACATTGGCAGCAGAACCGTAGCCCCATGACCGATATTCCAATAAAGTTCGCGCGTAGCTTCCATCATCTTACCTCAACATGTTCTTGGTTGGTTTCCATCCGAAGTTGCCGGCCAATACCGCCTGTACTGCTCAAGCCTTTGTAAATACTGGCTTTCTCTTTTCCATGAAGGCGTTCATCCCTTCTTTTTGATCATTTGTAGCAAAGAGCGCCGCAAACTGGAGCGCTTCATAATTCATCCCGTCCGCTTCGCCCATATCGAGCCCGCTCCTGACGGCATCCTTCGCATGAGCCACGCCAAGCAGTCCGTTGCCGGCGATCTTTCTGGCGGTTTCCATGACCTTGCCGATCAGTTCTCCCGCGGGAAAAACTGCATTGACGATTCCCCATTCCCTGGCCTCGGCAGCGGTGAGGAGCCGTCCGGTAAAGATCAGTTCATTGGCCTGACTGCGACCGATCAGCCGACTAAGTTTCTGCGTGCCGCCAAAGCCCGGTATGACGCCGAGCGTCACCTCGGGCAGGCCGAGTTTCGCCTTTTCCGAGGCATAGGCAAAGTCACAGGCCAGCGCCATCTCTAAACCGCCACCCAGAGCAAAACCGTTGACGGCGGCAATGACCGGCTTGGCCATCCGGCCGATCACATTGACCAGATGCTGTCCCTTGCGGGAAAATCCGAGGGCTTGCTGGACATTGTAGCCAGACATCTCGGCGATGTCGGCCCCGGCGACAAACGCTTTTTCGCCGCTGCCGGTGAGGACCACGACCTTGACCGCGTCATCTTTATCCAAAGCCGTGAAGGCTTCCAGCAAATCATCCAGCACCGAGCTGTCGAGGCTGTTCAATGTGGCGGGCCGATTGATCGTGAGCAACGCCACTCCGTCGGAAACTTCGATTATTAAGTTTTTGATATTCTGGTAATCCATGGCCGCTCCCCTTATTGGTACTGATAGAATCCGCGTCCGGTTTTTTTACCGAGGTAACCGGCTTCAACCATCTTGACCAGCAGCGGACAGGGGCGGTACTTCGTATCCCTGAATCCTTCATACAAAACATTCATGATAGCCAGACAGGTGTCGAGACCGATGAAATCGGCCAGCGTCAACGGACCCATCGGCTGGTTGGTGCCGAGCTTCATCCCTTTATCAATATCCTCAACGCTGGCGATCCCTTCGAAAAGCACATAGGCGGCTTCATTGATCATCGGGATCAGAATGCGGTTGACTATGAAACCGGGGTAATCCTCTGAAACAGACATTTCCTTGTCCAGCTTTGCCACCAGGGCAGCGGTGGTGTTGAAGGTTTCATCGCTCGTGGCAAGCCCGCGAATCACCTCAACCAGCTTCATTACCGGCACCGGATTCATGAAATGCATCCCGATCACCTTTTCCTGGCGCCCGGTTACAGCAGCTATCCGGGTAATTGGAATGGAGGATGTGTTGGAGGCCAGGATCGCGCCCGGCTTCATGATTGAATCGAGCTTGCGGAATATTTCCAGCTTCAGCCCTTCCTTCTCGGTGACGGCTTCGATGGCCATGTCACAGTCGGCAAGATCTTCCATGACCATGGTGGTACTGATTCGTCCCATAATGACCGGGATCGCACTGGCATCCAGCTGGTCCTTTTTGGCCTGACGCTCCAGGTTCTTTTCAATACCGGCGCGCGCCTTGGCCAACTGCGCCTCGGCAATGTCAAACAGCACCACCTCGATTTCCTGCTGGGCCAGAACGTGGGCAATGCCGCTTCCCATCTGTCCGGCTCCGAGAACTCCAACTTTCCTGATCATGCGCCCCTCCTAAATTCGTTCAAAGATCACTGCCACTGACTCACCGCCACCGATACAAAGTGTGGCAAGACCGTAACGAACCTGACGTTTGTGCAGTTCCCGCACCAGCGTGGCCGACAAGCGGGCTCCGCTCGCACCCAAAGGATGCCCCAAAGACACTGCTCCGCCATTGACATTTACTTTTTGCGGATCAATCCCCAGGTTTTTTATGGCTATCATGGGCACCGCGGCAAAAGCCTCGTTTATTTCAAACAGATCAATGTCGCCGATCTGCAGTCCAGCCTTGGCACACACTTTTTCAATGGCCCCGACCGGCGCCTCGGTAAACTGATCAGGGTGGATGCTGTTGGAGGCATATGCCACCAAGCGGGCCTTGGGTTTCAGGCCATATTTTTTCACCGCCTCCGCACTGGCCAGCAGCGTCATGCCGGCTCCGTCATTGATGGTAGAGGCGTTGCCGGCGGTGATTGTCCCGTCTTTTTTGAATGCCGCCCTCAAACCAGGCAGCTTTGCAATATCCACCTTGAAGGGCTCTTCGTCCTCGCTAACCACTACTTCGCCCTGTTTGCCCTTTTTCACAACCGGGACGATCTCGTCCTTGAAAACACCCTCCTTAAGGGCGGCCTGGGCTTTGTGGTAGGAGTTCAGCGCAAATGCGTCCTGTTCTTCGCGACTCATGGCGTATTTTTCGGTAGTAGCTTCAGCAATCACTCCCATATGCTTGCCGCTGTAGGGGTCCTGCAGTCCGTCATGGACCATCAGGTCCAGAATCTCGCCGTTGCCCATGCGGTAGCCATAGCGCCCCTTGCCGAGCAGATAGGGTGCCAGAGACATGTTCTCCATGCCGCCGGCAAGCACAACCTCGGCATCTCCGAGACGGATGGAACCGGCACCGAGCATCAGAGCCTTCAAGCCGCTTCCGCAGACTTTGTTGATGGTCAGGGCCGGAATCGAATCCGGAAGGCCGGCATAGCGCAGAGCCTGTCGGGCGGGGGCCTGACCGGTGCCGCCTGCCAGTACCTGGCCGATAATCACCTCGTCAATCGCGTCGGCAGCGATCCCGGTGCGCTCAAGGATTCCCTTGATAACCGTGGCCGCCAGATGCGGAGCATCCACATCAGACAATACCCCGCCAAATGATCCCAGCGGCGTGCGTAACGATTCAACTACAAAGACCTCTTTCATGGCTTTTCTCCTCTATGATCTCCAGCATCATTTCAAGTATCGTGACACTTTTTTGCAAACGGCGAATTACACACTACTGCAGGTTCAGCAAATTCAATTTCAACATCTAAGCAATTAGGTACCTCAATACCAATTTATATGTCAAGATAAATATCGTCTATTCTCATATTCATTTGACGGCATCCTCGTGTCAGGCGATTCAACGCTGCTGTCCGAGTTGTTGTCCCGCAAAGCGCGCCCCAGGAACCCGACCGGATTGTCAAAGAAAACCCGTGTTTCAATATTCTCCGGCAATTGCAGCTCCTTTACCATCTGAATGTAGTCAAGAACGGAACCTGCCTGGTAAAGAAAAGTATCGGATCCAAAACAAACCCGATCCGCATAATGAATGATAAAATCACGATAACTAGCCGGATTACTCTGTATATGAGGCAGCAAACCGGCTATATCGGTATAAACGTTGGGATACCGGTCCAGGATTTCGCTGAACGCCTTGCGGCCGATGCCCAAATGGGCGAAATCAACCCTTACAGTGGGAAAATCATCTAGCAAGGCCTTCATGACATCGCTGTGGCGCCGGGCATCCATGTGATACAACAGCGGCAGATCATGGGTCTGGGCAAAGGAGAATATTTCCCACTCGCGCTTGTGATACTGCTGGAGAGTTATGC
This sequence comes from uncultured Geobacter sp., assembly GCA_964458105.1. Lineage (GTDB taxonomy): Bacteria > Desulfobacterota > Desulfuromonadia > Geobacterales > Pseudopelobacteraceae > JACRCG01. Next base: position 5,952 of record CAYWJJ010000106.1, read on the forward strand.
CAAAAGTATCGGGGACGCCTCGCACTCCGATGTCGTTCCCATCATCAGCCAGATAGATACCCTTGATCCCTTTGAAGCCTCTCGCGACATAGCCCTGAAGCGCCGTCGGGACATCGCCCCATAAATGACGTGTATCCACGAAGGGCACCAGCACCTGGTCAGACAAACGGGTCAGTTCTAAAAGATCATCCGCTTCATGAAAAAGCGGATCGCCACGGTTTTCCACGAAGTCGGGGATAAGCCCCCACATGGCCTCCGAATCCAGGTGTGTATTCACAAGGCCCAGGACCACCATGTGTTTGAGTCCGGCCCGGCGCAGATCATTCAATCCCCGCGCTACGTCATCCGCGTGCCATCGCCCGGTAAAACAGTGTGTATGGACATCGATTACATTCTGAACCGACCCGGCCGTTTCTCTGTTCGCTATGCAATCTCCAGCCAGGCTCATCCGTTATTCCCCGCGATAATTGCCTGTTCGCTTCTCCAGAAATGCGCTGACCGCTTCCAGGTGATCCGTCGTATGATGCGCCATCGCCTGGAAACAGGCGCACAAATCGAGAAAGTCCGGCAGATCGCTGCGCTGGGCCAGCTTCATCATCCGCTTGGTCAGCCGCAGGGTCAGGGGCGGCTTGGAGGCGATCTGGCCGGCCAACTCCAGAGCTCGCGGCATGAGCAACTCCGGCTCCACCACTTCGAGGAATATGCCGAGCTGCAACGCTTCCGCCGCCTTGATCACCCTGCCGGTGAAGGTCAGTTCCGCAGCCCGCTGATAGCCGATCAGGCGCTGCATGAACCAGGCGCCGCCGTCACCGGGTGTAATGCCCAGATTTATAAAGGTTTCACCCACCTGGGCCCGCGTTGAAGCGATGCGTATATCGCACATGCAGGCAAGGTCGAAGCCGGCACCGATCGCCGGTCCATTGACGGCCGCAATGACCGGAATCTCCGCCTTATGCAGCGCAAGCGGGATCTGCTGAATACCACGCCGGTACTGGTCCTGGATATTGATCGCCGAGCCGCTGAAACTGGCACTCTGCTCGCTCATCTCCTTGACATTGCCGCCGGAGGAAAAAGCCGTACCATCACCCGTGATGATCAGCACGGAAACGGCATGCTCGCCATTGACCCAATTTACAGTCTGTACAATATCGTCGATCAGGTCCGTTCCGGTCAGGGCGTTACGCACATCATTCCGCTGAAGGGTCAGCACGGCTACCCGGCCGTCAATTTTCAAAGATGAATCTTTAAGTTCCGGCGCACCGGAAATACTTTTCGTCACTCTGTCCATATGTTCTCCAAAGCTGTCTTCTTTAGCAGACGTCTCAAACCCCTTAAATTTATCAGCTGTTGCCGGGGCGTCTCGCGACAACTTCGATCAATGCAATACGATCTTCTTCAAGATTAAGAACCTGGTTATGCGCCATCAAACGAAAGTCCTGCCCCAAAAGCAGTTGCAACCCAAGGGACGGGAGGCCGTTCTGACGGATTTTATCTCTCATGCGACGGAACCATGCGCGTCCGGACTCGGTGGCGTCCCGCCAGATCAGTACATCAAACCCGGTATCCGTGAGAGTATCCAGCAACTGCTGCGAAGTTAGCAGAAAACTGATGGAAGGGTTTCTTGCCCAAGGAACCGGAAAGTGCACGTCGCCGCCCGGTCCGGCCAGGATGTCATAGATGGCGAGCCGCCCTCTTGGCTTCAAGACTCGCCATAACTCACGGTAAAGAGCCGGTTTATCGGAAATATTCATTGCCGCATGCTGGGTCCAGACAATATCAAAAGAGCCGTCCGGAAAAGGCAGGTCAACCGCATCGCCCTGCCGGAAGGAGACCAGGGAGTCAAGGCCGAGGCGCTTGGTGAGATCTGTCGCAACCCGGCAATAATCTTCGCTCAGATCCACTCCGGTGACGTGGCAGCCAAACTCGTTCGCAATATGGCGCGAGGCGCCACCCAGCCCGCAGCCCACATCCAGCACCTGCATGCTCCTGTCAAGACCAAGATCCCTGGCAAGCTCGACAGTGGCATTCCGACCACGCACATGAAATTCATCTATAGGCGCAAGATCATCGATCTTCAATCGGTCGAGATCTTTACCGGCGGCAAGCATGGCGTTCAGAATCGCCGAGTCAAGGTCCTGCTGAGCGTAGTGCTCGCACACGTTATATGAATCTGTATCGGATGAAGGCATGACTCTGAATCTCCCGGTTTTTCTACAGTACGACTGTCAAACTGTCTGGCTGCAGTTCTGGGCATCCACCACGGCGATGGCGGCCATGTTGACAATATCCATCACGTCGTCTCCAAGCTGCAGGATATGGACCGGCTTATTCATCCCCATCAGGATCGGGCCGATGGCATCAGCTCCGCCCAGCTGTCGCAGGAGCTTGTAACATATGTTGCCGGACGTGAGGTCGGGAAATATCAGAATGTTGGCCGCTTCCTTGAGTGTGGAAAATGGAAAACTCTTTTGAAGTATTTCTGACACCACCGCCGTATCCGCCTGCATCTCGCCGTCGATAGCCAGTCCGGGCGCCTTTGCCTTGACTATTTCCACCGCGCTGCGTACCTTGTCGGCCTGCGGATGACGTACCGAGCCGAAGTTGGACATGGAGAGCATCGCAACGCTCGGTTCGATCTCCAGGATCCGTGCTTTTTCCGCGGCCAGGATTGCGGTTTCAGCCAGTTCCAGATCGGTGGGATCGATACAGACCGTTGTGTCGGCCAAGAAGAATATCCCCTTTTTGAAGACCATCATATACAGTCCGTGAACGCTGGACAGCCCTTCCTGTTTGCCGATCACCTGCAAGGCCGGCCGGATGGTCTCGGCGTAGTTTGCGTCGATGCCTGCCAGCAGTGTGTCCGCATCCCCCTTGCGCACCATCATGCAGCCGAAATGTGTGCGGGATTTACGGGTCATCAGCCGCCTGGATTCGGAAAGGGTGAGACCTTTACGCTGCCTGAGGTGAAAAAGCTCCTCCGCATACGCCTCGGACTTGCCGGAAGTAGCCGGATCGATGATCGTGACGCCATTTAAGTCAATTCCAAGTTTATTAAGTGTGCAACGGATTTTTCCCTCGTTGCCTAACAGGATGGGCCGGGCAATCCCCTGCTCGATCAGCACTTGGGCCGCACGCAGGATTTTCTCGTTCTCCCCTTCCGGAAAGACAACGCTCTTCGGATCGCACTTCGCCTTGTTGATGATCATTCGCAGGGTTTCTTTCGACTTACCTTGGAGCGACTCAAGGGATTCCACGTACTTGTCCATATCAGGGATCGGCAAGCGTGCCACACCCGAATCCATGGCCGCTTTGGCTATGGCTGGGGCGACCCGCAGCAGCGCACGGGGATCGAACGGTTTTGGTATGATATAGTCACGGCCAAAGCTGAACTTGACGTTGCCGTAGGCGCGGCAAACCGAGTCGGGGCACTCTTCGCGAGCCAGCTCCGCCAGGGCGAAGACCGCCGCTTTTTTCATCTCTTCATTGATGGTGGTGGCCCTGACATCCAGTGCGCCACGGAAAATGAAAGGGAAGCCCAGTACGTTATTGACCTGGTTCGGATAGTCGGAGCGCCCGGTGGCGATCAGCAAATCGCCGCGCACCGCATGGGCCTCCTCCGGGGTAATCTCCGGGTCAGGGTTGGCCATGGCGAAGATGATCGGATTAGCCGCCATGCTGCGAACCATCTCGGGGGTGAAGGCCCCTTTCGAGGAGAGTCCGTACATGACATCGCAACCCGCCGCCGCTTCTTCCAGGGTTCGAAGCGGAGTATCAACGGCAAAGCGTTCCTTGTACTTGTTCATCCCGTCGGTTCGCCCTTTGTAAATAACGCCCTTGGTATCGCACATGATCAGATTTTCCGGTTTGAGTCCCAGGGAGATTGCGAGATTGGCGCAGGCGATTGCCGAAGCTCCGGCACCGTTGACAACCAGTCGAATCTCTTCGATCTTCTTCTCCACCAGCATCAGGGCGTTTATCAGGCCGGCTGCCGAGATGATGGCGGTACCATGCTGGTCATCGTGAAAGACCGGGATGTTCATGGTCTTCTTCAGTTCCTCTTCGATATAGAAACACTCCGGGGCCTTGATATCCTCCAGGTTGATACCGCCGAAGGTCGGTTCAAGGAGCTGAACGGCGCGGATGATCTCATCCGGATCCTCGGTGTTCAGTTCTATGTCGAAAACGTCTATGTCGGCAAAGCGTTTGAAGAGAATCCCCTTCCCCTCCATGACCGGCTTGCCGGCCAATGCGCCGATATTTCCAAGGCCCAGTACCGCGGTGCCGTTTGAAACAACGGCAACCAGATTCCCTTTGGCGGTATACAGATAGGCATCTTCCGGGTTCTGCTCGATTGCCAGGCAGGGCTCTGCAACTCCCGGTGAATAGGCCAGGGAAAGATCCTGAGCCGTTTGGCAGGGTTTGGTCGCGATTACCTCGATCTTCCCCTTGCGGCCGGTCGAGTGGTATTCCAGTGCAGCGGATTTCTTATCCATCACATATGCTCCTCTTCGCTTACTATTTATTAATCACATTTCATACAAAGTCGCAATCAAACGATTACATCGTTGGCTTCGTCGGTGGCTCCTCAACGTACT
>CAYWJJ010000107.1:0-10399 GCA_964458105.1 uncultured Geobacter sp.
ACGGGCGTTTTCCTTTTCAACATCCCTGTCTTTCATAGAACTTTTGACACTATCGCATGTATGATGCTAGACTATAATCCCTAACTTATGATTTGCAAATGTTTCAATGGATTAACTGCGCCCGGCAAGCTTGTCCGCGAGTCCGGAACTGCGCTTTGTTAGCCGCCTGACAGCCTGACTGAAGACCTCCTGTGTACCCCAGATTTCAACCGTTTGCCTGGCTCGGGTGACTGCGGTGTAGAGCAGTTCGCGGCTGAGCGCCTCGGAGATGCGTTCCGGCAGGATCAGCAGCAACCGGTCGAACTCGCTCCCCTGGCTTTTGTGAACGGTCAGCGCGAAAGCGGTTTCGTGCGCCGGTAGACGCAGCGGCGAAAGATGGCGCAGGCCGCTTTCCGGATCGCTGAACCAGACCGCCGGCCGGCCCTGGTTTTCGATTACTACGCCGGTATCCCCGTTAAAGAGACCCAGTTCATAGTTATTGCCGGACACCATGACCGGCATGTGCCGGTAAAAATGTTCCTCTTCCCTGTTCTTCAGGCCCAGCGCCGCTTCGCAGAGCCCGTTCAGACTCGACACGCCGTACATCCCCGAGCGCAGCGGTGACAGCACCCTGAAGCGGTCCAGCTCCGCCAGCGCCTCCTCCGGCGCAACAGCCTGGACATAAGCAGCATAGCCGGCTTTGGCCGCCGCCATGAAGGCCGACTCGAATGATCTTCCGGTCGGCAGCGGTCGCCAGATGACATCGGGATAGCGGCCTGAAACCAACAACTCCAGGGCGGCAATCTCTTCACCGGCATTGATCAGGCGACTCAAAACTCCGATGCCGCTCTCCCCGTCGAATCGGTAGCTTTTGGTCAGCTGGATGACGGATGGAGCAGTTTCTGATGTGTCACCGCTGCCGGCGCAGATATCCGCCAGAACCGCCCCGGCCTCAACCGAAGCCAGCTGATCACGGTCACCCAGCAGGATCACGCGGGCCCGGTCGGGCAGCGCCTCCAGCAGATGGGCCATCAGCGGCAGATCAACCATGGAGGCTTCGTCCACCACCAGCAGGTCGCAGGGCAGCGGGTTGTCGCGATTGTGGCGGAATCCGTTGCCGCCGGCCCTGACACCCAGCAGGCGGTGGATCGTACTGACCTCGGTCGGCACTCTCTTGATGATGTCCTCAGGCAGGTCAAGCTTTCCGGCGGCCTGCATTATCGACTGGCGCAGGCGCATGGCGGCTTTGCCGGTCGGGGCAGCCAGAGCAATCCTCGGTTGTTGGTCGCCCGCAAGCTCAATCGTCAATGCCAGGATGCGCGCCACGGTGGCGGTCTTGCCGGTGCCCGGGCCACCGGATATGGTGGAAAATCCACGGGTCAACGCCATTCTGGCCGCTTCACGCTGCAGATCAGGCTGGCCGTCCGTGGCCAGGAAATAACGTTCGAGGCCACTTTCCAGCAGCGTGCCGTCCAGCGGGAGCTGGTGGCTGCGCGACAGGATTGCCTTGGCCGTCAACCGTTCATACTCCCAGGAACGATGCAGATAGAGCCGCCCGGCTTCATCCATCACCAACGGCGTATATTCTCCCGGGCTGCCAATAGTGTCGCACGGCAGCAGCGCCGTTCTCCAGGCTTCGTAACCGGGCGGCTGCAATTGTCGGGGGGGGGTGCCGAAGGGCGCTATATTCAACTCGACGGCCGTTTTCATGTCAAGGCAGGTATGTCCGCGTCCGGCGGCGTTGCTGGTCAGGACGGCCGCCATCCAGAGCTGTTCGCAGGGATTATTGTCGATGCGGACAATGAAATCTGCAAAATGGAGGTCTAGACTGGAAAATTGAATCGCTTCACTCATCGCGGGATTTCTTCCTGCTTGTGGGACGATTCGCCGCACATGCCGTTGCTGAAGATCGTCAGACGGTTCTTGCCGCTGCGTTTACTGACATACATGGCTTCGTCGGCGTTAGCCATGATTGTGCGCACGTCTTCGCCATCCTCGGGATAACCGGCCAGTCCGGCCGAGAGGCTGGTGCTGATGGCGGTTCCCTCGAAATCGAAAGGAGTTGCCGCCATGCCGCTTACGATGCGTTCCACGGCACTTGCCACATCGTGTTTGCCGGTCTCATTGAACATTATTACAAATTCGTCGCCACCGTAGCGGGCGCAGATGTCCGAACTGCGGACGTTTTCGGTGATCATCCGGGCCACCTTCTGGATCAGCAGCGTTCCGGCCAGATGGCCATGCCGGTCGTTGACCTTTTTGAGGTTGTCGGCGTCGATCATGCAGATTGAGTAGGGCCTGGCATAACGCCTGGCCAGCTTTTCCTGGATATCCGACAGCAGAAAGAAGTTTCTCATGTTGTTGATGCCGGTGACTTCATCGGTCAGCGACAGCCGCTCCACCTCCTGGCGGGCTGTTTCGCTCTCCCCTGCCAGCATGGCGCCCAGGTGGGCGATCAGCATAAAGGGAAAGATCTCCAGAATGTGGGTGAGTTGGTAGTTAGTTTCCCGGATATCCAGCGATGCCAGCAGGACATAGGAAGTGACCGCCAATCCGGCCATTAGATAGGTCACCCGACGCCCCTGGGTCAGGGCGGTGGCCATCAGTATCAGGTAGATCAGCGACATGAACGGACTGGTGATCCTGCCGGTGTACCAGCAGACCGCTACGATAAAGGCCAGAAAGACCATCAGATCGACGAAAATCTTAAATGGGCTGTATTTTCGGGACAGTACCCCATAACGCGCATTGAGGTTGTAGAAGAACAGCAGGATCGAGAAACCCGCCAGAAAAAGCAGGCTGGAATGGTCGGGCGGCATCAGCTTGATATCGAGCGCCACCAGTGCAATCAGCAGCCAGGAGATATTGCCCATGATGCGGTCGTAACCCTTGTAGCGTTGCAGGCTGTTCTTGCCCACATCAAACTGGAGTATATCTTTCATTTCATGACTCCTTCGAGGTTTCCGTTTATCCGGCGTTTCCCAGGGTTAATAAAGCTACGACCGCATAACGGGCCAGTTTGCCGGCAGCCACCAGCAGTGAAAACAGGCCGAAATTGACCCGCAGCATGCCGCCCGCCAGGCAGAGCGGGTCGCCGATTACCGGCAACCAGGAAAACAGCAGCGAGTAGGCGCCGTAGCGGCGGTAATAATCGTGGGCGCGCTGCTGTTGATCCGGAGAAACCCGCAGCACGCGCTCAATCAGCCAGCTGCCGCCCCACAGGCCGATCAGGTAGGTGACAGCCGCCCCCAGAAAATTGCCGAAGGTAGCAACGGCAACAGTCGGCAGCGGCTCGTATCCGCCGGCCAGCATCATCACCAGCAGCCATTCCGAACCCAGCGGCAACAGGGTTGAAGCCAGAAAACTGATGCAGAACAGAGTGACATAGCCCGGCTGGTTGAGCCAGTCATGCAGCATGACAGTATATGTCAGAAATGTATTGTCAAAATGGGCTAAATCGATACAATGCTCCCGGTTGCTGACGGTCTCATGCCTGGCTGCGGTCAAAATGAGTACAAGGCAGCCAGCAGCCACCGGCGAAGCCAACGAAGTGATCGTTTGGTTGCGACTTGGCCGCCACATTGTAGCGATAAATTCAGTTTCGGCAAGGGGGAAGCATGCAGAAGGGAAAACCGGCCAAAAAATATTCCCAGGCGGGGCGGCTGCACTCGATTATCCGGCTGCTGGAAACCAGGCAAGGGCTGACGCTGGATGAGCTGGCCGAAGAGTGCGGCGTCGACCGGCGCACGATCCACCGCGACCTGAACGCGGTCGGGGAAGCCGGCTACACCCTGACTTCCGGGTGGATCGAGGGGAAAAAGGTTTACAGCTTTTTGACCAAATCGCGCAATATTCCGCCGATCACATTTACGCTGCCGCAGCTGATGTCGCTCTATCTGCTGCGCTCGCTGGGGGCGCATCTGGCCGGCACCCCTTTTATGACAGAGATAGACGATCTGTTCCGTGCCATCAATTCAGTGTTGCCCGACCGCTATGCCGCACACCTGGAGCGGATTGCGCGGGTATCGCTGCCGCTGCTGAACGGTGCACGGGATTATTCCCGCGCGTCGGCATATTTGCAAGAATTGCAGCGGGCGCTGCTGCACCAGTACCGCATCCGTCTCGGCTATGCCAAGAAGGGCAAGGGCGAAGCCGATCTGTACCAGGTTGATCCCTATACGCTGGTCTTCCACAAGGGGGGCATCTATCTGCTCGGGAAGGCACACAATCGCGGGGCCATGCGGCTGTTCGCCCTGGAGCGGATCTGCGGCGTGGAGGTTACCCGCCAGCGTTTCGAAATCCCGGACGGTTATCAGCCGGAAGAGCATTTCAGCAGCGCCTTCGGCCTGGTCAGCGATACCCCGCTGAAGGTGCGGGTGCGTTTTTCGCCTGAGGTTGCCCATGCCATACGGGAGCGGATCTGGATGGCGGGACAGAAGATCAGCAGTGACAGCGAAGGCCGGGTGACAATCGAATTCGAGGCCGCCGGCCAGATGGAACTGGTTTCATGGATTCTTTCCTACGGCATGCACGCCGAGGTGCTGGAACCGCCCGAACTGCGCAAGGAGGTCAAGCGTCAGGTCAAGGAGATGCGTGATTTCTACCGCAGCAAGGAGAAGAAAACGGACAAACGGCAGATTTGACAAGATCGGCACAGTAAACTATAAAGTCGGACCCAGCTTATTATTTCTCAAATTGCGAGACTATTACATGACAGCCAGTACAACACTGCACGACATCATCGCAGCCCGCATCGCCGAACGGGGGCGCATCACATTTGCCGAATTCATGGGGGCCTGCCTGTATGAGCCGGGGCTGGGCTACTACACCTCGCCGGGGCGCAAAGTCGGCGCCGAAGGCGATTTCTACACCAGCATCACGGTGCACGCCGCCTTCGGGCGCGTGATCGCCCGCGAGATCGCCCAGATGTGGCGCTGCATGGGAAGCCCGGCCGATTTTACGCTGGTGGAGTGCGGGGCCGGTAACGGACGGCTGGCATGCGATATCATGGATTTTCTGGCCGAGCGCGAGCCGGAGATGTACCGCGGGCTGCGGCTGGTGCTGGTCGAGAAGGAGCCGTCGCTGGAATCGGCCCAGCGCAGCATGCTGACCGTGCATGTCGAGCGGATGGAATGGCTGTCTCCGGAAGCGTTCGCTTCGGGCAGCTTCACCTTCAGCGGCTGCCTCTACTCCAACGAACTGATCGACGCGCTGCCGGTGCATCGCGTTCTGATGACTCCTGAAGGGCTGCAGGAGTTTTATGTAACGCTCGACAATGGCGAGCTGGCAGAAGAGCTTGGAGAACCGTCCACGCCGTCCATTGCGGAGCATCTCAAGCGGGTTGCCGTCGCACTGCATCCCGGGCAACAGGCCGAGGTCAACCTGAATGGTCCCGAGTGGCTGTCGGCGGCATCGAAAGCACTGCAGCGCGGCTTCATCCTGACGATCGATTACGGATTTCCGGCCGAGGAGTTGTACGCGCCGCTGCGCAAGACCGGAACTCTGCTCTGTTACTATCAACACCAGACCGAGGAGAATCCCTATATCCGCCTGGGACTGCAGGATATCACCGCCCATGTGGATTTCACCAGCCTGATCAAGCGGGGTGAAGAGCTGGGAATGCAGAATGCCTGGTTTGGAGAACAGTACCGCTTCCTTATGTCGGCCGGCATCATCGAGGAGCTTGAGGAGCTGGAACGCTCCAACATCTCCGATGAGGAGAAGCTGCGTCTGCGTTTGACCCTCAAGAAGCTGATTGTGCCCCAGGGCGGCATGGGTGACACCTTCCGGGTGCTGGTCCAGTCCAAGAATGTTGCCGACCCCAAACTTCTCTGCCAGCGCAGGATCGGCTTCTGATGCCGGCGCTGCCGTACAGGCAAATCCGCGGCATCGTTTTTGATCTGGATGGCACGTTGTATGTCTGCGAGCCCTTTGCTGACACGATCCAGGATGCGGCGGTCAGCTACATCGCGGAATTGCTGGGGATCAGGCAAGCCCAGGCCTGCCAGCTGATGGCCGACACCCGTGCGCGCCTTTCGAAGGAGAGCGGCACGGTTCAGACGCTATCGGCGGTCTGCGGCAAACTGGGCGGAAGCATCAAAGATCTTCACCGGTATTTTGAGGAGACCCTTCAGCCGGAAGCCTATCTCGTCAGGGATGAACGGGTGACCGGGCTGCTGAAACGGCTGTCAGAGCGTTTTACTCTGCATATCTACACCAACAACAACCGCCCCATGGCGACCCGCATCATCAATCAGCTTGGTATCAATGGCCTGTTTCACAAAATTTTCACCATCGACGATGCCTGGCGGGCCAAGCCGGATGAGCAGGCGCTGGCCGGCATTCTGGCGGAGACCGGGCTGAATCCGGCCGAAACGCTTTTTGTGGGCGACCGCTACGATGTGGATCTGCGTGTGCCGGAGCAGTACGGCTGTCCGGTTTATCTCAGCCGGTCGGTTGAACAGCTGTTGCGGCTGGAGGAACTGCTTGCCGGCCCGGCCGGTCCTGAATTGGAATGAAGCGGCATAGTCATAGTGCAACAGCAGCAAAGAAATAGCCCCTACGCATCCGCGAAGGGGCTATTTCTTGACTCGGATTCATGTCACCGGCCAGCTCGGCAACTTCAAATGTGCCCGGCAATACTGCTCCATCGGCTCCGTTTTTCTTCGGCCGACATTCCGGCGTTGGCGATCCGCCACCACAATTTCAGGCCGTTGCACGCCGCATATATTCCAGCAGCTCCTGCATATCCTGCGGTGCTTCAACCGTAAACTCCAGATATTCTCCGCTGGCTGGATGAATGAAGCCCAGACAGCGGGCATGCAGCGCCTGACGCCCCAGCCGGTTGATCATGCCGCGCAACTGCGTGTCCGGGATGTTGTTGATCCGTCCGCCATCCGGGTAGAGCGGATCGCCTAACAGTGGAAAGCCGGCCTCGGTCATGTGGACCCTGATCTGGTGGGTACGGCCCGTTTCCAGCCGCAGTTCCACCAGGGAAACCCGGTTGTAGCGCTCCTTCACCCGCCAGCGGGTCACGGCATGTTTGCCATGCCGGGCCTTGCCCGACAGCCGCAACCGTTCGGTGGGATGACGGCCGATGATTCCCTCGATTTTGCCTGAATCTTCCTGTGGAGTGCCATAGATCAGGGCCTGATAGAGGCGCTTGACCGAATGGACGCTGAACTGTTCAGACAGTGCCTGATGAGTCCGGTCGTTCTTGGCAACAACCAGCACGCCGGAAGTGCCCTTGTCCAGACGATGAACGATGCCGGGCCGCAGTTCGCCACCGATGCCGGACAGGTCAGTACAATGGGCCAGCAGCGCGTTCACCAGCGTTCCGCTGGCGGTACCGGGACCGGGGTGCACAACCATCCCGGCCTCCTTATTGATCACGATCAGATCGCTGTCCTCGTAGAGCACCTCCAGCGGGATCGACTCCGCCTTCGGTTCGGCCGGCTGCGGCTCCGGTATCTCGACTTCAAGCTGTTCGCCGCCTTTCAGCTTGTGCGATGGCCTCACCGTTGAGCCGTCCACCAGCACATTGCCGTTTTCTATCAGGCGCTGGATGCCGGCCCGTGACTCCCCGCCCATCTCGCGGCAGAGAAAAATATCGATCCTGGTCGGCTCGGCTTCAATGGGGTATGTAATTGAAATCTTGTTCATGCTACCTCTCAGCCCCGTCAAGCGGGACATGTGCGTAAAAAGCAAAGGCGCACCAGATTAGGCGCGCCTTGCAGAAATATTGGATTTTGCCGGCAACTACCAGATTGATGATTCGATCTTGCCGGCCCGTTTGATAAGAACATCCACCACGGCTATTCCGTAAATCACCTCGGGATTAACTTCTGTGGAGACCCTGGAAAGAAAATGCTGGCGCCCTTCCTCAAGCTCATCTTTAAGAACATCAAAAATATTGTCATTTTTGATTCCGGCTTCAACTTTTTCCTTGTTGTACATCGCCACGTCGGAAAGAATAGCTCTGGCCAGGCGTTTGGCCTGATCGGGATTATCAATCATGTTCATGGAAGTTTTCCCTTATACGGTGAAGTTTTTCAACCATAGCACTATTTTGCGCGTAATGCAAAGTAGATGCTTGCATCCCCCCGTCGAACCAGGATTGTCAGATTGCCGCTTCGGCTGGAACGGATAGCACGCTCGTATTCGGCGCTGTTGGCAACCCGCTTGCGGTTGATCGAAACGATCAGGTCACCGCGCCGGATTCCCGCTTCGGCCGCGGCGCCTCCCCGTGCAGCATCAACCACGACGACTCCTTCCCCCTGCTCGCTGTCTTCAACCACCAGGCCAAGCAGGTCGGCCTCGCCATCCTGCTGCCTGCCGCCGCCCGGCTGGCGCTGTTGCTTGGGAGCAGAGTCCGCACTGGCCAGGGTCAGGTTCAGCTCAACTGCTTTACCGTCGCGAAACACTGTGATCCGGGCGGATTTGCCAATTCCGGTTTCGGCCACCAGACGTTGAAGATGTGAAGGATCCTTGACTTCGGTCCCGTTCAGGGCAGTAATGACATCACCCTGCCTGATGCCGGCCTTGTCGGCCGGACTGCCCTTGATGATGTCATTAACCAGGGCACCCCTGCTGTGCTTGAGTCCGAACGACTGTGCCAGCTCCTCGGTTACCGGCTGGATCGTAACCCCCATATATCCGCGGCTGACACTCCCCTTTTGTATCAGCTGCGAAAAGATCGGCTTGGCCATATTGATCGGAATCGCAAAGCCGATCCCCTGACCGGCGGCCACGATGGCGGTATTGATGCCGATGACTTCGCCATACACGTTCAGCAGCGGCCCGCCGGAGTTGCCGGGGTTGATCGAGGCATCGGTCTGGATGAAGTTCTCATAGGTCTCGATGCCCATGTTGGAGCGTCCGGTGGCGGAGATGACACCGACCGTCATGGTGCGGTCCAGGCCGAACGGGTTGCCGATCGCGATCGCCCATTGGCCGACATCCAGCTTGTCCGAATCTCCCAGTACCGCTGTCGGGAGGTCGGCGGCACTGATTTTGATAACTGCGATATCGCTTTTCTGATCGCCGCCGACGACCTTGGCGTCGTAGACCTTGTCGTTGGAAAGCTTGACCTGGATACTCTCGGCATCACGAACCACATGGTCGTTGGTGACGATGTAGCCGTCCTTGCTGATCAGGAAACCGGAGCCGAGACTCTTGTCCCGCCTGGTCTGCGGCGCTCCGAAGAAATCCTCGAAAAACGGGTTCATCTCGAAGAAGGGCTGCACGATCTTCTTGCGGCTGATGGTCGAGATGTTGACGACACTGGGAGTAACCTTCTTTGAAACGTTGCTGAAGGCTTTCTGGGTGGAGAGGATGTCGGTCGACACATCCTTGACCGGAGCATCCGCCTCGCCCCCCTTGCGGTTCGATTCCAGATACAGTGGAGTATCGCTCTTGCCGCTGCATCCGGCCAGAGCCGACAGTATCAGCGAGCAGAGCATGGTGACCAGCAATTTACGATGCAATAGTTTCATATTATCCAGCTTTCGAAAGACAGAGATATTAAACAACCCAAAGACTAATCATCTTGGAAGCGGATGTCAATGCATTGGATTAATACTTTGACATAACATTATAATGCTTATACGGTTTCAAGTGGCGTTCTACGCACCATAATAATGTTATTGAAACGTCGGGCGGATTATGCAAAAGTACAGATATATTTGCACAGTTTAGAGTGGGGGAATCGGATGGGCGATATCAAGGAACAGATAAAAGCTTTTCGCATCGGGGAGAAAATCAGGGCGCTGCGCCAGCAGAAGCGGCTGACACTGCAGGAACTGTCGGAACTGACCACCCTTTCCAAACCGCTGCTGTCTCAGATCGAGAATCAACAGGTCATTCCTCCACTGGCCACTTTGCTGAAAATTGCCAAGGGGCTCAAGATTGATATCCATTTCTTTTTCGAGGACGAAGGCAACCGCCAGAAGTATGTTCTGACCAGACGCGAGGATGTCAGGGAAGACGAAAAGGTGCCGCGTCCGGTAGCCAATGATGTCGCCCGGCCTTACGCCTACCATTCGCTGGCCCAGGGTCTGCGGCACAAGCATATGGAGCCATTCCTGGTGGAATTTGACAAAAGGGATTGGGACGACACCCTGTTCTTCAAACACGAAGGGGACGAGGAGTTCATCTATATCACCGAAGGAGAGCTTGATTTCCACTATAACAACGAAGTCCTGAGACTGCGCGCCGGCGACAGCATCTACTACGACTCCAGCCAGTTGCATGGATGGGTTGCGGTCGGAGAAGGCAAGGCCCGTGCGGTGGCGGTCATGTACACCAAAGAATAGGTACTTTTACAGTTCATTTGAAGAATATTTTGAAGGGCGGAATTTGTTTCCGCCCTTTTTGCGTGTGCGCCAGGCATGGCGCGTGGCGCGTAAGCGCCATCTGTTTG
>CAYWJJ010000108.1:0-10054 GCA_964458105.1 uncultured Geobacter sp.
CGATGAGAGTCTTGTCGGGACCGATAGGCAGGGAGAAGGTCCATTACGAGGCACCACCTTCAGGCCGACTTGACCAGGAGATGCAGATTTTTCTGTCATGGTGGGACGACAGCCTGGGGAATGTTGAAGGGATCATTCGTGCCGCAATAGCTCACCTGCGGTTTGTGACGATCCATCCTTTTGACGACGGAAATGGCCGGATTGCGCGGGCGCTGACTGACATGGCGCTGGCACAGGATGATAAACAGCGGGTCAGGTATTATACTTTATCAGCCGAAATCATGAGCGAGCGCGAAGACTATTACAATATACTGGAGAAGACTCAAAAAGGGTCATGTGATGTTACCGGGTGGTTGGTCTGGTTTCTGGGATGCTATGCAAGAGCGATAAAACATTCCGACGATATGCTCAATGGCGTTTTCTCCAAGGCCGAGTTTTGGCGAACACATGCTCAGGATAAGCTGACGGATCGACAGAAGAAGGTTATCAACCGTTTGTTGGATGCGGGGCCGGATGGATTTGAGGGTGGATTGACTACTCAGAAGTTTGCTTCCATGACGCATTGCAGTCGAGTGACGGCTTATAGGGAGCTGGATCAGCTGCAGGTTATGGGGATTTTAGAGCGTGTTGGACAAGGGCGGTCGGTGAAGTATGAGCTGAAGTTACATTCTTCATGAGTTAGACTAAGTAAATATCCGCACCCATAGGGCGCGGCTTTGAAATTCGCCCTCCATAGGAGGGCATGGTACATCATCAATATATGTACTTATTTATAAGGAAGTGTTTCCCATTGAGTGCCGCAATTACTTTAGATTTCGCATGACAGCTCTGACGACACCTGAACAGACTTTGTTTATATTACCCATCCAGGACCGGCATAGCCATCAAACATCACCACACCCATAGGGTGTGGATTTCAACTTCGTATTCAAGCGCAACAGCGGTTTTTCCACGGCCTACATCGGCTCGGCGAACATGTCCCATGCCGCCATCACCAGCGGCCTGGAATGGAACCTCAAGGTTACCTCGCAGGATATGGGGCACATCCTCGAAAAGTTTTCTGTCGAATTCGAGACCTACTGGAATAGCCGCGAATTCATTCCCTTTGATGCAGAGAATCCGACCCTGTTCCGCACTGCCATCGATCGCGCCCGTAATCCCCGGTCAAACGGCTCGGCAGCCTTCTTCGATCTGCGGCCCCATCCATTTCAGGAGCGTATCCTGGAGGCACTTGATCGGGAACGTACTACTCATGATCGCTGGCGAAACTTGGTGATTGCCGCTACCGGAACCGGCAAAACGGTGGTCGCCGCCTTCGACTTCAAACGCTTCTTCGAACAGAAGCAGAAGCAGGCCAAACTTCTCTTCGTAGCCCATCGTCAAGAGATTCTCCAGCAAGCCCAAGCCACCTTCGCCAATGTCCTCCGCGACCAGAACTTCGGCGAATTGCTGGTCGGCCAGTTTCAGGCCAATCGCCTGGTGCACCTCTTCTGTTCAATCGGCATGCTGACCAATCGCCGCCTATGGGAACAGGTCGGGAGCGGGTTCTACGATTACATAGTGGTTGACGAGGCCCACCACGGCACTGCCTCCAGCTATCGGCCGCTCTTTGACCACTTTACACCGCAGATTCTTCTTGGCCTGACCGCCACCCCGGAGCGAATGGATGGTGACAACGTTGCTGCCGACTTTGGCAATCGCTTTGCCGCCGAAATTCGTCTCCCGGAAGCTCTGGAGGAAAAACTCCTCTGTCCCTTCCACTATTTCGGTGTTGCCGATCCGATCGCCATCAACGGGGAGCAGTTCTGGCGCAACGGCAAGTATGATGCCTCGGCACTGGAGAATGTCTATGTGCTGGATAACGTTCGTGCCAAGCAACGCGTCGATGCCATCGTTGCAGCGCTCCACCGCTACGAGCCAGATCTTACCGCCATCAAGGGGATCGGTTTCTGTGTTTCCATCAAGCATGCCGAGTTCATGGCGGATACCTTCGCCAGCATGGGGATTCCGTCTGCTGCCTTTGTTTCCGGGGTAGATGGTGATCGTTGCCAAGAACTACTGGCTGACCTGAAAAACGGCCGGATTACCTTCCTCTTTACCGTAGACAAACTGAGTGAAGGGGTGGACGTCCCGGAGATCAATACAGTGCTGTTCCTCCGTCCCACCGAGAGCCTGACCGTCTTCCTGCAGCAGCTCGGACGCGGTCTGCGTCATGCACCGGGCAAGGACTGCCTCACCGTACTGGACTTCGTCGGCCAGACCCATCGCCGCTACCGGGTCGATACCAAGCTGAAAGGGCTCCTCCCCCGGCACCGCTTCACCATTGACAAGGAAGTGGAGCAGGATTTCCCCCACCTTCCGGCCGGTTGCTCCATTCAGCTCGACCGCCTCTCCCGGCAGTACGTGCTTGAGAACATCAGGGAGAATCTGGGTCGCCTGTCCGTGCAGGTGCCCGACCGACTGCAGACCTTCACCAGTGAAAGCGGCCTGGATCTGAACTTCGGCAATTTCATCCGCTACCACGATTACGAGCCGGAAGTGCTGCTGGCCAAGGAGTCATGGTCAGAATGGAAAGCCAAGGCACTGTTGGCACCGATCCCCATAGACCCGGATCTGGCACGGCTGAAGAAGACCTTGCTGCGAGTTACGTTTATCAACGGCCCAGCGGAGGTAGCCCGGTTGCGGCAGGTTCTCGCCAAGGTTGCCCAGAGTGCCATTGACGAAGCGCTGGCGTTGGCAGGGGATGCTGTCATGTCTGTCTACTACCGGCTCTGGGGAGACAAAGGGAGCAATCTCGGCATCACCTCTCTGGACGATGCCTTCCGTCGCCTAGGACGCAATCCGTCGATCCTGGCCGACCTGGACGAAATCCTGGCCTGGTCACAGGATACCACCGAGGTCAGCGGTCAGATTCCGCAGCTTCCCTTTGCCTGCCCGTTGGAGCTGCATGCACATTACGGCGGCAAGGAGATTCAGGCGGTCTTTGGCCGGGCAAATATAGAGACTGCCGGGCAGACCGGCGTGGGCTCGTTCCACTTTGCGGATGTAAAGACCTATGTGCTGCTGGTCACCTTTCAGAAGACCGAGAAGGAGTTTTCACCGAGCACCATGTATGCCGATTACCCCATCAGCAGGGAGCTCATGCATTGGGAGTCACAGGCGAATACAGCGCAGCATCACACCGACGGGCAGAACCTGATTCACCATCAAGAGCGGGGATACACGATTCTGGTCTTTGCCCGTGACCAGAAAAAGCGGAACAATGTCACGGTGCCGTTTACCTATCTGGGGCCGGTGGATATGGTCAGTTTCGAGAGCGAGCGGCCGATCAAGGTTGTGTGGCGGTTGTGGCATTCGATGCCGGTGGAGATGTTTGAGGATAATCGGCGGGGCGGGTAAAGTTGAATTACGGTGATTGAATTACGGTTACTGCATACTTTAATTCCATTCATCTCTTGTCTTGGTTGGTAGCTTGTATGAAAGCTGCGCCGCATCCGGGAACGGCCATAACCCCGGCAATCACTAACAACACCTCATCCGTCACTTGCCCGAAAATTTCTATTTTTGACAATCTCTGCCACAACAGTTATTGACTTATTAAGTAGGTCATATGACCTATATTTGGAGTAAACAGGGACACTCCCTGTATTAATTGTCAACGAATTACACGACAAATCCGGTATCAGGAAATTACGGCGCAGCTGTATTTTGCTGAACATCGTAGAGAATGGAGGTTGTAGGTATGTCATCTATGGCTGACAAATTACTCGATCACCCGACCCTTACCAGTCGCTATTTTTATCCCTGGCCAAACCGTTTTGAAGAGCCGTTTTTCGTGGAGGGCAAAGGTTTCCGGCTGGGATGCCGTTACTGCCGCGTGAGTGACGATGCCCCGACAATCATCCATTTCCATGGCAATGGTGAAACCGTTGAAGACTACCTTGGGGAGTTCGAGGAAAGAATTACCGGCTTGGGTGCCAACCTGCTTCTGGCCGAATACCGCGGCTACGGAATGTCCAGCGGGGCACCGGCACTGGCCGCTATGCTGGATGATGTGGAACTTGTTGTATCGGCATCCGGTGTCCCTGCCGAGCGGATCATCTTCTTCGGCCGGTCGCTTGGTTCCCTTTACGCACTGCATGGTGCAGCATGCCATCCTCGGGCGGCCGGATTGATCATTGAGAGCGGATTGGCCGATCCGCTGGAGCGCATCCTGGTTCCGATCGAGCCCTGCGAGGTCGGGGCGACTTCTGAAACGTTGCGGACCGCCGTGGAGCGCTGCTTCAATCAACGGAATAAAATCGCCTCCTTCACTGGCCGCGTCTTGGTCATGCATACCCTCAACGACGATCTGGTGGCGGTTTCCCATGCTGAGCGCCTGCATGATTGGGCCAACGAACCGAAGCAGCTGCTGGTTTTTGAGCGGGGCGACCACAACACAATTATGTCTGTTAATCTTGAGCCCTATTTCGCTGCCGTGGGAGAGTTCATACAATGTGTTAAACATGACTCGAATTTGAACGATTGGTAACCCGATACCGTCACGTGCTCGCGTGAGTTGATCTTCACTGTCAACCGTACCCGCTGCTTTAGGTATGTCGTAGGCGACAGCCATAAACTACCGCCGGAGATACGGCCAGCGGGCGAAGGAAGTACCCGAGACACGATGAGGTTTGATCTGCCAGTTCGAGAATACAGTTGGATGTAATTCTTTTGAAATGTTTTTCAAGCTGATGAAAATGATTTTAACAATCCATCTTTTAAATCCCGTTCAACAGCAATAAAACATCATCTATACCAAGAGCACGCAATTCAATTTTATACCCCTGATAATCGGCACACAGGTTTTTCGCCTTATTTTCAAGCTCTACAAGACTGATCCTGTTTTTGTTAACCTTGATCTCCGCAATAACGATCTCTTTCTTGACGTCGTTGATCGCGACCAGGTCGATCTCGTTTTTGTTGCCCCGCTCCCAGTATGAGCCGATCCGGTTGTAATTTCCGCTGGCGGCATACAGTTCATGAAAGAACCGCTCCAGTATCCTGCCTGACCAAGTTGCATAATCGCGCTCGACAATCTCACGGATATAGGCGAAGTTGCCGGTCTCGACAGCGGACAGGTTGCGGTAAATGAAACGGAACCAGAAATTCAAAAAATTATCGCGAATAAAATACTTCTGCAACCTGCTGCCGGGCTTGGCATCAATCGGTTTGTGCCTGTCTATCAGGGCGTATTCGCCCTCCAGTTTACTGAGATATGCTCCGGTATGAATTTCCAGAATGGATTCAATTTCACTTCGCGCAGTTTTACCCGCTGCTATCAATTCCAGGATTGAGAAGTACGTCCCATAGTCTCTGCCGAATTCTTCTATCAGCAGATTCTTCCCTTCAGTCAGAAACGGTGAATACTGCCTGAAAATGAAGTCCATCATCTGCTGACGTGGTAAGGCAACGTTCTCTGCAAGCAGTTTAATATATTTGGGCAAACCTCCAGTTATTGCGTAGACATTGAACAGGGTCTGCATATCCATGTAGCCATGGTCGCTTATGACGGTAAATATGGATTTAATACTGAACGGTTTCAGAAACATTATCCGATCAGCCCTGCCGAACAAAGGTTCTTTGGCATCCTGGAAGATGCGGTACATAAGCGAGTGAACCGAACCGATGAAGATCAGATTCAGCTTGCTGGCGGCTTTGTTTCGGTCCCAGAGTCCCTGTAGCTCGGAGTAAACGGAAGGGTTAATGCTGAAGAACTCCTGGAACTCATCTACTATCAGGGTGAATTTCTCAGTGCGGGAGACTTCGATCAGCAGGTTGAAGATGTCGCGGAAGTGGCGTATCTCGCCAATGACAGGGATTCTGAAGTTGCGACGGATTTCTTCGATGAACTCCTGACAGAGAAGAGCCTCCGCCTTTTTTGAAACAAACAGGTAAAGGTGCTTGTGACTCTTCGCAGATTCGAGTGCCAGCAGCGTCTTGCCGACGCGGCGGCGTCCGGTAAGCACTGTCATCCGTCCAGTAGAACTTGCCTGATCATACAGTGTGGCCAATTCAGCCAGCTCGTTTTCTCTGTTGTAGAACTTCATATAGACCACCCACAAATTTATAGTAACAGCGGTTACTGTAACTCAGATAAACAAAATCCGCAACGCATCAATCGGGTATTCAACTCTTAATGTACTTATCTTTGGGGGGTAGAATTGGGATGAATTTTAGTGAAAGTGCTCGGGCAGGAGCCACTTGAGTCCAAACATAAGGAATATCCAGCTTCTCCAGATATCGACAAACAGTAGTGTTTTTGACTAGTGCGGTAATGGTGCTAGAATTTGTCAATGCATCGCCTACCAAGAACGAAGGAGGAGTAAATGTCCGTGCCATCACCACTCGCTGCAGTGGAGCCAACAATATTATCGCACTACGATGCAGCCTGTTGAGTAATCGCTGGGAAGACTTCTGGGAATATCGAGCGGCGGCGTGAAAAGAAAATACCCATAGATATGTCTCACACCCCTTTGACATGTGCACCTTTCCATTTTTAATAATCTGCGATATAGGTAGCAGGTTTCAATATGTCAACATCGATGATTCTTTATCCATATATCTTGCAGGGTGAAAAAGGAGCTAAATGAAAGTTACTGAAAAGCAACTCAAGGCGCGGGTCACCGAGCTTAACCTCGGCGTTTTGAAAGAGACGACATTCGGAATAAAAGTTGACCGTGGAAACAAAGGTTATTCCTGCAGCTTGGTCTATCGGGATCAGACCCCTCCTGAAATGCTGCTGGAGGAAGGTAGCGCATCGGAAGCCAACGCCTGTATCGAGGCTGTAGCCGCCACACACAGAATTTTCAGGCAATCGATGATGGGTGGCGTTGAAAAGCCGGAGTTTCTGACTGACGAGATGTTTCTGAAAAAGGGGGGCGAGCGCTGTCCCAGGACCAAGTGCGGCTCCCGTGACGTACTCGCGGGATGGGTCGAGAAGAGCCCGGATGGGCTTACCCAGTCGTACCGGTGCAGCAAGTGCGGCTTGGATTATACCGTCAAATATAAACTGGAAGGCTATCAGCTTTCGTTGCAGTAATTCGGCTGCAGCCAATCGGCATGGCGCGTATGCGCCATGCTGCGCACACAAACGAAGGCCCGCGCGGAGCGGGCCCGGTAATCATTTCTTCAATTCTTTTGCCGCGTCCTTTATTTTTTCCCCAACCTTATCAAGCTTCTCACCGGTTTTTTCCGCCGCCTTGTCGATTTCTTTGCCGGCCCGCTCCAGCGGCCCCTCTTTTTTCTTACAACCGGACACTCCGGCGATCAGGGTGCCCAACACCAGCGTTGCAATAACACTCCTACCTATTTTAGTCATGTGATATCTCCTTTCAATGTGATTCGTACAAAACCTGGCCAGCCGCTTCGCCTGATCACTGCCGCCAGTATATAGGGAATATCGATAAAATCAATGCGCTGGAGACTGTACGGGTGAGGGAAGTTTCCCGTCAGTCGCTATGACGGATTTCCTTTTACGGCAGCCTGGCGCCCAAACAGTTCTCATCGGGCGGCTGAATCAACATATCCACTTCCAATAGCTGAAAAAGGAAGTTCCAGACCGAGTTCCGGAACCTGCCTGGATATCCAGGCGGTGAACGTGTTGCTGTTTGGACCCGGAAACGCTTTATAGGTATCGGGCCATGGATAATTTTTTGCAGCACGATCAACCGCGGAGATCAGTCTGTCCACCCCCTCCCCTCGGAACTCTTTGAGCAGACGGGGACGTTCTCCTTACCAGTAGCGGTCCGGCAGATCCTTTTCAATCCGCACGACCGGCAGACCCCGCCGGTTCGCGGCTTGCCGTGCGCCAGTCTTTCGAGGTGCATCCAGCCAGGCCGATAAATATAAGAGAAATCAGTAACAGCTTACGCATAGTTGATAAATATCCCTTTCGTGTCGCCATCCCGGCCGGCCATAATGACCATAGGGGCAGGATAACATAAACTTAATCCAGTGTCATTTAATGCCATTTTCTGCTATGTTAATCACCTAGAACGCTTTCGCCTAAGGACCAGCGTATTGAAGAAACTTGTCACATGGGGAGCCGTTGGCCTATTGACTTCGGCCATACTCGATCCTATCATATATTCCATGCTTGATATGCCGATTCCCTGGATGCGGGATCTGCTTATGGGCGCTGGCGGTATTGGATGTTTTTATCTGCTGTTCAAGTTTCGTGATGATTTTTAGCTGGTGATTATGGATGACTCAGCCGGCAACAGGATACTGCATGGACAGGGAATGTCAAAGCATACACGAAGAAGGGGTAGATGTGCCGCTGGAGCGCATCAATCCCGACACACTGCGCAAAATGGCGGAGGAGTTTGTCACGAGGGACTGGTCGGAGTTGACTGATGACGGTCATACGCTGGACGAAAAGATCGATCAGGTGATACGGCAGCTGAAAGATAACAAGGCCAGGGTTGTGTTTGACCTGACAAGCGAAACCTGCAACATCGTCGTCTGTTCGTAAAGGGGAGACGGGAATCATGGAACTTATTGACACGCAAAACGATTACAGCAATCCATATGCGACATTGTGACGAATCACCTCCGGGCCAGCTGTTACTGGCCATCCATCAGTTCAATTCCGGCCAATGGTTTGATTGCCATGAAACGCTGGAAGAGCTGTGGATCGGCGAAAAGGGAGAGGCGCGCGACTTCTTCCAGGGCGTTCTGCAGATTGCAGTGGCCCTGCACCATTGGCGCAACGGAAACTACGTTGGCGCAACCAGCCTCCTAAACGGCGGAGTAAAACTTCTGAGCGGCGTATCGGATGCATGCATGTGGGTGGATGTGCTCAAACTCATATCGGACGCAAACCGGATGCGCGAAGCCCTGGAAGGACTCGGACGGGAGCGGATGAATGAACTTGACTCCTCACTGGTCCCGCAACTGCGAACCGTGTCAGCGGCAACCTGACTGGCAACCACGCGCGACAATTCTCCATATCTGACTTACCGACATCCCGCTTGACAATGCCCACGCCGAGGTGATAGTTATTATTTAGTAACTACAGCGAGGCACTGCATGAACGAGCTCACCGAACGCCAGAAGTACGTCTACACCTTCATCGCAGACTACCAGAAACAAAACGGATATGCTCCCAGCATGCAGGAGATTGCCGGCCATCTGAAGATCTCCGGTAATCTGGGGGTCATCCGCCACCTGGCAGCCCTGGAGAAGAAAGGCTACCTTACCCGTACCCCCGGCAACTCGCGCAGTATCAAATTGACATCCCCTGCTTCATCCTATTCGCCCATCCCGGAGCATACCATCCACAGCGATGAACAGTTCTCCGTCTTCCTGCCGGTGGTCGGCGCAGTGCGAGCCGGCCTGCCACAGCCACCGGAGGAGGATATTCAGGAATACTGTTCCATCGACCGCAACGTGGCTCGTTCCGGCGGCACCTTTTTTCTGAAGGTCAAGGGGAACTCCATGATCGATGCTTCCATTCGTGAAGGAGATCTGGCCCTGATCCGCCCCCAGGATACGGCACGGGACCGTGATATCGTCGTGGCGCTGGTGGATGGCGAGGCGACTCTGAAGCGTTTCTACCGTGAAACCGACCATATCCGCCTGCAGCCGGAAAACTCCGACTATGAACCGATTATCATCCGCCAGGGTGAAAAAGACATCTCCATCATCGGCAAGGTGGTCAGCATCTACCGTTCACTGGACTGAAATCATGCAGCCCATCAACAATGATCTACGA
Organism: uncultured Geobacter sp.; assembly: GCA_964458105.1. Taxonomy (GTDB): domain Bacteria; phylum Desulfobacterota; class Desulfuromonadia; order Geobacterales; family Pseudopelobacteraceae; genus JACRCG01. Next base: position 9,758 of record CAYWJJ010000108.1, read on the forward strand.
GTGGCCGTGGTATTCGGCCCCGGCCTGAAAATCAAGCCGGTATGGTTCTATCTCGACAGGAAACAGCATACCATTCTGCAGATTACCAACTCCTGGCGGGACAAAAGAGGCGAAACGGTCTTTGTGCATTTCCACGTCACCGACGAGGGGGCACTGTACGAACTGGTCTACAACATGGCAGACGCCAGCTGGAGACTGGAACAGGTCGAGGAGTTGTGATGGAACGCATTATCATGCATATTGATATGAAGTGTAACCCCCACTTGTTACTGAGGTAGACTCTATACCAAGATGTCC
>CAYWJJ010000109.1:0-9588 GCA_964458105.1 uncultured Geobacter sp.
CGCAACCCCAGCAGGTATTCGAGATGTTCCGGGATCTCCGTCTGGAGACGAAGGAGCACTTCATAGTTCTGCATCTGGACGGCAAAAACCGGATCGTCTGCTTTGATCGAGTATCGATTGGATCGCTCAACCAGGCCATTGTCCATAGCCGCGAGGTCTTCAAAACGGCATGCCTCTCGAATGCGGCGGCCGTGCTCCTCGTGCATAATCATCCGACAGGTGACCCGACACCCAGTCAGGAAGATATCGCCATCACCAGACGTCTCAAGGAAAGTGGCGAGATCCTCGGCATCAAGGTGCTGGATCACATCATAGTCGGTGATGACGAGTTCCTGAGTTTTGTTGAACGGGGACTCTTGTAAATAAAAATGAGGGGGCGGCGCTCAAACGCCCTCCCTCGATTCTTCCCCCCGCCCAAAAGGGTTCCTTAGAGCCACCGTCCAAGCGGTGGTTGTAGGGAGCCCTTTTGGGCCACCATCACAACGATAAGGGGGATAGAGTCATGTCAGTTCGAACACGCATTAACGGTAGGGAGTTTACACTGAGTTGGGAGGAGTTTGAGAAGGCTCTGCAGAGAAACAATATTGCAGGAGGCGAATTCGAGGTTCTTGCCATTCTTTCGGGGGTGAAACCCTACTAGCATCTTCAGTCCGGATACCCATCCGGTCTGGATAGAGGCGGCCCTAGTGGTCGCCTTTTATTCGTTGATGAACAGAATAATCTTCCCGTAACAATACTCAATAGTCTAGCGTTGACAACTCACAATAATCTAGCTAGTATGAGACAAAATAACCTAGCCGAGACAGAGGTATGGATATGGCAACAACGCCAGCACAACGCAGACTTGCTGATGCACTCGACGTCCTGAAAAAATTGCAGGATGGTGGAAAGACTGCAGTAAAATCGAGTGACCTGACTCGATTGCAGCGGGAAAGTCTTGTCAGCAACGGATTCCTGAGACTGATTGTCAAAGGATGGTATATGCCATCACGTCCGGGAGAGGACACCGGTGACAGCACTCCCTGGTATGCAGCAATGCGTGACTTTATTCATGGCTACTGCGATGAGAGATTTGGCGACAATTGGCATGTATCGGCAGAATACTCATTGCTTTTACACGCCGGTACAACAATCTCGCCACGGCAGGTTGTGATTCACTCGCCGCTTGGGAAAAACGGCCTGTTGCAGCTACCGGACGATTGTTCAATCCTTGATTATAAGGCCAAGGATTTCCCGTCAGCAGCAAAAATACAAGCCGTTGATGGAGTCAGATCTCTTATCCTGCCTTTAGCACTCATCCGTGTGCCGGAAGCATTTTTCGTCACATTTGCACAGGATGCGCAAATTGCTCTGCATCAACTTCGTGATGCATCAGAACTCAATCGCGAACTGCTCGAAGGGGGCCATAGTACAATTGCCGGACGTCTTGCCGGTGCATTGAGGGCATCTGGCCGTAAAGAATTGGCGGATGATGTGTTAGCAACCATGAGGGCTGCAGGGTTTGTGGTGAACGAAATAAATCCATTTAACGTTACACCACCAAGCCTGCAATTCACAAGAGCACAATCACCGTACGTTCTTCGTATGCGCTTGATGTGGCAAGCAATGAGGGAAACAGTAATTGCCTGTTTCCCACTCGAACCTGGCACTCCGACAGATATTGATAAATATATGGAGGTTGTTGAGGAAACCTACCAGACCGATGCCTATCACTCTCTGTCGATTGAGGGGTACCTTGTAACTGCCGAGCTTATTCAGAAGGTTGCTACCGGAAACTGGAATCCCGATGATAATGCTTCTGACGCAGAAGCAAAAAATGCCATGGCTGCTCATGGGTACTGGCTTGCGCATAATGAGGTCAAGGCAACGATCAGAGGCATTCTTGCAGGTGCAAACCCGGGCGCAGCATTCCGCCTAGATCACGGTTCATGGTATCGCAAGCTTTTCACGCCAAACGTCGATGCCGGCTTTCTCAAGCCGGCGGATCTAGCCGGTTATCGAGCAGACAAGGTATTTATCCGGAACGCATCCCATGTCCCGCCTTCCCAGGAAGCGGTCCGTGACATGATGCCGGAACTGTGCGACTTGCTGGAGGCGGAGCCCAACGCAGCCGTACGTGCCGTTCTTGGGCATTTTCTTTTCGTGTACATCCATCCGTATTTTGATGGCAATGGTAGATTGGGCCGGTTCCTGATGAATACCATGCTGGCGTCTGGTGGGTATCCGTGGACAGTAATCCGCATTGAGCTGCGGGGTGACTATATGGCAGCGCTTGAAGCGGCGAGTTCGCAAAAAGAAATAAAACCTTTTGCAGAATTCATAGCAAGTTCGATGAACAGATAAGTTGCCTGGCAATCCGGTCAGGATAGAGGCGGCCCAAATGGCCGCCATTTATTATTGGTACAATAGTATTTATCGTTGCCCGGTAGCTGACTTCAACATTCGATGAAAATCGCCTGATGACTTTACTGACGCATAAGAAGCCCTGAGAGATTCTGATTTTTCAAGTAGAACACTGCTATCATTATTATACAGTCTTACAAATTCTGCTAAATGTTCGGGTCTATTCATTATCGGCCAAATATCTAAATATTCCGGCAAACTGACGCCATCAATTTTGTATGAACAGATACGCCTATCAGCTTCAGAAGCAACCCCTACTTCAAAAGGGACCCACCAAGAACCTGATGTATTGTGTGACATTATCGCCATTAAATGGCTACAGTCACCTATTCTTGACATAATAACATCAGTAATATTTTTAGATCGTTGCAGTACTTCATCAAATTCATCAATATAGCACTTAATCTTGTTGGCCTCCAAATATGCGTATATCTTGAGAGCAGATGCTTTATCTGCTTTACGATGAGACAAAAACACTGGCATAAATACCTCCCGTTATTGACAGCTACGATTATTAACGAACCGATCTCTCGGATTTACAATTAGATTTGTTTTTGAAGTCCTTGCCAGAAATGCATTATGTATTGCATTAGCCAGAGTGTCCTTGCGCGTTGGGTACTCGATCCATCGTGCATAGCAATCTACTTGCTGATCATTTTGCTTCAAATTCAAGTTCAGTCTGTTTGGGAAGTTGGTTCCACTTTTAAAACTAGGCAACTTAATCCCAAGTAAGCCATTGGGTGTCAATGTATTGCCGCTTCTTAGAGATGATTGTATCTCCCAGTCAACATACCTACGAGCCCACGTGCATTTACCCATAAGTACAATTGTTACCGTGGAATCTTTCAGATATAATTCCCTGATTCGCTTCATAACATAATCAGTATCTGTGCTACTAATTATGCTTTCCTCCATATCAACGCCCAGAACTCTCGATATGAATACATTTCGTTCATCAGAAAAAGTAGTTATGAAATCATTGACTTCCACTTGGTCTGCGTGGTGATAGGTAATAAATACTTTGTGTCGTACGTTGTTACTCATAATGGTCTCCTATAAATTTAGTTTTAAAGGCACAAATTCTAAGTGGAAAGATTCTTTAGACCTTGAATTATCAGATATATGCACTCATCCACAAAAGGGGTTGCCATAAGTCGTAAATACGTCGCCTCGTCAAGCCCTGCATTCTTTGATATTGTCGAAACATCAATTCCTTCGAGGATTGTCTTTACTTGTCCGTAGTTTGCATTATTGCCGCTCTTCGAGGCTAAGGTTTGAAGATCAACATACTCTGCATTATAAGTAACCTGCCATGTCTCAGTAAGTGAGTCTGGATAAGGTTCCTGGCGTAATATCTTACAGACCTCGCCAACAATACCGCCGAATGCGCCCAACAGATAAATAGGTTTATTTTTGTCTATTGCGATAAGTATTTCTTCCAAAACTCCTGGCATTTTACCGTTGTATCCTGAAATCTTACCGCCCGCGCATACTCTAGCGTGTGAGGAGTCGATGGATTGTTGGCGCATTTCTGTGAGACAGCGAGACCAAATATATTTATTCTGAGGTGATGTGGGAGGAAGATATTGATCAGTGTCAACATCATTAGCAATATCGGCTGGAATATCGTGTTCGACAGTGTTCATAACTGCTCTATAATTTGCACGCCACGAGGTCATTTCTTTATCAGCCTTATGGATTGGCCATGCTAAATGATTTTCCACATGTATGTCATGGGTATTGAGACGGGATTTCAATGCCACAGCTTCATTGAGGATAAATTCTGTAAAGCCATCCTTGCGTAAGTCCCCTCCATAGATCAACGTGGCAGATCTGGCAAGCAGGTGTCTTGCAAGATCTTGGGCCAGCCTTACAGATTGGCTTGTGGGGAGATGGTGCTCTTTAAAACAGCCACTTGCGACATCAGAGACAGAGATGCCAACTCGTAAACCTTTTAGCGAATTATTGTCAGAACTGCTCCAAAGAGGGGTAAATGTTTCAATCGATAGATGGCTATGCCACTCGCCTTCTTCAGAATAAATTGGAGGTTCCGGATAACAGAGTTTATTTTTCTGGTCATCTGACTTCAACGTAAGAAGTTGACGAATTTCAGGTGGTCGGGAAAAGAGAGCACATCTGCTGTCGATCCAGCCTCTTGCTTGATAATGCTCAAGTGAGGACAGAGCATGGCAGTGGCGTATAGTCTCCAGAATTGCGGCGGTGAGTATTTTGAGTACATCTGATTCCTTGAGCGGGGATTCTGGCGATATATGAACACATGGTATATTCGAACCAGCGGGAAAGATTCTGTCTTCAAATTCCTCCAAACAGTTAATGGCTATCATTGGCCGGTGATGCTCTTTTGCACTTAAAATTTCCCGCTGACACCAATATCGAGATGAATAATCGTCACTACAAATCGCCAACACAGTTGATTCTTTAATGCTTTTAATTATTTCCTCGTCAAACTTGAATCCTGGGGAAATTGTCGTGGCATCAAAAAAATGAGACATGTTTGTAGTGTCGATAAATCGCTTAATTGATTCTGCGTGTAAACGTCCGGTGTCTCCACTCTTTGCATGGCTGAGAAATAATTTTATGGAAGATGACTTTCCTTGGTCCTGTTCTTCTATTTCAATAAAACCATGTCGATATAATTCATGTGCCATGGCAAGTACCGTATTTTGAACCATGTATTCCTTCTGCCACTCATATACACGAATGAAATTAATGTTTTTGAGGCTTCCCCCACCACCGTGCCCAAGCCCCTCATGGGACAATGCAACAGGAACTGCCCGCATTGTTCGAGTAAGCTTCAGATTGTTGATGTAATTGTCCCATAATGTGTATCCTCTCGTATTGACACTCGTAAAAACAAATAAAACATTCCGTAAAGCGAGTTCACTCGGGAGGTCATTGGGTACGTCGGTCGGACTGCATGAGCTATAGAAAAAAATTGGAATATTTAGATTTCGAGAAAAAGGACGATTGATATCCCTTGAAAAGCACCTAGTAATTGCTTCTAGGATCGGATCAACGGTATCACTGTCCAATGGATGCCATATGAAGTGAACTGCAATAGGTGGTTTGTATTGTGGGGACATTCTATTTCCTTCTTACCGTGTCATTTTTTTGGACGGCCTCTGCGCCAACGCGCTTGCCGCCGCTGTTTTTGACGTTTTGCTTGTTCGCCCGTCACGTAGTACACTTGATGCCGCCGACGCCGCTGCTTCCGATGTCACCTTTTTAGGTGCGTTTGTCTGTGAAAGTGTGCTACCTGCCGCAGTTTTTGATTTCGGAGCAGTATTGCCACTTTTTAACGTTTTTGCTGCACTTGATGCCGCCTTTGGCCCTGTTACCCCAGATTTTACCTTTGACATTTCAATCTCCTTTTTTTCTTGAAGTTTTCTATCATGAAGGGTATAAAAACTGTACGCATAATATATATACGGATAGTTGCTATGTCAATATAGTTTTTATACGTATCAAGAAAATGGGAGAATTCGATGGATGATCAATCGGTTACGATTCCTTGGAGTACGCGAAAACGGCTGCAATATCTTGAATTCAAGCTGTATTGGGAAGGAAGGGTCAATCGAGGAGACCTAACTGCAGAATTTGGAATATCAATCCCCCAAGCTTCGGTTGATTTCACAAAATATCAGGAGATGGCACCCAATAATATCTCATACAATTCAAGTGCGAAATACTACGAGCCAGCCGAATCATTCACCCCGATATTCATTGAGCAATCAGCGGATGTATATTTTTCAACTATCTTGTGTTCACCGACCGATAGCATTGCCACTTGTGGATCGGATTATGTTGCAGCTGTTCCAAATCCTACTCGTGCTATCGATCTTGATGTTCTAAGAACATTGGTTCAGTCCATCAAGAATAAGCAGGTTGTCTCAGTAGATTATCGGTCATTTAACAATCCACAACCAGGAAATACTCGATTGATTTCTCCACATGCCTTTGGAACAGATGGGTCGAGGTGGCATGTACGAGCGTATTGCCATGAAAGTAATTCTTTCAAAGACTTCGTACTTGGAAGGATAGCTTCTGCAGTAATGGGGTCTGAGTCAGACATTGATGTGAATAGCGACTTCAAATGGTTTAACTATGTCGATGTTGAAATCGGTCCTAATCCAAAGTTGAGCGAAGCGCAAAAAAGTATCGTCGCTATGGATTATAGAATGACTGATTTCAAATTGAAATTTAAGTGCAGGATGGCCCTTTTTTTCTATTTGTCGAAAAAGCTTGGGATCGACCGTAACGACAGCGAGCGTGCTGCTGAAGAGCAGCAAATCGTGGCAATAAATTTGGATGAAATCAACGCGTCTATGCGTCAATGAAGTGATGAAAATGAGTATTTCCGAGCAACTTTCGAATATCGAAACCGCCCATGGCGTGCGTATTCTCTACGCAGTAGAATCCGGCAGCCGTGCCTGGGGTTTTGCCTCCCGCAACAGCGACTACGATGTCCGGTTCATCTATATTCACATACCAGACTGGTATCTCTCGATTCGTGAACGGCGGGATGTTATTGAATGCCCAATTTCTAACGATCTTGACATCAGTGGCTGGGATCTCAGAAAAGCACTTGGTTTGTTCAGCAAATCCAATCCTCCGCTCCTGGAGTGGCTCGGTTCTCCGATTATTTACATGGATACTTTTGGACTTGCCAGTAGATTGCGTGAGATGCTGACCACTTCATTTCAACCGCAGCGCAGCATGTATCACTACTTGCACATGGCTCGGGGCAACTATCGGGAGTACCTGAAGGGGGAAGTAGTCAGGCTGAAAAAATATCTCTATGTGTTGAGACCGATACTCGCCTGCCTCTGGATTGAAAAGCACGGGACCATGCCACCCACCGAGTTCAGTAAGCTTGTACGCGATGCACGTCCGTCTGTCACTTTGAGTGCGGCCATTGATGACCTATTGCAACAAAAAATGTCTGGTAACGAACTGGATACGGCCCCAAAGATCCCGGTGTTAAACGAATTCATTGAGCAGATGTTGGATCATTACAGCCTGTTGTCTGGCAAAAGGCCGACTCCGGTCGCTGACTATGATGCCCTAGATCAGCTCTTCAGAGAGATGCTGCAATCGGTGTGGGGTAACACACTGTGAATGTCCAACTGGAAAACATCGTATCCGGTGGACAAACCGGTGCTGACCGGGCCGGTCTCGATGTTGCTATGAAAGTCGGACTCCCTGTCGGTGGCTATTGCCCCAAGGGTCGTCTGGCTGAGGATGGTACAGTGCCAGAGCACTATCCTCTGGTTGAAATGAACAAGGGAGGCTATTCCGCCCGTACCGAAAGAAACGTCATAGAATCGGACGGGACTCTGATTCTTAATATCGGCAAGCTGTCCGGGGGAACCCGGCTAACCGTGGAGTGCGCTCGTAAGCACAACAAACCTCACTTGGTAATCCAGTTGGATGCGGCCAAACCGAAGGTATCCACGCTTGCGGAATGGATCGACGAGAATAATATCCGGGTGCTGAATGTCGCTGGTCCGCGCGAGAGCAAATCACCCGGGGTGCATCAATTGGCTTGCCGTTATCTGGAGGAATTTTTTCTTGCGGCAGGCTGTCAACCCGCGACAGGATCGTAAATGACTGCAACCAGTATCGTCAAATCTCTCTTCCCGCAAGAAACCTGGTCCAAGATATGGATTGTTGGTGGCACGGTCAGGGATGTTCTCAATGGGAAAGACGGTGAGGACATCGACCTCGATGCCGCCTTGACTCCGGAGGAACTGGCGTCATACGGTTTCAGACCTGTAGACCCAGTGACCAGCGCTCCCATCTGGTTTCGGCACATCCCGGAGATCGGCAAGATCGAGATTACCAGACTGGCGAGTGTCGACCTGCTCGCCGATGACCTGACTCGTCGTGACTTCACAGTGAACGCCTTGGCCATGACACTAGATGGGGATGTTGTCGATCTGTTCGGGGGAATTCAGGACCTGAGACAAAAAAGACTCCGTGCGTGCTCGCCCGTATCATTTCAGGATGATCCCGTCCGGATTTTTCGGGCATTCCGATTCGAGTCTGAAGAATGGCACATGGACCCTGAAACATCTTGCATGATCAGCGACGTTTCGTGGGAGAGAAGCTTCACAAGCATTCCGGTGGAGCGATTCAGCCGTGAAATGGTCAAAGCCCTGGGCAAGGGAGAACCGGAACGATTTTTTCGCAACATGGTCGAAATGAATGTCGGCAGCACTTATCTGCCGGAGCTGTTTGCCATGAACACGGTGCCGGCAGGTCCGATTGACAAACACCCCGAAGGTGACCTCCTCACTCATTCGCTCCAGGTATTGCAGCGCACGGTCGGGGCAAGCAATGATCCGCTCGCCAGATTCTGTGCCCTTTTCCATGACCTGGGCAAACTCGAAACAGATCCGGCGCTTTACCCCAAGCACCATGGTCATGATGATGCCGGCAAGATCACTGCCAGGAAGTTCTGCGACCGCCTTTGCCTGCCTGCATCCTGGAGACGCGCTCTCATGGGAACATGTCACTTGCACACCAACGCGAACAACTGGCACGAACTTCGAGACTCAACCAGGATTCGTATGGCTGACCAAGCAGTGAAGTCTGGCATTACCGAGATCCTGCCGTTGGTGTCTGCGGCGGATAAACCTTGTGGATCTGGTATGGCTGGATGGGAGATGACAGTCCGGATTGTGCAGTTGAACACAGCCGAGTTGGGGATAAATCAGGACGCCCTGGAAACCATGCCGGTTGAGAACCGGGCAGGATTCATCTTGCAGAAACGGGTCGACCAACTGCGTCGTCAGATTTGAGTTTGAACGCTGCTGTCCTGGAGCCATTGCTGAACGGATTGTTTCTCTCGGGTTCTTTTCAAGTCGAGTTGCCAATGCACGGAGGCGCAGGCATCGGAGCAGTAGGATACAACCCGAATGCGCGAGTCGTCTTCCTCAGTGAACCTCACATGAATCATGCCGACCTTCTGCCGGGACGAGGTGCATGCTTCACAATGTTGAACCGCTGGGCCATCGAGTCCGTCATCATTGCTGGCTGACAGGAACTGAGTGCCCGATATGTTGATGAAGGTGCGGTGCCAATAGGCGTCTCCTTCGACAACTAGGATGTTGCGCAGGTGATGACATGACAATTCCTGAGAATAGCTTCTATTACAAAAAG
>CAYWJJ010000110.1:0-9168 GCA_964458105.1 uncultured Geobacter sp.
CAGTATATCACCATTGAGTTAAATACGAAATTTTAAATGATATGTGGTACTAGTCTAAGCAGTCAAATTCGCTCTTTGTGTTATTGTATGACCTATCCTATGTGCCATGCATGCTCCACTCCATCCCACCCATAGTACTTCTCGCGGAACATTTTAATTGATGCTGAGAATTGAGAAAGAATGAGGGCAACATCACTGTACTGGGGAAGGGTTTCATCATCCAGTAAATCAAGGTATTTACTGTCAGGCTCGTCAGCAAGTACTATTTTGATGTCGTTTAATAGCCTATTGATAATTTTGACTTTAGTAGCATTCAATGTACCATCAGGTTTCTTTTTTGATAGATCCTGCATTTCTCTGTACATTGCCGCTAGAAGAGGCTCTGTGGTTTCATATATATCAACCTTTTTTTGCTTGTTACACCGTTCTTGATTTTTGCCATAAATTTTCTCCTATTTTTGTAATTTCATAGGCTGTGCTGTTTGGATATTCTCATCGGAGCCCTCAAGCTTGAAGTACCACCGACCCATTGAACAATAGATATTATCAGCGCGATATTTTTCAAGAGCCTCTAGATACTGCGAAATGATAAATGTTACATCGCTATTTGACGGGACATCGTCAATATCAAAAACATCAAAATCATTAAATGGCTTATAATCTTCTCCGAGAAACGAATTACAATTCATCACGATAGTGTTTATAAATTTGATTTTAAAAGCATTTACAGCATCATTTGGTGACTTCTTTGACAACGCTGAAACCTCAGCATGAATACTCTTTAGCTGCCCCATGAGTATTTCTAATTCATCAATATCAGTTTTTTTCATGCTTCACTCCTAAGCAGGACATAATCTACGAAACTCCACATACTTCTTTTTCAGAACATCAAGTGGTTGGCGTTGTTTGCTCTCGAAAATCTCCACCATCTGCTCAATATCTGTATCCGTTAAAGTAATTATGCAGCGCCGTTGACCCGACCAAAGATCGATAACGTTCTGACGCCTTGGTTTTGGCAAATCATTACGGGTCACAAGCACTCCAAACTTACCAAGGCTATCAGTCATGTATCGGTTCAACTGGTTAACATGGTCTCGCTCCACCAGATTTACATTTTTGAGTTCCATCACTATTTGGCGGCTTCCATAGTCGTCAAATAGTTCCTTTAGAAATTCATTACTACGGTTGTTATAGAATATTAAATCGCGAATTTGAGAGCCTGATTCAATTCGGCTTTGATCGGTTGCAAAGTCTAGATGTGGGTACATCAGTGAAGCAAGAAGAGAAACCGCAGCATCTTCAAATTTTTTGTCCGCATTCCCGTCTTTTCCTGTAGGCAATCCTTTGATTTCCTTCAGTTTTCTTTTCGCCGAAACGACGGGAATCTGCTGAAACAGAGGATCATTCTTGCAATCATCAAAGGTACGTTCTTTTTCTTTAATGTAATTTTCAACAACCCCGTAATTATCTCGATTGAAGCTAAGAACTTTGACCTTAGAAATCTCCTCTCCAGGATTAATTACTTTATCCATTGGGCAGTAGGATTTGAAAAATTCTTCGAAATTCAACCATGGACCGAATCGAAGCCACCGTTTCGGCACTAATAGAATTGGCTCCCCTGTTTCTGGATTTACAGGTAGTTTAACTTTCACGCTCTCCTGAAAATCATACCGGTTCAAATCATAAAGATAGTTGATAGTTGAGTTTACTGTTGGAATTCCTAGATTTTCACACTGATCAATGGTGTAATCTATGAGAAAACTTTTCATAAAATTGCATGCGAAGTCACTGATCCTGTCTTTTGAAATTCCATCAATAAAAAACTGAATCTCTTCAAAATGCGAAAAACCTCTCTGGTCGTAGCAAGATATTTTGCTGAATAAATTGATAATCTCAGCCGCTTGCTGTTTTGATATCCTCTTGCCCTTCTTTGATGCAGATACCCCTAACCCCACCTCCTCACATTCTGACGCAATTACCAATTGCTGAATGGCTCTATCACTTTGCCCTTTCTTAGCCATAAATCCCAAATTATTAAACGAGTTAAGAATAGCTCCATGGAGGGATTTATCCTGATATGATGGTAACTTCCACAGCAGAAAAGGATCTACGTATAACGGGATATCTTCTTCTAAAAATGGAATAGCAAAATCCAGTTCAGCTTGTTGTATGTGAACGCCATTAAAATCTGTAAGGCGAGGACGAATTAACTTCATATATAAGCCTCATTTGAATGTTGAGTCGTTTCAAATATTTATATGCAAAAACCCCGATGCAGGGCATATCGGGGTCTTCATTTGATTAAGGAATATTGGGAGGACTCTATCCTTCCGCTTTCAAATCCCGCGCCATCAGCTCCGTCACCGCCTGACGGGCCGGCTTGTCCTCGTGCAGGATCTGGTAGGTCTTTTCGACAATCGGCATCTCGACCCCCAGACGGCGGGACAGATGATAAACCGATTCGGCGCTCTTAACCCCTTCCGCCACCATGCGCATCTCGGCCAGAATTTCGGTCAGGCGCTGTCCCTGTCCCAGTTTGAAACCTACTGTGCGATTGCGGGAAAGATCGCCGGTACAGGTCAGCACCAGGTCTCCCATGCCGGCCAGTCCGGCAAACGTGGCGGCCTGGGCTCCCATGGCAAGCCCCATGCGGTTCATCTCTGCCAGTCCCCGCGTAATCAGGGCAGCCCGGGCGTTGTGGCCAAAGCCGAGTCCGTCGCAGATTCCGGCGGCAATCGCGATCACGTTTTTTACGGCGCCCCCCAGTTCGACACCGATCACGTCACTGTTGGTATATACTCTCAGAGATTGGCAGCTGAAGGCGGCCTGGACGCGTTGCGCGCTGAATTCGTTGCGTGAAGCGGCCACGATCAATGACGGCAGACCCTGGGCAACCTCGCGCGCAAAGGTCGGCCCGGAAAGCGCCACATAGCGGGAAAGCGCATCATCGCCAAGCAGTTCCTGGCAGATCTGGGATACCGTCAGAAGCGTCTCAAGCTCGATCCCCTTGGAGGCATTGGCAATCACGGCATCTGGCGGGACGATCGGCGCCAGCTGCTTCAACACGCCGCGCATGACTTGAACCGGTGTTACCAGCAGGACCATGCTGCGGCCGCTGACCGCTTCCTGAAGGCTGCCGGTACAGACCAGGGCCGGATGCAGGTTGATGCCGGGCAGATAAAGTGAGTTGACATGACTGGAATTTACTTCGGCCACCAGTTCCGGTTCGTAAGCCCACAGCAGCGTATCATGGCCGTTGGCCGCCAGTCGCGAGGCAAGTGCCGTACCCCAGCTGCCGCCGCCGATAACGGCAATCCGTTCCGGATTAGTCGTCATATTCGCCATCATATTCTTCCTCGAGTCGTGGATCATAACCTTCCGCCAATGTTTGACGGGCTGCGTCAATGCTATCCAGCAACAGCCGCCTGATGAACGGGTGCCGGCAATCCGGCAGAAAGCTGCCCACCAGACTGAGCGCCGTGGCCAGAGTCTGCTGTACCGCCGATTCATCGCTGTCGGTCTGCTGCAGGTAATCGGCCGTCAAGAGCAATCGCTTGATGATATCCGCACGCCTGGGAATGATCAATTCGTTGCAGCATCTGTCGATCTCGTTTTCCAGGGCTTCGGACGTCACCTTATCTGGTCCGCCGACGGCTTCCAGAGCAATAAATCGCTCCGCTACATCATAAACCGACATTTCGGTCAGAACCCACCCCTCCAGGCCCGGGTCATCCAGCAGGTTGCTGCTGGTGGCAACATACCCCGGTATTTTCTCCACAATACCCTCCAGATTGGACAGGCTGAAACGCGGAATATAGGGTTCTGGCTTGATCGTATCGGGGCGGAAAAGCCGCATGTCGACATAGAAATCCGGCGGAAGGTAAAATCCCTGCTCGTTGCTGCGGTGAAGCGCATCGCGAAGTGAAGCCATTGCATAAGGCGGATCGACCGGCACCAGCATCTCGCCTCCCGCAATATCCTTGAGCACATGTGCGTACTCTTTTTCGTCCCTCATGCGATAGCTAATCGCGTTCAGCAAGCCATCCGAATCACCGGTCAGGACCAGCATGGCTGCAAAGGCACTGCCATCCAGTCGCCAGGAGAACCAGAGCGAGCGAGAACCGTAGAAATCAATCGGCCCGGCATAAACTTCGTGAAATGGTAGCGGCTGTTGGAAGGAGTGTGGCAGTTCAATCGGTTCGCGAATACCGACAAACGAAAGTCGGCGTATACTGCGCTGGATAAGGGCGGCCATATCTCCGTTATGCCGTGATTCGGCCCGCCCGAGGACATCCAGGGCAAAACCGCTTTTGGCGCGCCCCAGGGCCAGAATAGCTTCCTTGACAATCTCCGGCTTCTCGAACGACAGCAGAATTTCCAAAAGCGCCATCGCCTCGGGAGAGCTGTTTTCCGAGAGTCTGCGCATCATCTTCAGCCGGAACTCGTCGGCCACATCCAGAAAACTGTCTATAAAACGGACCAGGCCGCGCTCTCCATCCTTGAGGCAGTCGTCGATGAACCCTTCCAGCGTCGGTGCGCCATAGCCGGTCATGACAGCAAAGGGTGGGGCGGTGACGTCTATGCCACTGTCATGCAACACATCCAGAAGGGCCAGCTTGCCGTCCTCTTCCAGATCCTTGCGCTGCAGTGTGATCTGAATCAGTTGATCCATCCAGGCCGACGCGTCGAAAAAGTCCAGCATGCAGGTATAGCGGTAGATTGCCGTGCCATTCTGCTCCTGCCACAGTTTGCGCACCAGCGGCTTGAGAGCCCGTTTGCCGGACTTCTGCAGACGCTTCCCGATGCGCTCCATCTGTTCGCCGGTCAGGTCGTCCCTTTTGAGAAAATCCAGCAGTCGCATGATGCGACGGCGTTCCCGCAGGGACTTGTCGATATTTAAAGTGAAGGCGCGATTCATCTAGACCTCGGTTTCTTCAACCCCTTCCACTCCTTCTTCCCCATCCTCGTCGAGTTCTTCCTCGTCCTTTTCGGCCAGACGGGCCACGGCAACGACTTTCTCGTTCCCTTCGGTATTCATCAGCGTGACCCCCTGGGTGTTTCGGCCAATGACCGAGAAGCCCGAGACCGGTACGCGCAATATCTTGCCCTGATCGGTGATCACCATCAGATCGTGATCATCGGCGACCTGCATCACGTTGACGACGCAGCCATTGCGCTCGGTGGTCTTGATCGTGATAATACCTTTGCCGCCTCGCGACTGGTCGCGGTATTCATCGAGATCGGTACGCTTGCCGTAGCCGTTTTCGCAGACCGTGAAGATGGTCGAACCGACCGCTGCGTTGTCCACGATCTCCATGCCGATCACACGGTCATCGCCGGAAAGGGTCATGCCGCGCACTCCGCGGGTGACGCGCCCCATCGGGCGGGCATCCTCTTCGTTGAAGCGGATGGCCTTGCCGTTGCGGGAAGCCAGGAAGATGTCCTTGGTGCCGTCGGTCAGTGCCACCGAAATCAGCTTGTCTCCATCGTCCAGGTTGACGGCGATAATGCCGCCGCTGCGCACGTTGGAGTAATCCACCAGAGGTGTCTTTTTGACGACACCATTCTGGGTGGCCATGAACAGGTAGGTGTTCTCGCTGAACTCCTTGACCGGCAGGATCGTAGTGATCTTTTCGCCAGCCGAGACGTTGACCAGGTTGACGACCGCCTTGCCCTTGGTGGTGCGGTTGCCCTCTGGGATTTCGTAGACCTTGAGCCAGTACATGCGGCCGGCGTCGGTGAAGCAGAGCAGGTAATCCTTGGTGGAGGCGATGAAGAGCTGTTCGACGAAATCCTCGTCTTTGGTCTTCATTCCGGTCTTGCCCTTGCCGCCCCGACGCTGCGAGCGGTACAGGTCCACGGCGCTGCGCTTGATGTAGCCGGTATGGGAAATGGTTACGACCATCTCCTCATCCTCGATAGTGTCCTCCAGCGTGATATCGGCACTCTTGTCGGCAATTTCCGAGCGGCGCTTGTCGCCGAAGCGGTCGCGGATCTCGGTCAGTTCACCGACGATGATCTTGAGAATTTCGGTGTCGGACGCCAGGATCTCTCGAAGGCGGGCGATCAGTTTCGTGATCTCCTCATACTCGGCGATAATCTTGTCGCGCTCCAATCCGGTCAATCGCTGCAGGCGCATCTCAAGAATTGCCTGGGCCTGAATTTCGGACAGTTGCACCGCATTTTCAAAACCGGCCGGCCTTGGAAGATTGAGTCTCGTCAGGAATTCCGGATCGGCAAACTTGCCTTCCATCAGTCCCTGCTTGGCCTCGGGCGGAGTCTTGGACTCCCGGATCAATTCGATGACCGCATCCAGCCAGTCCAGGGCTATTTTGAGACCTTCCAATATATGGGCTCTGGCCAAAGCCTTTTTAAGTTCGAAGTTGGTACGGCGGGTGACCACCTCGCAGCGGTGCTCGATGAAACAGTCCATCATCTCCCGCAGCGTCAACACCCGCGGACGATTGTGGACAATCGCCAGCATGATGATGCCGAAGGAGGTCTGCAGCTGACTCTGTTTGTAGAGCTGGTTGAGCAGTACCTCGGCATTTTCGTCGCGCTTGACCTCAATTACGATGCGCATCCCCTGGCGGTCGGATTCGTCACGTATTTCGGTAATTCCCTCAACCTTTTTATCTTTGACCAATTCGGCTATTTTCTCGATCAACTTGGCTTTGTTGACCTGATAGGGAAGTTCGGTAACAATAATCGCCTGCCGCTCCGAGCGCTTTGACGCTTCGACATGGGCTTTGGCACGAACCTGAATGATGCCGCGCCCGGTGGCATAGGCGTCTCTGATTCCCTGGCGGCCATAAATAGTTGCGCCGGTCGGGAAGTCCGGGCCGGGAACCATTGTCAGAAGCTCTTCAAATGTAATCTCCGGGTTATTGATGATGGCAACGATGCCGTCAATAATCTCACCCAGGTTATGGGGCGGTATGTTGGTGGCCATGCCGACCGCGATACCGGTCGAGCCGTTGATCAACAGGTTGGGGAATTTGGATGGCAGAACCGTCGGCTCCAGCATCTCATCGTTGTAGTTGGGCGCCATGTTGACGGTTTCTTTTTCCAGATCGTCCAAAAGCTCGTGGGTAAGCTGGCGCAGGCGTATCTCGGTGTAACGCATGGCGGCCGGGCGGTCACCGTCCACCGAACCGAAGTTTCCCTGACCGTCAACCAGCATGTAGCGCAACGAAAAATCCTGGGCCATGCGCACGATCGTGTCGTAGGCAGCGGTGTCGCCGTGCGGGTGGTACTTACCGATAACATCACCGACCACACGGGCCGATTTCTTGTAGGGCTTGTTGTAATCATTGCCCATGTCATACATGGCGTACAGGCAGCGGCGATGAACCGGCTTGAGTCCGTCGCGTACGTCCGGCAATGCCCGGCCGATGATGACCGACATGGCATAATCCATGTAAGAGCGTTTCATCTCATCTTCGATGTTTACCGATATCTTATTGACTGGGATTTCTGTTGGGGTCTGCATTGCTACCTCGTATGTGCTGTTCAAATCAGAACTATTGGTTGATTGTATTTTTGTAGGATGTCTCAATTATGAATTGTTGCGTAAACCGTATTTCGATAAGTTACACAGTTTTTGCCCCCATTAAATGCGAAAATTTTTCCCAATTATTGCGAATTTCCTACTTTTTGCACCCAATTACTGCATTTTTCCTACACATGAAATTAGGGACAGTTGCAAGATATTCAAGAGAGATTGCCCTGGAAAAATAGACGGAGACTTTAACACAAAATCTCTGATAAGAGAACCCTATTTATAGTATCGTAAAATAAGCGAAACTTCGGAGAGATACGCCTTCCATTGTGGATCGGCTTCCAAGAATGACCCGGCATCGGCGCCTGGCTTGCCCCCATTAAACTAAATATCAGTTAGTTACAAATGGTAGGTAGGTCAACTTCAACGTCGATAAGGGGCAAATTACTAATCCGATTCACAGGATGCCGGAAATCATGGCGTACTTCGACCATCCGGTGACCAATGCTTATACCGAGTCACTGAACAATCTTATTCGGGTGATGAACCGTTCTAGGCAGAGGGTATTCATTTGAAGCTCTCAGGGCCAAAATTCTTTTCACGGAAGGGGTCAGCAAGGTTAAGAAGCCGAAGTTCTCTCGTCCAATCTACGATGATGATTTAGGGAGCCAGTTTAATTATTTCTCAACCATCTCCAGATTCACCCGATCAACACGAACCGAGGAGCGAGAGATCAACTACGGGGCCGACATATCAACATTGATTAGAATGATTGAGTAAGGGTTGATCTGACCTCTATACACTATGAAATGCGGCTACCCGAAAACTGTTGATTTGGCGTTTTCGTGAGTTTAGAGCCGAAATTTTCGCGACTCGGTTCACACATTATTTCAACTAAAACTCAGCCACGCAACTTTTTTAACTCGAATGCATAGTGAAGCACTTCGCGCTTAACATGGTCAAGGTGATCACTAATCGCCTGCGTAACACCTTCAACGTCATGTGCTCTGAGGCAGTCCAAGATGTATCGATGATCCTTTATAATGCTTAAAACCATTGCTGGTTCGTATATGCTTTCAATACGGTAGAGAAGCATGTGTCGACGCAAGGTTTGGCATATTTCAACCAACCGCTGGCTCCCGCTTGCACGCACAAGAATATTGTGAAAATCTACGTCCCGTTCTATAAACCGTCTCGGATACCCCTCTTTTACATCTGCTTCCGCCAGGTCCAGATTTTGCTGCAGGGTATCTAGTTCTTCCGGCGTTATTTTTTCCATAGCCCAACGGGCTGCAAGTGTCTCACTGACTTTTCTGATCTCACAGATATCTGCAACTTCGTCCCAGTCTATCTTTTTCACTTGGTATCCCACCCGGGGAATAGCCTCGAGAAATCCCTCCATTTCCAAGACGTGAAGAGCTTCTCTTATAGGTGTTCGAGAGACACCGAGCTGTTTGGAGAGTTTATTTTCCATGAGACGTTCTGAAGGGGCTATTTTCCCGTTCAGAATAAGCTCGCTGATTCGTTTGTAGACTTGCTCACGAATTGAGAGTGGTTGAGTTATTGCTGCATCCAGATCTTCACTAATCATTTAATCTCCTAACTACAGATACCGTTGTGTCAATAATTTTGACGTGTATTCCTGTTTTTCAGTTTTAATTTCAGTG
>CAYWJJ010000111.1:0-8885 GCA_964458105.1 uncultured Geobacter sp.
CTGGGTGGTGACATGCCCGTACCAGCCGGCGATGGCGCCATGCACGAGCGGAATGTCCATTGAAGCGCAGATCTCCGACAGTTCCATGCGCACCCCGATGTTGTCCAGGGCATCGACCGCCACCCGGCATCCGGCCAGCAGTTCTCTGCCGTTTTCCGGGGAAAATGCTGCGTGCAGCGCTATCAGCGTGACGGCCGGGTTGATCTCGGCGACGCGGCGGAGCGCGGCTTCAACCTTGGGTGTCCCCAGATTGGCCGGAGTACTGAACAGCTGCCGGTTCAGATTGTGCTCCTCAAAAATATCCGGATCGATCGCTACAATCCGGCCAACCCCCAGACGGGCCAGCTCTTCAATGATGTAGCCGCCAAGTCCGCCGCAGCCGATTACCGCCACCTGGCTATGGAACAGCCCTCGTTGCCCGGCTTGTGAAATGGTTTGGCGGTTGCGCTGATAGCGGGCCGGAAGCAGTCCGTTGTCCAGAATGATCTCTTCCGTTTGGGCTATGGATAACCCGAAGCGCTCCGCCGCTTGAACCTGATGCTGCCAGGCCAGCAGATCCCCAACTGCTTGCTGCTTGATAAAATCGATCAGCGCGGTCATTCATCCGCCTCCCAAAAGTGGGAACAGCGCCAGGGTGTCACCTTCGGCCAGTACTCGGTCGAGTTTGACATGGCGATTGTTGATCATCATGATTCCCAGCTCATTCTGCGGCAGTTTCAGGGCATCGGCCACATCTGCCACAGTGGTTCCCGGCGGGTAGTCGCAGGTCTCGATCTCGAAACGGCCGCTGCGAAATGAAGCGAATAGCTTTACTGTTACATTCATGTCCTTTTCCTCAGGTGTTCGAAAAATTCACGCTCAGGCGAACGGTGGCGTCAGCGGGAAACAGATCTTCTCCGAGCAATGAAAGCGGCGATACTGGATAGTTGTCGAGCAGAGCCGATCGGCATCCCTGCCAGAAAAAATCGGATTTGCATTTCAGGAATCCGGACAGTTCGCCGGTTGAAAAATTAATACCGCGCCGGAGAAAATTGGGCGCAAGTTCCGGGAGAAGCAGATTGAAAAGTTTGACGCGTACCGTGGCGACCCGGTTCGCAATGTCGCTGGCCGTATCATGGTGCGTAATCCCTTCGCGCATGGCGGCATAATATCCGCCACGTCTCATGGTGGCGCCGACCAGTCCGGGCATCGCTCCGGACAGGGCGATTACGGCGTCTTCCCTGACCAATGCCGAGGCCAGGCTGTCTATCGGGCGGCTGTTGAGAAAGATAGTCGTGATCCTCTGCGCCGCGTATTCCCGGGAAATGTTCCACTGCTGGCTCAGCAGGCTGTCCAATGTGCAGCCGACACGCGCCTCGACAGTCACACCCTGTTGCAGAAGCAGGAAGAACTCGCCCAGTCGGTCCGCTTCCATGGTCAGGATCAGGTTTGTGTTGCGGTCGTCGCTCATCGGCTCGATTTCGTTTCTGTTTTATGCATATCTTCGGGGAGGTGGATCAGTCCGCAGCTGCGGCATTTTCCATAACGGGCCGGAAGGTAAAACGTATTGACCGAGAGGCATTTCTTGCAGAGCCAGAAATTGAAATTTGTTCCTTCCCGGCCGGCCAGCTGGCTGAAAAACCAGCTATAGTATGTATCCCAGTCATACTCCGGCGGTTGCGCCGCTTTTTCAACCAGTCGTTCCAATAGCATGGTTTCCTCCGGCTCGGTAGACTAAACAAACGGCGGGACAAATTGCCCCGCCGTTTTCGGAAAGTTGATGCATTGTACTACCAGTTGAAAACTTCGTCCAGCTCTTCATCCTTCATCATGAAAGTCTGGTTGTGCGGTGCGATCGGCTCGTTGTAGAAGAAACGCGGCAGCCGGTCGTGATGCTTGGTGAATCCGGCCCGGGCGTTGAAGTCGCGCTCGGCGGACAGCACCTTTTTGCCCAGCGCCACGACATCGTCGCCGGTCATGGTGATGCCGTGGAACGAGCCGAGCATATCCAGCAGCGCCTGGAAAGTTTCCGGCTGATCCATGATTGCAAAGGCGATGAACAGGCACATGCCGGTGGAGTCGATGGCGGCCGTGGCGATCTGCAGGTTGCGGGACAATTCGATCTGTCCTTCGGTCTTGAGCGGATCCACATCGCCGCCGACCTTGAGGATGTTGGTGGCAATGGCGTAACCGGCTGTGTGGTCGGCGCCCTGGGTGGTGGTGGCGTAGGTCACGCCGATGCCCTGGATAGCGCGTGGATCATAGGCCGGAAGGGCCTGGTCCTTGACCACCGGTACCCGCTCGACGCCGAAGACCTTGCCGGTAATGGCCGCGCCGCTGCCCAGCACGCGCCCCAGCGGGGTTCCTTTCTGAACCTCTTCCACCAGCCTGATGGCGCCGGCCTTGTCGCCGAACTCGATGATTCCGGCATCCATGGCCACACCGATCGTAACTCCCATCTCGATCGTGTCCACGCCGATGTTGTCGTCCAGGAAGTCCAGCATGGCCACGGTATCCAGGTCATCGATGCCGCAGTGGCCGCCGTGGGACCAGACCGTCTCGTACTCGGGCTGTTTGGTCAGGTAGTGGCCGTCCTTGTCATTGTACACGCCGGAACACTGGATCACGCAGCCGCGGTGGCAACCGTGGGTAGCGGTGCCGCCACGATCGATTTCCAGTTGTGCCTGTGCCTCGCCGGAGAGTTTGGCGGAGCCGGGGAACTGGCCATCCTTGAAGTTGTAGGTCGGATAGCCGCCGGCCTCGTTCAGTACGTTGGTCAGGACGTTGGTGCCGTAGGCCGGCAGGCCCTCGCCGGTGACCGGGTGCTTGCGCAATCCTTCGACGAATTTGCGGTTGGCGTCGCGGTATTTCTCCGGCTCTTTGGGCGGACGCATCTTCATGCCGGCATCGTCGATGATGATCGCCTTGACGCGCTTGGCGCCCATCACGGCACCCACGCCGCCCCGTCCGCAGTGGCGGGTCGGGCGCAGCTCCGGATCGGTACAGGCGATCGAGGCTGCCAGCAGCTTGCGCTCGCCGGCCGAACCGATGGTCATGTAGGCCACCTTGTCGCCGTACTCGCCGCGCAGCTTCTCGACCAGCGGATAGTTGTCCATCAGTTTAAGGCTGTTGTCGACGATGACCTGGATGCCATCCTTGTTGATGATGATCTTGTACAGGTCGTCACCTTCCGGCTTACCCTCCAGAACCACTGCCGCATAGCCGAGCCTGGCCAGCACCTGCGCGGCCTGGCCGCCGGCGTTTGATTCCTTGATGGTGCCGGTCAGCGGGCTTTTGCAGCCAACCGACAGACGTCCGGTCATGGAGCCGGTGGTGCCGCTCAGCATGCCGGGAGATATGACCAGCTTATTTTCAGCGCCCAGCGGGTGGGCCAGCGGATGCACCTCGGCCGCCACCATCAGGGAGGTCATGGCCCTGCCGCCCAGCCCGGCATATTCTCCCAGATCACCAACTGTTACTTTCGGGCCTCCCGCGGCCCCCATGTCGATCCTTGCAATCTTGTCCATACTGTTTGCTCCTTTCCCATATCTGTGCCCGGCACAGTGAAATTCTCCTTTTCAATGGAAGGCTGCCCCGTTTCCCGCGCAACCCAATGGCCAGCCGCCGTGGGAGTGATCCTTTAGGCGGTGAAGCTCGGAGTGAAATTGGTTGATTATACGGTCTGCTCCATCTGCCGGTAGATGACGACCCGGTAGCTGGTAAAACATTTGCGGCTCAGGCAGCCCCAGAAAACGCCGGCTCCGTAAGCCAACTGTTCCAGCAGGTAAATGCCGCTGAAACTGAAAAACGTCAGCTTTGGTTTTTTGATCGCATAATCGACGCCGGCGGCGCACAGCAGCGTGGCGGCCGGTAATATCCACGACCAGAGACCTGGAACGAGAAGGGCGGTCAGCAGCAGCGGAGTGGCGTAGTAACGCACCAGATGGTAGCAGAGGTAATACAGCAGGCTGCCGAGTGCCCGCAAGCGCCCGCCCAGAATTGAAGCGAAGCCGATCGGGAGTTGGTGGCGCGACAGACGAATCCGGGTGTTGACGGCATCGGTGGCCAGCACGGCTGTTGCCGGCAGCAGCTGCCACCACCCCGTGAAAGGAGCAATCAGAGAGAGTGCCAGCACCAGGGCCAACAGGGGCGGGACGACCATCTGTTTCCGTCGTTGCGGGTGAAGCAGCTGCAGCATCCCCTCGGATGTGCCGTAGTCGAATCGGCGGGACATGAAAGAGCGGATGGAACTGCGGTGCTCGTGCAGCACATTGCCGGCCGGCAGGTAGGCGATACTCCAGCCCTTGTCGCGCAAACGCCAGGTCAGGTCAACGTCCTCACCGACGTGCATCTCGTCCTTGAAACCGCCGGCGCTCCTGAAAGCGCTGCAGCGTACCAGCAGGTTGCAGCTGGGCAGGTAAAAGGTGTCGTTGCCGCTGTTGCCGATCCGTTCCCTGTTGCCGATCGAGAGGCTGGACATGACCGCTTCATAGCGATCAACCGCTGACTCGGTACACATGCCATCCACCTGCCCCCCGACTGCGGCCATGGCCGGGTCGTTGAAGGCCGGGATCAGCTGGTCCAGCCAGCCAGGCCCGGCGCTGCAGTCGGAATCGATGAAGGCCAGTATCTCGCCGGTGGCTCTGGAAGCGCCCACATTACGGGCCGCGGCCGGTCCCCTCCCGATGCCGCCCGACGGCACCAGCAGGGCTCCGAACCCTTGCGCCACTGACGGAGAATTGTCGCTGCTGCCGTCATCCACCACGATAATCTGGATTTTGTCCTGGGGATAACTCAGGCGGGACAGCGAAGCCAGGCAGCGCTTCAACTCATCGGCCCGGTCCTTGACCGGAATTACGACCGACACGTGGGGTAATCTTGCCGACAGTTGCGGAGAACTCTGGAGCCGTTCCATGAATCCCTTTTTTACCAGCTGCTCCATGATGCCGGCCTCGCTTTCGGAGGCGCGAATCAGTGAACCGTCCAGACCTCGTCCGACCAGTTCGGCCAGGGAACGGTTCAGGCGCAGGGCACGCAGCGGAGTCTTTGAAACGAGAAAACAATTCCCGTCCCGTTCAAGCAATTCCACATGCTGTGCCAGACGGTAATTCATGACGTCAGTCCCTCTTCGCGGAAGATTCTCAGTAGTCCCGCAACCGTATCGTCGGTCGAAAGAACATTCAGTTTTCCTTCTCTTGCCTTGATTCCGCCGGAAAGCAGCGAAAGAATCCGTTCAAAGGCCGGCAGTTTCGGATCCGGCGTCACCACCCGGACCGGGTCGGGGCGCGGAACGCCGTAATCGGCTGCTGCCAGATAAGCTCCGCTGGCGCCGATCTCCCAGAAGGGGAGCCCCAGATGGGACAGATCCCAGATTTCAAGCGGAGCGGTCAATGCATCGCTGACCGAATCGACCGACGGGTAGCGGGGGGTACGAACCTCTTCGAACAGGATTGTGCAGGGCAGGGGGGCGGTGACGGTCTGCCGCGCACCACGATCCGACTTGCGTTGGGCCTCGACCAGTCCCTTTTTCGGGACAAGCGAGACGGCTGCAGCGATGCAGGGCATGCCGGCTGCGGCGGCCGAGAGGGCCGGCACCGGATCATCGCCCCGGTCCACCAGCCGGCTGCCGGTGAAGAACAGGTTTGGAGCCAAGATGGTCACGATACGGGCCAGCACCCGTGCGTCGGCCACTGCGTCGCCCCCTTCCAGCCCATGGTCCCAGAAACGGACAGTGCGGTCCGCCCCCATGGAACAGGCCAGTCGAAGGGTGTCATCCAAGCGGTCAGGGCCAATGGCGAGTGCTGTCACACGTGCGCTTAGTGTGTCTTTCAGCTGCAGCGCTTCTTCCAGGGCCGCCAGGTCGGCCGGGTTCGGCACACGCCGCAAGCCCCGCTCGCTGATGGCAGCCCCACGGGTTGTGACACAGGCCGGGGGGCGGGGGTCGTTGGTCTCGCGCAGCAGTACGAGTATGTCGAGTTTGTTTTCAGGCATGGAAATCTCCAGAAAAATTATGAATTATGAATTATGAATGTTGAATTAAATTCATACCTCATAATTCAACCTTCATAATTGCTTTTAAGTCATCCGATACGCCACCCCGAAGCCTCCCCGGGGGTAGCGCCAGCGGGTAAAGGCGTTCCTGTGGCAGACGACATAGCAGGTGCCGCATTCCAGGCAGCCGTCATATACGAAGGTCATCTTCTGCTCCTCCTCCGACCAGCTGTAGCAGCGGGCGGGACAGGAGTTGACGCAGCCGCGATTGTCGCAGCCGGTGCAGATTGTGGCATCCAGGATTATATGTGCTTCACGATCGATGTTGAAGCTGGTGTTGTCGAAAATCTCGTCAATGTTCATAGTGCTCTCCAGGCGCTCAAACCGTCCGCCAGCAGGTTGCCAAGGCCGACCTTTTCCTTGGCCGATTTAAGGAACTGCTTGGTCAGGTTCTCCCTGGGCGCCCCTTCGATGCGGTAGATGCTCTCCATGAAGTTGCACATCAGTTCCGGGTACTCCTTGTAGATGCGGTTGTTGTGCAGCATGTGCGGCGCCTTGCGGAATTGCTTGAGATCCTTGATCACAAAACTTTCTTCAAGGAGCTTTTTATAAGCGGTCAGACCTTGCTTGCTGAAATCACCGGCCTGGTGGGCGGCGATCACCGCTTCACCGGCCACGACACCCGAGTGGGAAGCCAGGTTGACGCCTTCCAGGTTCAATCCGGTGGCGTTGCAGAGGGCGGCTGCATCCCCGGCCACAATAATACCATCCCCGACCAGTTCCGGGATCATGTCGTAGCCACCTTCCGGGATCAGGTGTGCCGAATATTCCAGGAGCTTGCCGCCGCGGATCATTTTGGCCACCTGGGGCTGTTCCATAAAGGCATTCAGCAGGTCGTAGGGGGTCTTGCCGCTGGTGCGCAGGCTG
Organism: uncultured Geobacter sp.; assembly: GCA_964458105.1. Taxonomy (GTDB): domain Bacteria; phylum Desulfobacterota; class Desulfuromonadia; order Geobacterales; family Pseudopelobacteraceae; genus JACRCG01. Next base: position 6,898 of record CAYWJJ010000111.1, read on the forward strand.
GCCAGATGGAAGACCAGGCCGAGGGACAGCGAGTCGTAGTTGGTATAGAAACATCCGCCGCCGCGCACACCCTCCGTGCAGCCGACGAACTCGTTGGCAAAGCCCTGGTCGCGGACCAGTCCGAAACGCTCGTCGATCATCTCCCTGGGCATGTCGATCAGCGCCTTGACACCAACCGCCATTTGGGCCGGGTCGAAACTTGGCTTGCGGAGTCCGGCTTTCTGGGCCGTGAATGACAGGACACCGTCAGCAGCCACAAGCACCGGAGCGCTGATCTGTCCGCTGCGTCCCAGGATCGTGACACCGGAAATCTTGCCGTTCTTGAGCACGACTTCATCGACCGTGGAGCGGGTGATCAGAGTCGCTCCGGCGGCAACTGCCTCTTCAGCCAGCCAGCGGTCGAAGCGGGGACGGAAGACCGTATAGCCATTGAATGGCGGCTGATCGAAATTGCCGGCTTCAATGGTGGTGGAAAAGCTGGAGTCACCGGTCATGAAGGTGACACCCTTCTTGACGACGTGCCGCTCCAGCGGGGCGCGTTCCCAAAAATCGGGAAAGATCTTTTCCAGTGACGGCATCCGGTGCAGAAGTCCGCCGAACATGTTTTTTTCACCCGGGAAGGTGCCCCGTTCAACCAGCGCCACATCCAGTCCGGCGCGGGCCATGGTCAGGGCGGCCGAGGAACCGGCCGGTCCGGCGCCGATAACGATTGCCTGATAGGTTTTGCTCATGGCGCACCTCCGATGCCCGATTTGACCTGTGTCAGAAGGCGCGGCAGCACCTCCTTGAGGTCGGCCACGAATCCTTCATCGGTGTTGGGGAAGATCGGTGCCTTGGAGTCGCTGTTGACGGCCACGATCCGGCGGGAATCCTTTATGCCGCCAACGTGGTGCATCGAACCGGAGATCCCCAGGGCCAGATACAGTCTGGGGGTCACGGTGCGGCCGGTCTGGCCGACCATTCGTTCAAAGCCGGTCCAGCCCAGGTCGTAGACCGGACGGGTGACGCCGTAGGAAACGTTTAGCAGCCGGCATAATTCCTGGAATTGCTCAAAGGTGGCCGGGTCGCACCCCTTGCCGACGCTGAAGATCACCTCCGCTTCGGTCAGATCGACGGTCTGCGGGTCGGGCGGTATTCGGCCGATTACGCAGGTAGTCTGGCCGACCGGCTCTTCGGTGGCATTCCAGAAGCCGATCAACGGTGTGGTTTGGCGAACCGTGGGCATGATTACCTGGCTTAATGCACGCAGAGGAACCGTCGCAACCAGAGTTCGTTTGCAGTCCCAAAGTTTTGTTTCCGCTATCCGAACCCCCAGTGCCTTGCGGGACAGGCGCACTCCGTCGGCACTCTGCCGTACCGTAACCAGTTCCGTCATGATGGCGGCATCGAGTTCATATGCCAGGACAGGAGCCAGGGTCGTTCCGAGGTCATTGTGCGGAAGTACGAAAACTGTTGCCAGTTCATCCTGTGCCAATTTGGCCAGTTTGTTTCCCAGGACTGCCGGTGTGTCGAGCAGCGTATCTGCGCCTGTCAGGCAGGTGATTAGCGGAGTGCCGTAGGCACCGAAAGCGGCCAGGTGTTCTCCTACCGGTACGGTCGGAGTAACCGCTCCCCATGGGGCATCCAGGGTACCGGCCAGTCGCGCTGCGTAGGAGAGCAGCCCCCGGCCGGTCTCGTCCAGTTCGCCGCCCGGGAGATCGACAAAAACGAGTATTTTGCCGTTGATGCCCATCAGATCTCCCTCCCGAGCTTGTGTCCTTCCCAGATGGCCATATCGACCTTGCGGGGTGATACGCAGTCGCCGATCCGGTACAGTTCCGGAACCTTCCCTTTCAGGCTCATATACAGGTCGTCGTCAACCTGCTGCCCCATGGCCAGCACGAGGGAATCATAGGGACCCCACTCGTTCCAGACATTGGAGTAAACGTTGAAGCCCTTGACCGTCTTGGCTCCCGCCTCGCCGCCGACTTCCATCACGGCGATATCCG
>CAYWJJ010000112.1:0-2170 GCA_964458105.1 uncultured Geobacter sp.
GTATATCACCATTGAGTTAAATACGAAATTTTAAATGATATGTGGTACTAGTTTCAATCGTTCAAGATATTGGTGCTGACAGAGGTTTTTTGCTCTCGGAAAAAGGATTTCAGTCTGGAGCAATTAGGGTTGCAGCTAACACCAATATTACACTGACCAGCATCGATGATTTAACCACAAATGGTGGTGAACAATTTGTGGAGCATACACTAGCAAAGCTAAGCTGGCGACTAACACAAGTTAGGGAGCAATTAAAAAATATCAGGAATACCTCAGAAGGATTAGACCGGCCTGTATTCGAGCAGCTCGACAGCTTATATTGGTTGGATATGGCATTGTCCTCTGCATCAAAGCGCGAATATGACACCTTTTATAAAATTGTCGATGACTTCGTGTATTGTGCAGGTAATTTTGAAGAGCTTGTTCGTGGCATCGATTCTGTATTATCAGATGCGGAAAGATGGGCCGCACTTTTGTGTAGTCCTTATGGGACAGCACTTGACACGAGAGAAATATAAAGTGCGAGGGTCCAACCAGGCCGAAGCAGCGGCCTAAAAGCGCCGCTGTTCTCCCAGGGCGTTGGACAAATAAAGGAGAGAGTGCTATGTCGATTTTTGAATTACCAGAAATATTGCCGCCTGAGATAGCTGCACTTAGAAGTCTTTCGACTAAAGCCAAAAAAGATTCATCCAACTTATCAATACCTGAATTTGATAGCGTTGTTGAAGCTGCATTGAAATACCTTGATTGTAGATACAAGACTGTTTTTGGCAGAAAGCAAAATTACACCAATGAACACATTGCAGAAATGGTGTTCGAGTGTTTTTTTGATGAAAATCAGATTAAATGTTACATAAAATGTTCTTGGCAAGCAGTTGAAAAATACCTCAAAAGATCATTCGAAGAAACTAAACAATACATCGAAAATGAACAGATTAAAAAGCACGACAAGACACAGAGATTAAAATACTTCTGGGATGTCGTATTTGATGTCGTCTTATTCTTGAGTTATGCAGAGAGTACACTGGACAAATCGCATAAAAGATATGGCTTAGGAAAACGAACTATAGCAAATTCAAGTGAGGTCTTTGATGCATCAATTGATCATCTTAAACACTATCTTCACATAAAAACATTTTCTGAATTTATTAGACAGCCGACGGCAGCGTTCTTGCTCCGACAGGCAATAGAATTAAGAATCAAAAACTGTTTAGGGATATATGTCATTTACGATAAAAGTGGGATGCCTGCCAAAATAACACCTGATACATTCATTGACTTCATTTATGACAATGACAAAATCACAATTCCAATCAAAAAATCAATTTTAAGAAAAATACACAGTTGGACTAATTATTACATTCATGGTGGTATGCTACCCGAACTATGGAAGATTGAGCTAGCCCAATTTCTGCTGACCGACCTTTTCAGCGGAGGAGAAATGCCTGGTGTGGGGTCCAGTGTTTATGGTTCCATTCAGATAGACAAAACATACTATGAGAACCAGATGCACCTAGACATAATTGACTTTATGATAAAGAACATTAATCAATACAAGTCCGCCACGCAAACTGATTTTTATGTGCAAACTATGAGGCCAGAAGCGCTGTTAGTGTAATCTTGCCCGGCGTGGCATAGGTGGCAGGGCTAAGTCTGGCGGAGTGATCGCAAGAGAAGTTTGGAGGTGAGTCATTTATGTTGTCCAAGTCTAAGCCAGAGCAAGTGAAAACAGAGTTAGGTGCCGTTGCTGTTTGCGTTGGTGCCGTAGTTACATTCTTGACAGCAACGACAGCATTTAAACAAAACTTCAACAACATTGAGTTCTGGATTTTTGTGAATGCCGGGATGGCTTGGTTTACTTGTGTGACGTATCGCGTGCTTAATCTTCATACATTCCGTGCGGAGTTGGAGGAACAACGAAATTTCCTGAGTTCTCACCAAAAGCTCGTCACTGCACAACAAGAGACGATCAGACTCCAAACGGAGAATATCAACGCCCTCAATCAAACTGCGACTCTCATCAACGGAGGCAGCATTGATTCGCCGAAAGCCCCAAGGAGAGTGCAAGAGGTAGAGTAGAGAGCAGGAGCCTGTAAAATAGATTGTGTAAATGGCTAAAATCGGTTGAAATCCCAAATCACTGGAGGGACCGATGGCCACGACCGACGAA
>CAYWJJ010000112.1:2180-8806 GCA_964458105.1 uncultured Geobacter sp.
GCTCGACATTTTGATGAAAGACTACAAGAAACCCGAAGATCTTATCGGTGAAAATGGGCTTCTGAAACAACTGACCAAGAGGCTTTTAGAACGAGGATGCAGGCCGAGATGACCGATCATCTTGGCTAGAGGCAAGAGGGACGCTGTTATCTATTTATCTATTGACGATTTATTTGCTTATGTTACATCTGGACGATCCCACGCTTAGCAAGACTTGACATTTCCGGACTCCTTCAGCACGTAATCGTGCGTGGAATTGAGCGAAGTGACATTTTTAACGATGATCACGACCGGCAACTTTTTGTTGACCGCCTCTTTAAGCTGCTTTCCGAAACCGGTGTCCGCTGTTATACGTGAACAAATAGCAGCGTCCCCCAGACACCCCAGGCACAGACACTAGACCCCCTTTTGCTCGCTTTTCAATAATGATCTCTACACAGTGCAATCAAGATGGCATCGCCTTCGACTGCATACACCAAACGGTGGCAGCTGTCTATTCTGCGAGACCAGAAACCGGCCAGCTGATGCTTGAGCGGTTCTGGCTTACCGATGCCGGTAAAAGGTTCTCGCTGAATGTCCCGAATAAGCTGATTGATGCGTTTGAGCATCGCCTTGTCTGTCATCTGCCAGTAGAGGTAGTCTTCCCATGCTGTGGTTGAGAATTTGATCATCATTCCGTCAATTCTCTGTTCTGCCCACCGCCCGCACGTAGTTCCTCGACTGATTCAAGCAGCCGCTTAGCTCCTTGGGGATTCCGGAGCAGATATGCAGTTTCTTCAAATGCGTGATAATCGTCTAGGGAAAGGATGACAACCGGTTTGCCTCGCTGGCTGGTCACGACCACAGGATTGTGGTCTTCGTTAACTGAGCGCATGACATCTGCCAAGTGCTGTCGCGTATAAGTATAAGTCAGAGCATTCATAGATATTGTCTCCTTAGTGGATATGTACATAACATAGTACATATCAGATTAAATATCAAGTGAATGACTTTGTGGAATACAGTTATTATTTAACTAATTACGATGAGAACTCCCAACAAAGCCGTTATTATCGAATCTGCGGCAATAACTTGATTACAAGAATAGCAGTGAGCAGCTTTCAGCCATACCTATACAGGACCGGCATCCCATCGAGCTCTGTTCCGATAAACGCATGAAGCCCGCAACCATTACTTGATTGCGGGCTTCATGCGTTTGATTTCAGACGGTTCAGGCCGGCTTCAATCCCTCGGCTACCAGCTCGGCAAGATCCTTCACCTGCACATTGTCGGACTGCAGGTCTTTCAGGCCATCCGCAAACATGGTCAGGCAGTAGGGACAACTGACACACAACGTATCCGGCTTGCTTGTCAGCGCCTCCTCGATCCGGTTAAGGTTGATGCGGCTGCCGAGCTGTTCCTCCATCCACATCCTGCCGCCGCCGGCACCGCAACAGAAAGAGTTGTCACGATTGCGTTCCATTTCGACGGGAGCGCTTCCGGTGACGGCAGCAATAACCTGGCGGGGCGACTCATACACATCATTATGGCGGCCCAGATAGCATGAGTCATGGAACACCACTTCACCAAGATTCTTTACCTGATGATCAAGCTTGAGTTTCCCGCTTGTAATCAGCTGCTCGATCAACTGGCTGTGGTGGATTACCTCCAGCTCCAGACCGTACTGACGGTAGTCGTTTTTCAGCGTGGTAAAGCAGTGCGGGCATTGGGTTATGACTCGGGTAATTCCCTTTTCCTTGAACAGCTGCACATTCTGCTTGGCAATCTTGTCAAAGACATATTCGTTCCCCAGCCGACGCAGGCTGTCGCCGCAGCAGAGTTCTTCCTTGCCCAGGATTCCCCAGGAGACTCCGGCAGCATTGAGAATGGTGGCCAAGGCAACCGTGACATGTTTCTGCCGGGAATCGAACGAGCCGGCGCAGCCCACATACAGCAGATATTCGGTCGTTTTTGCCTCAAACGGTTTCACGTCCAGGGTTGAATACCATTTGGTCCGGTCGGTGGGTGCAATCCCCCAGGGGTTGGAGCGCCCCTCCATGTTCTCGAACAGGTTCAACAGTTCTTCCGGGAAGTCGGACTTCATCTGCACCAGATTGCGTCTCATCTTGACGACTTTCGGCATATGCTCGATCAGGACCGGGCAGGCATTCATGCAGGCGCCGCAGGTGGTGCATGACCAGATGGCGTCAACATCGTTACTCCCCTCCCCCTTTCCGATCAAGGGCTGACTGGGAATATATTTTTCCCCGTCAAGATTCCCATTCAGCAGATTCACCTTGATGTCGTGTACAACCTGACGGGGATTGAGCGGTTTGCCGGTAATGGCTGCCGGGCATACACTCTGGCAGCGGCCGCATTCCGTACAGGAAAAGCCGTCCAACAGGTCTTTCCAGGTAAATTCATCAACGGCTCCAACTCCGAAGCTGCCCCCCTTGACAAATTCTTCGCGCGGCTGGGTATTGGGCTTGTCCAGCGAGGCGAAGAAGCAGTTGGGAATGGCGGTGAGGATGTGCATATGCTTGCTGTGGGGAAGGTAGTTCATGAACAGCAACAGAACCAGGGCATGCAGCCACCAGAAAAACGATGCCAGTGGTTCCAGGTTGGCCGAGTGCGGCAGCAGTGCGGCAGCAAACCCGGAAACCGGCATGTATGACGAGGAATCGCGCCCCATGGCAATCGCGGTCCCATGCAGTCCAAAGTAGGCGATCATCAGCAGTGCGATACTGCCGAGTATCAGGAACGCCTCAAGGCTGCGCGGACTGGCATAGGATGTGCCAAGATATTCCGGCGCAAAGAAGAGCCGCCGGCAGGCTGCCAGAACCACGCTCACCAGCGTAAGCAGCGAGATGACATCAAAAACCAGCAGCAAGCCATGATGGATCGGCGCCGGGAGCAGGGAGAAGCTGAGTCCGGGAAACAGTCCTGCGATCAGAAACTCGCCGTTTGCGATCAGCAGCAGAACGAAGGCCCAGAACAGCACCGCATGATTAAGGCCGAAAGGTTTGGCAACCACCCGTTTCTGACCGAAAGCATACTGAAACATGTTGAATAATCTCTGGCCCGGTTGCTGAAAACGATCTTCCGGCATCCCAACGGCCACCAGTGAAAAACGACGATAACAGCTCCAGCAGAAAAACAGGAGCGAGACTGCGAGCAGCGGTGCGTAGATTGCAAAATTGGGTGTCATGACTGGAACCTCATAAAATAAATACATAAAAAGTCTGATTAGCGTCACTCCTCCGCTCAATACTTCTCCCTCTGGGAGAAGGTGGCCGAAGGCCGGATGAGGGAGATTTTGTGGTTGGATTCAGGTTTTCTCCCTCACCCTAACCCTCTCCCAGAGGGAGAGGGGACTGTGTGTTGCAATTGCGGAAAATCAGCACTACTCAGGTAAATAAGTGACTTACTGTTGCTTCAACTCCCGTATTCCCTGGGTCAGCTCCGGTACCACCTGGAACAGGTCGCCGACGATGCCGTAGTGCGCCACCTCAAAGATGGGGGCCTCCTTGTCGCGGTTGATGGCAATGATCAGATCGGAATCCTGCATTCCCACCAGGTGCTGAATAGCGCCCGATATGCCGCAGGCGATGTAGATCTTGGGCCGTACGGTCTTGCCGGTCTGCCCGACCTGTCGGTCATGGGGCATCCAGCCCGCATCGACAGCACTTCTGGAAGCGCCTACAACGCCGCCCAGTTCATCGGCCAGTTCCTTGAGCATGGCAAAGTTGGCCGGTCCCATCAGTCCGCGGCCTCCGGATACGATAAATTCTGCGCCGGCCACATCCACATGGTCCTTGCTCTTGTTGTCCTTGATAACCTGAAGCACCTTGGTCATGATATCTTTTTCATCAACCGGGCAGCTGATCCTGACGATTTCGCCGCTTGAGCCTTCTTTTCGTTCGGGGAGCGCCATGACGTGGGGGCGGACGGTGGCCATCTGGGGACGGTATTTGTCGCACATGATGGTGGCCATGATGTTGCCGCCAAAGGCCGGGCGGGTCTGCATCAGGTTGCGCTTGTCGTCCACCGCCAGACCGGTGCAGTCGGCGGTCAGGCCGGTGCCGACCACGGTGGCGACCGCGCCGGCCAGGTCGCGGCCAAGCCCGGTGGCTCCCATCAGGATGATCTCCGGTTTGTGGCCGTCGATCAGGTGACAGAGCGCTTTCAGGTAGGCGTCGGTGCGGTAGTGCTTGAAGACCGGTGCATCGACCAGGTAGGCTTTGTCGGCTCCATAGGCAAAGGCCTCATGGCAGAGCGGTTCCACATTCTCGCCCAGGACGATGGCGATCAGCTCGACGCCGATGGCATCGGCCAGCTCCCGCCCCTTGCCGAGCAGTTCCCATGAGACCCTGGCCGGTTCCCCTTCGGTCTGTTCGATGAAGACCCATACGCCGCGGTAATCGGCGAGTTTGGCCGCCAGGGCAGCGGCCTCGGGGTCGTCGTCTTCCTGATCAGCGCTGGCCGTTTTCATCAGTTCATCCAGGATCTGCTGTTCTTCGGGGGTGAAGTACATGTCGATGGCCTGGGCAGGGCAGACTTTGACGCATTTGACGCAGCCGATGCATTTATCGCTGGCGATGATCGGCTCACCGGCATCGTTCATGCTGATTATGTTGATGGGGCAAGAGCTCTCGCAGCGGGCACCGCAGGCGATGCATTTGCCATCGATGACCCGTGCTTTGCCGCGGGGTTTCTTGATCGTTTTTTTTGTTTCTGTCATTGCAGACTCCTTCATTAAACCCTGTCACTCAGACCGGCAACAGATCTTTGCTTAACAGCTTTTCGATGAGAAGCTTTGCCGTCCCTTTCGGATTGCTGACTCCATCGCCTATGATTTCCCCCATTTCCCGCTCGGGGGAGAAGATTCTACTGACCCAGGTCGGAGAGCCTTTGAGGCCGATGGAGTTTACATCCAGCTTCAGGACTTCGTTGTCCCAGACCTTTACCTCCATATCCTGGGAGTCCAGGCGGAGCGGAACCGTTGGATAGCGGGGCCGGTTCAATTCGCGCACGACCGTCAGCATGGCCGGCAGGGGAGCCTCGACAATTTCGTGCCGCCCTTCCAGCTTTCTTCTGACCCGGATCTTTTTGCCTGCCAAGTCCACCTCTTCGACCCGGTCCACCAGGGTAAGCTGGCTATAGCTGTTCCTGGTCGCGATCCCAGGTCCAACCTGGGCGGTGTCGCCGTCGATGGTCTGCTTGCCGCACAGGACCAGTCCGACTTCCTCCGTTTCATTCAGTTTCTTGATGGCTGCGGAGAGCACGTTGCTGGTGGCCAGGGTATCGGCACCGCCAAAGACGCGGTCGGACAGCAGAATCGCTTCATCGACACCGACCGCCAGCGCTTTACGAAGGGTTGCCTCGGCATTGGGCGGTCCCATGGAAATGGCGGCCACCCGCATGCCGAACTTGTCCTTGAGGATCAAGGCCTCTTCCAGGGCATGGGTGTCGTAGGGGTTGGCGATGAACGGTATACCATCACGCACCAGGGTGTTGGTTACCGGGTCAATCTGGACTTGGGTGGTGTCTGGAACCTGTTTTATGCAGACGACTATCAGCATGAAAATTACTCCTTGCATTACAGTAAAAATAAGCAATTAACTAAAAGCCGGGGTGGGAGTCGCCTCCCTACCCCGACCCCGAAAGGAGCACAAATGGCAGTATGTGCTCGTCCTACACCTTATACCAAGGTGCAATCAAAATGAGTACAAGGCGGCGAGGAGAGTGGCGACCGAGGCGTACTATAAGTACGTTGAGGAGCCACCGACGAAGACAACGACGTAATCGTTTGATTGCGACTTGGTATTATTTATATTCTCAACGACCGGTGGCAACTTCCATAAACGGCCCATAATGGTGTATCGCTTCCCGCATCAGCACGGATATGCTTTTTCTGGTGGACCGGCTTATCTCATCAATTGCCGACTTTTCTTCATCGCTGACCCGTATCGAAAAAATGTTGTACATCGGGTTTTCTTTATATTTCCCCATTTTTCTATACTCCTGTTCAATGCCGGACGGCATTTACGGTTTGTAGATTTTAAGCAGCGCCTGGGCCATCTCGGCCGGGCTGTCCGCCACGCTGATGCCGCATTCTCTCAGCACCGCCACCTTTTCAGTCGCAGTGCCCTTGCCGCCGGAGATGATCGCGCCGGCATGGCCCATGCGCTTGCCGGGAGGAGCGGTGACGCCGGCGATGTAGGCCGCCACCGGTTTGGTCATGTGCTCTTTCACGAACAAGGCTCCCTCTTCTTCCGAGGTGCCGCCGATCTCGCCGATCATGATGACAGCGTCGGTGTCCGGGTCGGCTTCGAACAGCCGCAGTACATCCAGGTGGTTGGTGCCGTTGACCGGGTCGCCGCCGATGCCAACGCAGGTGGATTGGCCCAGACCGAGGCAGGTCAGCTGCCAGACAGCTTCGTAGGTCAGGGTGCCGGAGCGGGATACGACGCCGACCCTGCCCGGTTTGTGGATGTAGCCGGGCATGATGCCGATCTTGCATTCACCGGGGGTGATCACGCCGGGGCAGTTGGGGCCGACCAGGCGGGTCTTCTTGCCCTTCATGTACTGTTTGACCTTGACCATGTCCAGCACCGGTATACCTTCGGTGATGCAGCAGACCAGTT
>CAYWJJ010000113.1:0-8787 GCA_964458105.1 uncultured Geobacter sp.
GTACGCACGGTGGTGTGGGAGGACGGCGGAAGTAATTCCGCCTCCTACCCGATTCAAAGACAAGTTCCGGGAAATATTATTACAAACCCATCTCCGCATTGTTACTCCCTGATTTAATCCATCTGAGCTGATCATTACCCTCCTCTTTTAAAGACTTGTTTGATCTTATTCGGATTGTTCTGTTATAATCGCTTTGTAAAGGGAGGTGAGCTGTATGAACGCAATTGATTTTATGACAAGGTTCGAAGAGGACTGTCTGCGATTCTACGAAACCCTCGGCAGTAATGAAAATAACCGGGAACTGAAAAATTTGTACGAGTTGCTGGCAGACAGTCAGAGAAGACATTTGGGCATGCTTGAAACTCTGAAGGAAACCACGCGCAGCAGCGATGGCGAATCCGATTTGGTGGAGCGTGCTGATCATGTCGTGAACGGTTTCCGGGAGGCGCTGTTCACTCACGACATCATGAAAGAGTTGAAGAATGATCGTGACGCTTTCTCGCATGTACTGCATGCGGAAAAAGAGATGATCAAGCTGTGCGAAGGAATGGCTAAAGCCGAACCCAATGCGAATGCCAAGGCGCTTCTGGCATGGCTTGCCGAAAGCGAAAAGCGGCATCTGGGAGAAATTGAGGAGATCTACGATTTTGTCGAATCTCCGGGTTGTTATCTTGAGTGGGGCGAATTTTCGAATCTGCGTTCACTGTGATTCGATGAAGAAGTGACCTTCTTCTGAAAGGTAGGTGTGTCATGAGAGAAGAGAAATATCAACAGGTATGCTATCGGACAGAGCAGCGCGATGAAGCGGTCGTGCTTAAAAATCTGAAAACAGGCGAAAAGGGCGTCTCGTTCGGCTGCACCCATGCCGGGGAAACGGTTCAGGTCCGCCTTGAAAATGGCGAGCTTGATTCGTGGGAACGCAAGGAATGTTCTGAAATTACACATTGATTATCCGGGCTTGCGTAAATTAGTCCCTTTTATTATTCAATCCGGCATTTCTGCAAATAGGTGGTATATTTTAGCGCAGGATCTGTCGGGGAGTTGTGGATTGTTTTCAGACGGATCTTGTATCCGGCAAGGAGGGGATCGTTATGGAAACCAGGCTGAGGGCGACACTCCCGGATCAGGAGTTGCTGAAGCTGTACGAACAGATGGTTCTGTCGCGGGAGTTCGAGGAATCGTGCGCCGAGCAATACACCAAGGGGCACATCACCGGCTTTCTGCATCTGTACAGCGGACAGGAGGCAGTGGCGGTCGGTGCTACGGCCGGGCTGCATAAGGATGATTACATCCTTTCGGCCTATCGCGAACATGCCCAGGCCATCGTGCGGGGTGCCGATCCGCGCCGGGTAATGGCCGAACTGTTCGGCAAATCTACCGGTGTCTGCAAGGGCAAGGGGGGTTCGATGCACCTCTTCGATCCTGGCCTGAACTTCATGGGGGGCTATGCAATTGTGGGAGGGCAGTTCCCGATTGCGGTAGGACTGGCTTTCTCCGCCAAGTACCGCCAGGAGGATCGGATTGCGGCCTGTTTCTTCGGGGACGGCGCGGTCAACCAAGGCACCTTCCACGAATCCCTCAATTGGGCCCGCCTCTGGGAACTTCCGGTACTCTTCATCTGTGAAAACAACTTCTACGGCATCGGCACCGAGGTCCACCGTTCCTCGGCCCTGGCCAGCATCCACAAGCGCACCTGCGGCTATGACATCCCCTCCGAAAAAGTGGACGGGATGGATGTGATCGCGGTCTACAAGGCGGTCAAGTATGCCGCCGAAAAGGTGCGCGAAACCTCGCACCCCTATTTCATCGAAGCGGTCACCTACCGTTTCCGTGGGCACTCCATGGCCGATCCGGCCAAATACCGCAGCGCCGCAGAACACGAAGTCTGGAAGTCACGTGATCCGATCCCGGCCATGGCCAAACGGCTGGTCGCGGAGGGGATCGCCAGTGACGAGCAGTTGGCGGAAATCCGCGGCAAGTGCCTGTCGGTCGTGCAGGAAGCGGTCAAATTTGCCGAGGAATCCCCCTGGCCGGAAGATGGGGAGGTGTACAATGACATCTATGTCTGAAATGACCTACCGCGATGCCTTGAACCTGGCCCTGAAGGAGGAGATGCGCCGGGACCCCTCGGTGGTGCTGTGGGGTGAGGATGTGGCGCTCTACGAAGGCTCCTTCAAGGTGACGCGCGGCCTGCTGGCCGAGTTCGGCGAAGAGCGGGTCAAGGACACCCCGATCTCCGAAAACACGATTGTCGGCGTTGCGGTCGGTGCCGCCATGGGAGGCTTGCGGCCGGTGGCGGAACTGATGACGGTCAACTTTGCGCTGCTGGCGATGGATCAGATCATCAACCACATGGCCAAGGTCCGCTCCATGTTCGGCGGGCAGACCAACCTGCCGATGGTAGTGCGCATGCCGGGCGGCGGCGGCAGCCAGTTGGCGGCCCAGCACTCCCAATCCCTGGAGAGCTACTTCATGCATTGCCCCGGGCTGCACATCGCCTACCCGGCCACGCCGGCCGACGCCAAGGGGCTGCTGAAAAGCGCGATCCGCGACAACAATCCGGTAATTTTCCTGGAGCATGAACTGCTCTACAACAGTAAGGGGGAAGTACCGGACGATCCTGATTTCCTGGTGCCGTTCGGCCGGGCCAACGTCATCAGGAGCGGGACCGACGTGACGATCGTCGCCTATGCCCGCATGAGCATCCTGGCGCTGCAGGCCGCCGCCGAACTGGAGAAGGAGGGCATCTCCAGTGAGGTGATCGACCTGCGCACACTCTGCCCGTTGGACAGTGCTACCTTTATCGAATCGGCCCGTAAAACCGGCCGGGCCGTGGTGGTGGAGGAATGCTGGCGGACAGCCGGACTGGGCGGTGACATTGCCCACCGCATCCACGAAGCCTGCTTCGACAACCTGCTGGCGCCGGTCAGGCGGGTGTCAGGGCTGGACGTGCCGATGCCCTATTCGCGGGAGATTGAAAAGATCTGCATCCCGCGGGCCGAAACGATCGCCGAGGCGGTGCGCGAGACCGTCAACCGGAAATATTGAAATGCAGTTCAATTTGTAATTCCCATTTTTAATCAAGGTTGAAATAAAGGCGGCAAAGGCCCTCACCCGGCCTTTGGCCACCCTCTCCCAGAGGGAGAAGGTAAACAGTGTACTCTCTCCCTCTGGGAGAGAGATATAGTGAGGGGAAGAATATGGCGACCGAAATCACGATGCCCAAGTTGTCCGACACGATGACCGAAGGGCAGCTGGGGGCCTGGCGCAAGGGCGTTGGCGAAAAAATCGAGCGGGGCGAGATCATTGCCGAGGTGGAAACCGACAAGGCCACCATGGACCTGGAGGCCTTCACATCCGGGATCCTGCTGGAGCAGCGGGTTCAGGCCGGCGAACTGGTGCCGGTCGGGACCGTGATCGGCCTGATCGGCCTGCCGGACGAACTTAAATCGCCGGACTCGCCGCCCCTAAAAGAGTCTCCAGCGGAGGTAAAGCCGATCGTACCTGATCAACCGAAGCAAATTGTTGTACCCGAGTTTTTAACACCGGAACAACAACCCATCTCCACGGCCGTCCAGGCGGCGCCAATTGTGCGCCACCGCGCCGCCGAGCTGGGCATTGATCTGTCGGAAATAAGCGGCAGTGGCCCAAACGGCAGAATCCTGCTGGATGACCTGGAACAACTTCCAAGGATAAAGCGGACACAGAGCGAACCAATCAGCGCTACGACAACCGGCTCTACAACAGAGGCACAGCCGGCAGCGGCCGCGCACGAAATTGCTGCCGAACCGCTCAGCCGCATGCGGACGGCAATCACCAGGGTCACCAGCGATTCGTGGCGCAGCATTCCTCATTTTTACATCTCGATCGAAGTCGAGATGGGCCGTGCCGAAAAGGTAGCACAGGATTTGAAATCGGAGGGGATGGCGGTATCGCTGAACGCGCTGATACTGGCCACCGTGGCAGCCGCGCTGATCAAGTTTCCGGGACTGAATGCCACCCTTACCGATCAGGGGCTGCTGAAATATGCCGCTGTCAACCTAGGATTTGCCGTATCGGTCGAAGGGGGGTTGCTGGTGCCGGTCATCAAGGGAGCCGAAAAGCTGGGGGCCCGCGAGCTGAATGATCAGGCCGCCCGCCTGGCTGCCAAGGCCCGGGCCGGTAGTATTGCCGAGGACGAGATCTCGGGCGGCAGCTTCAGCGTATCAAACCTCGGCATGTACGGGATCGATTCCTTTGCCTCGATCATCATGCCGTCCCAGGCCGGCATCCTGGCGGTCGGCGCGGTGGCTGACCGGCCGGTGGCACGCAGTGGAAAGCTTGAGATCGGGCGGCTGATGACCGCAACGCTTTCCTGCGATCACCGCATCATCGACGGCGCCTATGCGGCCGGCTTCCTGAACGAGTTCAAACGTCTGCTGGAACACCCGACCGAGTTGCCGGCCTGAAAGGAGATTGCCATGAAAATTTTCATCAGCGGCGGCACCGGTTTTGTTGGCGGGCACCTGGTCCGCGAACTGCTGCAGAGGGGCCATGAACTGCGCCTGCTGACCCATCGGCGCAGACAGGTTGCCGAAGGCATCCAGCAGATCGAGGGAGACGTAGCCCGGCCGGAAACATTTGAAGAAGCCGTCAGGGGCTGTGACGCGGCCATCAACCTGGTCGGCATTATCCGCGAGTTCCAGTTCAGGGATGTCACCTTTAAAAAACTGCACGTTCAAGCGACCGCCAACATGCTGGCGGCCGCCCGCAAAGGCGGTGTCCGCCGTTATCTGCAGATGTCCGCCCTGGGAACCCGCCCGAATGCGGTGTCGGATTACCACAAAAGCAAATGGCAAGCCGAGGAGCTGGTACGCGGCAGCGACCTGGAGTGGACGATCTTCCGCCCGTCGTTGATCTTCGGACCGAAAGATTCCTTCATCAACATGCTGGCCGCCCAACTGCGGCTGGCCCCGGCCATGCCGGTGATCGGCAGCGGCAGATACCGGCTGCAGCCCATCCATGCCGATGATGTGGCGCGCTGTTTTGCCCTGGCGTTGGAAAAGCCTGAAACTGCCGGTCAGGCCTATGAGCTGTGCGGCAGTGACTGCATGAGTTATGAAGAGCTGCTGGATACGATTGCCGCCAGCCTGGGGCGTTCGTCGCCGTTCAAGCCGCGCGCCCCGCTGGGGCTGATGAAGCTGATCATCCCGGTAATGCAGAACATTCCGCTGTTTCCAATAACGATGGATCAGCTGCAGATGCTGCTGGAGGAAAGTGTCTGCGATGGTTCCTGGCAGAAGACATTCGGATTCAAAGCACGCGGATTCAAAGAGGGAATCGGCGAATATCTGGGCAAAACTTGACTAAACGGGCCGGGTATAGTATAAGCGTTGCCATGAATCGTTTGTTTTCCAACATGATAACGCTGTCGATCACCGCAATGGCACTGTTCCATTCGGTTTCCGTTGCCCAAGCCGGCCCCGGAACTAACACGGTTGAGCCTGCGAAACCGGAAACGCAACGGTCAACGGCTGTCCAGCTGGAAGAGTTGCTTTTAAAGAGTAGTCCTTACGAATCGGTAGAAGGTTTTGCTTCATATTATGCCAGCCGCTTTGAAGGCCGCCGCACAACTTCAGGCCATCGTTACAATCCCGAAAAATTGACCGCAGCCCACGAAAGCCTGCCGCTCGGCACGGTGGTACGAGTTCTTAATCCTGTAAGCAATCAGGAGGTTCATGTTACCATCACCGACCGTTGCGCCTCAAAACCCTTTCATTTCATCGACCTGTCCCGTGCCGCCGCCAAAAAAATCGGTCTATGGGGCAAGGGCAAGATTAAAGTCGTGATAATCCCGCTGCTGGAAGACAAGCTGGAAGAACCGGTTTAGACAATCATTTAGTGTTTATTCCAAGAATTACGCACAAAGGCCGCCTCCCGATCTATCCGGGTAAGCGGCCTTTTTTATTTTTATGAATATGTAGACGCCGGACTATTCTGCAGCTTCAAACATTATACAAAAACTGGTTCCCTCGCCAGGCCGGCTTGCGACTTCAATGCACCCGCCATCCTG
The DNA here is from genome assembly GCA_964458105.1 of uncultured Geobacter sp. Classification (GTDB taxonomy): domain Bacteria; phylum Desulfobacterota; class Desulfuromonadia; order Geobacterales; family Pseudopelobacteraceae; genus JACRCG01. The sequence continues at coordinate 6,053 of CAYWJJ010000113.1, forward strand.
CTCCACCAGAGTTTTGGTAACAAACAGACCCAGTCCGGTCCCCTCACCGGGCTTTTTGGTGGTGAAATATGGTTCAAATATTTTTGAGACCGTCGCTTCAGACATGCCGGGACCGCTGTCGGTAATTGCTATGCGCACCTTTCCTTCGGCTGTAAAAGATGACTCGACCAGCAGTGTTCCACCGCTGTCATCCATCGCCTGGAGGGCATTCATGATGATGTTAAGCAGGATCTGTTTGAGAGAGTTGCTGTTGACACTGATCATCGGCAGGCTGTGATCGAGCAGACGGGTAACCGTCACAGCGCGCTGGGCGGCTTCGAATCCCGCGAAATCCAGAACAAAATTTATGGTCAGATTAACATCCGATTCGCCACCGGAATCATCATGACTACTGAAACTGAGCAGCCCGCGGGTTAATTGCGAAAGGCGCTGGGCTTCGGTACCGATACGCCCGACCATCTCCCGCACAAATTCCGGAACATCCTCTTCCCGCAGGATCATCTGGGCCGCTGATGTTATCACCGAAAGCGGTGCATTCAGCTCATGTACGACACCCGCCGAGATCCGCCCAAGCTCGGCCATCTTCTCGTTGTAGGCCATTTGCCGGAACAGTTCCTTGCTGATAGCGCCGCTGCTATGCCTGTCTGCCGTGACCGTCATACTTGCTCCAGATGTTTAATGACCGGGTTATTCCAATTCCAGATCGAAGATGATATCAAGGCGTCGAGGATTGAGGCTCCGAGGCGTACATTTCAGTACGTTGAGGATCCGAAGACGAGCCAACGAAGATAGGGCTTTGATATGGAAATGGAATTACGTAAAGAAGCCGCCCACAATCTGGGCGGCTTCTTGTGGTTTTAATAAGGTCAAACCGAGGCTACATGTTGTAGTCACAGATACCACGTAAGCTGCTGTTCTTTAGCCAAATTTGTAAACATATTATTGATAAGGTACGACATGGGTACTATTAGAATTATTTATACACATATAAATCAATTTCGTTCACACAACACGACATGCTAAATGCAAAAAACTTACCGTTTTTTATCAAATCTTATAATAACAGTGCCAATCGCCGCAACATGCCGATACACTTGTATAATCACCAAAGTGTATAAAATGGATTCTGAGTTTTATGGCCTATCAGCTCTTTTCAAATCATGCAGTCTGCCTGCTTTTAGTGCACACTGATTTGCTTTGCTCTGTCAATCGGCGGCTAAAATCACACCCACCCCAGGTATTAGTTTTCTGCTATTAATTCTCGTATTCATTCTCCCTCTCAACGTCCGGCAAACTCTTCGTTTCGTACACCCTGTGGTTTTTTATGGATAAATTGTCCGAAACCTTTGATACCGGCCAGAGGATTACGAATCTCATGGGCCAGCATGGCGCCCATTTCGCCAAGTCTGGCAAGATTCTCACGATGGGCCATGTCAAGTTTTCGCTGTTCTTCACGCCGGGTCGTCCGGTAAAGAGCACCAGCCAGAATCCATCCGGCGCAGAGCAGAGTGAGCTGAACCAAATGATTCAAGCGCGCCCTGCGGATAACGGAGTCGGCCCGATAAGTATGCAAGGTCAGTTTGAAGGCAAGTGTTTCTCCGGCAACAACAACCGGTCCCACGAACTCAAATGCCTGTTCGCCGGTACGCAGCATGATCCGGGAATTGGTAAATGTGCCTTGGCTCAACACGACTGATGGGGAGGTATCATCGAGACGAGTGCCAATCAGATCAGGATTGCTATGGAAGCGATAATAGCCATGCTGGTCAATCAGGGCAAAAAACGCGATTTCATGCGATTGAAAAGCGTTCAGAGCTTGCAGTGAGTCATCAGTGCTGGCAATGTTTTCTATGGCGCAACGGAGCGAAAGAGCGAGGCCGCGCAGGTTTTCTTCGGCAAGCGGTGCGGCGCTGTGATAGGTGGTTATGGCAAACCAGAGCAGAGAAGCGGAGAGTAAAACTCCACTGAAAAGCAACAGCCTTTTCATCTATGCATCTGACTTCTTGAGAAACGCATCCTTGCAGTGCTCGGAGCAGAAGTAGAATATCCTGCCATGGCGCTCTACAGTACTTGCCGCAGCGACAGATGGAATACGCATACCACAGACTATATCCAGAACCGAGTTGTCTTTCTGGTAAAATGGATGCGTCTCTAATCGTAAATAGGTGTCGATGAAGTCGAGAATCCTGTCATCTACCCAGGATGTCAGAGGGCCATCACATGCGACAATGGGGAAGCTTTCCTTCTGAGCTTGGGTAAACTCCATGAATATGGGAAAAATACTGAGGTCATACCGTGCTGTAAGTTTTTCTTCTTCTCCTTGGTACAATGCAATAACGAGGCGTACGGTCGCAGGAAAACGGGGGACATGCTTGAATTCACAGGCGCAGCTACATTCCAGGTCGGTAGCTAACAGCTCAAGCGAAGCATTATCAAAATTCCGTATCAATTCTTCCATGCGGGGCCTGACAACCGTTTCAATCCTCTGTTTGGCTGCAACCATATGCCGCTCCCGTTGTTCCAGCAGTTCCTGCATTCTGTCATCCAGCAGGCACTGCTGATTATCGAGTTCCTGATTATGTTGATCGAGCCTGACGCGGATTCTGTCAGACAATGAAGTGGTCGTACTCATAGAACCTCCCGACTCTAGTCGCGGAACTTTGCATGGCAAACTGCACAAAGTTCTTCAACTTTTTTGAAGGCTGTTTTCGCCCCTGAAAGATCATCTTTCTTTA
>CAYWJJ010000114.1:0-8494 GCA_964458105.1 uncultured Geobacter sp.
GCTCTTTTATGACGTCTATTATCTCTTTGAAGGGGGCGACTGTTTCCACTTTTTTGTATTCCTCGTCTTTCGCCTTAAAGGGTTAGCCCTTCTTTGATAAACGGGCAAACGTATCCATAACCTTCTGATATCCGTGTTTGTCTATTAGTGATTGCAAGCCGACTTCCATATCACCCAGCTTCGGCTCTTCCTCTCCCCGCTCCTCTTCCCGTTCCTCGTAGGTAAGAGCGCCAGGTCGGCACACCTGAACACACATGGGTATTTCTTCGCCTTCACACATGTCGCATTTCAGAGGAAGACCGGAATCAGGCTCTTTGAACAGATCTCTGGCAGGACAGGATGTCGGGCAAAAACTGCACTCGGAATATTCTTTTCCATTAATCTTAAAAGAATGCCTGCCGGAACATTCGGCGGAAGTATATTCACCGGCGCGCACAGGAACATAGACATCATTCAACATATCCATGACCAGCCGAATTCGGGAACGCGAGGGGTTAAAGCTGCTATATTTCGGGCTGGCGTGGAATCCGGAGCAGGCGACCTCGCAGGCACGGCAAGCAACACATTTGTCAAGATCGACCTTGATTTCCTTCACTATTTTCTTTTTTATCTGATTACTCACAGTTACCACCCCCTTGGCATTGCTTCTCTTCTTTTTCACCGGAAGAATCTTTGGTAAGAGCACCTTCGTTGCCTGTCAAAATGCCTCTGTTTATGAAATCTTCACTCACATAATCCAAGCCCAGACTGTCCAGGGTCTCTTTGGTAGGGATGGCATCGTTAGTCCAGCCCTTGAATTCATAATACGCATCAAGGTGTTTCTGTTCCATTTCCGGGTCCCTTTTTTTCCAGTGGTCTTCCGGCGGCTTCTCATCACTTCTTCTAAGGCCTCTTCTTATGTTAAGCGCCCTAACCAGGTTTCGGTTCCTTCTGGATATTTCCAGCAATCCTTCCGAATCAAGCTCTATCCCTGACGCCAATGCAATGTACTTTGGTAAATTATAGAGGTGATAGGGAGGCGACCCGCCAAACTGACCTCTGAACGATGACAGCCAGGCACAGGTCCCGATGGCATCATCAACGTAATGCATGGCCTCGTTCCAATCACAGACATTAACGGACGCTTCGATCGGCATATGCTGGCGCGGCTCCCATTCCAGATACCATTTTTTAAACCGCTCCGGAGCTGCGTCCCAATTTTCAACAAACTTTTTTCTCTTCTCCGGATCGGCAAGTGGTGCCTGGGGGAAAGATCCCTCTATCTGGGTGATGTTCATCTTCTCGCCGGTGCAGTACATCAGGTAGAATGGGTAGTTTATCACTCCCAGCTTGAGCGGCACCTGCTCAACCTTTTTAGTGGTGTTATGGTCGAATTCTTCCGCGCCCTTGCCGATCTGGCGGGCCGCTGCATAGACACCATTGGCCAGCACATCGCCGACCCCTTCCCGCCGCACGATTTTTTCCACCAGGTAGAAAAATCTCCCTGCGCCGTCCGGCGGAAAATCCGGCAAATCCTCGTCTGTCAAAATGCCGGCTTCGTACAGTTCAACGGCGAAAGCCAGAACCTGCGGCGTTGAGAAACCGTCCAGTCCGTAGGCACTGGTAACGCCAAGGATGTCATAATTGAAATCTATTTCCTCATAAGCCGCCATGCAATAGGTGAGCTTGCTGAAGCATTTCAGGAAATATTTATACCGGCCGGGATAGGAAATCGAATAGTGGCAATCCTTTGGACAGTTATAACAACCCGAGTCGCGGGTCCGCACCTGTTTCCATGTTGCCACCCAGTTTTCTTCGCGTTCTTTGTTCCAATAGCCCTGTCTCCGCGTACGAGCATTACCCCAGGCAAAATTGTCAACATGGAAACTTTCGTTATGATCGTGTGCCATGGGGTCGCCGCAATTTTTGTTATCATAAATTTCCTGGTACTTGCTTTTGCACATATTCCAAAGCTCGGCCGGTTGGGCAACATTGATGTCTTTTGTGCCGCGGACCGCTATCGCTTTCAACCGCTTGGACCCCATGACCGCGCCCACGCCATGCCTGGATGCACTGGAGTTGGCATGGTCAATAGTCGCCATTTTGACCATATTTTCACCAGCCAGTCCGATTGCAGCCACCTGGACTTTGGGGTCCTTCAACTCCTGCTGGAGCAGAGCCGCGGTTTCCTGGCAGCCCTTTCCCTGGAGATGACTGGCATCGCGGATTTCCACTTTGTCATTATTGATGAACAAATAGACCAGACCGGCGGACTGACCACGGAAGATTATTTTGTCGTAGCCGGCTTGCTTAAGCTCCGGCCCGAACCAGCCGCCCATCAATGAATTTACATACAGGTTAGTCAAGGGGGAAAAGGTGCTGACAGAGGTACGATTGGCTCCCGGAACAGGTGTGCCATGCAAAAGACCGGTACTGAATATGAGAAGATTATCCGGTGAGAGAGGGTCAACTTCAGGCGGAACAGAGTCCCAAAGTATCTTTGCGGCGGTGCCCTGACCACCCAGATGAAGCTCAGTCAGTCTCTGGTCGGTTGCTACCCTCTTAACGCTTCCTTGGGATAGATCGATTTCCAAATTAAACCCAGTCTCTGCGTACCTCATTGTTTACCTCTTTTATTTTTTAATCCATCACTCACGGATACCATCCACTTGACCCTGGTTTTTCTCTTTTCCTTTTGTAGTCTTTCCGAGAGAGGGTTTATTGATCCGACAAAATGCCTCTCTTAACCAAGTCTGCGCTCACGTAATTCAAACCCAGCCTGTCCAGCGTATCTTTAGTGGGGATGCCATCCTCTGTCCAGCCCTTGAATTCATAGTAAGCGTCAAGGTGTTTTTGCTCCATCTCGGAGTCTCTATCCTTCCAGAGTTCTTCCGGTTGCTTCTCATCAACTCTTCTCAAGCCTCTTCTTACATTAATGGCCCTGACCAGTTGCCGGTTTCTTGCAGATATTTCCAGCATTCCGCCTGAATCAAGATCCATCCCGGTCGCCAGTGAAACGAACATTGGCAGATTATAGAGGTGATATGAAGGCCTTCCGCCATATTGGCCTCTAAACGACGACAACAGCGGGCACATCCCAATGGCGTCATCAGCGTAATGCATTGCCTCGTTCCAATCGGCAACATTGACAGCCGCCTCAATGGAGAGCTGTTGATCCGGCGCCCATTCCAAAAACCATTTCTTAAACCTCTCCGGAGCTGCGTCCCAAGCCTTTACAAAAGCTTCTCTCTCTTGCTTGTCCGGAATTGGTATCTGAGGGAAGGATCCTTCAATCTGGGCAATATTCATTTTCTCGCCAGCGACATACATAAGGAAATAAGCGTAATTGGCCATTTCCAGCTTAAGTGGCACCTGCTCTATTTTTTTAGCGGTGTGGTCGTATGCTTCAGCGCCCCTGCCTATCTGACGGGCCGCCCAATAAATACCATTGGCCAACGCATTTCCCACTCCTTCCCGCCTGGCAATTTTTTCAAGCAGATAGGAGAATCTAGCCGAACCATCCTGTGGAAAATCAGGTAGTTCCTCGTCAGTCAAAACACCGGCCTCGTAAAGTTCAACAGCGAAGGCTATGATTTGCGTCATTGAAAATTCGTCCAGCCCATAGTCTTGAATTTCCGCAAGAATGTTGTAATTAAAGTTCAAATCTTGATAGGCAGCCATCGCATAAGCAAGCTTGCTGAAGCTTTTTAGAAAATATTTGCGTTGACCCGGCAAAGAAATCGCATGGTGACACTCCTTCGTACAGTTAAAGCAACCAGTTCCTCGCAGGCGCTCGCTTTTATCAACAACCGTCTCCCGTACCTCTTCAAGTTCCTGGCTGTAATTTTCCCACTGATAGGAGATATGCTCCCTTTCAACCTGGACAGACCACGCATCTTGCAGTTCCTTGGTCCAATAACCTTTTACACGTTCACCGGCTTTGCCCCACGCAAGGTTTTTGACATGCCATGAGTCGTCATCTTTGCTCAAAAAAACATCTGCACAACGCGGATTGTCATAAATTTCTTTATACTGGCGGTTGCATATCTCGAAAAGCTCTGCAGGACGGGCGATGTTAATGTCTTTTGTTCCTCGGACTGCTATCGCCTTTAACCTTTTATCGCCCATGATCACACCTACCCCTCGCGAAGTGTTTGTGTTGGCATGTTCAATGGTAGACTGAAAAACTCTGTTTTCACCGGCCGGGCCGATGGCCGCCACCTGGATATTAGGGTCTTTCAACTCCTGCTGAATTAGCGCTGCGGTTTCCAGAGCGCTTTTTCCCTGGAGATGCTCGGCATCGCATATTTCTACTTTGTCATCACGTATCAATAAATAAACCAGACCGTCTGACTTGCCGCGAATGACTATTTTGTCGAAGCCGGCATGCTTCAGTTCCGGTCCAAAAAAACCTGCAAATCCTGAATTTACATAAAGATTGGATTGGGGATTGATGGTGCTGACGCTGGTGCGATTGGCGCCGGGGACAGGCGTGCCATCCAAAAGACCGGCACTGAATATGAGTAAGTTGTCGGGAGAAAACGGATCCACTTCAGGCGGAACCCTGTCCCACAGGATCTTCGCGGCAGTACCCTGCCCTCCCAGATGAAGTGCAACAGAACTTGGGTCGGTTGCTGCCTTCTCAATGTTTCCGCGGGTCAAATCAATCTCTAAGTTAAACCCCGTCTCTGCATACCTCATATCTTACCCCTTGACTGAATCGATATCGCTAAAACAGCTAAAGACACCTGATATCCACCAACGCCTGCGGCCGAATGATACGTTTCATACAGTGAAATATAGTTTCACTTTATGAATAAAATACTACTTCACCAAATACACTGTCAAGCATATTTTTAAATAATAAAACAGCAACTTTCCGGCGGATTATTATCCAGAAGCAATTCTTGAGTACGTTGAGGAGCCACCGAAGAAGCCAACGACGTAATCGCTTGATTGCAACTTGGTATCAGTTACTCTCTCTGGTGAGAAGCAGTCTCTGGGAAGGCCTGAATCCGCGCCTTGTCAGAAAGTTCCGCAAATCGGAATTTTCATGTTCAACCTTCGTCCTGACCGACTCGACCTGAAGAGATGAAAGGTTGATCATAAGTTGAGAAAGAAGGGCATGGCCGATGCCGGAACCGGAGTAGGCAGGGTGAACTCCGATCGTATCAATCACCGCAGCTTTAGCAACCCTACCGAACTCGCCATAATCAACACGCGCCATTATGAAACCGGTAACGATGCCGTCGTCCTCCGCCACCAACGAGATGCGTATGCCGGATTCATCCAGCATTTCTCTGAACTTGCAGGCAATATACGCGGAACGGTCCAGCCCGGTAAGTTTAGCGTCTATACGATCAATAGCCGCAATATCTTCACCCTTGAGAGAACGCACCATGACGCGCCCCCTGGCCAGCTTGTCATAATAATTGCCGGCGGCATGGCCGTGGACCTGCCACTTTCCGTCCATATTAACCGGGGCGACCTCTTCAACATCCTCGCTTAAGGGTGAGGTGTCACGCTCTATGATCTGGCCGGGTGCCAGCACGAAACCGGCTGAAGCAAAAAACCTGATCATGGAGTGGTTTGACCAGGCAACCTGGGTCTGCAGGGTATTGACATTCTTGTTTTTCATCCGCCGCTCAATACCGGCCAGGATCATTTTACCGATACCTTTGCCCCGATAGTCGGAAGCGACACCGATGTCATCGAGCACCGCAACTGCGCATTTGGCGCCGAACTCTCCCTCCAGTATCCTGACGAAGCCGTACCCCGCCAGCTGTTTATCATCCAAAACGGCGTAGGTTATAAAACTGTCGGGCACGGCCGTTGCCACTTCGAGCCGTTTTTCCAGAAAGCCTCTTCTCGGACTGCCTGTCAGACTGCTCTCAATTATTGAAACCTGGTCGATATCTTCCGGATACAGAGAGCGGTGTGTAATGCCTGACATTTGCTACTCCTTTTTGTAAATAATCTTGCAGAGATATTAAATTATTTAGAATCAACTATCGAAAAGTTCGTATAAAGGTACTCCAATACCAATTTACCTGTCAAGAAAAAAACAGTTTTTTGTTCGCACCATTCAGCTAACAATATTCACGATCCTTTACTGGGGATAATGCCATTGCAGACGCAGGATAATAGTTGAAATAATCATATTATACTGGTATTACGTTACCACTTTGAACATCGACAATAACCTATCCAAAATGACAACATGGGGGCAAAAATGATTACACTTGCCGAATCACTCCAACGCACCAACGCCATGCAGACGCTCCTCAAACAGAAAGGACTTGACGGGGCATTATTTATTCTACCGATCGATGTTTATTATTTCACCGGCACACGCCAGAACTCCACCCTCTGGATACCTGCCGAAGGCGAGCCGTTGCTGCTGGTGCGAAAGAGCTTTTCGAGAGCCGTGGAAGAGAGCCCCATTGCCGATATCAGGCCATTTCCCTCCAGCAAGGATTTCCCGGCCCTGTTCGATGAGCAACTTAAAAAAATCGGTTTCACGTTCGACGTGGCACCGGTACAACAACTGAATTTTTATAGCAAGCTCCTTCCCGGACGGGAGTTTATCGACATCTCGGGACCCTACCGTGAACTACGCTCGGTGAAGTCCGCTTTTGAACTGGAACAGTTGCGACTGACCGGCACCGCAAGCTGTTCGGTTTTTGCCACGATCCCCGAATTTCTCAAACGGGGCATGCGCGAGATCGACATTGCCGCGGAGCTGGAATGCCGTCTGCGCAAGGCCGGCAGTGAAGGCTACGTCCGAATGCGCTCGTTCAATCAGGAACTGTTCATGGGGTTGGCTGTCTCGGCCGGTGGCGCCAGTTACGGTTTCTTCGACGGCGCCGTTACCGGTCGCGGGTTGTCAAATGCATCGCCGCACGGAGCATCAAGAGACCTGATTCGTGAAAACGAACCGATCCTGCTGGATTATTCTTTCATCCACAATGGCTACATTACCGACATGACCCGCGTTTTTGTTTTCGGGACACTGGATGCCGAGTTACAGCGGGCTTTCGATCTCTCCCTGGAAATCCAGGGCGCCATCCAGCAGGCCTTGAAACCGGGGGCCATCTGCGAGGATCTGTTTTTCATGGCGGCATCCATGGCGGAAGCGGCAGGTTTTGGAAAGACTTTCATGGGGATGCCGGGGGAACAGGCAAAGTTTGTTGGTCACGGAGTAGGACTTGAGTTGGATGAGCTTCCGGTTCTGGCCCAGGGATTCAAGGCACCGCTGCAGGCCGGCCAGACCATCGCCATTGAGCCGAAATTCGTTATTCCCGGAAAGGGCGGCATCGGCATCGAGAACACCTTTGCCGTTACCGCGAACGGGGGCGAAAAAATCACCGATATGCCGGACCAGATCATTTTTCTGTAGCTACAACAGGTTCATGCAATGCAAAAGTCCGTTCACCCTTCTATACATAAGGATGAACGGACTTTTGATTTCAGCTTGCGCAGATGAGTGTCATGATAAATGGAACATTTATTCAGTAACAGTTTTCACTCGCTTAACAATCTCAATCTGAAAAGCTTCTTCGCCAGATTGTAGATATCATCTTTGGCTCCATCACGACGAATACCGACGGCAACAATAACTACAATAATATCGTTACCTCTGATCTGATAAATGATGCGGTAGCGTTGCCCAACAGCCCTTATACTGCGAAACCCTGCCAATTCACCTAGCAGTGCCTTGCCCTGTTTTTCCGGGTCTTCAGTCAGACGATCAATTACCGCTCCAATTTTCTCACGGATACGTCGGTCGGAAATGTCCGACAATAGCTTCAATGCTGTTGGCGTAAGCAGAATCTGCCACTTCACAGGTCAAGCTCCTGTTTGGCATCCTGCCAGGCGATGAGCTTGCCGGAATCGATATCTAGTATGCTCTGACGCAATTGAGCCATCAGTTCTTTATCCCCCATAACTTCCAGCGTCTCCGAAACCGCCTCGTACAATTCCCACGGCAACACAGCCAACACAGGCTTGCCTCGGCGAGTGATTTCCAGAACATCAAGCTGTCCGTTGTGGAAAAGAGTTTCCGGTAGGGACGTAAGCTGTTTTCGCGCTTCCATAATTGACAATGTTTGTGGCATGGCAACCCCCTTAACTGTACTTGTAAATGTACATTTAAGCGTTAACAAAGTCAAGCGCGGATTGATTCTCGGTTTGTATTCAATCAGGTTGGAGGCGTGGTCTCCCCCGCCGTCCTCCCACACCACCGTACGGACAGCTCCATATCTGTTATATTTTGTTGTAACGTTGTTAGTTGACGTTCAGTAATTTTGTTGTTACAAATATAGTTATGAAGATTGAATTCGATCAGATCAAGTCAGACAAGAACTTAGCCGAGCGTGGCTTGCCGTTTGATCGAGCCTCTGATTTCGGATGGGGGGCTGCTGAAATCACAGTCGATATCCGTAATGATTATCCTGAAATCAGGTATGTTGCTGTCGGATATCTTGACCACCGTCTTCATATTCTTTGTTTTACC
>CAYWJJ010000115.1:0-8368 GCA_964458105.1 uncultured Geobacter sp.
TAGACATAGAGAACCTGGTCACCGGACTAAATTGTGTTTTTGATGTTGCCGGCAAGCTCCCTTGTATTTTCCGCTTCCCATATTTTGGTGTGAATGATCTTAGGGTGCTGAATATTCAACGCATCAATTGATCATTCTTTGATTATTGGCTACTATAGGGCTCAATAAGAACTGTTATGACTACGATAACATCCAAATATGGTTTATGGCCTCTTCTGTGAACGCACATATCTCCGTCAGACCCGGGATGCACTTGAACTGCTGGGCAAGCTCATCAGGCTTGGCAGGAAAGAGCGCAAGATGACCGAGGAAGAGCTGTCCGGACGGGCGGGGATTTCCAGAAGGACCTTGCAGAAGATCGAGCGCGGTGATCCAAAGTGTGAGATCGGTCTGGTGTTCGAGGTTGCCAACCTGGTTGGGGTGCAGCTTTTCAGAGATGAAGAGAATTCAATCCGCTACACCTTCGGTAGGCACATTGACGACAAACTGTCCCTGTTGCCCAAGCGGGTTCGCAGAGTGGTGAAGGTCAATGATGATTTCTGAATGTTACGTCTATGTCAGGCAGTATATTTCCTGATTTTCCAGAAACAACTCTATCTTTTCCCGGTTCTTTCTGAACGGGTAGTGCCGGCCACTCAACCAATCTGATAGCTGTTCGGGATCGCGTCCCATTGCCTCACCCAGAAGATCCAGATTCATCCCCATCGCTCTCTTGTACCAGGCAAGCCGCCCAACCGTGTCGTCCGGGCAATCAAACGGAATATACCCTAGAAAAATACTGATTTTCGGATTATATTGCAGTTCGGGCTCGGTGCCATGTTCCCAGTTCCAGATTGAGGACTCGGTAACGCCGATGATTTCTGCAACTTCTCTCTGGAGGAGGCCGAGGTCCATTCGCCGTTTGCGGATGTGGTCGCCGACTGTGATTGGAAAATCGGGATAACCGGGAAGCTGCTGTTTTTCGAGGGGAATTTGAATTGAGAACGAGTGCCGGCTTGAGTCAGAATAGTAGAGAAAGGTGCACACACCCCTGCCCCTGCGGCTACCTGTCCGATCCGACCCACCCCTGCACCTGCACCCCCGTCTCGATCCACCGTTACCGTTCCCGCATTTCCGGCCCGCTGCTGGACCGGATCGATATCCACATCGAAGTTCCTGCTGTCAAATATCGAGACCTGGCAGATCGGAGCGAGGCCGAAAGCTCGGCTGCCATTGCCCGGCGGGTGGAACATTCCCGTGAGCTGCAGCTGGAGCGCTACCGTGGCACCAAGATCCACTGCAACGCCCAGATGACACCCCGCTTCATCAAGAAATACTGCGAACTGGACCCGGCCGGCAACCGCATGCTGGAACTGGTCACCGACCGCCTCGGTTTCTCGGCCCGCACCTACACCCGCATCCTGAAAGTGGCCCGCACGATAGCCGACCTGGATGGTTCCGACTCAATCCGCGAACAGCACATTGCCGAGGCGATCCAGTACCGTAGCCTGGATAGGAAGACGTCATAGCCCCACATCCAATTAAACAGTTTTTCGCCATCATGATCCTGGTCGCCGGGTTTGTAATGACTCCGCAGGCCGAAGCCAATGATCTGATCATTTCGAGGGGCGTGCTTGAAGACCGGTCCGGCTCCCTGGCGATTGCCGATGTGGTCGGGCGCGACTTCAAGCCGATCGGATCTACGCTTTCCAAGGGCTTCACAAGCTCCGCAATTTGGCTGCGCCTGAATGTGCGGGCGCCTGCCAAAGGGAGCGAGGCGGTGCTGTTCATCCGCCAGCCCTTTCTCAATGAAATTCGTCTCTACGAAGTTGTTGCAGGCAATCCGACGGTCTGGAAGACACGCGTGACCGGCAACCACTACCCCTACGGCGAGCGTGATCGTGCCAGGAAAACCTTGGGGTTTACCGTCAAAGTGGCGGCTCCCGAGACGACCTACTATCTGCGCGTCAAAAGCAGGAGCGTGGTGCAAGTGAGTATGGAGGCCCTGGAACCGGATGAGGCGGAACGCAAAGACAACCAGCTTGATCTGCTGGAGGTATTTTTCGTAACATCGATGCTGCTGCTTCTGCTCTGGGCGATCCATAGTTATCTGCTTGACCGGCTGCCGGTCGTGGGGCTGTTCGCCATTCATCAAGCCATGTACACCTTGTATGGCGTAGCCATTACCGGCTATCTGGCACCCCTGATACCGGCCGGCTTCCCGCAACTGGCGGATTGGGCTACCGCCATACCCTATTGCGCAGTCAGCTTTACCACGCTGCTTTTTTGCCGGGAGCTGTTCAAACCCTATCAACCGCCGCCACTGCTGATGCGCGGACTGGATCTGTTTCTGCTGGTGTTTCCGATTCAACTTGCGGCAATGGCTCTGGGGTATACCCCCGTTGCCGTAATCATCAACCTTGTGCTGATCAGGGTCTCCTGGTGGTATTTTGTCGTGATGGTCTTTACCCTTCGTCGGGAACAGTCGCCGAGCCGACGTTCGCTTCAGATCTTCTTTGTAACGATCACGATCATTTTCAGCCTGTTCTGGATTTTCGGCAGCAGCGATTCGTTGATCGCTAAAAACAAATTATTAGGCAGGCAGATACTGATCGCCAACGGCCTGATCATCGGCGGGATCTTTGCCATGATCCTGAACGCACGATCACGCAGGCTGCTTCAGGAAGCACAGCGCTCCGCGCTGGAACTACAGGCCAAATCCGAATTTCTGGCCCTGGTCAGCCACGAGATCCGCACCCCGCTCAACGCTCTGGTCGGATTCAGCAGTCTGGCCCGCGCAACGAAAGATCCCGTCAAGCTGGACCAGTACCATGCTATCCTCGAACAGTCGTCGCACTCCCTGATGGAATTGGTCAACGGCATCCTGGACATGAGTAAAATTGAGGCCGGCCGGATGGAGCTCGAAGCGGTGCCGTTCAACCTGCGGCAGCTTGTCACTGATTTGGACGAACCGTACCGTCATCTGGCAAACCAAAAGATGCTGGAATTCAAGCTTGGTGTGACCGATGACGTACCGGCCTGGGTTCTCGGTGATCCGGTCCGTCTGCGCCAGATCCTGGCCAACCTGCTTGCCAACGCCGTCAAGTTTACCGAAAACGGTGAAGTGTCTTTTTCGATCAGCTGTAATAGCCGATTAGAGGGGAATGCCCCCTCATCCGTCCGCTTCGAGGTGCGAGACACCGGTATCGGCATCCCTGAATCCGGTCGTAACCGGCTCTTCCAACCCTTCCGTCAGCTTGACCCGTCAATTACCCGCACATTCGGCGGCAGCGGCCTTGGCCTGGCCATTGTCCGGAACCTGGTGGAAATGATGCATGGGAGTATCACCGTTGACAGTCGGGAGGGGCAGGGGAGCTGTTTTGTCGTCGAGCTGCCGCTTCAGGCAAGTGAAGCGTTGCCGGATGTCCAGCTTGCAACACCGGCGGCTCTGCTGCCTGGTTCGGTTTTGGTGGTCGAGGACAACGAATTCAACCGCCGATTGCTGGGGGATATCCTGGCCGCCTGGGGACAACAGGTCGCACTGGCTGACGGTGGCCTTCAAGCGCTGCAGCTCATGGAACTGCAATCTTTCGATCTGGTTTTGCTGGATATCCGTATGCCAGACATTGACGGCATCGAAGTCGCCCGCCGGATCAGGCGCCGGGAACAGGAGCGCTCTGAAGCGGCCGTGCCGATCATTGCCATTACCGCTGATGTCGACGAAGCCACCCGTGAAGCCTGTCTTGGCGCCGGAATCAACGCGGTGCTGCCAAAACCGGTAAACCCGGAACAGTTGGCCCGGGCTATTCTTGTGCAGTGTGGAGGAACCGTGACTCTGCCGCCTGGGGATGGACTGCTGCTGAACGGGCAGACCAGCAACGATTTTGCCAACAACCCGGAACGTGCCCGCCAGTATCGGGAACTGCTGCTGGCTGATATTTATGATGAACTGAACGGCCTGCAGAGCGCCTTCGAGCGGGATGATCGCCCCGGTCTCGGCCGTGCGGCCCATACCCTGAAGGGGCTTTGCGGGCATCTGGCAAACGGTGAACCAGCCAAGCTGGCCTCCTGGCTGCAGCTCAACGCCTCGTCCGCCGGACTTGAAGAGATAGGGACGGTGTTAGTACAGTTACAAACCACGCTGGCGCAGGAGCACAAGTGATGAACAATGGAACCCGGATACTGGTGGTGGACGACAAACAGAGTTTTCGCTTCATGATCAAGGGCTATCTGGAGGATGCCGGCTACCGGACAACTTGTGCTGGAGGCGGGGCTGAGGCATTGGCGGAACTGGAGCAGGGGCATTTTGATCTGGTGCTGTCCGACATGGTCATGCCGGGGATGGACGGGGTGGGCTTGCTGCGCCAGGTTCGCAACCTCCATCCGCGACTGCTCTTTGTGCTGGTCACCGCCCACGGCAGCGTAGACAGCGCTGTGGCAGCCATGAGAGAGGGGGCGGATGATTACCTGTTGAAGCCGCTCAATCGGGAAGAACTGCTGGTGGTGGTGGAACGTCTGCTGGAACATGCCCGCATGCGGTTCAGTTACGACCGGATGCTGGACTCGGAACGGGAAAAGTTCAGCTTTCAGAATATCAGCACTCGTTCGACGATCATGGGCAAGGCACTGGCTGCGGCTCAGCAGGTGGCCGCCTCCTCCCGGACCACTGTTACACTTAATGGCGAGAGCGGAGTGGGGAAAGAGGTCATGGCCCGGGCCATCCATATTGCCTCCGGGCATACCATGACCAGCTTTGTGGCGGTCAACTGCGCCGCCATACCGGAAACCCTGCTGGAAAGCGAGCTGTTCGGCCATGTCAAAGGAGCCTTCACCGGCGCTGACCGCGAGCGGGACGGAAAATGCAGCCGAGCCCAGGGCGGCACACTGTTCCTGGACGAGATCGGCGACATGCCGTTATCACTGCAGCCCAAACTGCTGCGCCTGCTGGAAGAACGGGTCTATGAAAAAGTCGGCTCCGACCGACAGGTAATCGCCGACTTCAGGATCATCGCCGCCACCCACCGCAACCTGGACCAATGTTGTGACCAGGGAACCTTCCGGCGTGACCTCTATCATCGTCTTAACATTTTCCCGATCACGATCCCGCCCCTGCGCGAGCGCCGCGAGGACATCCCCCAGCTTGCCGAACATTTCCTGAACGGCTTCAGGCAGCACCAGGGCAAGCCCCTGCCCGGCCTCTCCCAGGCGGCCCTCGACCTGTTGATAACCCAAGACTGGCCCGGCAACGTACGTGAACTGCGTAACATCCTGGAATATGCCACCATTATAACCAATGGCGACCTGATCCGCCCCGAGCACCTGCGCCTGCAGCAGCCTGGCTCCTGCTACGAAGAATCGGCCAAAAACCGGATCTCCATCTCGTTCGACTTCTCTCCCGAAGAATTTTCGCTGGATGCCGTCTCCAGGCAGGTCATGGAATGGGCACTGGAGAAGTGCAACCAAAACAAATCCTCTGCCGCACGCCTGCTGAAGACCTCCCGCAAACTGTTCTACTAAACCTGCCCTTTCCTCCCGTATCGCCGTAAAATGGCGGCGGTGTCGAGTTTCATGAAAGTATCCATCAGAAAGGGATGACGATGCGGCTCAGCACCATGACCCCTTCAAAGGTGTTGCGGGTCAGCAGATCCTGATAGGCGGCCAGGGATATTTTAACCTGGTCCAACCTGCCGTAGTAAAGTTCACCTCCGGCGGAAAGCCTCATGATTCCGCTATTGACCAAGGTCTTTCCACCTTTTTTACTGTCTTCACCAATCATGAAATTTATGGCCGGGCCGATGCGGATTCCGTCAATCAGGCGCAGAGTCACCAAGCCTTCGGCGGAGAACTCGTTGCCGGGAGTGGTGTCGCTGTCCGGATTGCGGAAACGGACGGAGTATTTGAGGGATGCATCGAAGGAGAGCGGCTGCATCAGTTTGAAGAGATACAGTCCCATGATCAGATCGGCCTGGCCGTCGCCATTGTTTACCGGATGGTGCTTGTCGAAGCTGCCGGTCGGGATCTTGACCCCCACGGCCGGCAGGATATTCGCCCATTCCACGGGAAGAAACCAGCCGGCACTCACCAGCATATCCCCAAGACCGGCGTCACTGTCTTTCAGCTTGCCGACCTCGATTTTACTGACCGGAATGATGGCGTTCAGCTGGAAGTCACCGATTTGGACACTATTGCCGATCGAAACGCCGTATTTCTTCAGCCCCAGGCCATTGACGGCCGGGTCGCCATTCTTGTCGGTGCGGGTGTCGGCAGCGTAGTAGAGCGAATAGAGCTTAAGGCTATAGCCCGGTTTCGACTTGTAGGCAGCGCCCAGATTTACCGCATTTACGGTGGCAGGTTGCAAGAAGATACAAACCAGGCAGGCAAACGAGATTAACGGGAGATATATTGTTCTCATTAGCATGATGGCAGAGTACCTAAAATCACCCGCCAACACAAGAGTTACCCACAAAAAGCCTTAATAACGCCCATTCTCATTTCCGTACTAAAATCCTCCTCACGCGGTTCTGTCTTTTTCTGCCGGGACGATTTGTCCCAACAGGGACAAATCGTCCCAGTCAGGACAACACCCCCTTTCTTGTTTAATTCAACTTGCTGAAATTACACAAAATAAAAACGCGGCACGCATTTCGCCACATCTTCCTTTAACCGGCTCTCCGTAGTGCAAAACTGTCCCGTATTGGACAGGTCTTCTTCAGGAAGTTGTCACGCCGGCACGTTCTGGATTGTAGCATTTGAATACAGGGCAGTTTGAACAGTAAGGAGTGATCCATGTCTGTTAATTCGATACCAGCAGATGCAGCTGCATCCGTGTTGAAGCCTTTACCCCGGGCTGGTTCTCTTGAACAACCGCTACAGGGCGCCTCTTCGGCAAGCAATGCCTTATCAAAGCAAACAGCGCAATCAAGCAATCCTGAAGCAAGCGCCATTGAGAAAGTTTCTTCTGCAAAAAAACAATCGCCCGAAGCCGGGACTGAAAGTCGGAAGAAACCTGTTCGAGCGATGAATCATGTTGTCGAGGTCTATAACCGGCAGGGTAAGGCGCGGACTAAATTTATGGACAGCAAGAATCACGTCATTTACCAGATTCCTTCTGAAATGGTGGCCAGGCTGGAAGACCAAATGATGGCCCCGGATGCATCCACCAGCACAAAAGGATGAACTTTTGCCTGTTCAGCTTAGGAGGTTGCCATGTCACAGGAAGCGGTTGAACGAGTGCTGGGAAGGATGATTACCGATGAGCGATTTCGCAGTCAGGCAACCGATGCGCTGGAAGCGGTCAGCCTGCAGGAGGGCTACTGCCTCACGCCGGCAGAGATGCTACTGCTGTCCGAACTGGAGCCGCAGTTCATTGCCGAGCTTGCCGGCCGGCTTAGCCCCGGTCTGCGCAGGGCCGGATCAACGTCAAAATCAAACTGCTAATTTTTCCAAACGCTGGCCATAAGCAGCGATGTCCGAGTCAGCATTCAAAATTGAAAGGAGAATGAAGTATGCACGACGACGATTCGAAGCAGAGCATTGATTCAACATTTAACAGCAACGTAACCCGGCGGGATTTCATGAAATATACCGCCGGAACAGTCGCCTGTATCTCTCTAGGTTCGCTGACCTACGGCTGCGGCAGCAGTAGCGCAACAAAGGTGGCTGGTTATCCGATCGATTCCACGGTTGTTAAAACCAGCGAGAGGATGATCACCTTTCCCTATATTCCGGCTGCAGCAGCTCCTACCCCAGGCACCATGCCTGACCCGGCGGACCCTGCAATAAGCCCCAATGGCGGAAAAGCACTGACCTGGAAGCAACTTGACCAAATTTCAGAATATGACAAATTGGGCTATGGCAAATGGGAATATCTGGACCAGCCGCTTCCGGTCGTGCCGCGGGCGGATATCATGGCGCTCGGTTATGATGCCTCGGCAGTCGCAAAAAAAACGAAACTGGTCAATTTCTTTGCCATGACCGACATCCACCTGACCGACAAGGAAGCGCCCAATCAGCTGATCTATCTCCAGCAAAGCCTTCCTGGTTTTGCCGGACAAAACAGTTCGATCTACTCCGGTGTCATGTTGTACACCCCCCAAACCTTTGACGCTGCCATTCAGACGGCCAACGCCCTACACAAGAAAGATCCCTTTGATTTTATGATCTCTCTGGGGGATGTGTGCAACACAAGTATGTACAACGAGCTGAGGTGGTATCTTGATATCATTGACGGCAAGGTCATCACCCCCAGTTCCGGAGCCCACCTCGGGGCCGACAGTATTGACTATCAGAAGCCATTCAAGGCAGCGGGGCTGGACAAATCGATCCCGTTCTATCAAACCCTGGGCAACCATGACCACTTCATGATCGGTTCATTCCCGGTCTATGAGAC
>CAYWJJ010000116.1:0-8184 GCA_964458105.1 uncultured Geobacter sp.
ATTACTGCTTGGCCATGGATTATAAATGCACTATTGAATTAGAAATGGAATTACGGTTTTACGCACGACCTTGGCTTGCTGTTGGATACACTGAAAAACCTGGGAGTCGATTGCAGCAGGTTTTCCGACCTCCCGGATCTGACCATTTTTGCAGTTCATTTCAGATATGACGATGCAGGGGATGATTGCGGTTTTCCGGAAAGGGATGAGGTGCTTGAAAAGGTTGCCGAGCTTGTTGCTCATATTGAGCAGATTTTGAGTTAACGGAGCAGACATTTGTGAATTAATGGTGACAGAGGGGGGGCATGAAAAGTGCTCTCCTGATTTGGAAAATCGCAGCATAGTTCGCCAAGGGAATTCCAATACAAGAATAGAAAAACAGAAAACAGCGTCCCGCCAGACCGCCGCAGACAGAAATGCAATAACGAGTCACTCTTAAAAGAGAAAATTCGGAGAAAAGGCGAGTTCCCAATCAGGAAGAAGCACCGGCCTAATAACCGCCGGTGTTCTCCCACCCAGATGAACAGAGGGTAAAATGTCAGATAATAGTGCCCACCCATTTTCTGCTGATCGGCCGATATCTACTATCGACGAAGACCGGTTAGACAGGGAAAAATTCGTAAAGCAATTCTCAAAGTCCATAAGTGCCTGGAAGGGGAAAGACAGCATTATTCTCGCTATTTACGGAGATTGGGGCGCGGGTAAAACTTCGATAAAAAACCTAATTATTGAAGAAATGAAAAACGAAAAGCTAACCCCACTGGTTATGGACTTTAACCCTTGGCAGCGAGCGGGGAAATTCGATCTCTTGGAAATCTTTTTCAGGGAGTTAGCACAAGTATTAGGAAAGGCAGACAAGAGCAAGAAGTACCAGGATTTAGCACAAAAGGTAAAAAAATATGGAAGATATTTTACCGCTGGAAAATCGTTTTATAAGGCAGCCCAAACAATAATTCTGACCCTACTCTTTATTTTTGCGGTTGTTAATGTATTCACTGCCTGGACGAGCGATAATTTTATCAGTTCAACAAAATTATATGTCGGGTTAGCTTTTTTTGTAATATTTGGAATATTGGCCTACTTTGATGGAATAATAAAAAACATTTACTCTGTATTTGACGAACTAAGTGAAATACATAAGAAAGGTCTAAATGAAACAAAGAAGGAGCTTGCTAATGATTTAAAAAAAATCGAACAGCCAATTTTAGTGGTGTTAGACGATGTAGATAGACTTTCACCAGAAGAAGTTAAAACTTTACTGCAACTAGTAAAAGTGAATGCCGATTTTCCTAATATTATTTATCTACTCTTGTTCCAGAGGGATGTTCTGGAAAAAGCCATCAACATATTCTCTCAACAAAATGGAAGAGAGTATTTAGAAAAGATCGTTCAGATTGGTTTTAACATCCCTGAGATAGACCGAGTTAAGTTGGAAAATGTTCTTTTTGAACGACTAAACGATTTGCTCGCTTCCCCCGCAATTAATTCCAAGTTCCAACAAGAACGGTGGCGTGACCTGTTCATTCCAGGTTTGCGTCCTTATTTCAGTAATATGCGGGATGTAAACCGATTTATAGGGACATTAAATTTCCATATTGAGTGCTTTAAAAGTGAAAAAACATTTGAGGTTAATCCTGTTGATTTAATTGCCGTTGAGGTCTTACGCGTCTTTGAACCAGACGTCTATAAAATAATTTGTCTATCAAAACAATACTTAACCGAGAAATACGAGGACAATCAAAAACAAGAGTATAGACAGATCTTTGATGGTATTCTGCAGAGTGGTAGCAAAGATAAAACGAAGGCAATTGAAAAGATACTCTCTGTCTTATTCTTCAATGTAAGTAAAATATATGAAAGTGATATGTTCGGTGATAGTGCTGAATCTCTATTGAAGTATTCCAGAATATCTCACCCTGAAATTTTTGATAGGTACTTCTATTTTAAAACACCAGCTGGTGACATCGCGAATTCAGAAATCGAACTTATTCTGTCGTCAGCAAGCGACAGGGATATACTATTTCGTTTCCTTAGAGAGCATAAGGAAAAAGGTCAATTGAAAGTAATTCTTGATAGGATTAGCAATTATATTGATGACATAAGCCTAGAAAATGCTGAGCCATTTATTACAGCATTGTTTGACATTGCTGACAATTTGCCAGAAGAGGAAGCTTTCACAATCGGCGAGAAGTCACATATAACCCGGATTTTTAGGAACTATTTGCTTCGGGAAAGCATTGCCGAGAAAAGACACGAAATATTCATAGAGTGCATACGAAAGACGAGTGGAATCTACATGCCACTGTATCTAGTGCACGGTGAAGATTTGCGTCATGAAAGTAAAAAATCCCCTGATAGATATATAGTAGAAGATTACAAAGTAGATGATCTTAAAAAAGAATGCATAACCAAAATTCAAAAATTTGCTGATACCATGGAATTATTTAACAATAACGCTTGCTTCTTTATTCTGTATTTGTGGAATAAGTGGGGAGATTCCGACAAAGTTAAAGACTTTGTTATTAATCACTCTGAAAATAATCAATTATTTGCCTCAATTGTATTCTCAGCATGTCACACAGTTGTGTCTTCTTCAGGGAATGAAGTTAAAAGAAGATTGGAAATTGATTTAAAATATTTTGAACAAATTTTTGATATTGAATACCTAAACAAAAAATTGGAAGCTATAAACATCGACGACATTGATGAAAATGGAAGGAAAGGGCTTGAAACATTAATCCGTGCGTTGAAGAGAAAAGAAACCGGGAAAAGTAACGATGACTTTGATGAAGATTGAGAATTTGCAGGCACAGTATATTTTACTCATGCCAACCATTTCCTGCGCATTACACATAATAACCACCCCGCTTGACACTCTGTAGCATATAATCTACAACTTGCCATGACTAAACCCCTTATCAACTTGAATACTACCTTGACGACAACGGCAAAGCACCTTTTCTCGGATGGCTTTACTCTCTCCGCGACAAGATGGCTGTGTACCGGATACGTGCCCGACTGGACCGCGTGGTACTTGGCAATTTCGGTACGGCAAAACCGGTAGGGGACGGGGTCTGTGAACTGAAGATGTCCCGCCTCAGTCGGAATTGGACTTTCAGGCCGCTTGATCTAAAGGTAAATCAGCTTCCCCTGAAGGGTTGAACTCAGGGAAGGCTTGCTGTCGTTTTTGCTTTCTTTGTTCTCTGGCTTCTTCCAACTTTCTGTCTCGTTCTTTGAATATCTCCAGGTCCCTGCCAGCCATTTTGTCTGCCGGAGCGACGTAGCCGATGGCGCTGTGCAGCCTGACGTTGTTGTAATGTTCGATGTACTTTTCAACCATCCTGCGGGCGTCGTCAAGTGAAAGAGGTACGCCGGGGCGGATGCATTCGTCTTTGATGGTGCCGTGGAATCGCTCCAGCTTGCCGTTCGACTGCGGGTAGAACGGCGCTGTCCTCACGTGGGTCATGCCGGAAATACGGATGAATTCCTTGAAATCCTTGGCAACGAACTGCGGGCCGTTGTCGGAAATGATCCGGGGCCGGGCTTCGGGAAATTTCTCCTTGGCTCGTTGCATGATGATTTCCACGTCCTTTTCCGTCATTTGCTCCCTGATCTCCCAGTGGACGATGTAGCGGCTGCATCCGTCAAGAAGGCTGCACAGGTAGTAGAAGGTGCCGCAGATGTTGATGTGGGATACGTCCACATGCCAGTGTTCATGCGGTTTGAGTGGCTGGACGAAGCCGGTGCCCTTGAGGCTTTTCTTCCTGTTCCATTTCTGGAGCAGGCCTGCTTTTGAAAGAACACGCCAGGTGCTGGCTGGGCTGACGGCGACAATGTTCTGATCCAACATCATGAAGGTCAGCCGACGATAGCCTTCAAGAGGGTTGTCCACGGCAAACTTGATGATGGCTTCCCGCTCCCAGAACTCCAGCCAGAAGTCACGAGGGATCGGGGCGTTGTGCTCGTTGGCTTTGCCGTAACGTTCGATCCAGGCGTAGAATTTGCTCTTTGCTACCGACAACCAGAAGATGAAGCGCTTCAGCGGGATCTCGGCCTTGTCGCTCCACTGCCTGGTGTAATCAACAACGGCATCACGGGTGTCATGGGGAACCCAGCTGCCGGTCAAAGCTCCCCAAGTTCTTTTTTTAGCTGGATGTGCTCCTCCATCAACTCGGAGAGCACTTCGTGTTTCCGGCGCAATTTATCTTCAAGCTGTTGGATGCGTTGTTCTTCAACACGCTTCTGACGGCTGGAATCGCGGACAAATGCGGATGCGCCGTTCTCGAAAAACTGCTTCTGCCAGCCGTAGAAAATAGTCGGCTGGAGCTGGTACTCGTCACACAGGTCGGAGACAGCAACGTGATCGACCAAGTGACGCTTGAGGATGAATACCTTTTCTTCCGGGGTGTAATTGTGACGTTTCTTTCGCATGGACTTTCCGCCGTTCGTGATGGTTTATCACAAACGGACCAAAAGTCCTATTCACGCTGAGCCAAAACAAAGATCGATCACGGCCCTGGATATCGTGTGTACTACGCCATGAGCGGAAAAACTGTCGTGCTGTTGCTTATGGGCGGCGATAAATCAACCCAGCAAAAAGACATTGAGACGGCAAAGGCCTACTGGAAACGGCAGAAGGAGGAATAGCAATGGCAAGAAAAACCGGTGATTATCATGCGGAACATATTGAGTGGCTTAAAGACCCGGAGAATGCCGCCGGATATCTTAATGCCGCCATTGAAGAGGAAGATAAAGACGCATTGCTTTTGGCGCTGCGCAATATTGCGGAGGCAGAGGGGGGCATGGCTGTTGTCGCTGAAAAGGCTCATCTCAAGCGGGAGAGCCTGTATCGCATGCTTTCACCACGGGGTAATCCGGCTTTGTCGAACCTGTTTTCCATTCTTCATGGTATGGGATTGAAAATGACTATCCAACCGGACAAAACAGTAACGGCATCATAACAACACATCGCCCATCCCTTTAAAGCCATAACAATAACCGCCCATCGTCTATATTGCAATTGCACTGCAATTTAGAAGATGGGCGGCATTCAGGGGGCTCGGCTCAAATCCCTTCCTTTCTACCTTTTATCCGCTTCAAGACGGTTGATGAGACGTCACATTTAACCAATATTTTCCCTTCCTGTAACATCGCTGTAACAAACATCTGCTAGAGTGTTTTCCAAGTTGTAACGTATCCAACAGGGAGGAACACTTCAAATGTTAAGAAAATCAATCCTGGCCGCAGCGCTGCTGATGGTCACCGCAGTATCAGCCCATGCCGAAAAAACCACCGTGGATGCCAAGATCAAGAAATACACCCCGAGCGCCGGCGTGGCCGGCAACCTGGGCAGCATCGGTTCCGACAGCCTTAACAACCTGATGACCTACTGGGCCGAGGGCTTCAAGAAAAAATACCCCAACGTCAACATCCAGATCGAAGGCAAGGGCTCCAGCACCGCACCACCGGCCCTGATTGCCGGCACCGCCCAGCTCGGTCCCATGTCGCGCGAGATGAAGGGCTCCGAAATCGAGGAATTCGAGAAGAAGCACGGCTTCAAGCCGACCAAAATCGGCGTGGCGCTGGATTCGCTGGCGGTATTCGTCAACAAGGACAACCCGATCAAAAGCCTCTCGCTGGACAAGGTTGATGCGATCTTCTCCAAGACCCACAAGCGCGGCGGCGCCGATGTCACCACCTGGGGACAACTGGGCGTGACCGGCAAACTGGCCGACAAGCCGATCAGCATCTACGGCCGCAACTCGGCTTCCGGTACCTACGGCTACTTCAAGGAGCACGCCCTGAACAAGGGTGACTTCAAGAACAGCGTCAAGGAACAGCCCGGCTCCTCTTCGGTTGTAGAAGGTGTCGCCAAGGATATCGCCGCCATCGGTTACTCCGGCATCGGCTACGCCACCTCCGGCGTGCGCGCCGTACCGCTCTCCGCCAAGGAAGGCGGCAAGGTTGCCGAAGCCACCTACGCCAACGTGCTGAACGGCTCCTACCCGATGAGCCGCATGCTCTACATCTACGTCGCCAAGAAGCCGGGCCAGCCGCTGCCCAAGGTTGTGGAAGAGTTCCTGCGCTATGCACTCTCCAAGGAAGGCCAGGAAGTTGTCGTTAAGGATGGTTACGACCCGCTGACCGCCAAACTGGTTGACGATCAGCTGAAAGCGCTGAAATAAAAATCCTTACCCCCCTCCTTAAAAGTAAGGAGGGGGGGTAAGGTTTAGTAATCAATTTCCAGGTTGGAATGGCTATTCATGAAGAAAAACTTTACCGACAAATCGCGGCGCAACGACCGCCTGGCCGAACTTCTGATCCGCATCGGCGGGGTATTTGTGATCATCTCGGTCGTCTGGATCCTGGTGATGATCTCGCGGGTCGCGCTGCCGCTCTTCTACCCGGCCTCCGCCAAAGTTGCGGCAACCGTCAAACTGCCGGCCGGCATCCCGGGCGGCCAGGTCCTGGCGGTCGGCTCCGACGAGAACCAGCGGGGCGCCTGGCTGCTCGACCAAAGCGGTACGTTTCACTTTGTGACGCTGCCCGACGGCAACCTCTCCGCCAGCATCAAAACCCCCAATGTCCCGACCGGCGCTGCACGGGTCGTATCGGCCGAATACGCCGGCAAATCTGATTACAACCTGTTATGGGACAACGGTGCGATATCATCGGTCGCGGTAGCACTGGCTTCAGCCAAGGCAGCCGATGGCAAGACCACCCTCACGCACGATGTCAGCGCCCGTGAGGAATTGGTCTTTTCATCAACCGCCGCCGTATTGCAATCCTTTGCCCGCCCGATTGAAGGGAAGGGGGCCGTGCGGGTCGACCGACTGGCCGGCGACCGCCTTCGGGTTACCCATCAGCTGCTTGAGAAGGACCTGTTCGGCAACGAAAAACGCAGCAATGAAACTATCGAAATCAGCGATCCGCTGCCGGGGCGCCTCTCTGCCATCGCAGTCGATTCAAAGGGGCACTACCTGTATGCCGGCACCGAAAACGGCATGCTCATGCGCTGGGATATCGGCGATGCGGGGCAGGTGCGCCTTTTGGACAGCCTCCAGGCCTGCGATGATCGCCAGGCCATCACATCACTGGCCCTGGTGTTGGGGGATGTGTCGCTTGCGGTCGCTGATGCCAAAGGGCGCCTGACAACCTGGTTTCCGGTCAAACTGGCCGGCAGCGGCGAAGACAGGCGTCTGACCCGCATCCATACCCTGCGCCCCACGGCCGGACAGGCCTCCGCCATCCTGCCGTCGCCGCGCGACAAGACCCTGATTACAATGGACGGCAAAGAAATTCATGCCGACCACATGACCTCCGAGCGCAACCTGCTGACGATACGGCTGAGCGCGCCGCTCCTCAGGGCGGCCCTCTCCCCCAAAGGCAACAGTTTCTGCGCCCTGGACAATACCGGCACACTTAAAATCTGGAAGCTGGAGATCCCGCACCCTGAAATCTCGTTCGGCACGCTGTTCGGCAAGGTCTGGTACGAAGGCTACGACCGGCCGGAATACGCCTGGCAGTCCTCGGCCGCCAACGACGACTTCGAGCCCAAGCTGAGCCTGGTGCCGCTGATGTTCGGCACGATCAAAGCCACCCTGTTCGCGATGCTGTTTGCGGTGCCGCTGGCCATACTGGCGGCGCTCTACACCAGCCAGTTCATGTCGTCCAGGCTGAAAGGGCGCGTCAAGCCGCTGGTCGAGATCATGGCTGCGATACCGTCCGTCGTAATCGGCTTTCTGGCCGGACTTTGGCTGGCTCCGCTGATCGACAAGAGCATCCTGACGGTGTTTTTCAGCATCATACTGGTGCCGCTGTTGCTGCTGGTCACGATCTTCTTCTGGAAACGGATCAAAATCAACTCTCCACTGCAGCGACTGACCCGCGGACAGGAATTCATCGCCATGATTCCGCTGGTCGTATTGGGCTGCTATCTGGCTTTTCTGCTGAGCGGCGTTGCCGAACTGCAGCTGTTCGCCGGAGACTTCAAACAGTGGCTGTTCAGCACCCTGGGAGTCCGTTACGACCAGCGCAACAGCATCATCATTGCAATCGCGCTGGGTTTCGCCGTGATCCCGATCATCTTCACGATTGCCGAAGATGCCATCTCCAACGTGCCGCGCAATCTGACCGCCGCCTCGCTGGCCCTGGGCGCCAGCCGCTGGCAGACCGCCTGGCGGG
>CAYWJJ010000117.1:0-7878 GCA_964458105.1 uncultured Geobacter sp.
TACTGACAATTCTTACTACAATCACTTGTCGCTGCTATTCGGTTTTCAAAGACCAGCTGTGCAACCAGACGAACAACATACTCAAATCAATCCGCCGTGTCAATATCTTTTTTTCCGACACCGCTTTTTTCTGAGAGCACCCAATCCGACAAATCTTCCGTCGCAAAAGGGACTCGTCTTCTAACATAATCAATTTCCGGTTGTCAAATGATAAATCGCAACTACCCTCTGAAATATCATTTTGATTCTTTTTTCAGGTTCCAGGCATGTTCTAATTCCAGTGCCTGTACCCACATATAAGTATCAGGAAATAATGTTTGCAATGGTACCCAATGATATTGTAAATACTCCGCCATGAATTACTACACCTTCAGAACGTTGATAAACTTCCCTTTGCATTTTTCAATTGTTGCCATCATTGCGTCAACCGGGAATATTGCCTCAGCGGATATTCGTGATGACGCCGTGTTTGCAGTGTTAAGACTTCACCAGACCGGCGCTGCCCGCCAATTGCCGGATGACATGAGAAGCCTGGAATCTACACTGGCCGATGCCGAGCAGTATTACGTATCCGCAGACCGCAGCGATGCCGACAAACTTTATCTACTTACCCTGCAAAAAGCGCGTATCATGGAGTCGTTATTAGAAACGCAGCCAGTACAACAACAAGCCAATACCCCTTTACCAGGCATCCCTGAATCTAATCCAAATACAGAATCTGACACTTTTTTGCCTCCAACAATTGAGCCGGAAACTGATATCTTTCCTGAAGTGGTCGTTTCTGAAAAGCTTGTTGGCGGAATCGGCACCTATATCGTAACCAGCGGTGACACCATCCGACTGGTGGCAGCCAAACTGGGCGTCACTCGACAGCATCTTATAAGGCGCAATCGATTGGAAGCAGTCCCCTTTCTTAAAATCGGACAGAAACTAACCTACAACAATCGCAAAATCATTCCCAAGCGCATGAGAGACGGTATTGTAGTCAACATACCAGATCGAACACTTTACTTTTTCCAGCAGGGGAAACTCGTAAAATCACTCCCGGTGGCTCTCGGCACAGCCACGAAAAATGAAAAACATGTCTGGCAGACTCCGATCGGTAAATTCAAGGTTACCGCCAAGCAGAAAGACCCGACCTGGTATGTCCCCCACTCGATACAGTCAGAGATGGAGGAATCAGGCAAAGAGATTATTTCCAGCATAGCGCCTGGACCGCAAAACCCTCTTGGAAAATTCGCTATTAAAACATCCATTCCGGGGATTCTAATCCATAGCACCATCAAGCCTTGGTCAATCTACAGCTTTGCCAGTCACGGCTGCATTCGTGTCTACCCTAAAGATATGGAGGACTTTTTCAAAGAGGTAAAAATCAATACGCTTGGAGAAATCATCTACAAGCCGGTAAAGTTGGCTGTTACCGATTCAGGCAAGATTTTCCTTGAAGTCCATCACGACATATACAGAATGGGTACGAACAGCACCGATCAAGCAAAAAAAATGATCGAAAATCAAAACCTGGCGGGGCGGGTTGATTGGAATAAGTTTGAGGCGGTCACAACCCAGAAATCAGGAGTTGCCGAGGACATCACAATGTAGCCAGCTAGTCCGTGCTTCAGAAGCACAAAGGGGCGACTATGAGGTCGCCCCTTTGTGTTTCCGGTAGCTTACACGAATCAGCTAAATCAGTCGTACGTAGAAGGCTCAGTGCCTTTAATGAAACATTCCATGACCGCACCCGGCGTGCCTTCTCTAGCTAACTTGCCGGTACGCGGGTTTATCAGAACAAATGACACGCTTTCAGGGGCTTCAAAATCTTCCGAAGGCAGTTGTATAACCGCCTTCTGCATAAAATCCCCCCAGATGGGCGCGGCAGCCTGGCCGCCGGAACCTCCCGCTCCCAGAGATCGCTCCTGATCATAGCCAACCCAGACCCCTGTCACCAATTGGGGAATATAACCGATGAACCAGGCATCTTTTGCATCGTTGGTGGTGCCGGTTTTTCCGGCAACCGGGCGGCCAATAATTGAAGCCCGGTGCCCAGTCCCGCTCGCAACAACGCTCTGCATCAGATTTGTAATGACATATGCTGTTTCAGGTGAAATAACCGGAATCGGTACCTGAGGCTGGGTTTCCTGGAGCACAGTTCCCTCAGCATCCGTAACCTTGTTAATAAAGTACTGCGGGGTCAATAAACCCTTATTGGCAAAAACCGTATAAGCTGCAGTAAGTTCAAATGGCGATACTGATGCTGCTCCCAGGGCCAGCGCCAGATTAGCTGGAATCGGAGAAGTGAATCCAAGTTTTCTGGCGTATTCAGCGGTATATTGAGCGCCGATCTGTTCCATAATTTTGACGCTGACAATATTAATGGAGTACGTAAGAGCCTCCCGCATCGTAACCGGCCCACGGAAGGTATTGTCATAGTTTTTGGGTTTCCAGACACCACCCGCACCGTCCGGATACTCGACCTCCGCATCATCTATGATGGAAGCCGGTGAAAATCCTTTATCCAGCGCGGCCGAATATATGATCGGCTTGAAAGCTGAGCCGGCGTTGCGCTTGGCCTGAATGGCACGATTAAACTGGCTTTTCTTGAAATCGTAACCACCAACCATGGCTTTGACACCACCAGTTCTGGGATCTATCGAGACCAAGGCAGCCTGTACATCCGGCGTCTGGTCAAGAGCGAATTGGGCGCCCTCATTACCTGCCTCCGGCGAAACGACAGATACATCAATCACCGAGCCGAGCGTCAAGCTTTTATTGCCCTTGTCCGGCTTGCCGTAGTGGTTGATCATTCCAAGCTTGCCGGCCCAGGACATGTTCTTGCGCGCGAGGACCCCTTTCCTGTCTCCGACCCTGACAAGAGCTTCTCCCTTTTCCGGGTTGAATCCTACGACAACTCCTTGATAGGTCTCTCCGGTTTTAAGAACGGCTGAATCGATCCCTTCCTCAATCTTGCTGCAAAAAGCATCCACAGCGGCATCATCAAGATATTTTGACGGCCCCCGAAACCCTTGACGCTTATCAACCTCCTTGAGTCCCTTGCGAAGACTTTCGAAGGCCGCCCTCTGCATTTCGGCATTCATTGTAGTGTATATCTTGAGTCCCCCCTTATAAAGCTGGTCCTCTCCATACTTCTGCTCCAGCTGTATCCTGAGATGTTCAAGAAAATAGGCCGACTGTTCGTTATTAACTTTTTTCATTGGATGAATAACAATGGGGGTTTTTCTGGCGTAATCGGCTTCGACGGGCGTTATGTAGCCCTCTTTGACCATTCGATCAAGCACATACCCTTGCCTTTCACGGGCTTTCTCCATATGCTTGATCGGGGAATATGCGTTAGGTGCCTTGGGGAGACCTGCCAGCATGGCCATTTCTGCCAGATTGAGCTGATCAACATTCTTTCCGAAATAGGTTTCAGAGGCAGCCTGAACTCCGTAGGAACCTCCTCCCAAGTAGATCTGGTTCAGATACAGATAGAGAATCTCGTCCTTTGAAAGTTTTTCTTCCATTCGTGTTGCTAAAATAGCTTCCTTGATCTTGCGGGAAAACTTCTTTTCAGGAGTCAGCAGCATCGACTTGGTCACCTGCTGGGTAATGGTAGAGGCCCCTTCTTTTTTACGCATTGAGATGACATTTTTGACCGCAGCGCGAACAATTCCGAAATAATCAATCCCCTTGTGGGAGTAAAAATTGGCGTCTTCCGCTGCGACAAAAGCCTGGATAAGTTTTTTCGGCATTTTGTTGACCGGCACTACGATGCGCCGTTCCAGATAAAACTCACCAACCAAGCTGCCGTCATCGCCAAAGACCTGGGACACGATGGGCGGCTTGTAATCCGCCAGGCGATCCACTCTCGGCAGTTTTGCCAACAGAAAATAAATATAGCCGGACACTCCCAACAAGGCGACAACACCCAGTGTGACAACGCACAACAACAGGGTAGATATGAAGCCCTTGTTTCCGTGGGACTCCGGTGCTTTACTATGCATATTGAAAACCTTCCTAAAATACTGAATTCCAGCCAATACAGACCGGTTCGAGGTTCGAGCAAAATAGCATATCATTTCAGGAATTCAAGTTTAATAAGATTGTGACATAATCCTTGCCAACCGGTTGTGAACGCATATAATCGCTAATAGCCGTATCGTACATTCCAATATCAGTTAACAACTGCGCGGGGAGCCCAATGAAGATTTTTTCCAGCAGCAGCGTTACCGCCACCTTTAATATCATTTCATCCCTGCTTTTGGTCGCTCTTTTCCTGGCATTGGCACTGAGCAGTTATCGTCGCGAACAGGAATTGATAATAAAAGGTGCTGTCGACAATGCCCGCACGATATCGCAGCAGATCATCGTGACCCGTGACTATCTCTCCAGGCACG
This sequence comes from uncultured Geobacter sp., assembly GCA_964458105.1. GTDB lineage: Bacteria > Desulfobacterota > Desulfuromonadia > Geobacterales > Pseudopelobacteraceae > JACRCG01. The sequence continues at coordinate 4,392 of CAYWJJ010000117.1, forward strand.
TCACCAGTGAACCGGAACATAACCCCAGCCTCATTCCGCAGGTTGCAGCCACCAGCATAGCCAAACGGCTGACCGAGGGCTCGAATTATTATGTGCGTCAGGTTTCGCTGCGTTATCGCAATCCCGATAATCGCCCTGACCGTTTCGAGTCAGAGCAGCTAAACAAATTCAAAGGCCCCAAATCGAAAGAGGTCTGGCATGTTTCCAGTGAGGGGGGTAAGAAATCGCTGCGCTATATGTTGCCAATGGCTGCGGACCAATCGTGCCTGACTTGCCACGGCAGCTACGAAACCGCGCCAAAATTCATCCAGGCCCGTTTCCCCAAAGACCATTATTCATACGGCTACCAGGTGGGCGAAATCATCGGAGCCGTATCGGTGGCGGTCCCGATGGAGAGCCTTTACCGCCAGATCAGACACAACCTGAGTCGGAACGTCATTTATGACGGGATCGTAATGGCCATTTTCATAATCATTACCGGCTGGATTTTGCACAGAACCATCATTTCACCGGTAAAAAAAGTTGCGGTCAGCATTTCAGAAGTCGCACGCACCGGAAATTTCAGCCAGAGAATCGAATTGAAGCGCACGGACGAAATCGGAGAACTGATCAATTCTTACAATATACTGATGTCAGAGCTGGATCAGAAGACTCGTCAAAGGATGGAGTCTGAAGAGCGCTACCGGAACTTCATCGAGATTGCCCAATCACCTATCGTAACTTTTATGACCGACGGCAAGATACTGATCTCGAACCAGAAAGCTGAAAAACTATTCGGGCTGACAAAGGAAGAGTTGCTGGGACAGTGCATTTTTGAATTCATGGAGCAGGGGGATGATCTTAAGAACACAATTAACGATTATTTTACCGCGGGAAGCAGTGATCTGATCGGCACAACTACCCGCCAGAAGGTGCGGGATGTTTGCGGCAGGCTCTTTGAGGTTGATATGGTGATTTCGGTCTCCCAATCCGACCAGAGTCAGATTTTCAGTGCCATTCTGCGGGCGGCAAAGGAATAAAGCGAGTTTTTTGAGTGTCGTCGGCATGAAAATGTGATAACAATATCGTCTTTATGGATATAACAATTTTTTGGAGGAAATCTGAATGTGCGGCATTGTAGGTTACATCGGCGGGCAGTCGGCGACACCAGTCATCCTTGAAGGTCTGAAAAAGTTGGAATACCGCGGCTACGACTCGGCCGGCATTGCCACCCTCGCCTCCGGGGAGTCTTCGATACGCCGCAGTGAGGGCAAACTGGTCAACCTGGAAAATCTTCTGCACGATCAACCGCTCACAGGGGTCATAGGCATAGGCCATACCCGCTGGGCAACCCACGGCAGACCCTCCGAGATCAACGCCCACCCCCACAAAGCCGGCTCGGTCATTGTAGTGCACAATGGCATTATTGAAAACTATCTGCAGCTCAAGGCACAACTCAAGCAATCCGGTCACATTTTCAAGAGCGAAACCGACACCGAAGTCATCTCTCATCTCATAGAGGAAAAGCTGAAAAGCGAAACAAATTTCGAAAAGGCTGTCCGACAGGCGCTGACCGAATTACACGGTGCCTACGCGGTTTGCATCCTCAACGAAAAAGTGCCGGGAACCTTGATCGCCGCCAAGCTCGGTTCACCGATGGTGGTCGGACTGGGACAGGGGGAGTTCTTCGTTGCTTCCGACATACCGGCCATTCTTGCCCACACGCGCGAGATGGTTTTTATGGATGATGGAGAAATGGCCGTCTTTTGCGATGGTGAAGCAAATTTTTCGACTATTGCCGGTGAAGCATTGAAAAAAACGGCCCGTCACATCGACTGGTCACCAATGATGGCAGAAAAGGGCGGCTATCGGCACTTCATGCTCAAGGAAATCCATGAGCAGCCGCGTGCCGTACGCGATACGATTGCCGGACGACTATTGGAGGGTGACGGGGATGTTTATCTGGAGGACCTGCCGTTCAGTGACCGCCAGTTGGCGGCCGTTAAAAGGATCGTCATCATCGCCTGCGGGACCTCATGGCACGCGGCCCTGGTCGGCAAATTCTACATTGAAGGCTACTGTCGCATTCCGGTCGAGGTTGACATTGCATCCGAGTTCCGTTACCGAAACCCGGTCATCGATGAGCACACACTGGCGATTGTCATATCCCAGTCAGGCGAAACGGCCGACACCTTGGCTGCACTGCGCGAAGCCAAATCCCGCGGCGCGATGAACATGGCCATTTGCAACGTGGTTGATTCATCGATTGCCCGTGAATCGGCTGGCGTTATCTACACCCACGCCGGTCCGGAGATCGGAGTAGCCTCCACCAAAGCCTTTGTAACGCAATTAACAGCACTGTACCTGTTCACGATCCGGCTGGGAAGAGCCACCTGCTCAATCGACGCACCATCCGGGCTGCGCATGATCACTGCGCTGAAAAAGGTGCCGGCACTGCTTGAAGAAACCCTGAAATTGAACGACTCCGTCGAGAAGGTCGCTAAGAAATATATGAACTCACGCGATTTTCTGTACCTAGGACGAGGGAAAAATTTCCCGATCGCCCTGGAAGGAGCACTCAAGCTGAAAGAAATTTCCTATATCCATGCCGAAGGCTACCCGGCCGGAGAGATGAAGCATGGCCCGATTGCCCTGATCGACGAGGACGTGCCGGTTGTGGTACTGGTGCCAAAATGCAGTGCCTATGACAAAACCCTTTCAAACATGGAAGAGGTCATCGCCCGCGGCGGACGAGTAATCGCATTATGCAGCGAAGGAGATCCGGAAGCAGGGGGAAGAGCCGAAACCATTATCGAAATACCAAACCTCAATGAGGATCTTGACCCACTGTTGCTCTCGGTACCGCTGCAACTCCTGGCTTACCACATTTCAGTACTCAAGGGCACCGACGTCGATCAACCGCGTAATCTGGCAAAAAGTGTTACCGTGGAGTGAATCGGCCGACAAAATAATGCATGCTGTAGCTGGAAAAAAAGTTGGATACTGGAAAATAACGTCACATACTGAGATGGGCCGCATTAGTTTTATCGGCCCATTTTTTTAAGAGTTCCGGATTCCAAAGCTTACGATACACATATTCATACCTGCGTCCCTGGCTTGTTTCTGAGTGTTTCCATTATCACCTGTCGGGCAATATTGAAGTCTATCGGCTTGGAAACATAGGCATCCATGCCGGCGTCAAGACACATCTCCTCGTCTTTTTTAAGGGCATGAGCCGTCATGGCAACGATGGGGGTATGACCGCCGCGGATCCGCTCGATCTCACGTATGGCGGCAGTAGCTTCGAAGCCGTTCAAAAGCGGCATCTGAATGTCCATCAGAATAAGGTCGTAATTCCCGCTTTCCCACATCTCGACGGCACTCTTTCCGTTCTCTGCGAACTCGATTTCATAATTTAACACTTGAAGCATCATTCCGAAGACTTTCCTGTTTACTCAACTTTCGCAGTAACACATTTTTTGTAACTATTTGACTGAACGATACTTTA
>CAYWJJ010000118.1:0-7136 GCA_964458105.1 uncultured Geobacter sp.
CCACCGAATAGGTGCCGATCTTGTTGGCGGTGTCGCCATTGGCGGCGATCCGGTCTGCGCCGACCACGCAGCAGGTAATCTCCCCCTTGCTCATGCAGAAACCGGCCATATTGTCGGTGATCAACGTAGTGGGAATACCGTCCTTCATCAGCTCCCAGGCGGTCAGGCGGGCGCCCTGCAGCCAGGGGCGGGTCTCGTCGGCAAAGACCTGAATCTTTTTGCCGGCCTCATGGGCGGCGCGGATCACCCCCAGAGCAGTGCCGTAACCGGCCGTGGCCAGACCGCCGGCGTTGCAGTGCGTCAAGACTGTGGCGCCCTCCGGAATCAGGGTGGCGCCCCACTTGCCGATATTGCGGCAAATGGTCAGGTCTTCCTGCTCGACCTTGATCGCCTCTTTTTTCAGGATCTCGCGAATCTTGTCGAGACTGTTGCCGCGATTCTCTTCGGCAATCCGTTTCATGCGTTCGATGCCCCAGAACAGGTTGACCGCCGTAGGGCGGGTACGGGCCAGCACATCGCAGACATTCTCCAGCTGACGAAAGAATGAATCATGCGTATCGGCGATAATCTCACGAGCCCCCAGCGCGACCCCCATGGCGGCAGCCACACCGATGGCCGGCGCCCCCCGGATGATCATGCCCTTGATGGCTTCAGCAACGGACTTGAAATCGGTATAGGTATTGTAAACCTCTTCACCCGGCAGGCGGGTCTGATCAATCATGATTACGGCGTCGTCGCGCCATTCGATGGTACGGAAGGACATAATGGTTCTCCTCGGCTTGAAAAATGACCCCGTCTTATCAAGAAAATGGCAGGGTGGCTGGTATGGTCAGGGTATTATTAATACCACGGAGGAGCGGATTCAGGCAATAATTTAGCCGCCCTTTTACCTTGCCGCATTCAATGCCTTGCTGATATAAATCCGTCATGACCCTGAATGCTCTCATACTTGTTGTTTCAGGAGCGCTGCTCCACGCGCTTTGGAACTATTTCGCCAAGAAGGCTTCCGGCGGTCTACCGTTTGTGTGGCTGTTCGGAGCCGTCAGTATTTTTGCAGCCCTTCCATTCGGGATCGTATCCTGGTTTAACAACTCCCACCAGCTCGGTACAACCGCCTGGGCGGCAATTGTCGCAAGCGCGCTTGTGCATGTCATCTACTCACTGGTTCTCCAGCGTGGCTACCTCGTAAGCGACTTCTCGATTGTCTATCCCCTGGCCCGAGGAACCGGCCCCCTTTTTTCAATTGCCGGCGCAATGATTTTTCTTTCGGAATCCCCAAACTTACCCGGCTGGCTTGGGATTACCTTAATCATACTTGGCATCTTTCTTATTTCATACGTACCAAATATTCATTCCGCATCCGGCAAGGTATTTCAGGGTGTCATGTGGGGCTGCCTGACTGGAATATGCATCGGTCTTTATACGCTTATAGACGGCTGGGCGATCAAAACGCTCGCTATTGCGCCAATTCTATACTACGTGCTTGGCCTGGGACTGCGCACCCTTATTCTTGCTCCACAAGCGCTTAGTCGGTGGCAGCTACTGATCCGGCAATGGCGGGAAAACAAGCGGTATATAATTGCAGTCGGATTGCTATCGCCTCTGGCATATACGCTGGTACTGTTTGCGATGACCAAGGCAAAGCTCAGCTACGTCGCTCCCGTTCGTGAAGTATCAATGCTGGTCGGAGTGTTTTTGGGTGCAAGACTGCTGCGGGAGGCGTTCACCCGGGTGCGGATGATCGGCATGTTTCTGATGGTGGCGGGCGTTGTCCTGTTGGCGGTGGCTAAATAGTTTCCGTCCGTCGGTGTCATTCTGCGGATAAGTGACAAAATAATCATCATCAACATCCTCTAAACCGAGTCGAGGAGAGATGCTTTATAAACAAATACCCGCTGCTCATTTCCAAAGAGCAGCGGGTATTTGTCAATATGCTGATTGTGATATCTTTAAATCAGTTCGTTTCGCGGTAGACTCCGCTGCCAATCCAGAGTGTGTCATCAATTTTCTTTACAAAGGCCTCTTTTCCCTCGACCTTCTTGGTTTGTGGATGAGTCCATTTGTACTTGAACCACCCTTCTCCTTTTTTTGCCTCTTCGATCAGTCCCCTGATCACATAAATTCCGTCAGGGTCTTTCATGTCGATGAGGTTCTTCCCGATCAACTTCTGGTTGGCGCCATGGGCTTGAACCTCTCCCTGGAAATCGTAGGCGAATATGTAGAGATCCTTATTCACAAACATCCCCTTCGGATTGTTGATTTCAGCCAGGGTCTTTTCCTTGCCGTTTTCCTTGATGTAATTCGCACATTTTTCCACTACAGCCTGTGCTTCTTCCTTGGTGCCGCGTTCGGCGCACCAGGCAACCGAGTTCAGAGTAAGAATGGTCAGCAAACAAACGTAGGACAGCATTTTTTTCATGAGTAGCCTCCTGAGATTTTTGGTCACATTAGCACAGTATACATTTTGATTTCAACAAGAACTCATCGATAAAAAACTCTAACAACAACAGAAAGTTAGTTGTGTAGTGCGTCAGATTTCGGATTGCCATATGGAGTGCTATCCTATATGATGGCCGACGTAAATTTTATTTATAATGAAATAACCGGGTGGGGGGGGTGACAATTGACATTAAAACAGAAACTGGTTGCCAATATGGCGCTGACGGCCTTTGGCATCATCGTTATAGCCGGTTTTTCATTGTCGGGGATGCGCTTTGTGCAAACCAAGCTGCATGTTCTGACGGAGCAGAGCACCCCCTACCAGCTTAAGGTATATGAGCAGCAGCGCGTTCTGCAGGAACATATCGGCAATCTGCTTCGTTTCTCGGTCGTGACCACACCGCAGGAATTTAGTTTTGCTAAACAGGAAGCGGGACAGACACTTGCCGCTGCCGAAAGAATTTCAACCGAACTGGCTTCCTTCAAGGGACAGACCAGCCCGGACGATCGAAATCTGTCGGCCTTGAAGGATATCACCGGAGAGCTGGAAACCGCTTCGTCGGCACGCATTGCCGCCTTCGATGAAGTTCAGAAGGCCCTGCGCCAGATCGATGAAAGCATCGAACGTATTGGGGGTTCGCTTAAGAACGTCGATCGGACGATGAAGGGTAAACAGCAGAAAATGGTGGCCGATATTTCTTCGGCCAACGACTCGTTCAAGCGCTCATCCACCAGGATCAAGTCCGTTCAGCAGGTTCTCGGTCATTTGAACGACATCAAACTGGCGCTTACCGAGCTTTCCGCTGCCGATGCCAGTGAAGAGGTCGCCTCAATCCGCAGCAGGCTTGATGGTGCTGTCAAGGCGCTGGGAACGGTTACTTTTTTCAAAACGGAGAACAGCGCCAAGGTCTCCAAGGAATTGTCCGACTATCTGGTGGATTTCAGCAGGAGTTTTCCAGGGCTCTGCGAGGCAATATCCGTTTCGCTCGATCCACGTGACGATGTTAAACGCGCCAAGGCACTGGCCGATATTTCCAAGTCCATGAAGAGTGTCAACCGGCAGATCAAGTCACTTGGAGAGATGATCGAAGCTGCGAACCAGACCAGCGCGGCTGATGGCAGGCGCCTTGACGAAACCCTTGCCAGTTCGGTAAAGGTGAGTGCGCAGCTGGCAAGTAACGGCGACCTCGTCTCGCTGGGCGCCGAGCTAAAGGCCAGGATTCGTGATATGTTCGTGGCGCGAAGCCAGGACGAGTTGAATCGGACAAAAAAGGAGATCGAAGCCCTCTTCGCTCGTGCCGCTGCCTCACGTCAAGCATTAAAAGGCGTTTCCGGCATAGATGCCGTCGCTACGAATTTCAACTCCATCAATGCGGCGTTGTTCGGCAGCAGCGGGGCCTTTGATCGCCTTGCCAACATCATCGCGGTCACGAACAAGGCAACAGCCGCGGCAGAACGCCTCAAAGTGATCGTAAGCGAACAAAAAAACCTTGGCGAACAAGGTGTCGAAAAGGCCAAAACCGCACAGGCAACAGCCATAAAAAGCCTCAATGCGATGTTCCGATCAACGATCATCCTGGTGGTCTTGATCGGCGTGGCGGTGTTGGTTCTGGCGGTATTTTTCAGTCGTCATCTGTTAAAATCGGTCATGCGACCGGTTGGAGAAATGGGGCAGTTTGCCGCCTGTTTCGGCAACGGAGATTTTTCCAGACGGCTGGACAACGCGCGCAAAGACGAATTTGGGCTGTTGGCTGCGGATTTTAACAGTTCCAGCGAGACGCTCAGTGAGATTGTCGTCGAGTTGACGGGGGCCATAAACAAGATGGTCGTATCGGTCAGCGACCTGACCGGCGCTGTGACGACCATTGACGGAGCCGTGGATGTACAGGCTGCACTGGCGCAGGAATCGGCTACTGCCATCGAGGAGATGTCGGCCACAATAAACGAGGTGGCCAAGGCGGCCGGGAACACCTCCGGCCTGACAGCCAAGTCCCAGCAAACCGCCAGAACCGGTCAGCAGGCGGTTGCGGACACGGTCAACGCCATGACCGAGATTGCCAGGGCGGTCAATGCGGCAGCAGCGATAATGACTCGCTTGGCAGAGAGTTCCGAGCGCATTGGAGGCGTCATCGACGTGATCAACGGAATCGCCGACCAGACCAACCTTCTGGCGCTTAACGCTGCCATCGAGGCGGCCCGCGCCGGAGAACAGGGGCGAGGATTTGCCGTGGTTGCGGATGAGGTTCGCGCCCTGGCAACCAGGACTACCGAGGCAACCAAAGAGGTTGCCGGTATGATAAGTACAATCCAGTCGGATATATCAACGACACAAAAAGCGATGGATGACGGTCGGTTACAGGTTGATACCGGAGTAAAGCTGGCTGGCGGTGCACAAAAATGCCTCGATGAAATTGTGGCCGTATGCGACAGCGCATCACAGATGGTGACGCAAATCGCAACAGCCACCGAGGAGCAGGCAAGTACAGCGGTCGGTATCTCATCAGGGGTAGGAAAGATGTCCGACATGTCGTATCAAACCAAAACGGCTACCGTACGGATATCCGCGGCCACCACCGAACTCGGGCGACTGGCTTCCGAGCTGGGGCGGCGGGCGGCGTGGTTCAAGTAGAGGAATCAATGATATCGCCACTGCTGTCTTTGTGATGTATCGGTCAGACAGGTATGTTTGAGATTTATTTAATAACCAGCCTGTCCACGGTCAACGATCCGCTACCCACCGTCAATTTTCCGCTCAGGACAGAATACTGGCCGCTCTGGGCGGCATAGTAGGCATCCAGCCCCCCCAGCAGGGTGATGGCCTTTCCGGAATTCAGCAGAAGATCTTCCAGTGGAAAGGTCACTGCACGGGCCTTGATTGTGTCTGAAACCGCCGCATTGCCATAGGCCTGCGCCAGGGAATCATAGCCGTTGCCAAGATTTATTTTCGCCATGGACGCATGCGGGAAGATGACATCCGTGCCTTTCGAAGCATCCAGCACAATATTGCAGGTCGCGGCACTGCCGCAGCCGACGGCTCCCCAGGTCGCCCATTGTGTGTTGCTGTCCGGGGTCTGCGACAGAGTCACGGTACTGCCGGCAACAAAGTCATGGCTGCAGGTTACATCCGTCGCTCCGCCGGAGCGCTGGCAAGTCAAGCCGGGAGGGCTGGTGCTGGTCACGGTACCGCCACCCTTGCCGGGGGTAGCCAGCTTGAGCGTTACCGCCAGAGTGTAATAGAGTGTGGGGGGTAACGGTCAGGTCCAGCTGAACCAGCCTGGCCTGGCTGATCCCGGCTCCGCTGATAGTCAGGGTATTGCTGTAGGTGCCGGGCGTCAGGCTGGCGGCATTGGCGGTGATGGTGACGATCCCGCTGTTGATGCCGCTTGCCGGAGTAAAACTGAAGATGCTGCCGGGATCAGAGCCTTTGGTCACCATCCAGTACAGGTTGCTGCCGCCGCTATTGCTGATGCCGAGCAGCTGATTGCCTGAATTGCCGGCCATCAGCGAGAAAGTTAATGTTCCTGGTGTGGCGGAAATAACCGGGTAGAGAATTTTGAAGCCGTCCCCTAACACGGAGAGAAATCCATGGTTGGCGGTATAAGTGCCGCTGGCGGAACTGCTGGCAATTGCCGGCTGGCCGATGACTCCCAGATTGGTATAGGTTGCGGATACGGATTCTCCACCACCGGCGGAGAAAGTCGAGGCCTCTTGTGTGTACGCGGCCAAGGCCGGGGTGGCTAATGCCAGTAACGCGAGTATCGCTGCAGTAAATACTTTCATAAACCCGGCCTCCTATCGCCCAAATCGGGCATTTTCGAGTCGTTCCAATCTGGCTTTCAATGATGAGTTCTCAGTTTTCAAGGTTTTGACCGCCTCAATCAGCACTGCAGTCAGATTGGCATAGGCCACGCTCTTCATGCCTTTGACATCGCTTGCCACCAGCTCAGGATATTCCTGTTCAAAATTTTAACGGGGCGAAGGGAAAACGCCCTGATCACAGATGACGTAATTCATTCCGTTGGGAGCAACACTGCGTAGATCCGGAATGGCAAAGGTAGATTTTCCGTCTCCACCAACTTGGTGCCTATCAGCGAAAAAAGAGCCGTATTGCTTGAAATTGTCAGCAGGCGACCGTCACAGAACAGCCCCGGCAGCGCATAGTCGGATGCAGTCTGCCAGCATCGCTCCGGACAGTGTACCGTTGGCAATGGCGCTGGCCGGCACGGAATCAGCCACCGCTGCCCGCCGGGCATAGGGCACACTGGAGAGCGGCTGCAGCGGAAGATCAGTGCCGGCAACGTTTATTCTAAGAAAGTACGGCACATCAAAGGTCGCTACTATCGGAGTCACCGATCCAAGCCAGGTGCTGTAGATGCCGTTGGTAACTGCTACGGCGGGCTGGGTCTCCCGCCAGTCAGGGTTGTTTCGTGGCGGGTTGGATGAGTAGAGCGAGAAGGTCATGCTGACAGGGCCGTTAACCGGCGCTCCGGTCGCACTGTTTTTTAGATATCCCTGATAATTGATTGTCTGGGGACCCCCGGCGAAGGCCAGAGTTGCGAGGGCGAACGTGACAATAACAGCACTGATGATTCTTGAGTTTGTCCTCAACATGGCGTCCTCCTGGTAACATGCTAAATATATTAGTAAACATCCCCCACCAGAGGTGGGGGCTTTCAAAATCGTGAACCGCTCAAAGC
>CAYWJJ010000119.1:0-6862 GCA_964458105.1 uncultured Geobacter sp.
TGCATGTCACCGACTTCCCGCATGTGAAGCAGATGTTCGTCGATGCCTATGCCCGACTGGTCGCGATGAAGCTCTTTGCGCTGCGGGCCGCAGACTACCTCCGTTCGGCCTCGGCGGAGGACCGCAGATACCTGTTGTATAATCCGGTGGTGAAGATGAAGGTGACGACCCAGGGTGAAGAGGTGATCAACCTGCTCTGGGATGTGATCGCGGCCAAGGGGTTCGAGAAGGATATGTATTTCGAGACAGCAGCCCGCGACATCAGGGCGCTCCCCAAACTGGAGGGGACGGTCCACGTCAACATCGCGCTGATCGTGAAGTTCATGCAGAATTACTTCTTCAACCCGGCCGTGTACGCGGCGGTACCGCGCCGCCTCGATCCGGTAAATGACGATTATCTCTTCAATCAGGGCGCCACCAAGGGGCTCGGCAAGATCCAGTTCCACGATTACCGCCCGGTCTACGACGGCTGCACGCTTCCCAATGTGCAGATCTTCAAGGAACAGATCGCCCTGTTCCGCGAGTTCCTGTTAAAAGCGACACCCGATGCGACTCAACAGAAGGACATCGACTTCCTGCTGACCGTCGGCGAGATCTTCACTCTGGTGGTTTACGGCCAACTGATCCTGGAGAACGCCGCACTGCTCGCAACCGATGAAGATGTTGTCGATCAGATTTTCGACTTCATGGTGCGTGACCTGTCGAAATATGCTCTGCAGCTTTACAGCAAACCATCCAGTACGGAGCTGCAGATGGAATATTGCATGAAGCTGGTGCGCAAGGCGCATGTTGACGAGAGGCGCTATCATAGGGTTCTTGAGCGGCATGTGTACAGTTTGAACGGGGCTTACGAGATGGCGGAATAGCAGAGGTGTTGCAGGAAAGCTGATGTGATCGATCCGCTGGAAACAAGGCAATGGCTCATGCGCGGGTTGCGCTCTGTTCCCGCTCCGCTGCCGCGTGACGGTAAAAAAAACGGTCTTTTGTAGATACTTGGTGACCGATGTTGCTGTTGACAGGAAATAAGTGAAATTCGGAATTGGCGGAACAAACTGCGGCTATCGAACTGAAGAAACCTACCGCGGGGTTTATCCGGATTTTCCTGACTGTTGTCATATGCAAAGGCTATTTGGGTATTGAAGAAGCGTTCACTCGTGTCATGCACAATGAATAAATCATAAGGAGGCAGACATCATGCAAAGAGCTGACTATCGGTATGGGGAAAAACCGTTACACGAATATCTGCGGGAACATGCCCGCCGGCAACCGGACAAGGCGGCGTACATCTGGTACGGTGCGACCCTTTCTTATGACAAGCTGGACCGTCAGAGTGACGCGTTCGCCGCCCATCTTGCCGGTCTTGGCGTTCGGCAAGGAGACTGTGTCACGTTGTTCATGCAGAACTGCCCGCAATACGTTATCGCCCACTTCGGCATCCAGAAGATCGGTGCAATTGTAGCTCCCTGCGGTCCGCTGTCCAAGGCACACGAACTGGAATACCAGTTGTCTGATCTGGGCGCTAAAATCATTGTGACCGCTGAAAATCTCTATCCTGTTGTTGCTGCGATACAGGACAGGACTGCAGTCAGGCACGTCTTTCTGGTTCATTATGCCGACTATCTGCCAGAGGTGCCGACCATCAATGTACCCGAAGAAATACGCGTGCTCAGAACCAATATTCCCGGCACAATCGATTTTCTGGCAATAGTTAACGGACGTACGCAAAATCCAGCACCCGGCCATGTTCCGGCTATGGACGATGTGGCGCTGATGACCTATACGTCAGGCACTACCGGAATGCCCAAGGGGGCGATGCTCACTTACGGAAATGCCCTGTTCAAAACATCCTGTGCCGCCGCCTGCAATGGTGTCACCAATGAGGACGTACTGCTGGCAATTGTTCCGCTCTATCACATCGCCGGTATGCTGATGGGGCTCAACGTAACCATTTATAGCGGAGCAACCACGGTACTCTGTTATCGCTTTGATCCGTTAGTGGCATTGCAAGCCATCGAGCGCTACCGTGTGTCCTGGTGGTACAGCATTGCGCCGATGAATGTGGCGGTCATGCACGTTCCTGATGCCAGACGTTTTGATCTGTCATCGCTGAATAAAAACGTCTGCACCAGCTTCGGCATTTCACTGACCGAGGAACTGGCCAACCAGTGGGGAGAGTTTGCTGGCGGCAAACCAATTCATGAGGCAGCCTATGGATTGAGCGAGACCCATACCTGCGATACCTTTATGCCGGGACACGCCATACGGTGGGGTACTCAGGGTATCCCTTGTCCAGGGGTTGCGATGCGCATCGTCGATCCGGATTCGGGCCGGGATCTCCCGGCCGATACAGTCGGTGAAGTGGTACTGTTAAGTCCTGGAAATTTCAAGGGGTACTGGAGCAAGCCGGAAGAAACTGTTGCGACTCTGCGCAACGGCTGGGTACATACCGGAGACATGGGGAAATTGGACTGTGACGGTTATCTGACCTTTCTGGGGCGATTTAAAGAGATGATCAAGGTGTCCGGGTTCAGCGTCTTTCCTGATGAAGTGGAAGCTATTCTCGGTAAACATCCGGCGGTTGCTCAGATTGTTGTGTTTGGCATCCCCGATCCGGCTAAGGGAGAGGTGGTAAAGGCTGTCGTTGTACTCAAACCCGATGCGAAAGGCACGATTAGCGCAGATGAGTTCATTGCCTGGTCCAGAGAAAATCTGTCGGCGTACAAGGTGCCGCGCAGTGTTGAGTTCCGTGACTCGCTGACTGCCACTGCAACGGGCAAGGTTTTGCGCCGACTTGCCAAGGAACCACTTCCGCCAGAATAATTGTAGAGGAAGATACCAAGAAAGCCGCTCTTGTCTGAAGAGCGGCTTTCTTTATTGATTTTTTTAAGGTTACCCGGTTGTGACGGGTGGTATTTATTCCTCTTTTACAAATTGTCAGCGAATTCTATGACAGTAACATCTTTGAAATCACCACCCGCTGAACTTCGTTGGTCCCTTCGTAGATCTCGGTGATCTTGGCGTCGCGGTACATCCGCTCTACTTCGTAGTCGACTATGTAGCCGTAACCACCATGAATCTGGATCGCTTCCTTGGTGACGAAGGTCACGGTTTCAGAAGCGTGCATCTTGCACATGGCCGATTCCATGGTGTAACTTTTCTTGGCGTCCTTGAGGCAGGCGGCCCGGTAGGTCAGAAGTTTGCTGGTCTCGATGCTGGTCCACATATCGGCCAGTTTGAACTGAATGGCCTGAAATTCGCAAATAGCCTGATCAAACTGCTTGCGTTCCTTTGAATAGGCAAGTGCCCTTTCAAAGGCACCTTCAGCAATGCCAAGCGCCTGGGAGGCAATGCCGATGCGACCACCGTTCAGTGTATCCATAGCGACATTGAAACCTTTGCCCTCTTGGCCGAGCAGGTTTTCTACCGGTATCCGCAGGTTGTCGAAGGCAAAAGCGGTGGTGTAACTGCCGCGGATTCCCATTTTGTTCTCGTTTTTAAGAATGGTGACGCCGGGTGAACTCAGATCAACTATAAAAGCGGTGATACCTTTGTGTTTAAGGCTGCGATCAAATGAGGCCAATAGCACTCCCGTTCCCAGGTAACCTCCATTAGTGATGAAGGTCTTGCTGCCGTTAATCACGAATTCATCGCCCTCACGTTTGTAGGTGGTGGCGGTTCCGCCGGCATCGCTGCCGGCATTAGGCTCGGTTAGTAGAAAGCAGCCGATCTTTTCTCCGCTGTTGAGTGCGGGGAGCCATTTCTTCTTCTGCTCTTCAGTACCGAAGGTATAGATCGGACCGCTGCAAAGGGAGGTGTGGGCCGAGATCAGAACGCCGCTGGAACCGCAGGCTTTAGAGACCTCTTCAACAACAATTGCGTACGAAAGCATGTCAAGTCCTGCCCCACCGTACTCCTCCGGTAGGTAGCTGCCAAGAAAGCCCATTTCAGCCATTTTTTCGACCAGCGCATCTGGAATTGCATGATCCTCATCTATTTTCATCGCAATAGGTTTTATTTCCTTCTCTACGAAGTCACGTACCGCTGACTGCAAAACCTTGTGATCCTGGCTCAGTTCAAAATTCATGGCTACCTCCAGTGTGTTGGTTCATCAGTGTTAAGGATAATAGATATAAAAACCACGACCAGATTTATCGTCCTAAATATCCCGCATTCACCATCTTGACGAGCAGCGGGCAGGGACGATGTTTGTAATCGGGATTGACGAGATGTATGACGCGAGAATGGCCCCGAATGTTATTTCCGGCTTGGCACGTATTCATGCGACTGACAGCAAATGTCCCAGCTTCTCCCGTTTGGTATTCAGATAGTGAATATTGTTCTGACACGGAGCCATTTCAAGGGGAACGCGTTTGGCTATGTTAATGCCATATCCTTGTAATCCAATAATTTTTCTGGGGTTATTGGTCATGAGCCGAATGTTTTTTACGCCGAGGCTAACAAGAATCTGGGCGCCGATACCGTAATCGCGCAAATCCGCCTGAAAGCCCAACACATTGTTAGCCTCAACCGTATCATGGCCTTCATCCTGCAGTGCATAGGCCTTCAGCTTGTTCACGAGACCGATGCCGCGACCTTCCTGGCGCATATACAAAATAACTCCCCGCCCGTGTGCGCCGATCATTGACATGGACTTGTGTAGCTGATCAGCACAATCGCAACGGTTGCTCCCGAAGACATCTCCGGTAAGACATTCAGAGTGAACCCTGACCAGTACCGGCTCTTCTCCGCTGATATCCCCTTTCACCAATGCAACATGTTCCAGACGATCAATGTCGTTTTCGAAGACGATTGCACGGAAGTCACCACCAAATTCGGCTGGGAGCCGTGCCTCTGCCGCACGCCGGACAAGAGTCTCGTGCTTCAGGCGGTACGCAACCAGATCGGCAACAGTACAAATTTTCAGACCATGTTCAAGGGCAAATATTTTGAGTTGAGTCATGCGGGACATCGTACCATCGTCATTCATGATCTCGCAGATCACACCTGCCGGTTTAAGGCCTGCCAGGCGGGCCAGATCAACCGAACCTTCAGTCTGGCCGGTCCTGACAAGTACACCACCCTGTTTAGCCCGCAGAGGGAAAATATGTCCCGGCTTGACGAGGTCGTTCGGTTGGGCGCCATCAGCCACAGCGGCAAGGATTGTACAGGCACGATCTGCTGCGGAAATCCCGGTAGTTACACCGCAGCGTGCCTCGATGGAAACGGTAAAGCCTGTACCAAAAGGGGAGCTGTTGTGAGCGGCCATCATCGGAAGTTGGAGGTGGTCGCACTGTTCTCCGGTCATGGTCAGGCAGATGAGTCCCCGGCCGAAGCGGGCCATGAAATTAACCGCTTCCGGTGTCACCTTTTCTGCCGCCATACAGAGATCGCCTTCGTTCTCCCTGTCCTCATCATCAACGAGAATCACCATCTTGCCTTGCTGTAAGTCCATAAGAACATCTTCGATTTTTGCGAGTGCCACGTTTTACTCCTTGTGCCGCTTCGGATTGTTCTAATAATTATCGCAGCGCCTCAACCACGACCTCTGCAACATCCTTTACTCTGCATTTATCAGCCACACCCATATCTTTGAGCCCGTCTTCCATCATCGTCATACAGTAGGGACAACTGACGCAGAGTGTGTCCGGCTGTTGTTTCATCGCCTCGGTGACCCGTTCCAGATTGATTCTGGTGCCGGTTTGCTCTTCCATCCACATTCTTCCGCCACCTCCGCCGCAGCAGTAGCCGTTTTCATGATTGCGGCCGTATTCGTTCGGTGCCGTGCCGGTTGCTGCCTTCAGTGCGGTCCGCGGCGCTTCGAATATGTCATTATGACGTCCAAGGTAGCAGGAGTCATGAAAGAGTATCTTCCCCTGCAACGACTGTTTAGGGATTTTGAGTCTGCCGCTTGTGAGCAATTCTGAAATCAACTGAGAGTGGTGGATAATTTCAATATCAAGCCCATACTGTTTGTAGTCGTTCTTTAGAGTAGTGAAGCAATGGGGGCATTGGGTAACGACCTTTGTTATCCTTTTCTCCTTGAACAGTGCCACATTCTGTTGTGCCATCTTGTCAAAAACATACTCATTACCAAGACGCCTGACACTATCGCCGCAACAGAGTTCTTCCTTGCCTAACAGACCCCAGGAGACACCGGCAGCGTCCATGATGGTCGCCAGAGCGACGGTAACGTGTTTATTGCGACTATCGAAGGCACCGGCACAACCGACAAAAAAGAGGTACTCGGTTTCACCCGGCTTGAAGCTGCGGTCACCCAATTGACTGCTCCACTTGGTCCGCTCAGACGGTGCGAGGCCCCAAGGGTTGCTGCGCTGCTCCATGTTTTCAAACAGGTTAAGCAGCTCCTCGGGAAAACGGCCTTTCTCCTGTACCAGATGACGCCGCAGCTTGATGATCTTCGGCATCTGCTCGATCAGCACCGGACAGATCGTGGTGCAGGCGCCGCAGGTAGTACAGGACCAGATCGCCTCATCACAGATGCTTCCGTCTGTCGCTTCACCAATCAACGGTAATGTGCTGTTTTGTCCGCCTTTCAGAGCGGGACCGTTTTTGAGCAGGTTTATTTTGATGTCATGGACAATTTTGCGCGGATTAAGAGGCTTGCCGGTATTATGCGCCGGGCAGAGATCCTGGCAGCGACCACACTCGGTACAGGTCAAGGAATCAAGCAGATCTTTCCAGCTGTATTGGTCGACACTACTGACGCCATAGCTGGCACCCTTCTCAAAGATTTCCCTTGGCTGGGTGTTCGGTTTTTCAAGGCTTTGAAAGTAACAGTTGGGAATGGCGGTCAGGATATGCATATGTTTGCTGCGGGGTAAAAAGTTCATGAACAACAGCA
>CAYWJJ010000120.1:0-6630 GCA_964458105.1 uncultured Geobacter sp.
GCTCGCTCTTATGATTGAATGAGCGCTCATGGTTCGGGGTAGCCTGCTTGCTATGGCATGCCCGCTCATGTTAATCATGTGAGCGCTTCAGGCGCTATGTTCTTAACAGAGTTAAGAATGTATGAAGAGGCTAGCGGCCAGCACGTGTAACCTGCTGTACTCATGCCTGCTGATTGCTCCGCTTGTACCTTCAACTATTATCAATTATTATCACGGAAGCGAGACCTGCCAAGGCATAGGCGGATTAAGTGGGCTGGGATTCTATTACAGCATTTACTACAGCATAAACAAAAAGGGACTCAACCGGCTAAGGCTAAGTCCCTGAATTGATTGGCGCGCTTGGAGAGATTCGAACTCCCGACCTACGGATTCGTAGTCCGTTGCTCTATCCAGCTGAGCTACAAGCGCATGGGAAAAGAGCTTATAACCTATTGTTCGAAATATATCAACTATTTTTTTGTCGTTATCGCAACTCCACATCTCGCCCGGTTAATTATAACTACCAAAGTCCTGCAATTTCAGCTATTATTGATCGGTTATTAAATATTGAATTTAAATCAAAGGCCGACAGGTAATGGATTACTTCATAATTGACGTCAGCGAAGCCGAGATTAAACGCGAGCGCGATAAGTCACGCGAACTTCGCAGGAGTCGCTGGTGGCAGAATCGAATCGCGATGGGAATCTGCCACTATTGCAACAAGAAATTTACTCCGGATGACCTTACCATGGACCATCTCGTACCCATTTCACGAGGCGGCAAGGCTTCCCGCAACAATGTGGTTCCGGCATGCAAGGAGTGCAACAGCAACAAAAAGTACCTGCTTCCCATTGAATGGGATGAGTATCTCAATCAGTACAAGGTTCCGGAGTCAGATAGTGAGTGAATTAATAAGTCGATACAAGGCTGTCATCTATGACTGTGATGGAGTAATTCTCGATTCAATCGAATCAAACTACATCTTTTACAACCGGGTGATGGAATATCTGGGAAGGGCGCCGCTTGACCGTGAAGATCTAAAAGCCAGGCAGGTGCTGCATACCTATTCGTTCAACAACGTCATGGAGTATTTTTTTGCCGGTGATGCCTGCCGTGATGCAGCCTTTGCCTTTGCCAAAACGATCCATTACAAGGATCTGATGCCGTTCATGCGGATGGAAGACGGCTTTGTCGATGCCCTCGACAGGCTGAAAGGAAATACCTCTCTTGCCATCTGCACCAATCGGGCTACCTCGATGGAGATGATCATCGAAGATTTCGGCCTATCCGGATACTTTGATTGCGTTATGACGGCATCACAGGTGCTCAACCCCAAGCCGCACCCCGAGCCGCTTTTGAAGGTACTGGGTCACTTTGGAATAGAACCTCGGGAAGCGCTCTTTATTGGAGACGGCGAAGTCGATATGCAGTCGGCCAGAGCGGCGGGCGTCCCTTTCATCTCCTACAAGTCCCACCTGCCTGCCCTGGCCCGCATCGAACACCATGCCGATATTGTACGGCATGTATTCCCTTCACTGTAATCATACAAAAAACTCCGCGGCCATCGAGACCGCGGAGTTTTTTTGTGCAAGCGTCCTGCAGACTATTTCACAAGTTTAGACAGTTTTTTAAATTCATCGGTTCCGGCCACTTTCAGCAATTGAAACAGGACCGATTCGGTGCTGGTCGGCACAGCCCCGGTCAGTGTCATGGATTCAACGGCGGTCTGCCAGTTCTGCTTGCTGCGGCTCATGACGGCATCCTTGACAACATGCACTTCAAAACCGGCATCGCGCAGCTCGATCACGGTTTGAAGCACGCAGACATGGGTCTCCATACCGGTGACGATAACCTGTGTCCGTCCGGTTGCATTCAGCTTAGCCACAAATTCTGCGCAGCCGCAACTGCTGAAAGCCATCTTTTCGTAACAGGGAGCTGCGGCAGCCTTCTCCTTCAACTCCGGCAGGGTGGCCCCCAGTCCCTTGACGTACTGTTCCGTGACCAGCACCGGCACGTTCAACTCCGCGGCACATTCCAGCAGTATGCCGATATTTTTTGTCAGCTTGCGCAGCACCTTTTCGTCCATGGCAACGCACAGCTTTTCCTGCACATCTATCACCACCAGTACCGCCTTGTCCCGTTCCAGAAAAAATCTGTCTTTTACCGACATCGCAGCCTCCTTTTAATCAATCCCGTTTAAGCTCGATTCCCAGTTCCGTTATCTTCTTGCGCAACGTATTGCGGTTGATGCCGAGTATATCGGCCGCCTTTACCTGATTCCAGCGTGTTTTTTCAAGGATGAAGCGTATCAGCGGGCGCTCGATCTGCTCCAGCACCATGGCATGAATATCCCCCTTATCAAGCTTTTCGACTCCATTCATGCTGGAGCGCAGCTTCAGATCGACCAGCGACTCCAGTGAATCATCCTGCGTGCCCTTCTGCGCCTGGGGCGACACCGGAGTCAACCCTTCAAAATCGTGCGCCGTCAATAACGGGTCGTTGGAAAGTATGACAGCCCGCTTGATGGTATTCTCCAGTTCGCGCACGTTTCCGGGCCAGGAATGCGACGTCAGCAGCGCCAGAGCATCGTCGGTCAGACGCTTGGGCGAAACGGACATTTCCGCACATGAACGCGCCAGAAAGTATTGGGCCAGGTCGGGAATGTCATCGCGCCGTTCACGCAACGGCGCCAGCATGATCGGCACAACATTCAGGCGGTAGTACAGGTCCTCGCGAAACTCCTTCTGGCGGACCTTTTCAATCAACGCCTGGTTGGTGGCTGCCACTATTCGCACGTCCACCGGTATATTCTGGCTTCCGCCGATCCTGGTGACTTCCTGTTCCTGCAGTACCCGCAATATTTTGGCCTGGAGATCCAGCGGCATATCGCCGATTTCATCCAGAAAGATCGTGCCGTGGTTGGCCTGTTCGAATTTCCCCTGTTTACGCTCACCCGCGCCGGTGTAGGCACCCTTTTCGGAGCCGAACAGCTCGCTTTCCAGCAAATCGCGAGGTATGGCGGCACAGTTGATCGCCACAAAGGGTTTCCCCAGACGTCCCGAGTTGAAGTGTACCGCCCGCGCCACCAGCTCCTTACCCGTGCCGGATTCACCTTGAATCAGAACGGTGACATCGCTGACGGCAACCTTGCCGATGGTCTTGTAGACCTCCCGCATGGCGGGAGAATTGCCGACAATGTTTTTTTCTACCTGATAGCGTTCCTTGAGTTCCTGCTTCAGTGATGAAACCTGCCCGGCAATCTCGCGGGCCCTGGTAACCTTTTCTATGATCGCATCGATCACATCCAGATCAAAGGGTTTGGTTATGTAATCGTAGGCTCCCCGCTTCATCGCTTCAACCGCATTTTTCATGCTGGCTTCGGCGGTCATGATCACCACCAGCAGGTCGCTTTTCAACTCGCGGATCTTGTCCAACAGATCAAGACCGCTAATGCCCGGCATCTTTATATCCAGAATGGCCAGATCATAGCAGTTGTCTTTGATCAACTCCAAAGCCTGACGGCCGTCGTGTGCCAGATCCACCGAAAAACCCTTGCGTTTGAGAGCCTTTGACAGCACCCAGCGCATACTTTCTTCATCATCAGCTACCAGAATTCGCGTAAGCGGCATGTTGTACCTCGATTTTCAGGGTCAAGGGTCAAGGGGCAAGGTAAATCGGGTTCAGGTTATAGAATGTTCTTGATTCTACTGGCCCCTTGACCCTGACTTTTGCCCTTTGTACTTTGCTCCGGTTTTAAATTTTTTATTGCACCAACGGCAGCAACACCGTGAATTTTGTTCCGTGTCCCGTATCAGATTCGGCCTTGATCATGCCGCGATGCTCCAGGACGATCTTGTGGCAGATGGTCAATCCCAGACCGGTACCGCCAGATTTGGTGCTAAAGAACGGGGTCCAGATATTTTCCAGATCTTCGGGAGGGATCCCGGGTCCATCATCGCTGACCTCGATCGCCACCATCCGCGAACGGCGCTCGTTCTGCGCCATGCGATAATCCGAAAGCACCCTGCTCGATACCGTCAGGCGTCCATCTTCACCCATCGCATCAATGGCGTTGCAGATCAGATTCAGAAAAAGCCGGGTCAACATTTCCTCGTCGGCCATGATTTCCGGGATGCTGGGGTCGAAATGCTTTATGAAAGCGATTTCCCGGCCAGCGACGGCATGTTTCTGCAGAAGCAGAATATCACCCAGTATTTTGTGCAGATTGACGGGAGCCAGTTTGAGTCCGCGCGGTGAGGCAAGCTCCAGCAGTTCACGGATAATATGATCGATACGCTCGGTTTCACGAATCATTACCCGTGTATATTCAAGCATTTCACTCTCAGGGTCAAACTCCCGTTCAAGAAGCTGGGCAGCCCCCTTGATGCCTCCCAGCGGGTTCTTCACCTCATGGGCCAGTCCGGCAGCCAGGGTACCCAGGGTCGAAAGCCGGTCAGACTGTCGTACCGCCGCCTCCAGTTCACGGATATAGGTGATGTCCTTCAGCGTCAGGATGGCGCCGATGTTTTCGCCACTTTCCTCGACCAGCGGATAACAGGTGGCGGCAACCGGCGTGATCCGGCCGGTCGAACGGACAACGACATTTTCGTGATCGGAGATCGTGATACCGGTGCGGGTGGTTTTTGAAACCATATCCAGCAGGGTTTTTTCCTGTGCGAACAGTTTTTCAAACACCGCACCCTGGGCCTGTCTTCTCGAAAAGCCTGTTATCTCTTCGGCCGCCGGATTGCAAAGGGTTATCAGGCCGCTGCTGGCCACAACAATAACGCCATCCCCGACACTGTCGATTACGGTTGCATAATAATCATCACGCTGTTTCTGTGGATATTCTGTCATGGAGTTACCCTGTAGCTTGAACCGTGGTGTCGGAGACCGCGCGAATTCTTTCTGTCAGTGCCAGGATGTCGGATGCTGAATGGGCCGAGTTTGCGGCCCTGCGGATATCGGATGCGCCCGCAAAGCCTTTGGCATACCAGCCGATATGTTTTTTCATTTCCCGAACGGCCACCGCTTCGCCGCACTCCATACTGAACAGTGTCAGATGGCTGGCGATCGTATCGGCCCGTTCGGCGGGGGTGATGGCGGCAAACCTGCCCTGCTCGGCCAGCTCAATCGTCTGCCGGAATATCCAGGGATTGCCGAGCGCGCCGCGCGCAATCATGATGCCGTCGCAACCGGTTTCATGCAGCATCCGCAGACAGTCCGGAGCTGTAAAAAGGTCTCCGCTGCCCAGCACCGGTATCGAAAGAGCCGCTTTCATCGCTCCGATCTGATCCCAGTTGGCTTGCCCGGAAAACATCTGGCTGCGGCTGCGGGGGTGCAGCGTTACGGCGTCGCACCCTTCAGCTTCGGCAATCCTGGCAACATCCAGATAATTATCGTCTCCGCAATGCCATCCCGAGCGGATTTTGATCGTCAGCGGCAGTGAAGTTGCCGCACGCACGGCACGGACGATGGCGGCAATCTTGGACGGATCCTGCAGCAGTGCACTGCCGGCGCCGGTGCCGACCACCTTGCGGACAGGGCAGCCCATGTTGATATCCAGCAGATCGCCGTACCCTTCAACCATTCGGGCCGCTTCAGCCAGATCTGCCGGCGAATCGCCAAACAGCTGAATGCCGAGCGGACGGTCCTCGGCGCAGCTCTTCAGAAGCGCCAGGGTCTTGATCCCTTCGCGAACCAGGCCGTTTACGCTGACCATTTCGGTAAAGGCCAGAGAGGCTCCTTCACTGCGGCAGATCAGGCGGAACGGCAGATTTGTGATTCCAGCCAGGGGGGCAAGCACGACGTTGTGCGCCAGGACAAGGCTGCCAATTGTTAATGAATTTAACATGATGCACGCTGACAGCAACTACGGGAAGGGAAGAAAACATACCAAATGTGCCTAAATTTTGGGCATAGTAACACAGCGGGTAAAAATGGCAAGGTCAAAATATAGATTTATATTGCCAATACCGAAAAATCCGTTTTTAATAGCAGTTCAATCCATAATTGTGAACAGGAGAAACCAGATGTTTGGAATCGGCATGCCGGAAATGATTATCATCCTCGTGATCGCCCTGATCGTGATCGGACCTCATAAATTGCCTGAATTGGCCAAGTCGCTCGGCAAAGGACTGGCCGAGTTCAAAAAGGCCTCGGAGGACTTCCAGAAAAATGTTCAGGAAGAGTCCCGCAAAAGCGAGGAGAAGGAAGCAGCTCCCCAGCAGGTAGCGACTGCGGAAAAGGCACATGTGGATACTCCGGCCCAACCGGCGCAAGCCGCACCGGCTGAGAAGAAGGAAAATGCGTCTTGATAGCCCCGCCGGAGTGATTAATTTTGTAGAACCGTATAAAAACCGGCTTTACCGGTTCTTTTGAATGACAAAACCCCGCCTTTCCAGACGGGGTTTTGTCATTTTAATTTTAGAAACAGGTCGTAACAAGTTTAGCTGTTTTGGGCATCCACCACGGCAATGGCCGCCATCTTGACGATATCTTCAACACTGTCGCCGCGCTGCAGGACATGCACCGGCTTGTTCATCCCCATCAGGATCGGACCGATCGCTTCGGCCCCTCCCAGGTGATGCAGCAGTTTGTAGCAGATGTTGCCCGAGTTCAGGTCCGGGAAGATCAGGATGTTGGCCGGTG
>CAYWJJ010000121.1:0-6545 GCA_964458105.1 uncultured Geobacter sp.
GGAGCCACCGACGAAGCCAACGACGTAATCGTTTGATTGCGACTTGGTATCAGAGCCAATCAACAGGAGGTATAACAGCCATGCCTGACGAGATCTGTGCCGGATTTGAGGTCCGCCGCCTGAGCATCCTCGCTCCGGACGGGAGTATCAATGAAGAGCTGATGCCGCCCTTGCCACAAGGGGATATCCGGCGCATTTACGAACTGATGGTGCTGACCAGGATCTTTGATGAGCGGGCCATAGCCCTGCAGCGCGAAGGCCGGCTCGGCACCTACCCTCCCAGCCTTGGACAGGAGGCAGCCCAGGTCGGCAGCGCCTTCGCGCTCCAGTCAGGAGACTGGCTTTTCCCCTCCTTCCGTGAAATGGGGGTCCAATTAACCCTCGGCTACCCCATCCACCAGATATTTCAGTACTGGGCCGGCGACGAACGCGGGCAGCAGGCTCCGCCGTCACTGAACATCTTTCCGGTCTGCGTATCGGTCGGCACCCACATCCCCCATGCGGTCGGCGCAGCCATGGCAGCCCGCTACCGGCACGACCAGCTTGCCGTTGCAGCCTGGTTCGGCGACGGGGCCACCTCCAAAGGAGACTTTCACGAGGGGTTCAACATGGCGGGTGTTTTCCGTTTGCCGCTGGTCTTTATCTGCCAGAACAACCAATGGGCGATCTCGATCCCGATCAGCAGCCAGACTGCATCCGCCAGTTTGTCACAGAAAGCGCTGGCCTACGGTTTCGAAGGGGTGCAGGTGGATGGCAACGACGTATTCGCCGTTTATCGGGCCACGCGCGATGCACTGGACAAGGCGCGGGGCGGCGGAGGTCCGACCTTTATCGAATGCCTGACCTACCGGGTGGCCGATCACACCACCTCGGACGATGCCGGGCGTTACAGATCCGCCGAGGAGGTGGCTGCCTGGAGCGCCCGCGACCCGATTATCAGGCTGGAGCGCTACATGGAGCGTTGTGGCCTCTGGAACGAAGCCTATGCCACGGAGACCCGGCAGCAGGCCACGGCAAAGATCGATGCGGCAGTTGTCGAGATGGAATCGGTTGAACCGCCCGGAGCGGATGACATGTTCAAACACACCTCGGCAGTGCTCGGCCAGCGCCAGGCCGGGCAGCGGAAGGGGATTTGACATGGCCCAGCTAACGATGGTACAGGCAATCAATCAAGCGCTAAGCCAGGAAATGGCCCGCGACGACCGGGTTTTGCTGCTGGGCGAGGACGTGGGGCGTGACGGCGGTGTTTTTCGCGTCAGTGAAGGTTTGCAGGAACGCTTCGGTGCCGAACGGGTCATTGATACCCCTCTGTCCGAGTCAGGCATCGTCGGTACAGCCATCGGCATGGCCGCCTACGGTCTGCGCCCCGTGGCCGAAATCCAGTTCATGGGCTTCATCTACGCCGCCCTGGATCAGCTTTACACCCACGCAGCCCGCCTGCGAACCCGGTCCCGTGGCCGTTTTACCTGTCCGCTGGTGGTGCGGACCCCTTATGGAGGAGGCATCAAGGCGCCGGAACTGCACGAGGAGAGCAGCGAGGCGCTGCTCTGCCATCTGCCCGGAATCAAGGTGGTAGTGCCTTCCGGCCCGTACAACGCCAAAGGGCTGCTGCTGGCGGCAATCCGCGACCCGGATCCGGTGGTATTTCTGGAACCAACCCGCCTCTATCGAATGTTGCGTGAAGAGGTTCCCGAAGGTGATTACACTGTCCCGCTCGGCACGGCCAGAATCGCCCAACCGGGAAAGGATGTGACGATCGTTGCCTGGGGCAGCATGCTGGAACGGGTTCTCAAGACTGCTACCCCACACTCCGTCGAAGCGATCGATCCACAGACCCTGGCCCCTTTCGACTGGGAAACGCTGCTGACCTCGGTCAGAAAGACCGGCCGCCTGGTAATCGTACACGAAGCCGTCAAAACCGGCGGATTGGGTGCCGAGATTGCCGCCACCATGGCCGAAGAGGCGATCCTGCATCTGCGCGCTCCGATACTGCGGGTGACGGCCCCGGATGTGGTGCTGCCGCTGCCCAAGTTGATCGATCGCTATCTGCCGACCACGGAACATATCCGCACTGCAATAGACGAAGTCATGAGGTACTGACCATGAACAATGAATTCAGACTCCCCGACCTGGGTGAAGGTATTGCCGAGGTTGAACTGCGCAAATGGCTGGTGACGGAAGGACAAAGAGTCGAAGAGCACCAGGTGGTGGCCGAAGTGGAGACCGACAAGGCCGTGGTCGATGTCCCCTCCCCCCACGGCGGCATTGTCAAAAGCCTGCATGGCCGGGAAGGTGACATCCTCCGGGTAGGGGACATCCTGATGACCATCGGCCAGGAAACAACCGTGCCGGCACATCACCGATCAACCGGCATTGTCGGTGAACTGCCTGAAGCGGAGGACGCACCGGCGACCGGACAAGCCTCGGCAAGTACTGAGGTTAGAGCCACGCCACTGGTGCGGCGACTGGCACGTGAACGGAATATCGACCTTCAGACAATTCGCGGCAGCGGCCCCCATGGCAGCATCACCCCCGAAGACCTGGCAACGAACCTGCCCGCCGCTCCGGCCGCAGACGAATCCTTCGGACCGGTCGAGCGACTGCCTCTGAGGGGCATTCGGCGCACGGCGGCCCGCAACGTCCTGGCGGCCCAGCATCGCACCGCCTCCGTCTCAGTCATGGAGGAGGCCGACGTAAGCGAGCTGTCCGTACTGCGCAACCGCGAGCAGGCTGCGGCCGGGACCCACGGCAGCCACCTGACCTTTCTCCCGTTTTTCATCAAGGCGGTGCAGCATGCCCTACGCGACTATCCGGCCTTCAACGCCTCCATCGACGATAACAGCGAGACAATCATTCTAAAGAAACACTATCATTTCGGCATCGCCGTCGAAACGCCCGACGGCCTTATGGTGCCGGTGATCCGCGACGTGGACCGCAAGAGCATCCTCGACCTGGCGGCCGAGATTCAGGCACTGGGGCAGAAAGCCCGCGAACGGACCATCTCCTTGGAAGAGATGAAGGGAAACAGTTTTACAATCACAAACTACGGCTATTTCGGGGGTCTGTTCGCCACCCCGATCATCAACCGGCCCGATGTGGCTATCATGGGTTTCGGCCGGATAACGGAGCGCCCCTGGGTACATGACGGCGCCATTGCGATCCGCACAATTCTGCCTATTTCCCTGACCTTCGACCACCGGATTACCGACGGTGTGTCCGCCGCAAAGTTTCTGGCCAGGGTGGTCAACTTTCTGGAAGACCCGGCGCTATTGTTCATCGAGAGCGTTTGATTGGATACTTGACCTGTCTTCTCATTTTGCCAAAGAAAAAGGCGATCCCCTGAGCAAGCCATTCCACAAAGGTGTTGAAAAACTAATCCTCTATAATATCAAGGAGTAAACTAAAACCGCTAACTCCATCACATCAGGAATTTAGCGGTTTTCAACACTATACGTAATGGCTTGCCCCCTGAGGTGTAGCTTTAGTGTCTAATTCCAATTAGGGGTCACCACAGAAATCGCATCATCAAAAACGGAAGTTGCAACTTCAATAATGTTGTAACCTGCTGGCATGATATCCATATATACCGTCCGCTTACGTACACAAGCCCGAACGCACCGAATATCCCAGATGTTCTGGGAACTCTGGTATTGTCAATTCTTGCCGGTCACAAGCATTATGCCCATATCACCACTATCAGCACAGATCAGGTCAATCCTGAGTTGAAGGGACTTTACCGCCACTATCGACACCCAAATTACTGCCGGCTACCGGATGAGATCGAGGCAACTGCCGTTTTTAGGTTTATCCATTCGTCATAATTGCAACGTTTTTGAGATATTGTCACGTAATGAAACGGGAATTGACAATGAAAGGACGAGGGCATATACATAGCAATAATTAATTTGGCCCAAATATGATCTTTTAATTATCGATATCCAACTGTTCGATTTGCAAAGAGGTAACGCATGACATCTACATTTCGGAAGAACGGTCATCGCAATATTTATTTGTTTTTATTACTTGGGTGCCTATTGTTTGTAACTGGCTTGATTTTGACCGGACAAGCATCTGCCGCAGATATTCCTCCTACCGGCATCGAAACAACTTCTCTTCAAGAAACATACAATCAAGCCGCTGACGGTGACACCATCAGGGCAAAGGCCAAGATTTTCAGCGAGTCCCTTGTGCTTGATCGGCCTATCAGCGTCAAGCTGGAGGGCGGCTACACTGATAATAGCTATGTACGACAAGCGGAGCTACCAGCCTGAATGGCACGTTGACCATAAGAAACGGGACTTTATGGGTATCGAATCTTTCTGTCGGAGGTTCAGGTGGCGACTTGGCAATCAGCGCGGTCAGCGTCGACATTCCCCGTATTTCATGGACTACCAACCAACCAGCTGATAGCAAGGTCGATTATGGCGAGAACACCAGCTATGGCATGTCTGTTTCAGGGGCTGACCTTGCCACGAATCACAATCTGGTGCTCACCGGACTCAAACCCAATACCACCTATCACTATATCGTCTCGTCAACCACCTCCACCGCCTCGGCCGCTACTGCGGATCAAACCTTTACCACTCCGGATTTCATCGCCGCCACGGTCGCGGATATTGGCAACAGTGCCGTTATTGAAGTCGCCGGCGGCTTTGATACCACCAATCCCGACAGTTCCATCAATTCAGCTCCTCGGCAAAAGGTAGCTCAAGAGTATTACAAGACCCACAATGACAACATTGACTTCCTGGTGATATTCTCAACCTTCGACTATGCCATGCCTGATCAAGATACCCAAGGTGTCTACATGTCGGTCAAAAACGATACCCTCGGCATAAACCAGACCATCTTCGATAACAGCGCCTACTATGGCAGCAACAGCAAACTGCAGGGTACCATCGACATGGGCAACGTATCCACTCTAGCCGTCAATCCCTACAGCGAACAACTTAACCAGACTTTGACCGTACTCTCCCACGAATTCGCACACCGCTTCGGTGCCTATGTCAGGTACAAACTCCCGGACAACTCTCTCAGTACCGCCCTGCTCGGCAAGGACAACGCCCACTGGAGCTACCTGCTGGATAGTCAGGGCTCTGTCATGTACGGAAACGGTTGGAACGACAATGGCGACGGCACCTACACCTCAACCACAATCATGAACTCCTACAGTCCCCTCGATCTCTACCTTATGGGGATGATTCCCAAAGATCAAGTTCCATCCATGCTCCTGATCGGTAACCCGGCCATCGACAAAACTCAACTCCCCTTCTTGGGGGTAACCGTAAGTGGCACGGCCTCAACCGTCAGCATCAACGATATCATTGCCGCCGAAGGTGAGAGAGTTCCAAATATTGGCACCTCTCAGAAACAGTTCAATGTCGGCTATATCCTGCTGGTAAGACATGGTGACAGCATCGGACAAGCAGCGCAGACTCTGGATGTGGTCAGGAAAGGATTCGCCGGAAGATTCGCCGAACTGACTAATGGCGTTGGCAGCATTTCCAACGTCTCAGCCTCGCTTGCGGTTATCTTCGATACGCCAGCAAACAATTCGACCATCACAGGCCCGAGCGTCCAGGTGACCGGAGCCGTCATCAACACCACCGGGGCAGAGTCAGGAGTCGCAGTAAACGGTATACCGGCTACCATCAACGGTATTCGTTTTGTTGCCAATAATGTCGATCTACAACCAGGCACAAACACCATCACCATCACCGCCACTGATATCAATGCTCTCACCAGTACCGCATCGAGAACGGTAACATCTCAAACCGGTAATTACATTCGACTGGTACCCAACATGGAATCGGGAACCGCACCTTTGGACATTAATCTTGCCATTAATGGCTCATTCGCTATTACCAGCTCAACCCTCAATTATAGCGGCCCGGTCGCAATATCTATACTTCCAGGCTCAACACCGAGATCTTACTTGGTTCATTTCCCTATGGAGGGTGTTTACACCCTCACCATCAATGTAACAGGGCCGGATGGATTGACTTACGAGGATTCGGTTACTATTACCATATTACCCAAAACCAAGCTTGGGGGGCAATTGAGGCAAAAATGGGAGGGATTGAAACGCAAGGTCCTGCTCGGCGATATCCAGGGAGCGGCATCCTTTTTTCCTTTGGCCACACGAGATAGATTCCAGACCCTCATGAATGATCCGACAACAAATATCGCAGCACGGCTTAATGAAATTAGTTCATTGGAGGTTTACTCCGTTTCTTATGATACTGCACAAGCTGGGGCCATCAGACAGGAGGCCAGCGGAACATATGCTTATCCAGTAAATTTTATGCGTGATGAAAATGGGATTTGGTTTATTTACGGATTTTGAATAACGATTCATCAAGAATAGGATTGGGTATGAATTCAAGAACATTTATGATTCACATTCTCATTGTTATAGCTATTCCTGTATATGCTGCAGATAAACAAGATGTCAGCGTTAGGGAAAAATTTAAAAGTTACCTGAAAGACAAATATGATGCCTCGGCGAAAGCTCGATTTGCTGTTAACTGACTGATATTATTTAG
>CAYWJJ010000122.1:0-6273 GCA_964458105.1 uncultured Geobacter sp.
TGACTTCCCCGGTGACTTCCCCGGTGACTTCCCCGGTGACTTCCCCGGTGACTTCCCCGGTGACTGGTGCAGTGTTCTTAAATATGGTTACCATAAAACCGTCGCTGATTTCCTGAAACTTTGGTTCCGGTAGCCCGTATTCCCTTAAGCCTTGTATGATCCGCCCGATTCCTGAACCGTATTTCTCCACCAGGCCCACTTCCTTGAACATGTCGGCTATCTTGCGATTGCGAAGGGTAGAGCGGTAATCTCCGCGGAGCAGCTTTTCGATGGTCAGTCCCGTTGGCAGTTTGCCGGGATTATAGATTTCTATCCGGTTGTCAAATACCTTGACGATGGTGTCGGACGAACTGGCGTAATCCCGGTGAATGACGGCATTCAGCACGATCTCGCGGACGGCGTCCAGAGGGTAATCCCAGCGTTCTTCACGTTGGGGATTGCCTGTGATGATGTAGGCTCGATTGATGTGTTTTCTGATGAATTCCATCACGCCGGTAACTTCAGAGAACAGGTCGGTTCTGAGTCGGCTACCGTCCTTGATGATGGTTTCGGTCTGGAAACGTCCCAGTTCTATGGCACTCAGACTTGATTCACCCGACATGAAGAGAAAAAATGCGGCACGGCAAATTTTCCCCTCGCGGAGCAGCTCATATTTTTGCAAAACGGTCAGCGGGTCATCGGTGATAGGAACGCTGCGAACCAGATTGGCCATTTCTATGAACTTTTGTACCTTGTCGAGGGAGATGTCCTGTTCGCTGTGATGATCGTCGAGATAGTAGTCCCAACTGGTGTTGCAGGTCTGAAGGTGAAGGTTGACTACCTCGGAGACGGTGAGTTGATGATTGGCGTTCCTTACACGGCGGTAGTAGCGCCCCTTGCAGGCGACCGGTTTGATCGGGTATTCAGAGACATCAAGCGCAACGACAGTTTTCCCCATGACTTCAAGACTCTCAACATCGGGTATGACACAGTTGGATGTGCTCATCTTGATCTGGTTGATCCAGTTTTGAATAGTTTCCCTGGCGAGTGTGGTTCCCTTGATAACGCCGGAATCGGCGACACCAACGAAGACCGTACCTCCTTTGGTATTGGCAAAAGCAGAAAGTGTCTCAATGGCTTCTTTGTCGAAACTGGTCTTGAATTCTACCGTTTCGGACTCACCAGCCTCGAGTGCGGTTAATAATTGTGAGGTGTTCAGCGGCATTTATTCTCCAGGGTGACTGGACGCTTTTAAGTTTAAATCATTCAGCGATTGCTGATCAACAGCCGTCGCCCGGATTCCTGTACGATCCTGGCCGGCGGTTTCAATAATGGTGAAAGCTTTTCAAACTCCCGCTTTTTCAGAATCAGCAGGACATGCTCCCGCCCGCTCCACATCCTCAACAGTGCTTCCTGATTTGGAAACCAGGCCGATTGATCGCCCTGTCTGCTGCCGAAAGCCAGTTCATCAAGGTCGCCTGCCACCAGTACCCTCCGTCCGGTGTACCAGGGTACCGCCTGCATCGGTCCGAAGGTCACGATGCGGCTGTCCGGGGTGGCCAGTTCGCGGGCTTTCAGGGCCAGGTCGCGCGGTGATTCGGCCCTGGCGATGCTCCCCATGATCAGGCGCGGAACCAGAATTTCGAGCAGAAAGGATGCCAGGCAGAGTACGATTAAAATCCGGACCGGCTTCTTGCCGGCCGAGACCAGCAGCACTGTTCCCTGCAGCAGGAACAGGGCGCCGATTGCCAGTCCGGCCGCCATTGATACCGGCGGGGCATGGGTGACAAACTGTTTCAGCGGGGCTGCCAGAGCAGGGACCAGCGTCGAGATGGCGCCGCTTGCCAGCGGCAGGTTGGAATAGCCGATGGCGGCGCAGCCGAGCAGCAGCATGACCGAGCCCAGCAGGATTGCTGCCAGCTTGATCTCCCGTCCGCGCCCCTCCAGCAGGGCACAGAATCTGACGGAAATCATGATTGCCAGCGGCGGGAAGATCGGCAGCAGGTACGGCACCAGTTTGGAGCCTGATTTTGAGAAGAACAGAAAAATCAGTACGCTCCAGATCAGCAGAAAGAGTCCCGGCAGCCCCTCGTGGCGGCGATTGCGCCAGGCCCGCCCCAGTGCACCCGGAATGAAGAACGACCAGGGCAGCATCGTCCCGGCCAGTACCGGTATGAAGAACCAGAGCGGTTGGGATCGGCCATGAACGTTGCTGGTAAAACGCTCGAAATGCTCGTGAATGAAGAAGAAGCGGGCGAACTCCGGATTGCGGAGCGAAACCGCCACAAACCAGGGGGCCGACACTGCCAGAAACAGCAGCAGGCCACTTACAAGCCGCATCCGTTTCAGGATCTGCCACTCGTGCCCCAGCAGCAGATAGAAAAAGATGATCCCGGCCGGGAAAACGATCCCGATCAGGCCCTTGGCCAGGACCGCCAGCGC
Organism: uncultured Geobacter sp.; assembly: GCA_964458105.1. Classification (GTDB taxonomy): domain Bacteria; phylum Desulfobacterota; class Desulfuromonadia; order Geobacterales; family Pseudopelobacteraceae; genus JACRCG01. The sequence goes on from CAYWJJ010000122.1 coordinate 2,422, forward strand.
TGAAAACAGGTAGAACAGGTGCCAGGGAGTTGAACGGTCACGATGCTTTTCCTGCGAGGCAGCTACGATGAAGGAACCCAGGGCGGCAGTCAGGCAGAAGGTCAGCAGCATGTCCGTCAGGATGATGCGCGACTGGAGCACGAAGCCGGCCGAGGTCGCCAGGATCAGGGCCGAGATCAGGGCTGCGCGCCGGTCATACAGGCGACGGGCGATGATATAAGTTGTCAGGACCGTTGCCAGGCCGCACAGGGCCGAGGGGAGGCGGGCAGCGAATTCATTCAGTCCGAAGATCTGCATCGAGGCGGCGTTCAGCCAGTACAGCAGCGGCGGTTTTTCGAAATAGTGTACGTAATTGAGGGTGGGAGTAATGAAGTCCCATCGTTCCAGCATTTCACGCGGGATTTCGGCGTAGCGCCCTTCGTCCGGGTCGATCAGCGGCAGTGCGCCCAGGTATTGCAGAAACGGGATACCCAACACTATCGCGATCAGCAGGATGTCGCGCAGCCAGCCGTCATGTCCGTTTTTTACATAGACCTTGAGGTCTTTCATGCTTTCCTCAGGTTCTCACGGCGCAGCAGGTCGCCGGCTGCAACCGGAAAAGGCAGCTCCACAGCTATGCGCTGGTTCGGATTGGCAGTCTCGGCAGCAAGCAGTGCTCCTTTGTCCGTTACGGTTGAAAAACCAGGCACGCTGAACGATTCGGCCCGCATGCCGGGGCCGACCAGTTCCAGTTGGTCTCCGGTCCGGACCCGGTTTCTGACGCCGATCAGGGCCGTGCCGTCCGGTTGAACTTCCTCGACCACGCCGACGAACTCATGGCTGCGGATGTAGGCCGATTGATATTCCTGTCCGACATTGCGCGGCTCTCCGAACAGGAAGCCGGTGGTGTATCCGCGATGGCTCAGCTTGGTCAGCTCCTCCATCCATTCCGGCCGGCAGCGCCAGGCGGCCGGGTCGAGGCAGTATTCATCCAGCGCCTGACGGTAAACCCGCAGCACCGAGGCGACGTAGTTGATGCCCTTCATGCGCCCTTCGATCTTGAGCGAGGCGACGCCGCTTTGAACCAGGGCCGGAATGTGCTCCAGCAGGCAGAGGTCACGGGAGTTGAATATGAAGGTGCCGTTTTCATCCTCGGTCACCGGGAAGTATTCGCCGGGACGGGATTCTTCCACCAGGTGGTAGCTCCAGCGGCAGGGGTGGGTGCATTCTCCCCGGTTGGCGTCCCGGCCGGTCAGCATGCTCGAAATCAGGCAGCGGCCGGAGTAGGAGATGCAGAGCGCGCCATGCACGAAGGCCTCGAACTCCATTCCCGGAACCGCCGCGATTGTCTCGCGAATGTTGTCTAGGCTCATTTCGCGGGCCAGGTTGACCCGGCGGATGCCCTGCTGCTGCCAGAAACGGGCGCTGCGCCAGTTGATCGTGTTGGCCTGGGTTGACAGATGCAGGTCGCGTTCCGGCGAAATCTGGCGGACGGCGTCGATGACCCCCGGGTCGGCCACGATGTAGGCGTCAAACGGCAACGGCGCGACCTGGGCCAGATACTGTTCCAGCTGCGGCAGCGACTCGTTGCGGGGATAGCTGTTGATCGTCAGGTAGGCTTTGACACCCAGTTTGTGGCAGAAGTCAAGTGCCCCCGACATTTCTTCAACAGAAAAATTATCCGCCATGTTGCGCAATCCGAAGGCTTGTCCGCCCATGTAGACGGCGTCGGCGCCATAATGAATTGCGATCTTCAGTTTTTCCATGTTGCCGGCCGGAGCCAGCAGTTCTGGTCTGTTCACAGGATTTCCGGTCATTGATTGGTTGCAGTAGAAGAGCATGGATGCTAGCATAATCGGAGTGCCAATAAAACCGAAAAGGCAGCTTTCGCTTGACAAAGGGAATCATATCGCATTTATTATGAAAAACATCCGTTAAATGGGGGCATTATGCCATTCGACATCCGCACGGCATCATATGTTTTCTTTTGTATCGCCCTGACCGGCTGTGCCGCCAATGACCTGGTGGTCAAGCGTCAGAGCGAATCAGAAGCCAAGATCGAGCATCTCATTCAGTCCGGAAAAAAGAGCGAGCAGCGTCAGAACGAGTTTGCCGCCCAGTTGCATGATCAGAACGATCGCCTGGCTTCGGCAATGGCCCAGTTCAAGCAGCTGCAGGATTCAATCCAGGAACTGCGGACTTCCCAGGATGAACTTAAGGCCCGGGCAGCTCTTCTGTCCCAACAGGCTGCAACCCCCAAGGTTGAAGTCGTAAATCCGGCTTCTCCTTCAAAAACCGGCAGGGAATCCGGTCCGCCTGCCGATTATCTCAAGGCCTTCGGACTGTACAGCGCCAATAATTTTGCGGGAGCGATTCAGGCGTTTGAAACATTCATCAAGGCCAATCCCCAAAGCGATTACACGGCAAATGCAATCTACTGGATCGGTGAATGCCATTACAGCTTGTCCGATCTGCCCAAAGCCAAGGAGGCTTTCTTCAGGGTGGCGGGCAATTATCCCAACAGCCCCAAAGCCCCGGACGCACTATTGAAACTGGGATATACACTGGCTGCCATGAAGGAAAAAGATAAGGCGCTTGCCATATTCGAGAGTCTGATCAAGTCTTATCCAAGCAGTCCTGCAGCAGTAAAGGCGAGGGAACGTTTGAGCGCAAATTGAAAAGTAGAGAACGGTTAAAAGGTTCCAGGTTTTCAACTCTGAGGCATACGAGGTGCATGACATGAAAATAAGAATGATTCTGCTTCTTTTGGCCCTGTTTACGATCCCCTGCTTTGCAATGGGGGCAGAACAGGAAGAGCCGACGATCTATGTCATCAAGCAGGGTGATACGCTCTGGGGGCTTTCGGAGCGATTCATAAAAGATCCCAACTATTGGCCGGGCATGTGGTCAAAGAACAGTCAAGTCACCAATCCACATTTCATCTACCCGGGCCAGCAGGTTAGGGTTTTTCCTGATCGTCTGGAGTTTGTACCCAAGGATCAGGCCACTGCGGTTCCACAGAAAGCTGTTCCGGCAAAGGACGTTGAAACGCTTCAGGAGTTTGCTGCCGAAAAAAGCTATACGATCTTTGGCAGCGAAGGTTTTCTGATGGAGAAGGATGTCAAGCCGGCCGGCACTCTGATTGGAGTCCAGAATGACCGGATTCTGGCCGGCGACGATGATATTGTCTACACCGATATCGGTACGGCACAGGGTGCAAAGGGGGGCGAAAAATATTCCGTCTTCCGCAAGGACAGCACCGTTACCCATCCGGTTACCAGCGAAGTCATGGGCACCAAAATTATTCCGCTCGGCGTCATACAGCTTACCGATCTTGAAAGCAAATCATCACGAGCCCTTGTTTCAAGAGCTTCCAGGGAGATAAGCCCCGGATCGTACCTGATGCCTTACAAGGAGAACCGCCGCCGCGAGATTCCGCTCAAGATGGCGACCAGAGAGCTCAAGGGGTATATCCTTGAAAGCTTCAGCGGTATCAGCATCATTGCCGCCGGCGATATTGTTTATATCGATCTGGGAAGCGCCCAGGGTGCCGAACCGGGCAACATGCTGTATATCGTACGGGATGTGACCCTTGACCAGCGCTATGCCGAAGGGCGTATCGACAAGCTGCCCCAGGAACTGCTGGGGGCACTGGTCATTCTGGAAACCGGCAAAAAAGTGGCCACCGCACTGGTTGTCAAGAGCATTGATGCCATTTATAAAGGCGACCGTCTCGTAAGTCTGACCAAGTAAGCGGGTTAATATCAAGGCCGGCATTAAGCCGGTCTTTTTTTGTGTGCGCCAGGCATGGCGCGTGACGCGTAAGCGCCATCTGTTTGACTGTGGTGGTCAAGCAGTGACTTGGAGGTGCAA
>CAYWJJ010000123.1:0-6226 GCA_964458105.1 uncultured Geobacter sp.
CGTTAGCAAGGGGCGAGTCCTTTTTTATTCTACTGGCGGACATTATGTCTAAAAACATATCGACAAGCTAACCGGGAGTCAGCAGCAGCAAAAGCGGAATTGTTAGCCGCGAGAGAAAGCCGGAATACACTTTATAAACAGCAACAGACCGTTCACGCCGCCAAAGTCGCTGCATGGGAGGCAGAGTGGAAACGCCGAGACAGGTTTAGGGCAAATCGCCGCATTGTAAAATCTGTTGGCAGACTCGCAGCCAGTATTCTACCACGTCCATTAGGTGAAGCCGTCCAGATTGCAGCCGAGCTTTTAAGTATTATTGCTAAAATTAATGACTGGAAGCAGGCTCAGGAGTATAAAAACCAAGTTATTCGGCTCACAACTCAGTTGCACCATGCCAAAATCACCCGCCTTGCCGACGCGACTAAAGCCAAAGCTGAAAAGGTTAAGCCCTTCGTGCAAGTCTCATCGGCACCCACAACCACTTTGAATCAAAACAAACCCACCGCTCAACAGCCTTCCTTGCAGCTTTACGGCCCGCAGGCCACCGCTGCTGAGCTACTTATTCAGGCGAACAAGAAGACAGGACGGCAACGGGCCTTATTCATAAAGATTGCCGACAGGCTGGAGCAGCTACCTCCCGATACAATCATCTATCAGATGGATGCAGATCCGTCCCCTGAGCAGTTGCTTTACACAGCTGCCACAGCCGTTAAGGCTTGGCAAGAGGCAAATCCAGAAAAGACCAAGGTTCACGCGGAAGCATGGAACCGTAAACATCCTGATCTTGCCACACTGTTGGCGGTAGCGGCAGACGTTAGCTGTCGTGAGAACTTTAAACCGCAGAAATTTGACGTTGTAGCCCTCATCACCGCCTATCCAAGCCAAATAGCTCGACAATACCGAGATTATGCACAACTGATCAACGACAGCGACCCAGACAAGGCCAGAGCATTGACGGCTATCAGTAATGCTGAACTCGGCAAGGTATCTAACGCCAAAGAAATCACTCTTCCCGACCCATCTGCTGACCTGATCGAAATCAGAGCTGCACTAAAAACGACAAGGCATATCAGGAGGCAGTAAACGATAAATGTTGATACAAAAGCAATTTAGGCAGCAGTGTGATTTTTCACGAGCATTCCGCCACCTGTTTTTCACGACCATTCCACCAGGCCCGGCGCTCTGAATTGTGTCGTCAACTTATCACATGATTGTTTTCATGGTTCCCTTTTTTTGCGGTAGCTCAGGCAATGGGAGTTACCGGAATCACTGAGTGAAGTCAGAACATTTCTTGAAGTGCACCCTGACGGTGATCGTCGGTTTGTCGGCATTCTGACCGTAGTTGGTCGCTATGGGCTTGAATCTGTTGCAAGCGCCTGTACGCAAGCTTTGAGTGAAAGAACCGTCAGCAGCGATGTCATACTTGCCATTCTCTCCAAGCGGCACGACGAACAACCGCCGGCACCGATCAAGCCATCGACACAACTGCCGCTACTCACAGTGATGCCGCTGGCAGATTGCAAACGCTATGATCGTCTCATGAGGGGGGGGCGCAGGTATTCGGTGACAACAAAATGACGACAGCCCTCTTGGACAGGATCACGCATCGCTGTGAAATAATTGAAACCGGAAATGATAGCAGGAGAATAAAAACAAGGATCATAACTGAAAACAACTACCTGGGGTGAGTCAATTTTGGACGCTGATGGTGGGTCAATCTTCAAAGCCGATTGACAGTTTACTTATCTACACGTGCTTTGATGGGGTCACACCTCCTTTCCGCACACTTAATTAAGTGACTTCCAGCGTGCATTAAAGAGTCTCGGACCTGACAGTCTTGTCGCCAACGACAGTTCCGCGTCGCACATTTTTGATGTGATCCTGTCGCAAAACAAGGCTGTGTGCCTTCCGACAACTGAATCATCCTGATTAATTTCAACTTTGATATAGGCTGAATGGGTACTACACCCACGGTTTCTGCAATTTTTCGTATTTTAAACAGAGTCATTTGTTCAGCAGTGCTTTGCGCAATCATCTGCATCCATAATGTACGCGCAGATTTTCTGAGTACCACTGTGAGCTGCTATGGCCATCGGTTTAACCATAGTGAGTGAAAAAACTATTACAATAAGAATGCTGAATTTGAAAAACAGCATCGGTCCGATGAAATTGAGTTTTTTATCCATGGGAATTACTCCTTTCATGATTTAGTGGGAATGCCCACTGCTGCCGCCGCCACTTCCTGATCTGAATTGAGGGCTGTCGTAGTTGGGTGAATGATTGAGGTGCTTGCCATCAAGGAAATCTATGACCGCGCATCCGGAATAAACAAGTTCAACAGTAAAAACAGAGCAGTTTTCATTGTGGTCCCTTTACGTTTTTGTAAAAAATGGCGTACCCCAGCAGGAGGGGTACTAGGGTACGCCCAATAACACTGGGTTAAGTGAAGAAAATCGTGTTGGAGCGTGTTGGAATCGTTTGCTGCAGCGAAGACTGCAAAAATAATGTAGGGACCCATGGTAGCTTAGAACAGCGGCAGCCTTTTCCCACATAATAAGTTCGCCACAAACCGGATCACGCACGATAGTTTTCATATCAACAACCTCCAGATCTGGAGCCGGGAAGAACCCGGCTCCAGTTCGGGCGAGACGCATTAGCCTCGGCTGCAAGCTGAAATTCCGAATTTAGTTGCCGAAGCGTTGATTTTGTCTTTGAGTTCTTTGATCTCAGCTTCGAGTGCATTGACCTTGTGGATATCTATGCTGTCGTATCCATACAGCGCACGTAATTCGAGATCCTTTGCTTTTAATGTAGATGTAACCGAATCTGTTTCCTGGTTGAACTGCTGGATAGCTTGATTGTCAGCGCATTTTCCACAGGTGTCGGCTGCCGAAGCTGATATAGCACCAACTGAAAGTATCCCCATTGCCAATGCAATCCCGACGATCATGTTCTTTTTCATTTTTTACTCTCCTTTGAGTTGAATTCGTAAGGCATAAGCCTCGTTTGTTATTCTTAACCATATCAACTTGCGTGCCATATTGTGAAACATGTGGTAACGCACTGAAAACACATAATAATGTGAAATAAGTTGTTATCGGGTTGATTGTTTTGGTAATGAATATGCTACAGTGATCTTCTGAAATCGGAGAATTTTCTGCAATTAATCGTCATGCTCAGAGAGTTGTGCTACGAGAATCGAAACTGCACGTATTGGACAAGGGAGATGCTGGTGGGCAAACAAAACGGATCTCAAAATAAGGTCGTCATCCTGGCGGCACTAGTGGGGGTAATCGCTCTACTGCATTACGTTACGCCTACAGAACCCCACAATTACCATAAAATTCATATTGTGTTGCGCAAGCTTTACTTCCTGCCACCAGTTGTGGCCGCTGCCTGGTTTGGTTTACGGGGTGCAATTATCACGACGAGTGCCGTCAGTGTGCTTTTCTTGTTGCATGCGTTCCTGGATTGGCCTGAAAACTACATGGAGCAGGCAAACCAGCTGGGAGAGTTGGCAGGATTCTGGGTGGTGGGCATTATCCCTGGCTGGCTGTTCGATCGTCAACGGTCACTTCTTATGGATCTTGCAAATGCCAACGAAGAGACCCTTCTTGGCTTGGTCTCGGCACTGGATCTCCGTGAGCACAACACCGGCCAGCATTCCCAGCGGGTGCGGGAGTATACGGAGTTGATTGCCCGCCGGTTTGGTGTTGACGAAAAGAAACGTAGGGAAATCGGCTTCGGGGCTTTGCTTCATGACGTGGGTAAGATAGCAGTACCAGACCATATTCTTTTGAAGCCGGATAAATTGAACGACGATGAGTGGAGGGAGATGCGCAAGCATCCTGATGCTGGGTACCGGATTGTGAAGCGGATCGGTTTTCTCAAAGAAGCGGCAGAGATTGTCCATTCGCATCATGAGCGCTACGATGGCAAGGGGTATCCGCGTGGGTTGAAAGGTGAGGACATCCCGTTCGGGGCGCGAATGTTTATGGTTGCAGACGCCTACGATGCGCTGACGTCCGAGCGTCCTTACCACCCAGCCATCTCCTATGAGGAAGCTGCGAAGGAAATTCTAAACCAGAAAGGGAGCCAGTTTGATCCTTCGATCGTGACAACCTTCCTGACAATCTCTCCAGAAGAATTGAGGCTGATTTCTGAACGCTATCAGGATGGCAATGCACTTGAAGATCACTCTCTCTGATACGGAAGATTTTTGACAATAGCCTGGTTGAGGTTATTCTGAAATCATAATTGAATCTACACGGGACCTGACTATACGAAACGATTTACTTCCACGGAGATGTGAATCAGTTCTTCGTGTATGCTTAATTGACGCTTGAAGTAGTCTGGATCTACAACATCCTTGGTTACGAGTGAAAGGATGCAGGCATATTTGCCCTTCCCGACGCGCCACACATGCAGATCGCTGATATGGGCACTTATCTGACTAGCCATAATCACTTCTCTTATTTCCGCCACCACAGGGGCATTCATCTCGGCATCGAGCAATACACGCCCTGTATCGCGCAACAGACCATAAGCCCACAACGCGACCAACCCCGCTCCTACAATTCCCATAACCGGGTCCAGCCAGCTTGCCCCCCAAAGTTTGCCTCCTGTAAGCGCCAGGATGGCAAGCACTGATGTGGCTGCATCGGCTACCACATGGAGATATGCTGAACGCTGGTTCAAGTCATGATGGTGATTGTCATGCGTTTCGTGATCGTGATGATTGTGACCATGCTCGTCCTTGAGTAGCCAAGCGCAGGCAAGATTGACCAGTAGACCAACAGTGGCGATGGCAATTGCCTGATCATAGTGAATTGTCGTTGGAGAAATTAGTCTCTCAATAGATTGGTAGAGCATCAGTCCGGCAACCAACACCAGCAAGAGCGCACTTGTGTAGCCGCCAAGCACCTCTATCTTCCAGGTGCCAAAAGCAAAACGGGTGTCGTGGGCATATCGCCGCGCAGCTCTGTACGCCAATACCGACAGGCCGAGTGCCAAGGCATGAGAACTCATGTGCCAGCCGTCCGCCAGAAGTGACATCGAATTGAACATCCAGCCGCCGATAATTTCGGCAACCATCATGATGGCTGTCAGCACGACTGCCCAGCGAGTGTTTCTTTCAGCCAGGGGGTTGCCCTCGTCAAAAACGTGTGAATGACGCCAATCATCAACATAAGATGGAATTTGCATACAGATCTTTCCTTTAAAGTAAGCGCTTACACATTCAAATGAATGTAAGTTGTAAGATAGAAAGGTGGGACTGTGATCGATTTCGATCGGAATATTACATTTTACCCACCTGATTCGTCACCATGAAGGTAAGAAAAGTGGTTCCCAAACGCCATAACAACGATTCTGAATGAGACCGATACACTGTTCACGAGGAGCACAATGTCAAGCCCATCCCGTTCCAGCCGATGCGCTGAACGCCTGACAATTTTACCGTGTGCTGCAACTTGCATCTTTCGCCAACTTGAACAGTATCCGGTAATCATCGCCGAATTTACAGAGTCCATGGCAATGTTGTTCCAGTTCGCTAAACAATATATACCTGAGTCCGATGCAGTTGTTGGTTTGGAACGACGGACGCTTCAGTTGTGCCAGTACTTCCTTTTCCCGTTTATCGGGCGCTACCAGAAAAAAATCATAATGCCGGTCCCCAAGTGAAGAAGCAAGATCCATCAATCTGAGCATGCCAGAATATATCGAGGTGCTCTTTTCTATTTCGAAAGCACATTCGATCCGTTTTGAATCCCGCAAAACCCAGATGACGTCGATCAGGGAGACCGTCCGGGCAACATCCGGTGATAAGTCCAGTGGTGGCAGTTCAGGAAGCGTCAGAAATTGGAGCGAACGTCCGTTTAGAGACTTATTGCGATCATTGGTTGCGACGAAAACATCATATCCGAGATCACGTCCGATTTCAGTCAGTAGAAACTGTATCCGCAGGTGTTCATTTTCTTCCAGAATCTCTTCCTGCACCTCCTTGTGCCTCTTTTTCAGAGCTTTTTCCCGCTTCTCTTTCTCGAACTGCAAGGCTTTTTCCCAATTCTGATCCAGCGGAATCTTTCCCACCCCAACATCGAACAAGAGGCCTGAAATCGCACCCAAATCCTTGGACAGGACTGATTGCAACTCATCATTGGTCCTGATTATGCTTTCGCGCATTTCGAGGTAACTCGTCCAGGAACCCAGTTTTTTCTTGTCATCAAAA
>CAYWJJ010000124.1:0-5990 GCA_964458105.1 uncultured Geobacter sp.
CGCAGTACGAGCCGCGATATGCCTCCGGAGCCCCCATTGAAGAACTGATTGAGGCAACCGAGCGTGTCGAGAAGGGTATTCCGCTAACTCCGGAGCTTGCCCAGGCACTTCAGCATGGCACCTCTATTGGTGGAGCACGACCCAAGGCCCTCATTGAAAGCGATACTCAGAAATTTATAGCGAAATTTTCCACCTCTACCGACCTCTACTCCGTCGTTAAAGCAGAGTATGTTGCAATGAGACTAGCTGCCAGGGCAGATATTGATGTGGCGCCGGTCTCTCTGGAACGTGCCGCCGGTAAGGATGTGCTGCTTGTCGAACGTTTTGATCGGAAGGCAACGGCCGACGGGTGGCAGCGCAAGGGCCTTGTTTCGGCACTGACGATGTTGGCTCTGGATGAGATGATGGCCCGTTACGCAAGCTACGAAACGCTGGCCGAGCTTGTGCGTACAAGATTTAGTTCTGCGCCGGAAACACTGCGCGAACTGTTCTCCCGAATTGTGTTTAATATATTGGTTGGCAATACCGATGACCACGCTCGCAATCATGCAGCCTTCTGGGACGGCCACATGCTGACACTTACGCCTGCATATGACATCTGCCCACAGACCCGTCACGGGCAGATCGCCACCCAGGCAATGCTGGTCAACGGAGATGACCGTTCAAGCAGGCTCGCCACATGTCTCTCTGCCGCCCCGCAGTTTCTCCTCTCCGAGGAGAACGCCATTGAGATCATCGTCAAGCAGGTCGAATGCATCGAGCAGAATTGGTCTACTGTCTGCGACGAGGCATCGCTGAGCGAGGTGGACCGGAATGTGCTGTGGGGGAATCAGATACTGAACCCATATGCATTCGAAGAGTTGGAATCAGGTCCTCTGATAGACCTCGCCAGACGGCACGGACGTGGATAAAACAGAAAGCCGCAGACTTCGTTCAGGAGTTTACGGCTTTTCTACAATGATCTCCTCCCTCTGTACCCCTATCATACGGCTCAAGCTTGGGCTCCCTGATAAGACGATATCACAATTATGAATGGCCCACCCTATTCGTTACTGGAGACGGAGAGTATGTTCAGGAGAGCCATAAGTGCCATATAGTTATAAGACCTGGATTGCCAGAGAATTTTCGACCGTGGTCCGAACAACAAAGCTCACCCACTGATGGAACCACAGGATGCGGGAGTTTCTCGGTAAGATATGGATCTGGGTTCTCTTTGCTGCAGACGACCAAATGAGGGGTGAGCGAAGTGGCAATTTTTGCCGAATCCCGTACATAGGCCAGCATAAACCCCTCAAATGCGTACCAGGCATAGTCGCCGATAATGAATCTTGAAAGTCCATCCTTACAGTACAGGCTAACGGTCTTATTCGCACCCACATCAATCAGCTTGCATTCTACAGCAAGGGGGAGGCGGAAGGCACGGTCGGTTAGGTGGATTTGTAAATCTGGACGTTTTTCCAAAGAAGACGCATCGAAGTTAATCGATTCCTTTCCGCGTGACACCCCACGAACCAGCATCTCCCACTCTGGGCAGACCTTGTCCATTTCTCCAAGCTGCGATTCCATAAGTGTATTAAGTTCCGCCTCTGGGATGGTATTCAGCAATGAACCTTGCTCATTTTGTAGATACTGCCAAGCTAAGAGCAGAACTTCAGCAATGACGTATAAATGCCGTTTGTCTAACGCAGGGAGAGGCAAATCCAACCCTTTGGTAAATTGTGATACCTGATATTGCCGCGAGAGTTTCGGAGTTGAAGTCATTCCGGAACCTCCCCAAATAAGACAGAAAGATGCTTCCAAACTATTTCTCTGGCTACCAAGTTCGCTTCACTCTCACTCCAATATCTACTTTGGTGGAGCCTTGCAATGACAAGAGACCTTGACTCGGGAATCGGATAAATTACCTCTGTTGCAGCTATTCTGTCTGCTATTTGGATAACTTCTCGCCAATCATCTAAGGGTTTAAAAGTGTCTTCATCGACACTAGTGGCGGCAGCAATTACCCGGACCATCCTCCAAGGTAATTCAGGTGAAATCGGCATCTGCTGGACCATGATTGAACATTGTTCCCGCGTCCCCCATGGCTGCAAATGGTTTTGAACTGTTTTGCAAAATGCATTGATCTCATGTTGGGTTGGAGCTTTTTGGGCAGCATTTAGATACTTAGAAAAAGGTAGGTTAAACCGCAAGGTATCGCTGATTACGCGCATTTCCGTATCTCTAAGGCCATACACCTTTGCTGCCCACACATCAACCTTCGCCCAGTTTTGGGCGGAGTTGTCCAGCACAAGTTCATTAAATAGGCCATCGATTTTTTCAGAAAGTTCAGGGGATAACTGCTCAATAGGGACAACCGGAATACTGTCAATGGTGATCTTTTCCACCACCCTCCGTTCCACGCCGAATCTGCCACTTGTCACAAGAACATGCCACATTGCTGGCCTACTGCTGATAAGGAGGACCAGATATCTTAGAAGTTTGTCTCCATCTGGGTCCCCCCATGCACTGTAGCCATGGTAAGACTGATTGAAGACTAGGTCCTCTTCAGCTAATGCCACATGGATTCTTCCCGACGCAACTGGTGGGGCTTCACGAACGAGTAATAACGGCGCCCGAAAGAGAGTTCTAGGCCTCGGATCGTGTATCCGCTTTTCCGCGAATGTTTTCAGTTTTGCGGGATCAATCAGGAGGTCTTTCATAGCAGCTTGAGTTAATTCGGGAAGGTCCTCTAGATATTTTGCGGAAACACCGGGTTCTCCGTCGCTTTTTTCTCCTTTTCTGACGCGGCTGCTCAGACGAAACTTTTGATAACCATTTCCGACTTGTTTGAGCCTGTTGTTTTGACGTCCAAAACGTTCCCCCCAGTAATGCTCAAGTGGCATAACCCTTGCTACCATACGGTCATACACGGCAAGATCAAGCTTAGTGCCTCGGTACAATATCTTAAGTATCTCAGGACGGTTTGCGACCTCACTTGTAGAAACAATCTCTGCACTGGACTGGCTCACACGCAGAGCACCTACTCCGTTAAGTTGGTCTTCGCGGTGAGGTGAGACAAAGCGGAATCCTGCTCCACGTCCGGGCAACTGGTTTTTAGCAAACAACAAGCAAAACGGGACAGATATCCCGGGCCAGACCTTAGTCTGACACAACTCTGCACCATTAAGAATCCCTGTTACATCAAGTGCTCGAAAAAGAGCAGATCGTGCGAAGACCATTCCGTCACCTTGAAGGAAGAGAAGTCGGGCATGTAAAGCAAACGATATTATCCCGCCAGGCTTAGCCCACTTCATTGCGCGCCAGACAAATGGTAGATCCATGACCTTCTTAGGCAGAAGCTGGAAGGAAGTGTCCTGTGGAAGGCGTTCTTTCGCTATGTTTTTGACAATTTCGGAGAGTTTCGACCAATTACGTAACCCTGTGGACCTTGCCCAAGGCGGGTTGCCGATAACTAAGTCGTAAACTCCGAAATGCAGATTAACAGCATCTCCAAGGCTTCCGAGCCCGTCCTCCGAGTCTCCTAAATAAAAGAGCACCGTTTCGCGGAGATTCTTAGGGAATCTTAGCTTCTCAACTGGCTCAGGTTCTGGGTCCAGCTCGATAGACAGTAGATATAGCCCGAGAGCTGCAAAACGAAGAGCAGCCTCGTTGATATCAAATCCGCTGATTTGATTATAAAGAATCTCACGAAGGACCTTCGTGTCTGGCCGTTTACCATCCTTGCTCCAACGATTTGCTACCAATTCACGAAACGCTGCGACCAAGAAAACACCTGCTCCGGCAGCGGGGTCTAGTACTCTTGCTTCTGAGTCACGGCCGTTATCGCGAAGCCCGTAGAAAGCCGCCTTAATCATCAGGTCAACAATGGTCCGAGGTGTATAGTAGCTGCCTTCTTTCTTTTGTTTCTCCGGATCATGCTCCCGCATGTATTGCTCATATGCCTCACTTAGTACGCCCACCGGAATATGTGCAAAATCAAGATTATTCCACTTTTCCTCCCATCCCAAATAGAGTTGAGAGTCAGGTGCACGGCGCATAATGTTGCCTAATGAGACGAAAACTTCTCCAGATACATTTTTCAGAAGGCCCCGAGTGATCGGAAGGAAATCACCATTAAAGGTGGAGTCAAGCCATTCACAAGCCACAGCAGCACGTTCTGCGTCATCTAAAATCTGGTCGTGGCACCCTAGCGAAGTAGGTAGGAGGTTTCTGTCTCCTAAAAACCTTAAGAACAATGCCCTTCCCGTAAGTGAAATAGCATCATGGTCGCCAACCCCTATGTCTAACAAATCACAGATGCTATCCCGCAAAAGCTTGAGAACAATCTGAGAGATCCACTTAGTGTCCTGTTTGGAGCCAGGACGCGTGTTGGCCAGTACGGGGAACAGGATAGCTGTAACATTAGATGGCAACTCTCTGACCATACTTGCTTCTGCCCCATCGTTGTCTAAAGAGACCCTGTGAATGGTCAGATGCCCTGGACGAAACAGAGCTAGGTACGGGGCATCTCCTCTAAGCGCGACACAGCGCCGTATGCGCCGGAAGTGGTCTTCATCTCTGAGCGCTTCCTCACTTACAACAAAGGCGAGAGGGGCGGATTGCCATTCATAAACTCCGAACAATGGCCTGAGAGCACTGTCGCTCGGAGTTCGTGAGGCCAGTAAAGTAGCATATGGCAGAAGCCCAGGGTCTTCATGGTCAAAATGGCGAAAACTATCCAGATCTGCCCCGTATTTCTGCAATGTATCGGTCAGATTTTCCATTGGTTGCTCCATTTTGTGGTTCGTGCCATCCAAACACTCATTTTCAAAAAAACGTTAATTTCAACCCAAGTTACTACACATGCTGGACAGAGTAAGTCGCATCCGTTTTGGACAAACTACGCTCCTCTTTTCCCTTTGAAACCACCTTCCGTTTTTTTTCTGTGCCTTCCGGTAAGCTCCGATTTGGCGAAAACCGCCTTTAAATCAACGTCTTGCTTTACGAGCTCAACCATCATCACAGCCATGATTGCTAGATGCATAGGGATTTCACCACGCTTCGAATAGTTGGAAATTGATCTGTGATTCAACCCAACCATTCCTGCAAAGTCTTTGATTTCCATGCCTGCCCTGCGAACGCAGAGCTTAAAGGTCTGGTAGTCCATATAGTCAACATAGCTTGATTTCAATCTATTATCCATAAATAAATGTATTTTATCCATTATATAATGAGTTTAACACATATATTTATGTATTACTGCACAAAGAAGAAATCGTAAACCATTCCCGCGCACCTTCCCCCCCTGAAGATAATCAATATGAAGACCAAATTTCCGGAGGACTCATGTTGGCAAAGTTCATGACCAGTGTGTCACTTGTTTTTCTCATTCCACTGTCAAGCTTCGCTTCGGATATACGCCAACGACCATTCGCGTATTCCTTTGATGCAGCATCAGCCCAGAGTGGAGACACTTTTGTTGTCTGTTCAAATTGCCCGGACAGCAAGCTGACCATCCTCCCTGCCATTACCAAGCTTGCAGTGAGAATAAGCGACTCCATGCCAATACAGCCGCCTACTACTCAATCTGAGGTTGTAGCCGTTGCACCCAGAAATGAGCAGCCTGAAATCAAGGGGCTACTCGGGACAGTTCACTTTCAGTTCGACAGTTCCAGGCTTTCCCAATTTGAACAGGGCAATCTGGAAAAGCTATCAAGGGATATTCCCGCAGGTAATGCCGTCGATGTAACCGGATACACCTGCACAATCGGTACGGATGATTATAACAAGAAACTGTCCTTCAGAAGAGCAGAGGCCGTCGCCACGGCACTGAAGGCCAAGGGGGTGAACATCAGCTCTATCGAAGGCAGAGGCAAATGCTGCCCTGCCTCGCAGGACAAGCAACAGAACAGAAGAGTAGAAATCATCGGATTACAAAAGGAGGGAATGTGAAAATCGCAAATAACAAGAAACTTATGGTCGGCGGGCTGATGATGTTCATCGTGACTGCG
>CAYWJJ010000125.1:0-5932 GCA_964458105.1 uncultured Geobacter sp.
GGAAACATTAAGGACTGATATCCTCTCGACAAGGGATCCGGATAAACCTTGCATTTCTGTATGCACCGGTGCAGGTTGCCTTGCTCTTGGTGCGGCGAATGTAGTTACCGCCTTAAAAGAGGAGATTGTAAAACAGGGGCTTGAAACCAAGGTGGATGTCAGGGAGACAGGCTGCCCCGGTTTCTGTGAGCGAGGTCCTCTGATGGTCATTTATCCTGACGAATTATGTTACCTCCGCGTGCAGCCCGGCGACGCTGAAGAAATCATATCTCAGACGATAATTGCCAAAAAGGTTATCGATAGGCTGCTTTATGTCGATCCCGTGACCGGTGAAAAGATCGTTCATGAATCCGAGATCCCTTTCTATAAAAACCAGACACGACTCCTTATCGGAGATAATATCAAGCTTGATCCGAATAACATTGATGACTATTTCGCAGTTGGCGGTTATTCCGCTCTGGCTAAAGCCCTTTGTCACGAGACTCCCGAGGATGTACTGACAATGGTGAAGCATTCCAATCTGAGAGGGAGGGGTGGTGGCGGATTTCCTACCGGGAATAAATGGGAATTTACCCGCAATACTCCGGATGAGACAAAGTATGTGATAGTTAATGCTGATGAGGGGGACCCAGGGGCGTTTATGGATAGAGCCCTGCTTGAGGGTAACCCCCACTCGGTCCTTGAAGGGCTGATAATCGGGGCATATGCCATCGGTGCTCATGAAGGGTATATCTACGTCCGTCAGGAATATCCGCTGGCGGTAAAGAACATTACCTTTGCAATTAAAACGGCTGAGGAACACGGCTTTCTGGGTAAAAACATCCTCGGATCCGGCTTCGACTTTACAATCAAGGTGCATCAGGGGGCCGGCGCCTTTGTCTGCGGCGAAGAAACCGCCCTGATCAGGTCCCTGGAGGGGAAGACGGGTGAACCAAAGGCGAGACCACCATACCCGGCTGTCAGAGGACTCTGGGACAAGCCGACCAACATCAACAACGTCGAGACCTGGGCCAATATTCCCCTGATCATTAACAAGGGTGCTGCTGCCTTTGCCTCGATCGGCACCGAGGGGAGTAAAGGCACCAAGATCTTCTCGCTGGTTGGCAAGGTGAACAACACCGGCCTGGTGGAAGTGCCGATGGGCATAACGTTGCGGGACATCGTCTATAAGGTGGGTGGCGGCATCCCGGGCGGCAAGAAATTCAAAGCGGTGCAGACCGGCGGCCCGGCCGGCGGCTGCATGCCCGAATCCCTGCTGGACATGCCGGTCGACTTCGACCAGCTCACCAAAGCCGGCTCGATGATGGGCTCCGGCGGCATGATCGTCCTGGATGAAGAAACCTGCATGGTGGACTTTGCCAGATACTTCCTGAACTTCCTGGCCGACGAATCGTGCGGCAAATGTGTCCCCTGTCGCGAAGGCATTAAACAAATGTCACGTATTCTCACCAGAATTACCAAGGGAAAGGGAAAAAAGGGGGACATCGAACTCCTGGAGCAGCTTGCCGAGGTAGCCGGAAGCTCGGCATTATGTGCCCTGGGCAAGGGAGGGCCAAATCCGGTGCTTAGCACGTTAAAGCACTTCAGAGACGAGTATGAGGCGCACATCAACGATGGTAAGTGCCCGGCCTGTTCATGTAAAGAGCTGATCTCGTACTACATCGACCCGGAAAAATGCCAGGCCTGCATGAGCTGCGGCCGGAAATGTCCGGTTGAAGCGATCGAAGGGGGCAAAAACCTGATCCACGTAGTTATCCAGGATAAATGCACCAAATGCGGATCCTGCCTTGAAGCCTGTCCGGCCAAATTCGGAGCGGTGAAGAAAATCTCCGGCGAGCCGGTTCCACCTCCAATCCCCGAAGAAGCAAGGACTATCGTCAGAAAGAGCAAACAACCATGAGCGACCTACTAATACAGATTGATGGTAAGGAAGTCAAAGCACGGGCCGGCGCGACCATACTGGAGGCCGCCCAAAGCGTCGGAATAACCATCCCGACCCTCTGCCACCACGCGCAACTGGAACCATACGGCGGCTGCCGGATCTGTTCGGTTGAAATAGATTCCCGCGGCAGGACCAGCGTCGTGGCCGCCTGCCTCTTTCCGGTGGAAGCGGACCTGGTGGTGAGAACCAGAACCACCAAACTGGACCGGATCCGGAAATCGCTGCTGGAGATGATGCTGGCCCACGCCCCCGACTCGGAACAACTGACAGTCCTGGCCCAGGAGTATGGAGCCGACAAAAACCGCTTTGAAAAAGAGGCCTCATTCTGCATTCATTGCGGCCTGTGCGTAAGATACTGTGCCGAGGTCAAGAAGGCCAACGCCCTCGGATTTATCGACCGTGGAGCCAAAAAAGAGATAAACTTCGTCCCTGAGATAGCCGCCAAGGAATGCTGGGATTGCAAGGAATGCTTCCCGTTGTGCCCCACCTCGGCCCTGCAGGCAGCGTTCGTATTGTGCAAAGGATTGGCGTTTCCGCCGGCTCATCTCGAATCCGAACCAGAATAATAACTATGGCTACTACGCTTACCGGATGAAAACCACATTCTGATTTGTTGTTATACCGGTAATTCGTGATATGTTTCTTAAATCTGTAGCCTAACTCGGCAAGGTCACCTGATAAGCCGCTCCATCAGCATAAAGCTGACTGGAGCGGCTTAAACTTTATCCGAAAATACCCGCCCTGCATAAACCTTAAAACGGCAGTTAACCACAGATAAATAGGATGAACACGGATAAAACCTGAAAATTCAAGCAAAAAGTACTTCACCCATTGGGTTTACTGTCTTTTGCTTTTAATTCTTTGATTTATCTGTGTTTATCCTATTCATCCCAGTTTCAAATGCTTTTTATAGGATAAAATCATCGATGAATCCTGAATAACACCTCGCACTCAATTTCTAATCATTCACGTATCTTGTGCGGCAGCAGCTTTGCGTCGTAATCCAGGACATCTCAAGAATGGCCTGGATTACGGGGTTTATTTAAACAGGACTAATGCTGTAATCTTTCACTGAACGAAACTAAGTTTCATTATTGTTATTTAAACAATTAGAGACCGTGATTGCTATAACAGCTTGATAATATTATGTAAATACAAAAAAGAGCGAGTTGTTTTTTTTTGTTGACAGTTAAAACGGCATTGTGGTACTTAATTACATAAATCGAGTTTGTGACATTGTTTTGATTTAGCGCAGAAAGTTCTGTTTTAGGTTACGTGCTGTTTTTTGGAGAGTCAGGTGTTTTGGGCTAGGGTGTTGTGGTATCGATCCAGGTAAGGGGGATGAATAAAGATGGCATACGCTGAGGCAGGCTATAATTTAGAGATTGATTTAACCCATGGAAGTATTGAGAGGGTGGCAACGGACCCAGGTTTAAGCAAGCTATATCTTGGTGGGTTGGGTACCAACGCCAAGATATTGTGGGACAGGGTTGCCCCTGAGGTTGAGCCGTTTTCCCCTGAAAACCTGCTGATATTCGGCACTGGTCTTCTGGTTGGCACGCCTGCTCCCGGTTGTAACCGGACGATCATTTCTACTATTTCTCCCCAGACCAAGTTGATGGCATACTCAATGATGGGCGGCTTTTGGGCGCCTGAGCTGAAATATGCCGGCTATGATAAAGTCATCCTTCGTGGTAAATCCCCCGATCTGGTTTACCTGTACATAAATAACGACAAGGTGGAAATACGTGACGCCTCTCACTTGAGCGGCAAGGGCGCGGTTGAAACTCAGGATCTTATCAAGAAAGAATTGAATGATCCGAATATCCAGGTGGCTGCAATTGGCTTGGCTGGTGAAAATAGAGTCTTTACAGCCTCTATTGAGCAGGGCAGGTCTAGTGCCAGTCGTCTGGGCATCGGCGCGGTAATGGGTGACAAAGGGGTAAAGGCGATAGCTGTCAGGGGAACAAAGGACATCAATATTGCCAAGCCGCTTGAGTATCTGGAACTGTGCAATGATGTCCTGAAATATATTAGTGATCGGGAAGAAAAACCGGTCCCGGGCGTCATGCCGATTTTGGCAGGACTGGGTTCACCGCAGGAAATGTTGCATACCGATGAGAAATGGCACACCGAGAACTTCTCGTGGGGAAATTCGCGTACTAGAAGAAAAGAATTCTGGACCAAAGAAGTTGAGGAAAAGTGGACAGAGACCCAGGAAAATGCGCGGACGCGGTTAATCAGCTGCTATAACTGTCCGATGAAATGCGGAGCAATAATTTCCCTGCCGGGCATGTCAACCTACATGATGAAATGCTTCACAAAGCTTACCTATAACATGGCAGCCTTTGTAGATGATCTGGATTTCGGTTTCAGAATCGCGCAGCGTGCAACAGAGTATGGGGTCGACGGATTTTCAACGCCGCAAATCATGGCTTTTGCGTTTGAGCTTCGTGAAGCCGGCATTTTGACCGAAAAGGACTTCGAGGGTTGTCCTGAAGACAACGAAGGTAAATTCTACTGGTTGCTCGACAGAATCGTCCGGCGCGAAGGTATAGGGAATGTCCTGGCCAATGGCACTCATTGGGCAGCCCTGGAGATCGGTAACGGCGCGGAAGAATATGCCCATAATAATATTAAAAAGCATGAGCAGTTGCCCCTCAAACTCGGCATGCTGAACCCCATCTATTTCCTCATGTACTGTACCGGTGAGAAGTTGAATATTACTCAGATTGAAGGGCAGTTTCCGCAGGCTCCGTTCCCTACGATGGAAGAGCGGGAAGATTTTGTAAAAGATTGGGTCCACGTCCCTGATGAAAAGTTCAAGCAATATCTTTTGGACTGGGAAATTCGCGGAGAAAAATCAAATCCGTATTACCCAACTGTGGACATGTCCGTTGACATCGTCGATTGGCAAGAGAAAATGCACTACATTGATGATGCTCTTGGGATGTGCGCCGGTTTGTCGTCATTTCCCCTAAAGCCCCCATATCATATACACAACTACCCCAAATTCATAACGGCGGCAACCGGGATGGATATGGATGAAGATGAACTGGCGAAGATATACAAGAGAAACAGAAACTTGATCAGGGCCTTCAATATAAGAAGAGGTTTGACAAGAGCGGATGAGAAACCGCCGGAAGACCACTGGAGGAAAAGATTCCCCGAGCTTGAAGAACAACTTCTGGATGCGTACTACAAATTCAAGGGGTGGAATGAGCAGGGTATTCCCACTAAAGAATCGTTACATGAATTAGGTATGGATTACGTAAGTGAAGACTTGGAAAAGAGAGGGATCTTGAGCTATGAGTAAGGCTAAGAAGAAAGTCAAGGTAATCAAGATCGATGTGGACAAATGCAATGGTTGCCGTGCCTGCGAGCTGATCTGCTCAGCCTTTCACGCCAGCCCCAAATATAGCAGCAATAATCCGGAAAGGTCCCGGATTCGCTTGATTCGAGATCCGATCAAAGACATATATCTGCCGGTGTATGCCGGAGAGTACACTCCCGCTGAATGTACCGGCAGAAACAAGTATGTACTGGACGGCAAGGAATATAGCGAGTGTGATACCTGCCGGGCTTCCTGCCCGTCCAGAAGCCTTTTCAAAGAGCCCGACTCCGGTCTTCCTCTGAAATGCGACATGTGCGATGGCGAAGAGCAACCCTTGTGTGTCAAATGGTGTCTGGCAAAGGCTCTTACCTACGAGGAACGGGAAGAGGAACGGGAAGAGGAGCCGAAGCTGGGTGCAATGGAGATAGGTCTGCAGGCATTGGCAGATCGGCATGGCATGCAGAGTCTATTGGATACCGTCGCCCGTTTATCGAAGAAGGGCTGATCCTTTTATTAAGACGCAGTTTTCTATAAATCCGGCAGAAAGCAACTTCGTTACCGTACTGACCCTGTTTATCAGGCCAGGCGAGAGAAGAGGACTAAAAAAGTGGAAACAGTCGCCCCCTTCAAAGAGATAATAGACGTCATAAAAGAGC
>CAYWJJ010000126.1:0-5895 GCA_964458105.1 uncultured Geobacter sp.
TTACTAAATAATATCAGTCAGTTAACAGCAAATCGAGCTTTCGCCGAGGCATCAATTATGGCTTGCGCAGATGGGTACGCCGATATCATAATGCCGACATGATCCCAAAGAGCGATTCACCCTTTGAAGTAACCCTTAATAAATCCCGCTCCGGCACCTGGAACTTGAATGAGTCCCCCAAGCGCCGACTCAAGCCTTGGCAGCGCCTCTGGCTTGCCACGGGAGTTTTTTACCTGTTGATGCTGGCGGGAAGTTATTACCTGCTAATGCCGGACCGGGAGTTCATCGAGCGGAAGATGGTGCACTCCGTCACCGAGGAGGTCCGCCGGTACGACGGCATGGCTTTTGTAGGTGAATCACCTCAGAAGGTTTTTGATCTTGCCCGCAAACAGGGGTATACAGACTGGATCGCACAACTCCGTACCAGATACCGCATTGGACCCGAGGGAAATGCGGGGTTTGAAAGGATAAAGAGAGATTATGAAGAAACAGTCTCCGATCTTCCGAAGAAAAGAATTGTCGGACTATTGCTCTGTATTGTCGCATGGCTGATACCCATGGCAGTTCTGTATGCAATGGGTATCGTGGTGGACTGGATCAAGCGGGGCGCCAATGGCATCCGGCAGTGATCAGATCAGGAATGGCTCTGTTGAGTGGAGCAGTGTATCGATACCCTACAGCTGGTGCCATTCGCGCCGCAGGACGCTCGGCATAACTGTGCGCCCCGACAAGTCGGTTTCGGTGTGTGTGCCGTTATCGCCCCGATTATCTGTCGGAGCGAAGGCTGCTGAAAAAATATACCTGAAACCTCAACCCGGATTTCACTTGACTCCCTTTTCGCCGTTTTTGATCAGCACAAACAGCAGGTAGGACACCACGGCAACATTAACGACCAGTACGGTGACCCTTGGCCAGGTTACACTACGGGCGACTTCAAACAGCTCGATCGGCACATACATGCCGCCGGTCAGTACGGCGAACCACTCGGCCCATGACTTTCTCAACCAGAGCCCGACAGCCTCCACCATTCGTACGACAAAATACATGGCCGCAGCCAAGGCCATGCCCCAGAGCTTGGTGTCGTTTATACGTTCCGTAAGATCGAGAAAAATTCGCGGGTAATGGCTGGCCGGGTTCAGATGAAAATGTTCGACCAATCGCATGGCTGCTTCATGGATGTCTTTGTGAATGAACGACAACAGCTCGAAGCCGACCACGAGCACCAGCAGACCTTTGGCACCTTCCAGCAGCGCTACAATATGCAGCCCTTGCAGATGCGATTTACCGGAGGATCGTGGACGGGTGCGGGAACGGGCCATCAATGAATATTATCGACGGTTGCCGGTAAACCTGAGCAGCATCAGAAAGAGATTGATAAAATCCAGATATAGCGTCAATGCGCCGAGGATAGCCGGCTTTCTTCCTTCCGTTCCCTGTGCGGCCAGATACTTGATCTTCCAGGTATCGTAAGCGGTCAATCCGGTGAAAACAATCACCCCGATTCCGGATATGACCCAGGAAACCGCGCTGCTCCCGACGAATATATTGACAATCGAGGCGATCACCACGCCGATCAGGCCCATGAAAAGGAAACTGCTCCAAGAGGTCAGGTCACGTTTGGTCATGTAGCCGTAGATGCTCATGGCCCCGAACATGCCAGCCGTGACAACGAATGTGGAAGCAACAGAGTTGGCTGTGTAAACCAGGGCTACAATTGAAAGGGTGACACCATTGAGTGCCGAATAGGCGATGAATATGAGCGTTGCAACAGCGGCGCTCAACCTGTTGATAGCACCGGACAGTGTGAAAACCAGGGCAAGTTCACCGATCATCAGGCCGTAGAACACAAGTCGGTTGCCCGTAATTGCCTTGAAAATGGTCGGCGAGGAAAGTGTGACCAGCGCCATAATGGCCGTGATGGCCAGTCCGGCTCCCATCCAGGCGTATACCTGGCGGATCAGGGTATTCTGTTTGACTATTGCCTGTTCTGCGGTTCGACTGTAGCTGGTATTCAATTCATTCATTTTATGCTCCTTTAAATTTAAACAGTTACTCCACTGCCGACAACTCGATCCCCGGCGGAAGTTTGAAGATCAATGCAAACTACCTGCCCCAACCCGAGAACAGTCCGGGGCAATCCTTACCATCCCAGGCTCCAAAAATAATTTTATCGGATCTGTCCACTTCCAAAAGTCTCGTGCAATAACTGGTATCCGGCAGTTGATAGGGCCTCCGGGAATGCGGCGGGGAAAGTACGCCATCATAAGTATTCCAGACAAAAAGATGCTTCCCTGAAACCTTCAGTTCCTCCGAAGGCTGTCCCCACTCGGCAATAACATCGGCAACCGGCTGGTTTTGCCACGAAGCGATCACTGAATTCATCGCCTGATTGGTACATCCGGCAGCAACGGTCAGAATGAAAATTATAAACGTTAACTTAAAAATTGAAAAACTGTATCCATAAGCCCACCCTGCGTTTGTTGATTTTAGCGCCAAGTTATCCCCTCCCCCGACCGCCGCCAAATGAGCCTTTTTTCCCGGCATTTTTTTTGGGAGCATCTCTTACAACAATCAGCCGGTCGCCGAGCATGGCTCCATTCAGAAGATCCACCGCCTCTCTGGCTTCTTCTTCTGTAGACATCCTGACATACCCACATCCCCTGAAATCACCAGAAGCGGAATCAACGACAAGATGGACGGAAGAAACGGTACCCGCCACCGAGAACAATTTTCGCACTTCATCCTCGGTGACAGTACCGGAGATTTGACCTACATAGATTTCCACACCCATCCTGACTTCCTCTCCATGTAAACCGTCAACTGCATTTATGGTTCAATCCGAAACATCAAAGACATAATTCCCAAAAAGAATCAATCTCGAAGAGTTTCATATACCGGGATTTATGAATTTCATGATTTCAATCTTTCCAGCCGGTAGTTCAACCATGCGTCTTCCTATCAAGCGGTTATTTGAATATTTCCGCAAAAAACGCCTTCATCGCTTCCCACGAGCGCCGGTCTGCATTCTCGTTATAGGCTGCCCCCTTGCTGTTGTCTGTTCCGGCCGCTTTATTGGTGAAGCTGTGAACAGCATTGCTGTAGCTGATAAACTGCCAGTCAACCCCGCCTTTCCTCATTTCATCCTGAAAAGCGATCACTTCATCGACTTTTACAAAGGGGTCGTCAGCGCCGTGCAGCGCCAGTACTTTAGCCTTGATGTTTTTGGCATCCAGTGGTGTGGGTGTGGAGAGACCACCGTGAAAACTAACGACACCCTTCACGTCCGCGGCATCACGAGCCAGTTCCAGCACGGTTGTGCCTCCAAAGCAATATCCGATGGCGGCAATGCGTTGCGGATCGGTAAGCTTCTGTTTTTTAAGTTCTTCCAGTCCAGCCCTGACTCTGGCCCGCATCAGGGGACGGTCGTTTTTGTAAATACCAGCTGTTTTGGAAGCTTCGGACTGGACGGAGGGACGGATTCCTTTGCCATAAATATCCGCGGCAAAGGCAACGTAGCCAAGCTTGGCCAGCATTTCGGCCCGTTGTTTAATATGGTCATTTATACCGGTCCATTCATGCACAATCAAAACACCGGGACGTTTAGCGCTTTTGGCGTCATCCCAGGCCATATATCCCTCAAGAATCGTATTGCCTTGCTTGTACTCGACAGTTTTTGTTTTTACGGAAGCTTCAGCATTGATGGAAAAGAACAGCACCGCCAGGATTATCAGCAGTTTTTTCATGACAGACCTCCCTGAAATGTAATCCGGATGCGTTTATGAGCAAGTAAAACTTGCCGGTATTGCGGCTTGTTTATTATTAATTATAAACTATATGAATGAGATGGATAAATGGTTTATTGAGGGCGAAATGATGTCCGGCGCTCCAGCTGCCTTTCTGATTTGGCAGAATTCATACACTGCCCAACTTTTTTTCAAGCCTTTCGATGACCTCGGCAACGGTGCCTTCCATATCATCCCCATAAACGGTAAAATACAGATATTGGCCTGTGTGGTCGGACCAGTCCAGGTTTTCGACCGGAAGCGGAGCAAGCAGTGATTCCATTTTCTCATAGGAGATGAATGGATCGCCGTCAGGCCACTTTCTGTCAAGTTTGGCCTGCTGGGCATCTGTCAGGCGTATCCTGTATGTTATGGAATAGAGATCGGCCTTCATGACGATTTTGCGGTCCTTTCTTCGGCTCGCCTGCCGGCGGAACTGTCATTCACAGATCTTTGACCGGACTATTTCAGCTGTCAGTGCAGGTTGGCAGGCATGCGTTCAAGGAGTTCAGCGGCCTGATGCCAAATGCAATCAACAGCATCCTTTACGTAGATCTGATCCCGATTCTTATAATGAAACCGCGCTATATTGGGACATTGCTTCAGGATGGCAGCCCCATTCTGTTCATCGGTACGCAGGCTGTCAACTGGAAACTCGCTGTCAGCCTGGAGGGACCAGACAGTCAGGGCTTGCTCATAGTAGCTCATTACCTGCCGTAGCGTGGCTACAGTTGCATCAGAGCCGCGCAGCATCCTTACATACTCACGTGCCGATACAAGGGCATTTCGATAATCGTTAAAAGTTATGTTAGATGTGCTTTTAGAACGGACTCGATTTAACTCCTGATATGCCACACGCACCTGCCCAACGCTCTCTTCGGAGCAAGCAGGCCCGGACAGAAATCCAATCGCCGCAATCGCCGGCAATAATAACAGTAATATTGCCCCCGGTAATTTGTTCATATTTACCTCGCGTTCAATATTAATTTACGGTGATGTATTCGATGATCCCGCTACTGCTCAGCATGCGCGGCTGAACGAACCATCTAGCTTTACGGCTTATGGTGAAAGCGTGTACAGTTTTCCTTGATCAAAAAAGCTTTTTTCCCGTCATGGCACCTTCCACAATATTTGCCTGCATACAGATCGGTCATGGTTATCTTGATGTTACCCTGTTTCATCTTGGGAAATATGTCCGGATTGTGGCAGTCGGAACAAGCCAGTCCAGCGTTTTTGTGGGCGGTTCCGTCAAATACTACCGTGCCCATCGGGCTGCCCTTGAACTCCAGGTTTTTACCAGGCCCTACGGCAATTGCATTCCCGCTAACCATAACCGTTAGAATCAAGCTTAAGCCGATATTTGTGTTTTCATGCAGAACTCCTCCCGTTTCATTTATATTCTTACTTGAAGGTCTTTTGAATGTACTCCGCTATCGCCTTGGCTTCTGCATTGGAGATGTTTTTTTCATCGAATTTTGTCATGCCTGGTCCAGGATTGCGTATCTTGGCAATGATGTCTTTTGCGTTTTTGACTCCGTTGGCTCTAAGCTCTTTTTTGTATAATGGCTTCATTTTATTGATCGTATTTCCGCCATTGGGGTGACACACTGCGCAATGCTTTTCAAACTCATTTTTGCCGCTGATCTTTTCACCTTTTTTAGTGTCACAGTATCCGGATGCAGCAAACAGACAGCCCGCCAGCAAAAGTACGCTCTTGATCATCAACATTTTCATGACTTGATTCTCCTTGTTGTCGTATTAATATGGCACCAGCCATACTTTGAAGAGATTATAAGGGGATATTAGATCATTTTTTCCTGCACTGCGGCAAACCGTACAATAAGTACAGAATCCATGCCATTATTTAGAGTATTATAATATACCATTATTTCAGCATATGGCTATTGTCGTTTATGAACAACTCGTGGGATGTAGCAAAAATTGTTGCTATATGGTGGGATTTTATAACGGAAATGCCATGGGATTTGAAAAGAGTTGCAGCAACAGTTGTTAGCAGGTGACACGTAAGTTGCGTTTTCAGACCAACAACTTGATTCGGCATCGGGTAGGAGGCGGAATTACTTCCGCCGTCCTCCCACACCACCGTGCGTAC
>CAYWJJ010000127.1:0-5753 GCA_964458105.1 uncultured Geobacter sp.
GAGGAGCCACCGACGAAGCCAACGACGTAATCGTTTGATTGCGACTTGGTATTAGTGGGGTTTTCTCGGTTCTCCGTATTCCGGGCCGGGGGGGCGCAACATCAGTTTGCCGTCACCGACCTGGTTTTGATAGGGATTGTTCGGATAGGTGGCAAAGGGTTCAGCTGCTCTGAATAAACGCAGCTCTTTAACCGAAATCAGCGGATAGGGATAGTCGACACTCTCCAACTTCTGAATCTTCTTGCCCTTGACCTCTCCGATGATTGTAACAAAGTTGCCTGGCCGGTAAATCACCGGGTCGATCAGTTCGCTGCTGAGCGCCAGGAACCTTCCGCCGGATGGAGACGATTCATCAGGCACACCGTTATTAAGCAGCTCCAGTTGGGCCACTTCCAGCATTATCACGTCACCGCTGCTTTTGGTCCCGGCAATTATCCCGCCGATCATAACCCGTTTGCCGACAAACCCTTCGGGATTCCTTTTGACGTCGGCGTATGTCACTGAACTGTCAACAAGCCTCAAGCCTGATTCGCTCATGACATGGGCACATCCTCCCAGTAATGCACCCAGAAAAAGCAACAATGCAATTCTCATATTATAGGTCCCCATCGAGCATCATCTTCGTGATGGCTGCAGCGTTTGTTGAATCGCTTATGCATTGTTTGAGCCAATTATCCGGTTTACCGATCGATGTGCAAATAATCAAAAGGATAAACCGATTGGCCGGATTAGATCGAATTCCGCTGCACGAATTCAGGTCACATGGATGAACGGACTTCCCAAAATCTTTGCAGGGCGCGCTCCCCATCCCGGAAGTCCTCCAGGTCGATTTCCAGATCGGGCGTCCAGGGGCGGTGTTTGTAATAAAGCTTATCATAATACTGCTCGATCAGGCCGCGCGCCACTCCCGCTATATCCCATCTTTCCAGCATCTCCTTCAGTGCGGCGTATTGCGTGCCCCCCAGCTTCTTTCTGATTCGTTCCAGGGATTCCGCCATAGGTTCACGGTATTCCTGGCGGGCATATTCTTCCGTCAGCCGTGCCACCCTCGTATCAACCGACACGTTGCACCAGACTTTACAGCTGGAGGCCATCACGTCGTAAACGTTGCCTGGCAACGTAATCCGGCCGATTCGCTGGCTTTCTCCTTCCAGAACAATCGGTTTGCCGGATGGGGCATGCCGCAGGGCGTCCCACAGCATAGTATCAAACCGCTTCTGAGCCGGCTGGTCTCCGAGCCCCATGGATCCGAAGGCTGAACCGCGGTGTCGTGCCAAGCCCTCCAAGTCGATAGCCGTCCATTTCTTATTGTCAAGGCCATTGATAAAGGTCGTCTTGCCATTGCCGGTCATGCCGTGGATTACGATCAACTCTGCCGGAGGCGTGAAGTTCTCAAAATATGAAAGCACCTGGTTGCGGAAGGCCTTATAGCCGCCTCGCAGCTGCACGACCGGGTAACCGCAGGATTCGATCAAGATGCCCATCGACAAACTGCGCATTCCGCCCCGCCAGCAATAGACCAGAATCGGCCGTCCGTCCGCATGGGCGGCCGCCTCGCGTGCCATGTCGGCAAATCTGCCGCAGGTGAGTTCCATTCCTCTAATGCGGGCTTTTTGAGAACCCTGCTGCTTATAGATGGTACCGATCTCGACCCGTTCCTCGTTGGTCAGAATCGGGACGTTGTATGCACCGGGCAGGTGGTCTTCGGCGTATTCGAGTGGGGTCCGGACATCGATGATGCAGTGGCTGTCCAGTAATGAGGGGGTAAAAGTTACTTTTTCAGGCATGGTTTCTGGTTCTCCGCAGGGCGCATTATAGTTGACACGCCCCTTTCTGGCAACAAAACTCTTCGTGTTTACACCTTGATTATGCGCGGTTTGCGTGGTATTTATATCCGTCGCAGACGATGTATTCAGGTGATCGGGCGTAAAGACGCCTCCATATAAATACCACAGTCAAGGGGGGAAAAATGGAAAAGCAGAAGGTGCATTACCGTGAGCTTGGACTGAGCAGCACCAAGGATATGTTTGCCAAGGCGATGGCCGGTAAATACGCGATCCCGGCCTACAATTTCAATAATCTGGAACAGCTCCAGGCTATCGTGACCGCATGTATCGAAACCAATTCCCCGGTCATCATCCAGGTCTCCAAAGGGGCGCGCAGCTATGCCAACGAAACCATGCTCCGCTGCATGGCAATGGGGGCGGTTCAGATGGCACGCGAAGCCGGTTCCTCGATTCCGATCTGTTTGCACCTAGATCACGGCGACACGTTTGAACTCTGCAAATCCTGCATTGACAGCGGCTTTTCCTCGGTCATGATCGATGGTTCGCACCTGCCCTTCGAAGAGAATGTGGCACTGGCCAAAAAAGTTGCCGAATATGCCCATCAGTTTGACGTGGCAGTGGAGGCCGAGCTTGGAGTTCTGGCCGGCATCGAGGACGAGGTTTCTGCCGAACACTCCACATATACCAAGCCGGAAGAAGTGGAAGAATTCGTCAAGAAAACCGGAGTGGATTCATTGGCAATTTCGATCGGAACCAGCCATGGAGCCTACAAGTTCAAGGCCGGTCAACCGGTCCCCCCGCTGCGTTTCGACATCCTGGAAGAGTGTGAGAAGCGAATCCCCGGTTTCCCGATCGTTCTGCATGGTGCATCGTCGGTGGTGCCGGAATATGTAGACCTGATCAACCAGTACGGCGGAAAGCTGGAAGGGGCTGTCGGCATTCCCGAAGAGCAGCTGCGCCGGGCTGCCGCCAGCGCGGTCTGCAAGATCAATATCGATTCCGATGGACGCCTGGCGGTGACCGCCAAAATCCGTGAATATTTCGCCAAGGATCCCAAGGAATTTGATCCGCGCAAGTATCTGGGAGAGGCCCGCAAGGAACTGATCAAACTGGTCAAGCACAAGAACGAGGCCGTTCTCGGGTCAGCCGGAAAAGCCTGATACTTTGCATGGTTCGCAGGCTGGTGGACATGAGCTTCTCCAGTCCTGCGGACAGCGCCATTACACATGCCGTTCAGTAATAGCCGACCGTCATCACTCATGACTGATCGTTGGAATGTCATCCCAGGAGGTGCCGAATGAGTACCCGTAAGTTTTCTCGAGTACATTTTAATGTTGAGGCTGCCATCAGAAGCGCAGAGCGCCAGTTTAAGGGAGCGGTGGAAAATCTCAGCATGACCGGCATGTTTCTGGTTACCGGTGAGCGTCTGCCTGAAGGTGAGATGGCCGAAATTACAGTTACTTTGACCGGTTCCCTTCCGGAGATAAAAATCAGTTTCAGTGGAAAAGTGGCTCGCATAGTCGAAAACGGTCTCGCTTTTACATTTGACAAGATCGACCTGGATTCCTATATGCACCTGAAAAATATCGTCGCTTACAATATCGACGATTCAGAAAAGGTCATGGAAGAGATCTGTCACTCCATCGATGAAAAGCTTGCTCAGGAAAAGTGTTAGAGGAGAATGGCATGAGGATGGCACCATGAAAAAAAAAGCGACACTGTTTTCTGTCGGTGGATTCCTGTTGGGTGTAAACGCTCCACTTGGCTGGATCGCGATCCGGATCATGTTTTTCTATGATCCCAAGCAGACATTCTTTGGTCAGATAATTTCAGATATCGTCAGAGACGGCGAACACCTGGCTCTGTATAACTACATCGGCGCCGGCACGGCCGTCGTCATGTCGGTTCTTGGCTACATGATCGGCAAAAATGGCGATGAGCTGCACGAACGCGCGGCTGAACTGGATATACTGCATCAGGAAGTCGGGGAACAGAAAGAAATCTTTGAAAACCGCTACAAGGTTCTGGATAAAAACATCAAGAACTTTCACCACATCAGCAGCAAAATCCAGATGTCGCTCAACCTGGAGGAAATACTGCTGCTTTGCGCCGAAGGGCTTCACGAGGTGTTGGGCTACGAGCGGGTCAATATCATGATGTCCGAGGATGGCAAAAATCTGCGTTTTGTCACCGCCATAGGGACTGACGGTTTTGATACCAAGGGGGTCTTGCTGCCGCTGGACCCGAGCATTGGCGTCATCTATAAATGTTTTGCCGAACGCAAGGTATATCTGATCGACGATATGTCCCATTATCCGTCTGAATACCATCTGCAGCCGCCCCACAGCAATCTGGCCCCCCTCCGTTCAAACAGTTTTATTCTTTGCCCGATTGTTGTGAAGGGCGAAACCATCGGGGCCTTCGGCATAGACAACAAAAGCAGTCACCGCGCCCTGAATGACTCTGATGTTGATACGATCATGCTCTTTGCTGATCAGATCGCTTCGGCCATAACCCGCATTAACCTGCTGACGTCGATCGATACGCTTACCTCGGAGATGGAGAGCTCATTCAAGTTTCTGCTCGGCAGCCGGGATCAGTACTCCCGTAACGTGATTCATCTCAAGGATGGTGTCGATTCTGTTGCTGACGGTACCTCCGTTATAGCTTCGGCTTCTGAAGGTGTGATGGCATCGGTCGAAGAGACCAGCATTGCAGTGAATCAGATATCCGTGGCTATTGAACAGGTCACCCGCAACCTGGATCACCTGGCAGGAATAGTTCACCAGTCGGCGGCGGCCATGGAGCAGATCAACAGCACCATCAGCAATGTGGAGCAGAACGCAGCCATCTCCCATGAAGTTTCAAATCAGGTCAAGCTGCAGGCTGAAGAAAGTCGAACCGTGGTTGCCGAAACGATCAGCTTTCTGGATGAAATACAGCGTTCAGTTGGAATCTCGTATGATGCCATCAAGCGACTGGCCGAGAACAGCACCCGTATCGAAAATATTGTCAGTGTCATTAACGATATCACCAAACGCACCAACCTGCTGGCGCTGAACGCTTCGATCATTGCCGCCCAGGCCGGCGAATACGGCAAAAGCTTCGGAGTTGTGGCTGACGAAATCCGCAATCTGTCGCTCCAGACCGGCCATTCCACCGGCGAGATAACTTCGATCATCGAAGAGATCATGAGCGAGTCCAAAACCGCTGCCAACAATATCACCGCTACCAAAGATCTTGTACATCGCGGCGTTGAACTGGGCCATACCACCGGCGAATCGCTGAAAGCGATCTATGATCGTTCAGCCTGTTCGCTTGATATGACCCAGCAAATCAAGCTGGCTACGCAGGAGCAGGTCTCCAGTGTTCAACTCGTTGCGCGTTCGATGGAGGATATCAGCTCGATGACATCCCAGATATTCATCGCGTCCACAGACCAGGCCAAAGCTACCAGAAGTATTGCGCGATCCATTGAAACCATCAAGGATATGGCCCACGAGATGGTCAACTCCACTTCACGTCAGGTGGATGACGGAAAAATGATTCGCCGTACGGTCGAATCGGTCAGCGACATGGTGACTGAGATGTTTGACAACATGGAAATGCGCCGATCCCAGAGTGCCGAAGTGATCAAAGAGCTGGAGTCGATGAAGAACCTGACCTGCCAGATTTAAAAATTCTAAGTGTTCCGGGTTGCTGGATGAAAAGTATGGATAAATAATAATGTCTCTGTTACTGTTGCCACCCTCCGTGACAACTACCCATTGTGGGAGTTGATCAAACAACGGCTGGAGAGCAGAGTTACATACCGCACGGATTCGATGGCGAACCGGGACGGAAGGGATAACCCATCAGGAATGCACATGGTTGATATGTGCGAACTGTCCGTTCACAGCGCGCCTTCCGGCGCGTTTTTTTGTGTGCGCCAGGCATGGCGCGTGGCGCGTAAGCGCCATCTGTTTG
>CAYWJJ010000128.1:0-5501 GCA_964458105.1 uncultured Geobacter sp.
CAAACAGATGGCGCTTACGCGCCACGCGCCATGCCTGGCGCACACAAAAAAACGCCCTGAAAATATCAGGGCGTTTCGGGAAGTTGGTGGCGGTGCAGGGATTTGAACCCCGGACCTAGCGAATATGAGTCGCTTGCTCTAGCCAACTGAGCTACACCGCCGTTTATTTCAGCAATATGCTGAAAATAAAAACATATTTACATGAATCCATGCAGGCGTTCATGCTGTTTGTACCGAAGAAAACCTTAAAAAAACAGACCGTCTTTATAGATTGTTATGTTGTGGTTGTCAATAAAAAAAGGTATCGTATATTCGGCCAAATTGTGACGCTCTCAGCCGCACAGTTGCAGCGGCACAATTGACTCTTTTTGTATACGAACAGCAGATCCTGCCATATCTATAGTGGAGTTTAATCCGGTTTGTTGGTAAACTCCGAAGCGCTGACAGCCTGGAGGTAATATGGAAAATAGTTTGCCCATTGACATGCAATGCAGTTATGACCTGCTGAAACAGCGCTTTGACGAGTTGTGCCGGATCAACAAGGAACTTGAGAACGGAATTGATGAATGCAGAAAAGAACTGAAGCGCTCGCAGGAGACCTGGGAGGAAACGTTCAACTCCGTTAATGATCTGATTTATATTCTGGCGAGTGACGGGACTATCGTGCATGCCAACCGCGCAATGCTGGAGCGACTTGATTTGCCGCTGGACAGGATAATCGGTCGCTACTGTTTCGAGGTTGTGCATGGCACTAAAGAGCCGCCGCCCGAATGCCTGCATATTCTGTCGATGGAGAAGTGCGGACAGCACTCGGCGGATCTTTACATCGAACACCTGAAAGGATATTTCACCGTTACAGGCACTCCTCTGATGAACCCTTCCGGCTTGCAGGTCGGGTCCGTGCATGTCTGTCACGACATAACCGAGCGCAAACTTGCTGAAGATGCCCTCTTGCAGAGTGAGCGGAATTACCGGGAGCTGATCGAGCATGCCCGTACGGTTATTCTGAGATGGGATGTAAATGGCGAGATTACCTATATCAACGATTTTGGCGAGAGATGCTTCGGGTACAAACGGGCGGAGCTGTTCGGACGCCACATGGTTGGTACAATCGTTCCCGAAACAGATTCCGCCGGCAGAGACATGCGTCAAATGCTGGAAAACATTTTACGCTCTCCGGCCGATTATCATGAATATGAAAATGAAAACATGACGCGCGACGGTCGACGAATCTGGATGCACTGGAGCAATGCCGCGGTATGTGAAAAAAACGGAGCGCTGGTCGAGGTATTGAGTATCGGCAACGATGTCACTGAGCGCAAGGAAGCCGAAGAAAAACTTTTCGAAACCCATCAGTATCTGGAGAAGGCGGTGCAGCGCTCCAGTGAGCTGGCGGTCGAAGCGGCCCGTGCCAATGCCGCCAAGAGTGAATTTCTGGCCAATATGAGCCACGAGCTACGGACTCCGATGAACGGGGTGATAGCCATGGCCGGCCTTCTGTCAAGCACGCCCCTGAGCGGAGAACAGCGCAACTATGTCGGCCTTATCCGGAAAAGCGGCAAACAGCTGATGGCCATTATCAACGACATTCTGGATTATTCCAAGATTGAGGCGCGCAGAATGGGGGTGGAAGAGGTGCCGTTCAAGCTGGCCGGCATCATGGACGAATTGATTCCGATACTGCAGCCTGGCGCCGATGAGAAAGGGCTTGCCCTCAGCTGCCGGATCGAACCGGATGTGCCGGCCATTGTGCGTGGAGACCCGGCCAGGCTGCGCCAGATTCTGCTGAACCTTTCCAGCAACGCCGTAAAATTTACCGAGAATGGCAGTGTTACGATTCGGGTTTCCGTAGAGTCCCTGGAGGAACAGCGCTTGACACTTTGCTTCACAGTGTCCGATACAGGTATTGGAATCGCGCCCGACCAGCTTCCACAGATATTTGAACCATTCACGCAGGCTGACAGTACGACCACACGGCGTTTCGGCGGAACCGGGCTGGGTCTTTCGATCTCCAGGCAGTTGGTTGAGCTGATGGGGGGAAAACTGGAGGTTTCCAGCAAGGAAGGGGAAGGTTCGGTTTTCAGCTTTACAGCGAGATTTGGACAAATTTCGACCGGAGAAACCGGGCTGGTGGCTGAAGAAAAGATCAATGAACTGATCAAACAGTCGGTTTCATACTCTGACCAGCGCGGAAAATTCAAAATTCTGGTGGTTGAAGATAACCCTATCAACCAGAAGGTTGCGGTGGCTCTGCTGGAAAAGGCCGGGTTCCGCCATGCCTTGGCCGAGAGCGGTTATGAGGCATTGCAACGCCTTGAAACCGAACCGTTTGACCTGGTGCTGATGGATTGCCAGATGCCCGGTTTGGACGGCTATGAGACAACCATGCTGATCCGTTCCGCAAATGTCGCTGTAATGCGGAATGACATGCCGATCATTGCCATGACCGCCAATGCACTGGAAGGTGATCGTGAAAAGTGCCTGGAAGCGGGCATGGACGATTATATTCCCAAGCCGATCGACCTGTCGCTGTTGGTTCCATTGCTCGAAAAATGGCTTCCGCACGAAGGATTTGCCGAAAACATCAAACAGCCTGAAATCAAAATGCCCGCTCGCTCAGTAT
This sequence comes from uncultured Geobacter sp., assembly GCA_964458105.1. Taxonomy (GTDB): domain Bacteria; phylum Desulfobacterota; class Desulfuromonadia; order Geobacterales; family Pseudopelobacteraceae; genus JACRCG01. The sequence goes on from CAYWJJ010000128.1 coordinate 2,624, forward strand.
TTAATGGCGCTGCCGACGCGCCCGATCTGCCGGTATTCAATGAAGCCGATTATCTGCGCCGCAATCTTGACGATCGCATCCTGGCCCGGGATGTGCTGAATATTTTCGTGAGGAGTACGCCGAACTACCTGGCTTCGCTGAAGGAACTCCTGAAGGAGGGGGATGCCGTCGGCCTGCGCAAACAGGCTCACGCAGTCAAGGGAGCCTGTTCCACGGTTGGAGCCGAGCAGATGCGGGAAACCGCCCTGCAGCTGGAAAAACTTGCCAAGGACGGTGAACTGTCATCCGCTTCGTCGCTGGCAGAACGCTTGTATTGTGACTACCGGCGCATGGAGGCCGAATTGAACCGGCGCGGGTGGCTGCAACAGGAAAAGTGATACTGGGCGATACCGGTTTAAAAAATCCCCTACTTCACCTGGATAGACAGAGTGATATTTTTAAACTCGGTTTGATCCTTTTTGATGCTTCTTGGGTTGTAACGGTTGATGTCATAGGTCATGACGGCTTTTACGGTGTACTTGCCGGGCTTCAGGGAGGGACTCCAACTTAGAACCCGCTCTTCTCCCGCCAGGAGCGGTGCCTCATGAGGGCCTTGCACGTCGGCCTGGGCCGCTGCTGCTCCATCGGGGAGCTTTTTATCTTCTTCCAAAAACTTCCGGTCGTCGGGCCTTGATCCGTACCATGGCGCAAACATCCAATCGTTGGCCGCCACTTTTTTACCCTTCCCGTTGAATACTTCCACATTAAGATATATGGCGCGCCGGTTTGAACCGGTGGGGACCGAGTGCCCGGCTCCAATGTTAATTACATGGAAAGCCATCGTGCTTTTTCCGTTTTCAGGTTGAACGGCAACCAGGCTCAATGCGCTCTGGATGCGCTGCAGGGAACGTCCGCCGGTCCATAGGTGACGGGCCACAATCCGCTCCGGAGCAGCAGAGTCCTCTGTCAGCTTCCTCATGGTTCCCGGCATGTGGCAGTCTTGGCACTGCTGGCGGCCCATGCCGGTTCTGAAAAAATCATCGCGCCATTCGTAGAAGGTCTGGGTTTGCTTTCCGGAAACCTTTTTCCCCATGCTGTGGCAATAGGCGCACATGCTGGAAGTCTGTATGGCCTGTTCCTGGGCGGTGGCGTGCGGCGCCTTGATCCCGTAGCGCCCCCTGATTTTGCCTTCCGGGGTCAGGTGGCAACTGGCGCAGGTCAGTCCTCCCGATTCCTTCCCGGCCGGCCGGCCTTTGGGTGAAGCGATTTCCAGGCGGTTGATATCCGGGATGGAAAACGGTTCGGGGTAATGGCAAACATTGCACGATCTGCCGTCTTCTGCCACTTCACTGGCATGCAGGGGGAATGGTCCGATTCCTGCCATGGCATGGCCTACTGCGCTGCTTGACATGCTCGAAGACATGATAAGGGGCTGGTTGCTCTTACCGGACATGGTTTTCGAATGATAGCTGCTGTCGCTGCCGAAACCGAATGCAAATTCCTTGTATATGGCTTTATGGCATTCTCCGCAAACTTCGGGCGGGGTAGCGGTTCCTTCGGGAAAGGCCAGGGCTGCCGCATATGCAGCAAAGATGGTAGATACGCCTATTGCCGCCAGGATAGTTATTACACGATGTTTTTTCATATTATTCCTTGATCTGCTCCAACAGGGCCTGGATGTCCGCCTGGGTGGCGATCTCGCATTGCTCGTCGAGGACGGCGGCGAGGATTTCCTCGGTGGTCAGGGGGTTTGCCATAACCACGCGGAAGACGGTGATGGTGCCGCCGTTGTAGCGGCCCGGGGCGAGGCTTGTGCGGGAAACGAAGGTTTTTCCGGCCTCGCGCTGGCGTTTCTGCATGGCTTCGATGATTTTGTCGAGCAGTTCATTGATGCGGGCCACCCGTTCTGCCGGAGCCTGGGCCAGAGCCTTTTGCACCCAGGCCGGGACGTAACGGTAGGTGAGGATGTTGAGTTCCGGCTCGGTTACCAGTTCAAAGTCGGGATGTGCATCGATGCGCCGGGCAAAACGGCGGGCGCGCTCGATGCCCTGATCCATGAGCAGTTCATAGCCTTTGCGTCCGATAATGGAGAGACCGGCGTGCACCAGCATGGCCATGCCGGGGCGTGAGCCTTCCAGGGTGCGGCTGCCCAGATCCCGGGAACCCCGGCGGATGATGTAGGCGGCGTGGTGTTCGATGGAGGAGAGTGTGGCCGGATCCTTGAACAGCACCATGCCGGCGCCCATGGGCACATAGAGTTGCTTGTGGGCGTCGATGGTGACCGAGTCGGCCCGTTCGATGCCCTTCAGCAGCCCCCGGTAGGTCTCTGAAAACAGGGTCGGCCCGCCCCAGGCGGCATCCACGTGATAGTGGCAGCCCAGTTCCGCTGCCAGATCGGCCAGGGCCTCCAGCGGATCGACGTTGCCGGTCTCGGTCGTCCCGGCGATGCCGATCAGGCTCAAGGGGCGGATGCCTTCGCCACGCAGTCTGGCACAGTGCTCCCGCAGCCGCTTCAGGTCGATGCGGCTGTTGTCGTCCGTTTCCACCGCGATCAGGTTATCCTGTCCGATGCCCAGCAGGTCGGCGGCTTTCCTCAGGGAATAATGCCCGCGGCGGGACACGAAAATGGCCAACCCCTGGCAGTCCAGGTGCTGCAAGGCCTTGAGCAGCCCTACCCGCGCGATGCCCTTGAAATCGCCCGAGGGGCCGCAGAGGCGGTTGCGGGCCGCCCACAGGGCGGTAACGTTGGCGATGGTGCCGCCGGAACAGAAGGCGCCCAGGGAATAGTTGCTGTTCTGAATCCACTGGCTGTAAAATTCGTCGCTGCCGTTGTATACCAGCCGGTGGAGCATGGCCAGCACCTGCCGCTCCATGGGTGTGAAGGCGCGGGAGGTTTCCA
>CAYWJJ010000129.1:0-5169 GCA_964458105.1 uncultured Geobacter sp.
GCAAAGGGGGTGCTGTAGTAGCCGCGGTACGGAATGAATGCTTTGGTTAACATGGGAATCTCCTTCAACTAGGGTGGCTTCCGCACTGAAGCGGAAGCGGTTATAAGTATTGGCGTTAAATCTCAGTTACAACAGACATTTAGGCAATTGGGTACTACAATACTTCTTTAATTGTCAAGCGATATTCATCTGCCGCAACCAGCATGGGCATGCGATGCAGATCATTGTACCGGCAGGCTGCAATTCCAAGCCTGCCGGTACCATGAACCAAGTCAGTGGTCACTCGCTTCGGCCATGTTATAGCCTGTATTCTGCCTGATGAAGAGTTCGTCAAACATCTCTTCTTCCCGCCGGCTTCCAAACAGGAATGTACCTATAATCGCGGCCAAAAAGCCAACCGGCACGGAGAGAATGGCGGGGTTCTTGAGCGGGAAAAGCGGTGCATCGAGCCCTACCATGGATTTTCCGTCCTTATTACTGCTGTAATCCGCCCGGGCCTTTTCCAGTGTTTTCAGTTCTTTTTCCGAAAGAATAGCGCCTTCAACCTGCTTTTTCTCAAGAACATTCACAATTTTCTTGGCATCGGCAGCAATCTTTTTAGGATATGTCATCGTGGGAGACACCAGCACGACTCCGATAGCAAATATCGCCCCGAAACTGAGACCGGCGACTATACCGCCGGCATTGAACCGCTTCCAGAACAACGCAAACAGAAGCACCGGAAAATTACTGGATGCAACCACGGCAAATGCCAGCACCACCAGATGGGCGATGTTCTGCTTTTCACAGGCAATGCCCAGAAGTATTGCAATGCCGCCCACCACTACAGCGGCAATTTTGGCAACCTTGACCTGCTGACGCTGATCAGATTTGCCGTCCTTGATGATATTAACGTAAAAGTCGTGCGCCACGGCAGCAGAGACAGCCAATATGAGACCTGATACCACTGCAATGATTGTGGAGAATGCGACCGCACAGACAAACGCCATCAGGAGATCTCCCCCGATCGAGCCGACTCCGCCGCCAAGAAATTGTGCGATCATGGGAGCCGCCATGTTCCCGCCTCTATCGACGGCCATTACCTGCTGCGGGGTGATATAGAGCGCTGCGCCAAATCCGATTATCGTTACCATGAGCATGAATATGCCGATAAGCACCATCGAAATTACAACACTCTTTCGTGCAGCCTTGGCATCGGGAACGGTAAAAAACCTCATCATGATGTGTGGCAGTCCGGCCGCACCGATAGCAAATGCAATGCCCAGGGATATCTGATCAAGCGGGTCCTTGAGAAGGAGGCCCGACTCCAGAAAACGCTGGCCATAATCGAAGCCTTCCACAGGTGTTGCATGCTTCATAAGTCCGCGCACATGGTCTTGAACCGACGGACTCAAGGCAACAGCATCATAGAAGGCAAGCATGTTGAAGCCGAATTTCCAGAGCAGGAGCACGGTGAGGGCCAAACCACTCAGCATGAGCAGAAATGCTTTGATAATCTGAACCCACGTGGTTGCCTTCATGCCGCCATAGGTTACATATACGATCATCAGCGTACCGACACCGATAACCGAATAATTATAGGGGATTCCGAGAAGAAGCTGCATCAGTTTGCCGGCACCGACCATCTGGCCCAGCAGGTAAAACGTAGAAACTACCACCGCGGAAATTGCAGCGGTACCACGCACCACCTTTGAGCTTGAACGAAGTGAGAGGATATCACCCAGCGTATATTTGCCTGCATTACGGCACGGTTCGGCAATGATAAGCAGGATGGTAACAAACGAGAAAAACGGTCCCACCGTATACATGAATCCATCAGCTCCGAACATGGAGGTAAGTCCTGCGATACCCAGGAATGTGGCGGCTGACAGGTAATCGCCGGCAATGGCCCACCCGTTCTGGAACCCGGAAATACCCCCGCCGGCTGTATAGAAATCTGCAGCCGTCTTGTTGCTTTTGGACGCCCTGACGACAATCACGCCCGTGACAAAGATAATTGCCATAAACATGCTGACGGTTATGACCTTGTTGGATTTAACCTCTTTTGCCAGAGGCGCCGGGGCCTTAGCAACTGTGGCAGGCACAGCGGCAACGGCACTTTTTTGGATTCCAGCCGCACTCTGCTGAGTGGAAACGGCAGGAGAACCGGTCGGATCGGCAGCATGGGCAAACGAACACAAGCCCAAACCCATAATCAACATCAAAACTAACTTTTTCATGCATTGGCCCCCTGTGTAATATCAACCAGTACTTCTTTGGTGAGCGGATCAAAATAGGTATTGGATTTATGCGTGTAGATAATGGCAATTGCCCAGGTCATGGCGAATTCAAACAGGCAGAAAAAATACCCCAAGTTAAGCCGGCCGAGGATCTTCACCTTCATAACATCAGGAAAGTAGCCGGCACAGATCGGCAGCGCATAGAAGAAGATGCTTCCAAGGCACCAGAGGGTCAGCAGAAACGCCTTCTTCTTTTTGTGCAGCTCAACGAATTTTGGATTCGTGGCCAGTTCAGCCCAGTTTTTAGATTCATTGCTCATGCGAAAACTCCTTTATGTTTATTAGATTTGATTGCGACTTGGTATTAGTCCCAGTTCTCCAGCTTCATGGTCCCTTTATCATCCAGATTTTTGTGCATATTGAAAACCTTGTAGAGCATGTGCGGTTCATGGGCACTGTTGCTCGCCAGGCACTCTCGCAACGAGCGATCGAAATACTCCTGCAGGATCGGCTTGTATTCCGGATGCACACATTTGGTGATTATCCGTTGTGCCCTTTCCCGCGGACAAAGCCCCCGCAAGTCGGCCAGCCCCTGTTCGGTGACCAGCACATCCAGATCGTGCTCGGTGTGGTCGACGTGGGTCACCATCGGCACGACGCAACTGATCCCGTTAGGGTCCGTAGCCGAAGGACGGGTCGAGGGGGTATGCATGATGGAAAGATAGGCGTTGCGCATGAAGTCGCCGGAACCGCCGACCCCGTTGAGCAGCCGGGAACCGTTCACAATGGACGAGTTGACATGGGCATAGATATCGAACTCCACCGGGGTATTCATGGAGATCAGACCAAGCCGTCGCACCGGCTCCGCATGATTGGTGATCTGGATCGGGCGCAGCATGGTTCGAGAAGTATATTTGTCCCAGTTTGCCAGAAGTCGTTTTATGCCGTTTTCGGAAAGCGAGAAAGAGGCGGTCGTCACATAGTCGAGCTTGCCGGAATCAAACATGTCCAGCAGGTTATCCTGTAGCACCTCGGTCCAGACAGTCAGATTCTCGAAGGGGCTGTTGAGGATGCCCCCAACAACGGCATTGGCGATGGATCCCACTCCCGACTGAAGCGGCAGCAAATTTTTCGGTAAACGACCACTCGCCACTTCAGACTGCAGGAACTCGATGATATGGTTGGCAATCAGTACGGAATTCGCGTCCGGTGCGCCCAGCGGCCGGCCGACCGGATCCTTGTAGGATTCGACGATCGCCACTACCTTGGCCGGATCGCAGGGAATACTGGTGGAGCCGATCCGATCCATCACGTTCATGATATTATAGACCTGCTTGTTGGGGGGGGTTGATACTTTTACGCAGTCGTGGAGACCTTCCAGCGAAGGTATTTTAGTATTGATCTCAATGATGACCTTTTCCGCACGCTCGATAATTTCAGAAATGATGCCAACAGCAAGAGTTGGTACTATTCCACCATCTTCGGTAATACAGCTCGCCTCAATGATTGCGATATCAATTTTGCCGCCATTTTCCAGGGTATAAAATCCATAGCCGAAATCCTGGGCATACATGGAAAGATAACGGTCACCGTAATTGACTTCACCGGCATTGATTGCCTTGCGAATCACATTCCCCTGCTGATGGGGCCAACGCTTGCCAAGCATGCCGAGCTTTGCCCAACGATCGTCCACATCCGTCCCGATCGATGCGCCGGTATATACGTTAAACTTCATTTTTCCTTCAAGACCGTTATTTTCCACGTAATCTGCCAGCAGACCCGGTACAGTTTTCGGGTGACCCTCGGCAAAGCCGGAAAATCCGAGATACATTCCATCCTTGAACATTGTAAGAGTCTCTGTGGCCTCCATTATCTTCGAATGGAGACCTTTGTGCCTGATTCTCTTCAGTAATTCACCGTTATTATTTTTTGTCATCTCGTTACATCTCCCTTCGCCTGTATGATAGTTGTTTGTACTAAAACTATTTGGATTGGCTTGCAAAGCTGCAGTAAATATAATTCGATTTAATAGAATATTGTTTTGCAGCAAGTGTGCCACATAAATACACAACATGGCATTTAGCGCAACTAGCTGTTATTGCTAGGCTATACATATATAATATATTTTTGTATCGGGCAAATCGGTATTTAGGTACGATATTTCGTAGATAGCTATCAAATCAATCGACAATAAAGATGCGCAGATGCCAGCCAAGTTGGCCTGAGACCAACGGGAACACGACGTGATTGCCAAAATTCCGCCCCACAGAATAACTACTTTATTTAGTAGCAACTACTTTATTTCGTATGACACCTGAACTTTGAACCACCCCGTACACCCATACAACCTGTTTGTTTTTCAGGCTCCGCCTCGACCATTCCAGCACTGTCGCTGAATAAAACCGCGTAACCACCCTCGCATCACTTATTTCCAACAGACCAAAATGCCACCTACTACGACATATAGTATCTTATCCGACATATCGTATGCCAACAAGCAGCCGTCACAACAACAATCCACCCGGCATTCATGCCGTTTTTAAGCCAGTTAGCCCGACAGCACACGGGAACGCCCGAACACGAACACCACAAAGCTACGATATTTAGTATGCAACAGACAGATAAAATATAATAAGAATTTGCCATGGCAAAAATAACCATAAATAACGAATGGTTAAGTCATGCGTTTATTAAAATATAACTGTGGTATATAATATGCATAACGATATGCTACAATTTTAACATAATGAGCTTGCCGAGAACATAAACATAAATTTATTTATATTTATCGGTCGCTTGAAATCTAATGATTTTAAGAAAGTTGTTTGATAATTGAGAAATGATCATGCGGAACTGTATGCGATGAAACTTTACGGGGGTAATAATTGTATAATCCTGCCACTGTCACATCTGTTCTCAAAGAGAGGATCCCATGGATTTACAGACGATC
>CAYWJJ010000130.1:0-4775 GCA_964458105.1 uncultured Geobacter sp.
GCTTTGAGCGGTTCACGATTTTGAAAGCCCCCACCTCTGGTGGGGGATGTTTACTGCCAATGTAAGCGTTCCGGACAGAGTGGAAATTATTTTCAAACGAAACCTTCAAACAGATCTGCACGGAGGACAGACCATGTCACTCCCACCTCAGCTGCGCAAAATAACTGATACCATCTGGGAACTCCCGGTGACCTATAAAGATGGCATGCGGGTTCCGGTCCGCATTATCGCTTCTGAATCACTGCTGAGCGGCATGGAGGCCGGAGTTTTCGATCAGGCCGCCAACGTGGCCTGCCTGCCCGGCATTATAAACTACTCCTACTGCATGCCGGACGGCCACTGGGGCTATGGCTTTCCGATCGGCGGCGTGGCTGCTTTTGACCCTGAAGCCGGCGTGATCTCTCCGGGAGGGATCGGCTTCGATATCAATTGCGGCATGCGACTGGTCCTGACGACGTTGACCGAGGACGAGGTACGCCCGCGCATTCGCGAGCTGGTGGACGAGCTGTTCTTCGCGATTCCGACCGGAGTAGGCTGTACCGGTTTCGTGCGCTGTTCGCGTAGTAAATTCCGGCGGGTGATCGAGAACGGCTCCCGCTGGTGCCTGGAGAATGGCTTGGCGCTGCCGGAGGATCTGGAGCTGACCGAGGAGGGGGGCTGCTTTGACGGAGCCGATGCCGACGCCTGCAGTGACAAGGCCATCGAACGCGGCTTCGACCAGATCGGCACCCTGGGTTCCGGCAATCACTATTGCGAAATCCAGGTGGCGCGGCCTGAAAATATATTTGACGGGGCCACCGCGCGGGCCTTCGGCATCACCATTCCCAACCAGGTGGTAATCATGTTTCACTGCGGCAGCCGCGGTTTCGGCCATCAGGTGGCCACCGACTATCTGCAGACCTTTCTGAAAGTCATGACCACCAAATACGGCATCAAGCTGTATGACCGGGAGCTGGCCTGCGCCCCATTCCGCTCGCCCGAGGGGCAGGCCTACTTTGCCGCGATGAAGTGCGCGGCCAACATGGGTTTTGCCAACCGCCAGGTAATCCTTCACCGTATCCGCGAGGTGTTCTCGCGGGTTTTTCGGCGTTCACCCGAAGACCTGGGGATGCGCATGGTCTATGACGTGGCCCACAACACCGCCAAGCTGGAAAAGCATCTGGTCGATGGAATACAGCGCGAAGTGCTGGTTCACCGCAAGGGGGCGACCCGCTCACTCGGGCCGGGCATGCCCGGCCTACCGGACCGTTATCGGGAAACCGGCCAGCCGGTCATCATCGGCGGCAGCATGGAAACCGGTTCCTACCTGCTGGCCGGAGAGGCTGGCTCTGCCCCGACCTTCTGCACCACGGCCCACGGCAGTGGGCGGACCATGAGCCGCCACCAGGCCAAAAAGATGGTCCAGGGACGGAAATTGCTGGGTGAAATGGAGCAGCGCGGAATCCATGTCCGCACCGCCTCTTATGGCGGTTTGGCCGAGGAGGCCGGCCTGGCCTACAAGGATATCGACGTTGTGACCCGGGCAACCGAAGAGGCCGGGCTCAGCAGAAGAGTCGTCAAGCTGATCCCGATCGGCAATATCAAGGGGTAGGCATGCCGTTTCGATTTAATGATGAAATCTCCACCGCCGATGTGGCCTTCGAAGCCTGGGGTGAGACGCGGGAGGAGCTGTTCGTTTCCAGCGCCGCCGCCCTGCTGCACACGATGGCCGAACTGCCGGAACAGGTGGCGCGGCTGCAGACACTCACCATACGGCTGGAACATGAAGAGCTGGATCTGCTGCTGCTCTCCTTCCTGCAGGAGCTGATCTTCTATAAAGATGCCAGTCGACTGCTGTTGCACGCCGATTCGGTGCGAATAGAGGAGCGGGAAGGGTGTTTCACCCTGGAGGCGGTTGCCAGCGGGGAGCAGATTGATGCCGCTCGGCATCGCCTGCTGGTTGATGTCAAGGCGGTCACGCTGCACCGTTTGCAGGTTGTGTTCAGGGACGGTCTCTGGAAGGCGGTTGTGGTACTGGATGTGTAGGCATTTTTGGCCGTAATGGAGTTATGCAATTCCGGTTTCAAACCGGAATGAACCTGTTTGTTTCCCGGTCGCTGTTCCGGAGCATCAGATGATGAAACTGGATGCCAGAATCCCTTCGCTGATATTTCTAACCTCGATGGCGAGTCTCGCCTTTCAGGTGCTTTTGACACGTATCTTCTCCATCACCCTCTGGTACCACTTCGCTTTCATGGTCATCAGCATCGCCATGCTTGGTTTCGCCTCCAGCGGGACGCTTCTGGCTCTTTACCCGGGCCTGAAAAGGCTTGATCGGATCGGCTGGTATGCACTCTGTCTGGGAGTTGCAATGCCGGCGGGTTTTCTGCTTGCCAATCTGGTCGCTTTCGATCCGGTTCGCCTGGCTTGGGAAAAACTTGAACTCCTCAATATCCTGCTGACCTATCTCTGTCTGGCCCTGCCATTCTTTTTCTCCGGCCTGGTTATCGCCACAGCATTCAGCGTTGAGAGCCAACGGGCCGGTTTGCTGTACGGCGCAGATCTGACCGGCGCCGGAACCGGTTCACTCGGCATTTTGCTGCTGATGAGATTCGTGCCGCCCGAACGAGGGGTCCTGTTGATCTCCCTGCTGGTAATCGGAGCCTCATGCCTGACCGGGGGGCGGCGACTCAGGCTTGCGGCTCTTCTGCCCGGTTCTGTCATTGTTGGCCTCCTGATTCTCGATCCGGTCTTTATCCGTCCGACCATATCTCCCTATAAGGGGCTCGAATCGGCCTTGCGCTATCCCGGCGCAGAGCATCTCCACACCTGGAATACCGCTTTCGCCAGGATCGATGCGTTCAGGAGTCCCGCGGTTCGTTATGCGCCGGGTCTCAGCCTGCGCTATCAGGAACCGCTTCCTGAACAGATCGGGATCAGCATTGACGGTGGCGAGGTGAATGCCGTCACAGCAGTTGCGGATCAGGGAAAACTGGCTTTCCTGGAGCATCTGCCCGCTGCGATGCCCTATGCGCTCGGCCCTCGCCGGGATGTACTGATCCTTGATCCGAGAGGCGGCTTGCCGGTGCTGATGGCACGCCGGCACGGAGCGCAGCATGTTGCGACGGTGGAGAGTGTGCATGCGCTGGAGGCAATTGTTCGAGACGATCTGCGGGAGATAAGCGGAGGACTTTATGACCGGGAGAGTCGGAGCGGTCTGGGGAGATCGTGGCTGTCTGGCCGGCCCAGGCATTTCGATCTGATTGATATCACCCTCCAGGGTACGGAGCCGTCGGCGGCCTTCGGCATTGCCGAGGATTACCGCTTTACCGTGGAAGCATTCAAGGAGTATCTGAAACACCTGACCGGCAATGGAGTGCTGACCTTCAACCTCTTCATCATACCGCCGCCAAGGACCGAACTGCGGATTCTGGCCACTCTGGCAACGGCCCTGGAAGAGCTGGGGGCGCCGGAACCGGCCGTCCATCTGGCGGCGATCAGGAGTTGGGGCACTATTACCATCCTGGCCAAAAGATCCCCTCTCACGCTGGACGAAACGGCAGCCGTCAGGAACTTTGCCCGTGAAAAGCGCTTTGACCTGGCCTGGCTGCCCGGCATGAATGCAGAGCAGAGCAACGTTTATGTCAAAACCAGGGACCTGGATTATTTCAAAGCCTTCAGGGCCATCCTCTCACCACAGGAACGGCATTCCTACCTGGCCGGTTATCTCTTTGACGTCAGTCCGGTGTGGGACAGGGCACCTTTCTTTTCACATTTTCTGAAGCTGGACAGGATTCCCGAAACCTACCGGACCATGGGCAGCAAGTGGCAATTCTTTCTTGAAGAAGGATTTATTCTTCCGGTCGTGTTTCTGCAGGTTCTTGCCATCACCGTCCTGTTGGTAGCACTGCCGGCGCTGGCTCGGACCAGCGACAAACGCGGCATCAGCAGGGTCCGGGCACTCCACCTGTCCTATTTTGCCCTGCTCGGTCTGGCTTACATGTTTGTCGAGGTGGCGCTGATTCAGAAGCTGATCCTGCCGCTGGAACATCCCACCCTGGCTGTAGCGGTCGTGCTCTCATCACTGTTGATCAGCTCCGGGCTCGGCAGTCTGTTCAGTCATCGCTATCCTTTTCTGGCGCATCCTGATTCAATTCTGATTCTGGTTATGTGCATCATCCTGTGTGCCATATTGCTGCCGCCTCTTTCCGCCAGTGTCACCTCGTTGCCGCTGCCGTTCAGGGGTGCTCTCCTCTGTATCCTGATCTCCATTCCCGGATCTCTGATGGGCATCCCGTTTCCGGCCGGTCTCAAACTGCTCGGCCAGGTGGAACCCGCTCTGCTTCCCTGGGCCTGGACCGTCAACGGTGCTTTTTCCGTATTGGCTCCGCTTCTGGCGGTTATGGTTGCCATGACTGCCGGTTTCATGGCTGTGCTTCTGTTTGGGGCCATCTTCTATCTGCTCGGTTTTTTGATCTTCAGGAAACGGATGTTAGTCACTTAAAGGAGTCAAGCCATGCCATCACATCCATTATTCAGGTTATTCACGATGGCCGGTATTGCTTATACGGGCTATGCCCTGCTGGTTTTTTTGATGCAGCGCCAGATTATCTACCCCGGACGCAGCATACAGGTGAGCGGTCAGCCGCCATACGGCATTGTGCCGATCGCTGTGGTTGCCGGAACGGTGCGGGGCGAGGCGTGGTTCATGCCGCCCCTTCGGCGGAAATCGGCTGAGCGCAGGCCGCTGGTGATTTTCTTTCACGGCAACGGCGAGGTTATCGATTATCTGCCCG
>CAYWJJ010000131.1:0-4554 GCA_964458105.1 uncultured Geobacter sp.
GCCGTTACCGGAACCACGATGCCCTTGGCCAGTGGAACCTTTATGATGGCATTGACGAACATGTCCGGCTTCAACATATGCTTGGGGTTGGGCATTTCCACGCGGGCCTTGACAGTGTGGGTTTTGGGATCGTGAAACGGGTATACGAAACTGATCCTGCCATTAAATAGCGCACCATGTTCTATTGCCGAGCGTATTTCCACCTGCTGTCCGACCCGGACGTAGGGTGCTTCATTTTCGAAGACATCGATCTCCACCCAAACCTTCGAAAGATCGGCAATGTTGAAGAGCACCTCTCCCGTGTTGACGTACTGCCCCTGCTGCATCATTTTTTCAATGACTATGCCGGAGAGCGGGGTGTAGATCGGCAGACGGATGTTGGGTTTACCGACCTTTTCCAGTTCGGCGATCTGACTTTCCTTGACCCCGAACAACATCAGGCGCTGTTTGGCCGACGCTACCAAACCATCGCCGTTCTGGGAGATGGAGGGGATCGGCGAGTTCTTCAGCTGGTCACGGCTCTTGACCGCCAGCAGATATTCCTGTTGGGTTGCCAGCAGATCGGGAGAGTAGACCTCAGCTACCGGCTTGTCCTTGCTAACAAAATCTCCGACTTTGTTCACATGCAGCTTGTCGATTCGCCCGGCGATCCAGGCGGTGACCTTGGCTTGGCGCGACTGGTCGTACTGCACGATGCCGACCGCGTTGATTTCCTTGCTCAGGGTACCCTGTTTCGCCTCCACCGTGGCTACGTTAGCCATGATGCGCTGGTTGGCGGACATGGAGACATGGCCGAGCATCTCAGCCTGTTGTTTCTGCTCAGGGGTCTGGGCTCCACTGTCTGCGGCTCCTTCAATTTTCTTGATCAGCTCCATGCCGCAGATCGGGCAGGTACCCGGCTTGTCCTTGATGATGAAGGGATGCATGGAGCAGGTGTAGAGCTGTTTGCCTTGCACTGCTTTCTGATCTGTTGCCTTGCCGGGCTGTTTCTTTTGCCACAGGTACCAGCCGCCACCCGCAGCTGCAGCCAGTACAATTACTACCAGTGGTATTGCAATTTTTTTGTTCAGGGCCATGGTTGTACCTCGGTATATGGATTTTATTTATGTTGTGAGTGTTCGGATGCAGGAACTGCCGTAGCTGGTAAAGCAGCAGGGACTGGTTCATCAGGTGTTTGCGGCTGTTCCGGCATAACTGTCTGCGGAGATGGTATCTGCATCGCTGGTGCAGACACAAGATCTGTTCCCACTGCCGCTTCGAGTTGAGCCAGCTTCATCATATATTCTGCCTGCGATTCATATAGTTCGCGTTCATACGTGAACAGGTTCATCCTGCCATCGAGCAGGGTAAGAAAATCGACCTTGCTTACCCGATAGCTGATAACCGCCGATTCCAGCGACTGTTCCGCCTGGGGAATAATGCCCCCTTTGTAGAGTTCGATGAGCCTCCGACGGCGTTCCAGTTGAGTGAGGGTGTCATTGATATTATAGGAAATAGTGTTCTTCAGGGCATTCAACTCTTCAGTGGCCATGCTCGTCTCAGAAGTGGATTCAGCCAGCATTGCCCGTCGCCTTTCCTGTTGGAACGGCAGATTGAAGGTAACTCCGACGGTAAACATGTTGTAGCCGGGATCTTTTATCATTTCAGTATCAACCTTCTCGCGAAACATGTATTCGAAAGACAGATTAAAATCGGGATAAAACTCTTTCTGAGCGAGCCGATGCCCAGCTTGCCCCTTGTTTACCAAGCTGGAGAGACTTTTTATTTGAGGACGATTTTCATAGGCGGTATCTTTGAGTTGATCGGCTGACTGGGGCAACGGCGGCAGTGTGAAATCAGCGATGGTACCGATTGGTGTAGTACCAGGACGATAGAGGAGATAATTAAGGTTGGCTTCCAGGCTTTTGCGCTGTTGCTGAAGCGTTATCTGCATATCGATCATCTTGGACTTTTCCAGTCCGGCCTTGTAGATATCTTGCTGCACGCCCTGACCAACGGAATATTTGGACTCGGCAATCGTGATGAAATCGGAAAGAATGTTCAGATTTTTATCAATGATTCCCAAAAACTTGTCTATTGCCCATATCTGGTAGTAGGTTTCCTTCACCATGCGGGTCAATTCCAGCTTGCGCTCTTCAATTGACCATTTATATGACTCAGCTTCATAGCTGGCTATTTCCTGTTTGATGGCTCGTTTACCCCAGAAAGGGAGCTGCTGGGAAATGCCGATAACCTTGGCGGTCTGCGGGTCACTGCCGCCAAAGGAAAACGGCTCCCGTGCCACCAGATTCTGAAGCTTGAACATGAACATGGGGTCTTCCAGAGCCGATGCCTGCTTTGCCTTGTTGACAAACATTTGCCATTTGGCCTGGGATGACTTTAGTTCGGGATTGCTGGCAAGGGCCGTGTTAACCAGCGATGGGAGGGTTTCTGCAGGTTTCGCATCTTCGGCGTAACCGGAACTGGATGAGAACGCAACAACCGATACAATTGAAAGAGCTGCTACAAAGTGTTTCATGGTAACCTCGGATGAAGTTTCTTTTTTAGATAAACTTCTACATAGATCATGCCAACTACATAACAAACTGATTTTAAGTTGTTTTATTGTGTTACGGAGTTGATTCAGGCAGGAGACAATTTAATAATATTCAACACCGTTGTGGAATATGCATCGTCACAAACCACAAACCTCGTTAATATATTTGCAAAGATCTCACAATCTCTTTTGCCTCTTTCAGTTTTTGTTCAAGCGCTTCCAGTTCATCATTGATGGAACTTGCTCCCCGCTTTTCCGCTATCTTGGCTTGCAATCTATCAATATGCCGCTGAATACTATCAACATGCTGGGTGCAGTTTTTCAAGAGCTGCCCGGCTGTACTTGCAGCTTGTTGATCTGCCTGGCTTGGCGCAGATGAATGTCCACCTGAGTCACGCCCTCCACCGTGGTCATGACCAGCAAAAGCCGGTACAGTTGTTACAAACGTTAAAGCGATTAATACATGTACCATATATTTCGTATTTTTCATCTTAAGAGGTCCATTTCTTCGGTTTTTATTCACCGATCAATCAAATATCAGCACAAACTGATTATTTGCTCAAAATTTCCATCGACTTCATCTGCATGCTCATTGATGCTTTTGATGCCGTCACGTTTGCCTCATAGGAGCGTGTTGCACTCATCATGTCCGTCATTTCCTCAATGACATTTACATTGGGATAGGCCACATACCCCTGCTGATTGGCGTCGGGATGAGATGGGTCGTATTGGAGCCTTGGCGGATTGTGGTCCTCCATGATCTCCATTACTTCCACACCCTTTGCATCCGGCTGACTCTTCTTGTCCAGTATCGACGCAAACGAGTTCTTTTCCATGGGCATGGCAGCAAACATGGCGTCTTTGCGTTTGTAAGGCCCACCTTCCGGTGTTCTTGTTGCAAGTGCGTTGGCCAGGTTACTGGCAATCAGATTCATTCTGGTGCGTTGGGCAACAAGCGCGGAAGAACTTATCATCATGGCATCCATGCATGACTCCTTTTACTGGGTAATTACCCGAAAATGTTTCATCTGATTCTTCACTTGTTTTTCTGCTGCGGCACCTTATCAAGCCGTGATGACAACTTCAGTGCCTGGCTTGAAACGATAACGGTATCAGTTTTTGACTTCTGAGTCGTTTTTTGAGCAACTTCACCAGATTTAACATTAATGGCGTTCTGTGGTGTCTGGGATGCTAGATTGACATCGATGGGTCTTGCAGCAACGCTGTTGGGTGATAATTGAGCGATGGTAGACATGGGTATTCCCTCCCTTTTAACAAATTACCTGAATTGTAGACCTCTTGAACCGATGTCGGCTAATAAAATACGCAGTAAACATGCCAAATTTTAACACACCAATATTGTTGTGTATTTTACTGCTTGACTGAAAGTCTGCTGAACAATATTAAACAGTTCCAGTAAAACAATGAAGAATATTCTCCTTGTTGCCATTGACCACAAGGGCGAGTAGGCCATCATTTTAATTCATTGACCCGGTTCTATATCCCTCCAAATCTACAGATACAAAAGTAAAGCCTGCTTGTTTCATCATCTGAATAACCTGCTCTTTTAGAGGCCCTACAGCGTTACGAAATTCTTCCGGGCCAAGTTCAAGACGCGCTATGTCTCCGTGATACCTGACACGCAGTATCCGGAATCCGAGTGTGTACAATGATTCCTCCGCCCGCCCCACCTGCCTGACCCGTTCAGGAGTTATGGCTGTGCCATAAGGAAAGCGGCTTGACAGACATGCATAGGCAGGCTTGTCCCATGTCGGCAAGCCAAGCTGGTGTGAAAGCTGTCTTATTTCATTTTTTGTGAGCCCAGATTGCTCCAGCGGACTTATCACTCCAAGTTCAGCTGCAGCCTGACGGCCAGGACGATGATCCCCAAGGTCATCGACATTGGTGCCGTCAAGTACATGGGGCAATCCCTGTTCTTCAGCAATGCCGCGCAGCTTGGCGAACAGCTCCTTCTTGCAGTAGTAACAACGATTACGCGGATTGTGCTGAAACTCCGG
>CAYWJJ010000132.1:0-4430 GCA_964458105.1 uncultured Geobacter sp.
GACCGGATCGCCGCCAATGGCGACACCGCCAACAAGATCGGCACCTATTCGGTGGCGGTGTTGGCCAAAGAAAACAATATCCCCTTCTACGTGGCGGCGCCGGTCTCGACCCTTGACTTGAGCCTCAGTGACGGCAGCAAGATTCCGATCGAGGAGCGCCCCGACAGCGAGGTGACCCATATCAAGGGCAATGCGATCGCGCCGGAAGGGGTCAAGGTCCGCAACCCGGCCTTCGACGTCACACCGGCCCGCTACATCACGGCTATCATTACCGAGAACGGCATCGTAAAGGATGACTATCGCGCCGGTTTGCGCAAGGTCGCGGGTAAATAGCATGCACGTCGAGCGTTTCTCGCAGGACTTCCGCCATGTCATTGCCATCAGCGACCCTGTTGAGTGCGGAAGGGAACTGGCCGTTTTTCTGGAATCCCATGGTTATCAGTACGGGTCTCGTTCCGCCGATAACATAATACTTTTACAGCCGTATTTTACAGTGGATGAATTGCATCGCATCATCATCAATTCATTGCTGACTCCGTCTCCCGATATGGCGCTGAACGCTTTCGAACGCTTGGCCGGGGTGATCGGCCCCGCCGATCTGACCAAACTGGCGGGTCGCAAGAAACGTCTGGCCCAGTTCGTTCTGGTATGCGGTTCATCGCCGTTCCTGGTCAATCTGATCTACAAAACCCCGGAAACAGTGCGCCAGCTGTTTCTTGAAAACGGAATCGATATTTCGCGCAGTTTCACCGACATGTTGGTTGCCTTACGATCCCGGATGGATGATTCAACCGATTTTGCAGAGCTTCAGAAACAGCTGCGACTCTTTAAGCGAGCCGAAATACTGCGCATCGCGGCCCGCGATCTGAACGGCCTGGCAACTCTGGAAGAAGTTACCGACGAGCTTTCCAGCCTGGCGTCGGCTTCGCTGCAGATGGCCTGCGAGGTTTGCCGGCGCTGTCTGGCCAGGGAGTACGGCCGTCCGATGATGGAAACGCCAAACGGTTTGCGCGAAGCCGAGCTTACAGTCATCGGCATGGGCAAGCTTGGCGGCCGGGAACTGAATTTTTCCTCCGATATCGACATCATTTATTTTTATGAGTCCGACAAGGGAGAGACTACCGGAGTCGAGAACGGTTCCAGCTCAAGAAAAGGGGTTGTCTCCCTTCACACCTATTTCAACAAGATGGGAGAGATGATCAGCAAGGCGCTTTCGCAGGCAACCGAAGATGGGTTTGTCTTCAGGGTTGACGTGGGATTGCGTCCGGAAGGCAAGTCGGGCGACATGGCGTCTTCACTGCGTTCGGCCGAGATCTATTACGAGTCATGGGGGCAATCCTGGGAGCGCACGGCGATGCTCAAGGCGCGGCCGGTGGCCGGTTCCCTGGAGTTGGGCGAACAGTTTCTTAAAATGCTGCAGCCGTTCGTCTACCGCAAATACCTCGATTATAATCTGATCGAGGACATGAAGCACATGAAGCAGAAGATTGATGCCTCTCTGGCCCGTTCGCTGGAAGGTGAGAGCAATCTCAAGTTGGGCCGGGGCGGCATCCGCGAGATCGAATTCTTCATTCAGGCTCTGCAGCTGGTCTATGCCGGAAAGAATCCCCACTTGCGCGAGCGTAACTCGCTAAAGGCCCTGGATACACTGCTGGCGGCCCGCCTGATCAATGAGGATGATCATGGCAAGCTGCGCGATGCCTACCGCTTTTTGCGTTCCACCGAACATCGCATCCAGGTTGTTCAGGAACGCCAGACCCATAATCTTCCGTCCAAACCGGATGAAATCCTGGCTCTGTCGCGTCGCTGCGGTTTTTTGCGGGTAAACGGTCTGGAACGCTTCAGAGAGGTGCTTGAGGAGCATCGTGGCAATGTTTCCGTCATCTACGGCACCCTTTTTCATTCACGGGACGAAAACCTGCAGCAGGATTTAAACCCGGAAACGCTGCTTTTTCTCGATCAACGAGCCGATGCCGATCTGGTGAAGGATATGTTGGCCGAGAGACGTTTCGAGGACGTCGATCGCGCCTACGAAAACCTGGTATTACTGCGTCGTGGACCGGTCAAGGGCAATCTGACCGAGCGCAGCCGTCGCAATCTGGAAAAAATCACACCTATGCTGCTTCAGGAAGTATTTGATTCTCCTGATCCTGATATGGCACTGGTCAATCTGGAACGTTTTCTGCTCGTGATTGCAACCCGTCCGTCATATTACGCCTTGCTGGCCGAAAATCTTGCAGCAAGCAAGTTGCTGGTATCGTTATTCGGCATGTCCGAATTTCTTTCCAAGATTCTGATCAGCCATCCGGAACTGTTGGACAGCATCGCCTCAAGCAATTACGCTTCGACCGCCAAGACCAGGGAAATTATGATGGCAGAGCTGAACACTCTGCTGGAGCAGAGTGACTACTTTGAGGACCGTCTGGATGTGTTGAGGCGCTACCGCAACGAGGAGTTTCTGCGTATCGGGCTTAACGATATTCATGGCAAACTTCTGCAGGGGGAGGTGACCACCCAGCTCAGTCTGCTGGGCGAAGCCTGTCTGTCAGCTGCGTACCGCCTTGCGGTGACTGAGCTTAAACGCTTCGGTCGGCCGCTTTACCAGCATGAAGGCCAAGCCATTGAAGCGAACTTGGCTATAATTGGAATGGGGAAACTGGGAGGAGGAGATCTGAACTATCACTCCGATCTGGACATCATCTTTGTCTATGATCACCAGGGTTACACCGATGGCGAGAAGCAGATCTCCAATCACGAATACTTCGCCAAGCTTGCCCAGAAGATCATTTCGGTTCTTACGATGCAGACCCGTGAAGGATACGTCTACAAGATCGACACCCGATTGAGGCCGTCCGGAAATGCAGGCCCCCTGGTGACCTCTCTGGATTCGTTTCTGGAATATCACCGCAATGAAGCCCAGATCTGGGAGCGTCAGGCCCTCACCAAGGCCCGTGTCGTTCTCGGCGAACAGTTGCTGGCCGGTCAGTTGCATGATGTTATTCGCCACACGATCTACGGGGGCACGATAGACGATGATGGGCGAGCCGAGATCCATCGACTGCGGATGAGAATGGAAAATGAACTGGCCAAGGAAAAGGACGGCAGCTACAACATCAAGACCGGACGCGGCGGAATGGTGGATGTGGAGTTTGCAATCCAGTATCTGCAGCTTCGTTATGGCTGCAACTATCCGGAACTGCGCACAACCAACACGATAGTTGCTCTCAAGGAGATCCGTTCTCTGGAGTTATTGCCCGAAGGTGACGCAGACACCTTGCTGACCGGCTACAAATTTCTGCGTAAACTGGAAAACCGTCTGCGTATCATCCATGACTACTCGGTCAACGATCTGACAGGCCCCAAAAACTACATGAACAAACTGGCGCGCCGGCTTGGATATGACCCCAAGCTGAAAAATCCGGGAGCGGTTCTGATCAGTGATTACGAGGAAACAACCGGCAGGATTCGGGATGTGTACCACCGCATTTTCGGTGTATCTACGGTTTGAAGGAGGATTTCGGCATGATTATTCGCAAGAAGTTTCTCGATTACGAGTACGAAGAGGTGCTGGACGGGCGGGTGCGCGAACTGATCCGGGTCGGGTGCGCCATTGCGGTCGGTTGTCCGACCTGATTCAAGAAGCACTTCGCGGTCGCGAAGTCGGAAGGCGCCAGCGAGGCGGAACTGCGTGAGGCGGTGGCATACGGGATGATAGCCCCCGGTGGGCGGGCCAAGAATTTCGCGCTGGATATGCTGAACGAGATTGAAAGCGGCGAGTGAACTGAAGTACGAACGGGCAAGGTTGATAACCTTGCCCGTTCATTTTTATCCACGCTGGCTGGAGGTTTATTCCCGCACAGGCTCCTCCAACAGTAGTACCTGGCTCAGGGCCGCATCAATTTTTGACACATCGACGATCGTATTGAAGCAGGGGCCGAAGGGGCGTTCATTGAGGATGCCGAT
Source organism: uncultured Geobacter sp. (assembly GCA_964458105.1). Classification (GTDB taxonomy): domain Bacteria; phylum Desulfobacterota; class Desulfuromonadia; order Geobacterales; family Pseudopelobacteraceae; genus JACRCG01. The sequence goes on from CAYWJJ010000132.1 coordinate 3,964, forward strand.
CACCGGCAGCGGATAGCAGTCCTTGATGCCGGATGTCAGGTCGCGTTCGCAGGCCACTGCCAGCACCAATTTCGGTCGCTTTTCCACAATAACCTTGCGGGCCAGTGTGCCGCCGGTGGCGACCGAGATGTCTATGTTGTATTTCCGGCTGATTTCCACCAGTCCCTTGATGTCACAGCGACCGCAAAGTACGCATTTGTTGATGTCACCGGTGACCTTGATCTCGCAATCGAAGAGCTGGATGCAGTGGGGGAGCAACACCAGGACCCGGTCCGGCTTGACTTTCTGGCGTTGGGAGATCACCAGGCTGTTGTTCATCGCGATGAATGACTGGCGGATTTTGTCTTTGTCAACGCCCATTAACCTGCCGACAAATTCTATCACCGGCAGCAGGAATTTAATAACCACAAGCCGCATGAAGCGGGTAAAAAAGATATCCTTGCCAAGCGCGGTTGTCAGCACAAGCA
>CAYWJJ010000133.1:0-4354 GCA_964458105.1 uncultured Geobacter sp.
TGCGATATTTCGGCGACCCGGCTGTCTCGATGAGACCCTTAGGCTTTCCGTCCTATCCTTGCGGATAGTTTAGTATTGTCGTGTATCATGCGGCATTGATTGTTTATTAATGTGATGTATATTACAAGTGTCAAATGTAAAAATCAAGCAAAAAAACTCTCGGCAAAAAACAGAGGTTGATTTTGTTTATTCCGGACCCCTTGTTATCTTGAGAAACAGTGCAAAGAGGCATGCTGATATTAGATCCTTATACGTGCCTACTGAACTGAGATAGTGTATTAATACAGGTGCTTGACAGGTTTTACCAAAGTAGTATTATATGAATATAGAAATAGATGATCTTTTAAATTGCTCTGGAATTTAACCGCGCTTTAGATGTTCGTTACCGGCAAGTCGCAAGAGAAGTGCTGTGTAAAACGGGTGTTCCGGAGCACCGAACTGATTGACGCTCCGTGAGATCGGGGCAAAGGTCTTGGATCTCATTCGTCAGGCAAGTTGAAAGTGCTTGAAAAAGGGGGCTGGAAGAAGTGTTGAACCGGATGCGTGCTGATTAAAGGAACATGCATAACGTCACGAGTACTCTGCTCACCAACGGACTCGATGAAAACATCTCGACCCTGCGCCAATCAGCCAACATAAAAAGCCCTGGACCTGTTCCGGGGTTTTTTATGTTCAAATGGACAGTTTCAAATGCACCATGCACTTATAGCTGATAATCATTTCCAATCCCATGTCAAATCCCCATCTTCGTTGTCTCAATTCATCAAGACATTGCGCAAATGCTTGCGATAAGTTCTGTTCGTGATATTATTATCACATATTAATAAATCTTTTCGGGGAGGAACGGCTGCATGGATTCCAAAGAGGAATATCTGAAGAGGTTGGAAGCGCAATTCAGGGAATGGAAGTATAAAATCGATACTCTGGAAAACAAGGCAGCAATGGCTTCCTCGGAGGCGAAAAGTGAGCTGCTCAGGGAAATAGAGGTGTTGCGTAGGAAAAAATCTGTTGTTAAAGAAAAATGGGAAGAATTACTGAAGTCTGGCGGTGAGGTGTGGGAGACAACCAGGGAAGGTGTGGAAAAAGCCGCCAGCGATTTGAAGCATGCTCTGGACAAGGTTATATCCCGCTTTAAGGATTAATACCAAGTTCAATCAAACGATTACGTCGTTGGCTTCGTCTGTGGCTCCTCAACGTACACCCTCTCTCTATCTCTCTCCCTGAGGGAGAGAGTACACTGTTTACCCTCTCCCTCCGGGAGAGGGTGGCCAAAGGCCGGGTGAGGGCCTTTGTCGCCACTCTGCTTGCCGCCTCGTACTCATTTTGATTGCACCTTGGTATAAGTCTGATTGTGACCTGTTGATGGAAGGGGATAGCAATGAAACCGGCTGACGAAAAAAGGACAACGCGGCTAAAGTCGCTTTTGCAGGATGAAAAGCGCAGGCTCTGGAATGAATTGCGGGTGGAACTGTTCGATAAACTGGATGAAGGGCTGCATAGCCAGTATGACATACCACTGGATATCGGAGAAAAAAGCATACTTACACTGTTGGATGATACCGGTTTGGCAGTAATCGATATACGCAGAAAACAGCTGACGCAGATGGAGGATGCCTTCTTAATGTTTGAAGCGGGTAACTATGGTATCTGCGAAGATTGCGGGAAAGAGATCGACGAGGCGCGTCTGGAGGTGGCACCATATTCCATCCGCTGCGTCAGGTGCCAGGAGCAGCGGGAAGGGCCTGCTTCGCCGGCGGGGGTGACCTTGTAGCAAATCCAGCTCCCGGCAGCGGGACATTCGATCAACCTAAGTCCCGCCCGTATTCTTGCCCCCAGTCGCACATCTGTTCAAGGATGGGGTAAATGCTTTTCCCCTTTTCAGTCAACGAATATTCAACCTTGGGCGGCACCTGGGGATAAACCTCGCGGTGTACCAGACCATCGGACTCCAGTTCGCGCAACTGCTGGGTCAGCATCTTGCGGGTTGTGTCGGAAAACTGTCTTTGCAAATCCGAAAAACGCATGGTTTCCTGCGCCAGGTGCCAGAGAATCGAGGCCTTCCATTTCCCGCCGACCACCGCCAAGGTGATGTCGATGCCGCATTTGTACTCTTTTTCCCGATACATCATCAGTTCTGCAGTGGTTTGATCCGGCTGCATGTAAATCCTCCGTTTATTTATAGGTTACTATAATGGTACTACGTTACAAAAAAGTACGTTATTGACGTATTGATACTTATGCTAGATTATAGCCCCAAAGTCCGAAAAAGAAAAGTATGCATTTGTAAATCAATCAACCGGAGGAATAATTCATGAAGATGGTGGCATTTAATGGAAGTCCCAACAAAGAAGGCAATACCTGGCATGCGATAAAAATGGTTACAGACGAACTTGAAAAAGAAGGGATCGAAACTGAAATTATCCATGTCGGGAACAAAGTTATCAGGGGGTGCACCGCTTGCGGCCAATGCATGAAGAACAAAAACGAGCAGTGCGTGCTCCCCGGTGACGAGGTCAACGGGTGGATCCAGAAAATGAAACAGGCTGACGGGATCATTTTAGGATCACCTGTCCATTATGCTGCCATGGCTGGAACCATGAAATCGTTTCTGGATCGGGCCTTTTATGTGACCAGCGTCAATGACGGCATGCTGCGCCACAAGGTCGGCGCAGCAGTGGTTGCGGTGCGGCGTTCCGGCGGATTGCCTGCATTCGATCAGCTGAACAATTACCTATGTTATTCAGAGATGCTGCTGCCGACCTCCAACTATTGGAACGTGATTCATGGCACCCGTCCGGGGGAAGCGACACAGGATCAAGAGGGCGTTCAGATCATGCGGGTGTTGGGCAGGAATATGGCCTGGCTGATGAAGCTGGTTGAAAACGGGGAGGGCAGGGTCAAACCGCCGGAGAGAGAGTCTAAAATCTTCATGAACTTCATTCATTGATGCAGAATATATCCGTTGGATTTATACAAGATCATCAACTTTGAAAGGAAACTCCGGATGCCGGATTTTATTGTAAATGAGCAGAAGTGCACCAGATGCGGCGAGTGCGTCTGCGACTGTCCGGCCAGGATTATTGCCATGTCGGACGGTTATCCGGCAATTGCGCCGGAGAAGGAGGCATTCTGCCTGAAGTGCCAGCACTGTCTGGCAATCTGTCCGACCGCTGCCGTCTCCATCCTGGGGCTCGTTCCGGAAAACAGCCGGACATTGTCCGGCAACCATGCCGACCCCGGCCAACTGGAAATTCTGATAGAGGGGCGCCGCTCGATTCGGCGTTTTAAGCATGAAAATCTGGAACCGCCCCTGCTGCAGCGTCTGCTGGAGGTGGCCTGGCATGCCCCGACCGGGGTCAATTCCCGCCAGGTTCGCTTTACGGTCGTGGATGACCGGCAGAAACTGTCGGAGTTGCGTGACGAAATGATGGCGGGCCTGGCACGACTGGTCCGTGAAAATGCTCTGCCTGAACGGTTGGCGTACTTCGCAAGTTATGTGACATTATGGGAGAAAGAGGGTGTTGACACACTCTTTCGTGGTGCGCCGCACCTGCTGATCGCCTCTGCGCCCCAAAGCGTTCCGACCCCCTTGCCGGACTGCCTGATCGCTCTGTCGTACTTCGAGCTGTTTGCCCAGGCCAACGGCGTTGGAACCGTCTGGGACGGTCTGGCCCGGTTGGCCATCAATGACCTGCTGCCTGAAACCCGCCAGACGCTCGGCATCCCGGAGGATCATTTGATCGGTTATGCCATGGCATTCGGTATGCCTGCGGTGCGCTACGCTCGAACTGTCCAGCAAGGGCCGGCAATTATTCACCGGGTATTGTAAGGCTCAGGGAGAAACTCAACAGGAATATTTTGGATGATTGTACCTGTCCCGAGCTGTGGTATAATTAGCCGGTCCCAACCTTATGGCAAGGCTGGCACAGTCGGAGCCGCAGGATGCAATATCAACAATGGGCTGACATGATTGTTTTTATTCATGCCACCTTCGTGCTTTACGTACTATTGGGCGGGTTGGCGGTTCTGCGCTGGAGGTGGCTTGCATGGCTCCATATTCCAGCCGCGCTCTGGGGAGCGATCATCGAGCTGGGTGGCTGGGTATGTCCGCTCACCTATCTGGAAAATCATCTCCGCCGACTGGGTGGCGAGGCTGGTTACGGAGTAACATTCATTGAACGCTACCTTGAGCCGATACTCTACCCGCTGGGTTTGACCCGTCACACCCAGCTTCTGTTCGGATTGTCGGCGTTACTGCTCAATCTGGCGATTTATGTGCGTTTTTGGAGTCAACGCCATAAATAATTTCTTTTAGGTAAACCCCCACCTCTGGTGGGGGACCCCAAATGTTTGA
>CAYWJJ010000134.1:0-4346 GCA_964458105.1 uncultured Geobacter sp.
CGGTGGCCCACTGTGAAACGGCGAAGGTGACGCCGCAGACGATGATGGCCGGCAGCACTTCGATGGTTTTCTTCCAGCCGACCATGATCATGATCACGTAGAACGGGATCACGACCGAGATGAACGGCAGTTGGCGGCCGACCATGGTTGACAGTTTCATCATGCCGTCGTCGCCGTAGCCCATTACGCCGGCCAGCGCTACAACCGGAATTCCGATCGCGCCGAAGGCAACCGGCGCGGTGTTGGCTATCAGGCAGACGCCGGCGGCATACAATGGGCGGAAGCCCAGGCCGACCAGAGTTGCTCCTGCAATGGCCACCGGAGTGCCGAATCCGGCGGCGCCCTCGATGAATGCTCCGAAGCAGAAGGCGATCAGCAGGGCCTGGATGCGGCGGTCACCGGTCACGCCGGCCAGCGAGGCACGGATGATTTCGAACTGTCCGCCCTTGACGGTGATGTTGTATAGAAAGAGTGTGGTGATGACAATGTAGAAGACCGGGAAGAGGCCGAAAGCGGCGCCCTGCATGAAGGCCAGTCCCGCCAGTTTGGCAGGCATGCCCCATACCGCTATGGCGATGCCGATTGCCGAGGCTACCGCCAGCGGTCCGGCCTTGTGGGCCTTCATCTTCAATACGGCCAGGCATACGAAGATTACGACCAGCGGGATGGCGGCGATCAGTGCCGACAGTCCGAGACTGCCTGCTGCGGGGGTGTAGGTTTGAATCCAGGGCATAACATTTACTCCTTTCATGGTGAAGCGTATGAACTGCAACTCTTGTCAGGTGCGCCGTCTGTCGATGTATGAAACAAACCTGATATCCAAAATAGAATCAAGTTATGTAAACTTGTATTACCAATTATCCTTTTTGAAAAATCTTGTCAAGAATTATTTTCTAATATGAAAAAACGCTGTTGACAAGGGGGTATAAGATAAACTACGGTGACATGTAATGTGGTTTTACAAATTGTTTGAGGCCTGTTTTTATCGCGATTATGGCAGTCGTGGTATCGAATTATCAGGTTTGGTAATAAAACCTTTTTTCAGTATAATGAAACGCAGGCAGCTTTTTCAGAACCTTGACGATCATGGTCGATGATTTCAGGGGTGAATAAAACTTACGGCAAATGAAGGGAGACACTGCATATGTATGAGCAGTTCAAAGCCAGGGCAGAGGGAGTCAGCGCGGAAGTACACAGATTCGACACAAAGAGTGCCGCGCTCGATTTTATTGTCGATTTCCTGGAACGAGAGGGGCTGTCCGATGCCCCCAAATCCGGCGCGCTGTGGGCGGATTGTCCGTTCCTGGATGGAATCGACCGGCAGCCGCTGCAGGATATTGCAGGTCTGAAATTTGAGGTTACCCGGGAACTTGCTGCCGATGCCAGATTCGGCATCAGCCAGATGCAATGGGCCATGGCCGATACCGGCACGCTGGTGCAGGATTCCAGCGCTATTGAACAGCGCCTGGTATCGTCCCTCACCGATATTCACATTGTACTGGTTCCTACTTCCGGCATACTGGCGGACATGCCGACCATGCTGACCAGAATCCATCCCAGGGACAGCGGATACATCGCGATGATTACCGGCCCAAGCCGCACTGCCGACATAGAACGGGTGCTGACGATCGGCGTGCATGGGCCGGAGCGCCTGGTAATCGTTTTTGTGGATGAGCTGGGAGGTGCATGCTGATGTCGAATGAATTCAAGGACTCAATTAATAATGCCGTTAACAACGCCAATCTGACCGGTGCGCTGGGCAAGTTTTCCGAGGCCTACAAGGTCAACCGTGCCAAGGCCTACGAGGGGATCGACTTCGAGGAGTTGCGCGGAAGAATTGCGGATCTGAAGTCCTACGCCGCATCGCACCTGGATCAGCTCTCGGAACAGTTTGCCCGGAATGCTGAGGCGCGCGGAGCCAAGGTTTTCAGGACTGACGACCCGGCCAAGGTCCGGGAATATATCCTGAAGGTGGCCCAGGACAACGGCGTCAAGTCGGTCGTCAAATCCAAGTCCATGGCCACCGAGGAGATTCACCTCAATCCCTATCTGGAAAAGGCCGGAATTGTGGTGGGGGAGACTGATCTAGGCGAATGGATCATCCAGCTGGCTGGACAGACCCCCTCGCACATGGTCATGCCGGCCATCCACATGACCAAGGAGGAGGTTTCCGACCTTTTCAGCAAAGAGGTCGACGAACGCCTGACCTCGGATATACCGAGGCTGGTCAAGGTCGCCCGCGACCGGCTGCGCCCGTCGTTTCTGCAGGCCGACATGGGCATTTCCGGCGGAAACATCGCCGTGGCGGAAACCGGCAGCATCGTGCTGATGACCAACGAGGGCAACGCCCGGCTTGTCACGTCGCTGCCCAAAATCCACATCGCGCTGGTCGGCATCGAAAAGCTGATCGCCAATTATGCCGACGTCGCCACGATTCTGAAGGCGCTTCCCCGCAGCGCCACGGCCCAGTTGCTGACCAGCTACGTCTCGATCATCACCGGCCCGACTCCCAACCCGGACGGCTCGATGAAGGACCTGCACATCATCCTGATGGACAACCGCCGCAGCGAGATGGCGGCTGATCCCAAGTTCAAGCAGGCGCTGCAGTGCATCCGCTGCGCCTCCTGCCTGAACGTCTGCCCGGTCTTCCGCCTGGTGGGGGGGCACGTCTTCGGCAAGGTCTACACCGGTGGGATCGGCACGATTCTGACGGCCTGGTTCGATGAACTGAAAAAATCCGAGGATATCCAGGGGCTCTGCATCCAATGCGGCAACTGCAAAGAGGTTTGCCCCGGCAAGATCGACATCCCCGAGCTGATCATGGAGATCAGGCGACGTCTGGTGAAGGATCAGGGGTTGCCGCTGCTGCAGAAGGCGATTTACAGCGTGGTCAACAACCGCCATCTTTTCCACGGTATGCTGCGGGCGGCTTCCATAGCCGGCAAGCCCTTCACCTCCGGCAAGTTCGTCCGGCATCTGCCGATGTTTCTGGCGGATCTGACCGACGGCCGCAGCCTGCCGGCCATAGCCGGCGAACCGTTCCGCGACCGCTTCAAAAAGATCAGACAACCCAAGCTGAAGGAGAAGGCTGCATTCTACGCCGGCTGCCTGATCGATTTTGCCTATCCGGAGATGGGCGAGTCGTTGGTCAAAATTCTGAACAAGGCCGGCATTGAGGTGCTCTTCCCGCAGGACCAGACCTGCTGCGGCGCCCCGGCCCGCTACAGCGGCGCCTACGAGGTCGCTGCCGGAAACGCGATCGACAATATCAAGGCCCTGCTGGCCGAAGATGTGCAGTATGTTGTTTCGGCCTGCCCGACCTGCACCGTGGCGCTGGATCACGAATTCATCAGCACCTTTGAAAGCCTGGGGCAGACCGAATGGATTCCCAAAGCGAAGGAGCTGGCGGCAAAAACGATTGATTTCTCGACCCTGGTCAAGAAGCTGGTCGATCAGGGTCGTCTATCGCTGAAAGACGGCCAAAAGCTCGGCAAAATCACCTACCATGATTCCTGTCACCTGAAACGGACACTGAAGGTGTCGGAACAGCCGCGGGAATTGCTGGGCAAGGCTGGCTACGAAGTGACCGAGATGTTCGAGTGCGACACATGCTGCGGCATGGGCGGGTCGTATTCGATGAAACTGCCGGAAATATCGGGACCGATCCTGAAGCGCAAGCTGCACAACATCAAGCAAACCGGCGCCCCGCTGGTGGCAATGGACTGCCCCGGCTGCGTGATGCAGATCCGGGGCGGCCTGGATCAGGACGGCTCGGCGATCAAGGTGCGGCATACGGTGGAGCTGCTGGCGGAGCAGTTGGAGGATTAAGCGGGTAGGGTAGGTGAGTATGAAAGAGAAGGGCCGGGTGTGTTATATCCGGCCCTTTTTTGTGCCTGATGGATCAGCCTACAAATGGCAGTAGGAAAGAGATGCTTGTCATTAATATCAAGGCAATAACGCAGCCATATTGGTGTTATGCGGATTGTTTGCGATGAATATATTGATCCGCAGTCTGGGCCAATAGACCGGAGCGGGTCATGTGGTATTGCGCGTCGTAACGGTCGATCTCTTGTAGTAGATTTTCAGGCATGGTGATATTGACGCGCTTTGCTTTAACTTTGAGTTTTGCAAGATCAATGTCTACCAGAAGCCATACACACTATGTCAAAGAAAGAGTATGGCAGGGATGTATGAAGAGAAGGGCCGGGGTTTGTTAAATTCCAGTTCTCCTTTGACATGAAAAAGCAAACGTCATACATTGGCGAACATTTGTAACAATTTAATATTATCAGTATAGTGGACCCCGGATTTCGGACAATAGTTTAAGATGGTAGCCTGCAATAAAA
>CAYWJJ010000135.1:0-4023 GCA_964458105.1 uncultured Geobacter sp.
CGTAACTTAGTTAAATACCATCTTTACGACTTTATAACTGCGGAAGATGGGCTAGTGCTGCATCAACGGCACATGAACATATCATCGAGAACCTTCTGGCAGAAATCAAAAGGCTGGAAGCAGCGAATGCCAGAATGGCAGAACAGGCTCATAAACTTACCGCTGAAAGAGAGCTTGAAGTAATACGCGCAACAGCAGAAGAATGTGCCGTTATCTGTGAAACTGCAGTTGATTATGCGGTAAGGAACTACGGCTGTTCTCGTGAAATCCGTAAAAAGTTCGGGCTCTCTCACTAGCCGGATATGAAGCGCCGCTTATTGCGAAGACACGCTGCGGTCAAAGTAAAAAATTTTATCTGCTTATTTTAATCCGCAGCACATCGCGATGTACTTCCTTGAGAGATTTTATGATTTCCCTGCGCAGGGTCTTTTTCTCCGGGATCTGGGCCAATTTATTTTTAAAATCATTGGCAGCAATTCTTAGAAGCAGCTCCGCGCTTGCTCCGACCTTTTCTGTTTCTATATCCTCTTTGACCGCGAATATTATGAGTTTCAGGTTTTCAAGCGTCACCATGTCTTTTTCAATATCCGCACGATATTGAGCATTGGAGGTTGTCTCAAGGTGTTCATTGAGGGCTTGTTGAATTTCCAGACAGGCGGCACTAATGCTATCGAGCAGTTCGTGGTTGTGAATCCAGTTTATTTCAGTCATAAATTCTCCAATCAAAGTCGGGCCTGGTTGCAAACTTGCAAAGACGAGCTAATGAATCCGCATACATCGCAAACCACGTATACATAATCCCGGTACGGTATATCAAGTAATTCTTTGCGGGAACTCGAAGTATCTTTGAACCTTTGCCCAAGGCATGAATTAAGTTTTCAACAAACTGCCGAACATACGCACTTTCACTTCACCTTGGAGGACTTCATGCAACTTGCCATACTGCTACTGACATTTACCATACTCGCTACCCCTGTTATGACCAATGCTACCCAAATCGCCCCCGACCCCGCCTTCCAGAAGCAGACTACAGCAGACATAAAAACGTTCCACATCCTGCGAAGCAACCTGAAGCGGGCCTCGGACTTCGCCCGTTCCCGTCCGGAGCTGTTCAATCCGGTCAATGAGAGGAAAAACGACCTGCTGGCGCGAGAAGACAAGCTGGCGATCTGGGGCACCTGGAGCAGCGTGCTGAACAGCCTGGCAGGGTTGGACGGCATCTGCCGTGAGTACAGAATGTTCGACATGTTCCAGGAGAGTGAGCGCAAGAATATATCCTTCGCGGTTGCCAATGCCTCGTTTTTGGCCGGTTACCGCCATGCCCTCGAATTCATCGCTCTGGCCGACAATAACCCCGCCCTGGACACGATCCTCAACGAAGCGGTGCCGGAACTGGGTATTCCAGCCGGTACCTTTGTAAAATTCAAGTTCCGCTTCCTGAACGTAGCCATTGCTGGCGAATTTGCAGCGCTGCAGGTGATCGGAAAGAGTTATGCCGGCGGACCGCCGGAGCTGAAGAGAACCATCGATGAAGACAGCCGGGCAATCTGGGATATGGGCAAAGGGAAGGGGCATGAACTGACCCTCAAGAACGCCCTGGCCGTGGTTCAGAAAACCGGTTTCGCGGCCTGGTTCCCGCTGCAGAAGGGCTTTTCGGAATGGATGGGCGACACCAGGATCGCCCGTCCGCATACCCATCTGATCTCGGCCAAACAGATCGAAGCAATCGGCAAACGTCTCCAGCCGGGGGATATCATCTTCGAGCGCCACGAATGGTATCTCTCCAACCTGGGATTGCCCGGTTTCTGGACCCATGTGGCACTCTATATCGGCACTGCCGAGCAGCGCCGGGCCTTTTTCAAAGATCCGGAAGTCAGTGAGTGGGTCAAAGGGCTGGGAATCAATAATGGTGAATTCGAAGCACTGCTGCGCCAACGCTACCCGACCGCCTACGGCAGGAGCCAGATGCCCAAGGAAGGCAACCATCCGGCCCGCATTCTGGAAGCGGTCTCGGAAGGGGTCTCGTTTACCTCGCTGGAGTACACCGGCGCGTCCGATTCAATCGGCGTGATCCGCCCCCGGCTTTCCAAACGGGAAAAAGCCCAGGCCATAATGCGGGCCTTTCACTACAGCGGCCGTCCCTACGATTTCAACTTCGACTTCCAGACCGATTCGGCCCTGGTCTGTTCCGAGCTGATCTTCAAGGCCTATGAGACGGGTGGCGGCATACAGGGGCTGCGCTTCCCGGTCAGCGAGGTGATGGGCCGCAAGGTCAGCACCCCCAACGGGATGATCAGGCAGTTCGACGAGCAAGCCGGCAGCAGTGCTTCCCAGGCTGATTTCGTACTGTTCCTGGATGGCATCGAGAAAGAGAAGCGTGCCGTGGAATCCACCCCGGAAAAATTCCGCGCCAGCTGGCAGCGCCCCAACTGGCACATCCTGATCCAGAACACCCCACTGGAGACGAAGCGGAAATGATCTGGAGAATACCTCGATAATTCTCTGCCATGCAGAAAGAATGCAATGAACTGCTGGCAATTTTCTCCACTGTTTCGAAGAAAGGCAAGACCTGGCAAAACATCGTAGAGAATGGGGCCTGTAGCGAAGTAACAAAAAATCAAGGACATATCGAATATTCTATGCAATTTGCAAATGGCTTTGACAAATTACATAGAATTGAATTATCATCCCACCATGATCGCTCGAGACGCCGAACAAGCAATCCGCAACCTGTTAAAAGGCTTCCCGGTCATTACCCTGACCGGACCGCGCCAATCCGGCAAGACAACTCTTGCCAAATCAATCTTTTCCGACCGCCCCTACACGACATTGGAAGACCCGGACACCCGTCAGGCGGCGCAGGATGACCCGCGTTCTTTTCTAGAGCGCTTCCCCGATGGCGCTGTTCTCGACGAGGTGCAACGTTGCCCGGAACTGTTTTCCTACCTTCAGGCAATTGTGGACAACGACCGTCGCATGGGGCTTTACATTCTGACTGGTTCCCAGCAGTTTGGGCTGATGTCAGGCATAACCCAATCTCTGGCAGGACGAACGGCTTTTGTCGAACTGCTCCCTTTCTCTCTTGCCGAACTTGCCGGGGTTGAAAAAGTGCCGACTTCAGCCGATGCCATGCTGCTCTCCGGCTGTTATCCGCCACTTTATGATCGGGATGTTTCTCCGTCTGCCTGGTTTGGCGCCTATGTGACCGCATACATTGAACGAGACGTACGGCAATTACTCAAAATCCAGGAATTAGAAACCTTTCAGCGTTTTGTGCGCCTCTGCGCCGGTCGAAGCGGACAACTGCTCAACATGTCATCCCTTGCTACCGAATGCGGTATCACCCACAACACAGCCAAAGCCTGGATATCGGTACTGGAAGCAAGTTATCTCGTATTTCTGCTCCGCCCGCATCATGCCAATTTCAACAAACGTCTGGTAAAAATTCCGAAGTTATATTTCTACGATGTCGGCTTGGCTTCATGGCTGCTGGGGATCAGGACAACGGAGCATATGACGACTCATCCGCTCAGGGGGGCAATCTTCGAGAACTTTGTCATTGCCGAGCTGATCAAATCCCGCCTAAACAAGGGAGAACGTCCGCAGTTGTATTTCTGGCGTGACAGCAACGGCAACGAAGTTGATGTGATTGTCGAACAGGGGAACCGCCTGATGCCGATAGAGATCAAATCAGGCAAAACCGTGACCAGAGAAGCCTTTGCCGGACTGAATAAATGGCGGGACCTTGCCGGTGACACCGTCATTGATCCAACGCTTATCTATGGTGGTGGTGATGATTATAACCAAAATGGCATACGAGTTGTCGGGTGGGATAAAGCCGGTCAGGTTTTGAGGTAATTCCAGTATCTGATGCCTGAACAGAGGAACTTTGCATTTCATTTGTACGGATGGAGATATAGTTCTTTTTCTGACCAAGGTACATTCGGGCAATATGAATTGCGCTCTTGCCCTTGATGAAACCGATCACCTGTGCAACGGAGTATTTTGGTGGGATCGATATCA
>CAYWJJ010000136.1:0-3760 GCA_964458105.1 uncultured Geobacter sp.
ACAAACCGGGCAGGGTCGGCGTCGTATCCCGCTCCGGCACCCTGACCTACGAAGCTGTCTGGCAGCTGACCTGCCTCGGTCTGGGCCAATCCACCTGCGTTGGCATCGGCGGCGACCCGGTCAACGGCACCAACCACCTGGATGTGCTGCGGCTGTTCGAAGCCGACCCGGACACCGACGCTGTCATCATGATCGGCGAAATCGGCGGCACCTCGGAAGAAGAGGGGGCCCTGTTCGTGAAAGAGCACATGACCAAACCTGTGGCGGCCTACATCGCCGGCGTCACCGCTCCTCCCGGCAAGCGCATGGGGCACGCCGGAGCGATCATCTCCGGCGGCAAGGGCACTGCGACTGAAAAGGTGGCGATTCTGAGGGAGTGCGGCATCAGCGTGGCGGACAGTCCGGCCGAAATGGCTCAGGCGTTATTGAAGATTTACAAGCCGTAAATATATCTAACAGATTTTGAGCTGGAGACGGATCTGATGGGAAATTATAAAGAACACCCGAAATATAATGTTCTCTCGATTCGTATAACTGATTAAGAGAAGGTCACTATAGGAGAGATAAAGCGTCATACCCACAAAAGTATTTCCATGCTGATGCGGGAAGCGTTGCAGCTCTACAGCGACTCCATAGAAATCGCTGTCAACTAGGTTTAATGGCCTGAATAGACAGAGATTGGACGAGCACATACTGCCATTTGTGTTCCTTTCACAGCCGGGAGGGGAAAATTCCTCCCGCTAAAATAAACAGAACAAAAAAGTCGCTGCAAAGTTCTATCTGAACAGCTTCATGCATGAACGTTTCACCAGAAAAGCAAGGAGTAGTTTATATGCTTGTAATTTCCTGCATCAAACAGGTTCCGGATACAACCCAGGTCAAGATCGACCCGGTAACAAACACCCTGATAAGGGACGGTATCCCCTTCATCATCAACCCCTATGACTCGCATGCCCTCGAAGAGAGCCTGAGGCTTAAAGATCGTTACGGCATGCGCACTGTTGCCATCTCCATGGGGCCACCCAACACCGTGGCAACCCTAAGAAAAGCGTATGCCATCGGGGTCGATGAAGCGATCCTGCTTTCCGACCGTTGTTTTGGCGGCGCCGATACACTGGCCACCAGCAAGGTACTCTCCGCCGCCATCAAGAGGCTCGGTAAAACAGAGAAGGTCGGTATTGTATTCTGCGGCAAACAGACCATCGACGGCGACACCGCCCAGGTCGGCCCCGGCATCGCCTCCCGCCTCGGTTTCAGTCAGTTGACCCTGGTCGATCGTATCGAATCCATCGACTTTCTTCGTAAAACTATTAAGGTGCGCCGCAAGCTGGAGGGACGCCACGAGATCGTGGAGGCTCCACTGCCGGTCATGATCACGGTCGTCAGGGAACTCAACCGTCCTCGCTATCCGGTTGTTCCGATGCGCCTTGATGCGGAGGAAAAGGAAATAAAAGTATGGGACAACTCTGTTCTCAAGCTGGATGTTGAAACGGTCGGGCTTAAAGGTTCGCCAACCTGGGTCAGCAAGATATTCTCGCCGGAACGGGATCAGGGCGAAATTATCGGTGACGGTATCAACGACCCGACAGGGACAACCAACCTGCTGATCGACAAACTGCTTAGTAAAGATCTGCTGCCTGTATAAAACAACTCATTCAAAAAGGTTTATCCAGCCATGAGCGAAAACAAAACAAAACAGAAGAAACCGCGAGGAGTCGCCACACTGATCGAAGGCAAGTGCATCGCCTGCGGTGCACGCTGCCAGAGTTCCTGCCCGGTGAACTGCATCGAGATGACCGATTCCGGTGAACCGATCATAGAAACCGCAAAATGCATCGGCTGCCAGAAATGCATCAAAATATGTCCTTCAGAAGCGCTTGAGATGTTTTTCACCCCCGAGGAACAGAAAATATTGGTCGAGTTGGCTCTGCTCTCCGGCGGCGTTGTCGAAGAGGAGCTCGACGAAGAGGGCCTACGGATTCAGACGATGCTGGCCGGCTATCGCGGCGTCTGGGTTGTCATTGAACAGTTCGAAGGGGTTACCGCCAAGGTATCGTGGGAGCTTTTGGGTACCGGGGCAGACCTGGCCAAAACTCTGGGAGTACAGCTCAACGCGGTCATCCTCGGTCAGGACATCGAACACCTCTGCAACGAAGCCTTCGAACATGGTGCTGACAGAGCGATTATCCTCGATGCCCCGGTATATAAAGATTACCGCACCCAACCCTATTCAGATGCCATCTGTCACTTAATCGGGAAACACAAACCGGAAGTCATCCTGATGGGCGCCACCGCGCAGGGACGTGACCTGGCCGGAGCCGTGGCAACGGTCGTCAAGACCGGACTGACCGCCGATTGCACCGGTCTCGGTATCGACGACAAGCGCAACCTGATGCAGACCCGCCCAGCCTTTGGCGGCAACATCATGGCCACCATCATGTGCGACAAATACCGGCCGCAGATGGCCACCGTGCGTCCTCACGTCATGCATCTGCCGGAACTCAAACCGGGTAGAAAAGGTAAAATCATCCGTGAATCTTTTGCTCCACTGGAACAGGATGTCCTGGTCAAGGTACTGGAAATCATCAGCGACCGTGACGGCAAAGACCAGATTGACGTTGCCGCCGCCGAAATCATCGTCTCCGGCGGACGCGGCCTGATGGGCAAGGAGAACTTTGCCCTGCTGCAGGAACTGGCTGATGAACTGGGCGGAGTAGTCGGCGCCTCGCGCAGCGCCGTCGATGCCGGCTGGATTTCACACAGCCGCCAGGTCGGCCAGACCGGCAAGACCGTCCGCCCTAAAATTTACATCGCTTGCGGCATATCCGGCGCCATACAACACATGGTCGGCATGCAGGATTCTGATGTCATTATTGCCATCAATCGCGATCCGGAAGCCCCCATTTTTCAGGTCGCCACCTACGGGGTTGTCGGCGACCTGTTTCAGATTGTTCCGGCTTTCATCAAGAGAATTCGTGAACTAAAGAGTCAAAACGTCAGTTACGAACTTGATAGGGCCGCAGCCTGATTCACGGTAATTCAGGAAATTTGTTACGAGGTTTGCCATGTCACTTCATCTGAATACGTTCTCTGTAATATTTGTACTATCCGTCCTCACATTTATGTTCAGTTGCTACAAGCGACTGCAATTAGTAACAATTGGTGCTTCGGATAACAGATTTGATCATCCGGGCAAACGGTTGTTCGGCATGTTTACGTACGCCTTTGCACAAAAGCGGGTACTGGCAAGGCCTTACGGCTTTAACCATTTCATCCTGTTCTGGGCATTCATGCTGCTTCTGGTTGCCAATGGTGAGTTCATTCTTGAGGGGCTGATTCCGGGCGCAAGCTTGAAGACCATTTTGCCGGAGGTGCCGCACAATATACTGCTACTGGTTTTTGACATTGTTTCTTTGGTTGCCTTGGGATCAGTGTTGGTGGCACTCGTTCGTCGCCTCTTCTTTCCTCCCGATTATCTTGGCAATAACTACACCAAGCCGGCCAGTGGTGAAGCTCTGCTGATTTTGGCGATGATTGCAACCTTGATGTCCGCTTTCTTTCTGTTGAATGCTGCTCACATTGCCATGAGTCAGCCGGATGCATGGCGTCCGGTCTCAACGGCAATAGCCGTTCTGCTTGGGGGGCTCTCAAATTCTGACCTGATTAAAATGGTACAGGTCTCGTGGTGGCTGCACGCCATGGTGCTGCTGTTGTTCATGAACTTTTTACCCCGCAGCAAACATATGCATATCCTGACCGC
>CAYWJJ010000137.1:0-3010 GCA_964458105.1 uncultured Geobacter sp.
AACCGGTGTTGAGGGACTACTTTTTCCTCTTGACTACTGGCGGACATATCAGTTCAACGGCTGTGAGCACAGCGGGGTCACCGCTGCTGCGCTTGGTTGGCTATTTCGTCAGATGCAAACCAACTAATCGCCGCGCACATGAGGTCGCTGGCGGTTCATCTTTACTGGCACCAGATGGCATATCTTTGTAGTCACTCCAAGATACTCATAAGCAGCAGCAGCTTTCATAATCAAGGCTTCATCGCCACATAAAAACAAATGACAGAAGGAAGCCATTCCGGCATGCGTCATATCACTAATAGAACGTCTGAATCCCTTTTCGCCCGACATTTTCGTATCACGGTAATACCCCAAGAAGTTCAGTTGGTGATAAATAGCGTTTACCTGTTCGGCAAGTGTCGGAATCCTGTCAGGGGTACTACAACTGGGTGTCTTGTTTAAGAAAAAGAAAGAGTCTAACTCTCCGACATCCGGTAATTTTTCTTTTACTTTACCAAACACCTTCACAAGAACATTAGGCCCCTTTATATTTTTTAAAGTTTTCGGGCTGATACCCATTTCTTCAAAGTTCTGCAAAGGTGAGTTAATGCTTGTCGGTTCGAGCAATTCAGCTAGCGTGCTATTAATTGTAGGCAGCAGATCCGAGAATAGACCAATTGCATCCTGCATTCGGGTTTTCATCGCTGGCGAAATCGTGTCTGAGTCCTTGATATTGGAGAAACTAGTGTTCAGCATCTTTAATAGATTATCTCCGCCCTTATTCAGTATCTCATTGAAGCTGGTATCGTTCAATCCGCCGTACAATTTCTGTAGCATCCCGGTAAGCCCATCATCCACCCCGCGATAAGGTTGAATTGTCTCGATATATAGAGATAAGGCGTCATGAGGGTCTGCGATGCTCACTTCAGCATTCCTAATAGGAATAAAACTGCTGTCGACCACCTGCTTTATGTGTCTGGCTTTTAGCTCCTTAAGTTTTTCCAAAAATTGATTCTCGTATCCCTTTGACCTGTGAATCTCTTTAAGATTTTCATCTGAAAAGACAGGCGTATATTTTGAGTCATTCAACAGATCCTCCACATTATGGGGGTCACCTTTTAGCATCGAATCTAGCACGTTGTGGTCTAGGTACACCAAAATGTCTGAGTTGATTCCATTATTTGCGTCCATAATGTGCCTCTTAATTTGATGTTTCAGTTGGACTACATCAAGGTCATGAACTTCTACAACTTGGCCAACTCGTTAATCTACGGTTTCCCTATATAGGTAACTTGTTACCTATATAGGACATTTGTTCCTTATATAAGACCCCGGTTGAGTCACCTATATGAGACGCTTTTGCCAATGCTGTGGGTCAGTTTCGTAGTTTGACCCGGCACCGGCGTCCGGTTTGATCCACCCCTTGAATGGATATAGGTAGGACACCCATTGACGCTGATAAGGGTCAGATTTAAAATCCGAACCACATCCTTCAGACCAATACCACAATCCACCCTATCGTTAAAGACAATTTATCAACGGTTGCTGTGGTTGGAATACCTGCTTTGTAGGTACAGCTGGCGAGTCGGTGACATATTTATGTTTTGCAAAAATAATCAAATCCCTTGATGGGTATATGATGTAACCCAGCCATGGTTGATCTTTGTTGACATTATACACATTGCTGTTTTTGTTGATATTTTTATGTTGACGGCCAAAACCAATCGTGTATTATTAAATTAACTTTCACCCTTTTTGGGTTATCTCCTCCGGGGGAGTCGTTCTCAGATCGCATATGCGCTCTAGGGATCTCATCAAGCATCACCAAGAAACACAAAGGGAGTAGTTTGTCTTCGACTCCCAATGTGCATATCCAACGCGCCGTCTTGATTATCCCAATCAGGCCGGGCCAATCAAATTGCATCCCTGAAATTTCCTAACTAACCCAATAGAAAAGAAACGAAATGGTGCCATACTTCGTCGTCCGATGACCCACAGGGCTCAGTCGCACTTGGAAGCACCATTTTGTTTTGCAATATCCTCCGAGGATAAATCAGGCAAATCATCGGCTTCCTGCCGCACGAATTGTTTGCAGAATTCCAACGACCTCATGGAGCAGAACCAGACGCCGGGATGTATCGGTGAGGAAAACCCGCCAACGGCCCGACCCGGTGGTCATACTGTCGAAGCTCTATGGGGTAGTTTTAGAATCGTCTCGCGTTTAACCAGCCGATTCTTCCTGACAAACCGCGTGAATATATGAACGCGATATTTTCTTTCTGGTCTGCTTTGACAGTAGCCGGGCTATCTCGGCGTAGCTCATGCCGGTTTCTCGCAGCTGCTTGATCTGCGGCATCAGGATTTGCAGCCGGTCCCGTTTGGGACTCGGCTTGCCGGTGCTGCTCTTGGCAGCTGCCGTCCGCGAGGCGGCTATCTCTTCCAGCGCATCGGACGACTTCAGGCGCGTCCTCCTCATCTCCTGAATCGCTGACAACAACGACTGCTGCTCGATTTCAGGTGTATTCCTGTGATCGGCGCCCGGCATAGCCCGGAGCCGATTCAGGGCTTCTCTCCTGATTCTCATCGCAGACCGAAAAACCTCAATCCGCATGGCTTCCGGCTGTTTGGACAACCATGCCAACGACTTCCTCTTGACCTCATCGGACATCTTCATTTTATTTGTCCTTTCTGCGTCCTGTAATAATGTCCCCTACTTTACAGATCGCAGGCGTGTCCGGGTGCGTTGAAATCATAACTGGCGCAGCATCAGGCCAGCTCACTGCAGCCGTTTTGTCGCCAGACAAAACGGCGCACAAGCAGATTCAATTGCAAAAAAAACGCATCCTCTCAGGTGTCCAATCCGCAGCCCCGCTGGCGGGGTTGCCGGGCCGGTTGACTACCGGCCCGTGCAGTTTGCCAGCACGCAATAGAGGTGAAGCCTTCCTCTTCCCGAAAGGGATAAAAAGGCTGGTTCTTATTCCATTTCTAATTCAATAGTGCATTTATAATCCATGGCCAAGCAGTAATCGAG
>CAYWJJ010000138.1:0-2994 GCA_964458105.1 uncultured Geobacter sp.
GTACGCACGGTGGTGTGGGAGGACGGCGGAAGTAATTCCGCCTCCTACCCGATTCCAATGGCAGTTCATTTGTTTTGTTCTTAAAACATACCCTCGATTATTAACTTCACAATTGTTTTTTTGGGTTATTCAGCCAGTCCAGTTTTCCACTGCAAGCCAGCTTGTTAAGCTGACTGGTAACCGGCTTATCCTTTGTCGAAAACGGATCATCCATCATGACAACCAGTGAATAGATAAGCTGGCTTTCATCGTCGAACTGGTATGTCGCAGGGATGGAGGCCTTGCTCTCTTGACAGTAGAAATGCAATTTCAGGTGAGAATAAGATGTGTTTGAAGTTATCGCTACTTTTTCCCTGTTCCAGAAAGTCAACGTTTTTTCACTCAGGTCCTTGGGGATAATGCGTGCCCATAGTTCCACAAAGCCGTCAACTCGTTTGAGAGAGTCGCGGACAGCAAATATGTCGCCGGCAGGAGTCTGGTATATCTTCTCAAGTTGGTAGTCTGGAACATACACGTATTGACCGTTGTCTGTGGATGTTTCTGCAAAAGCCTGCACACATAGTATCAATGTAATAAACAAAGCGACAATACTTCTTCTGATCACTACCTTCTCCTCACTGCCATCTAACAATATGAATTCAACTTCAGTAACTCTATAATATATACTGCTCTTTGGCTCAACTGTTCTTTTTGATTCAAGTATTCTCCGTGCTATATTTTGTCCCGCTCTACAAAACTTTTATTCAGCGGTTCGGACCTGTCACCGCCTAAAATACCAATGGGTTAGATCTTCACGACCTAACCCATCTTCGTTACTTGGCTATGACTTGCATCTCGATTTTCAGGACCCCGCTTAAATACCGTTCCCAACAACCAGTTCATCCTACGACTTACTATCCGTACAACTTATCTTGCATTTCACGTTTGGAAGTACGCACGGGCTCAACCCCTAAAGTCACCCACCCGGAACCGCGCCTGAATCGGGTTATCTCCTTCGATTCGATCAGCTTGTCCAAAACAAAACCTTTAACATAATCGTTACGTCCATCAGGAAAGTTCACTTGTATCAGCATTGGCTCCCTCCCGAATATGTTTTCTCTGAATTGTAACATCAGATGCTGCATTGACAACTGGCAGATAACATATTTTCTGAGAAAACTGACCCGGCACCATCATTGTGCGATTCAGCTCAACATGTTGAAATTCGCCTAGAGGAACTGGCCTGCGACAATTCCGACAAGACTAATCATCGTGTTTTTTGTGCTTTTTAAGTTTTTTATGCTTGTAATGCCCTTTATGCTTGCCGTTGTCTTTTCTGCCCTCGTATTCCTTTTCATGTACAATTACCCGTTCTGTCTCAATCACTCTCACCTGCGGAGGTGGGGGTGCCTGAGGCGTGCCCACCTGCACCCGGACATTGGGTGTACTGACGTCAACACCAACCGCCGCAATTGCAAAACCCGCCGTTACTGCAACAATCGCAAAACTTCCTGCCAATTTTTTCATCATGTGAAACTCCTTTTGCATGTGTGTAGCTAATAGAACGGATCATTGTACACCAGGAATTTTTTATTTACAAAAAATTGCAGTAGAACTCGAAGGAAACCATGTTCAACTATTTTTAGATTTTTTGAATGTATAAATTTTCTAATTTCTATGTTATAAATGCATACAGGTCAAAAACACTGCCAGACTAAATCAAACAAGAAAGGTGACCAACTCATGAAACCAATACGCAAACTGATGATCATCACATCCGCACTCCTTTTGGCGATCCCGACAATCTGTGTCGCGGCACCACATGCCGGCCCGTATGTATCAGGCTTCATCGGCGTAAGCGTTCCCAGGGACAGCAACGTGACAACCGAATATTTCAGCGCTACCCCAAGCACACGCGATCAAGTGGAATTCGATCCCGGCATAAGCATTGGCGGAACCGGAGGCTTTGACTTTGGTATGGTACGACTTGAAGGTGAGATCTCGTACAAAAATTCAGAGATCAAATCCATTACCGATCAAAACGCCATCTTTCGTTTTCGCAATCCGGACGGCAATCTCGGTGTTTTTGCCTTTATGGCCAATGCCTTTTTCGACCTGCACAACCAATCAATAGTCACCCCCTATCTGGGAGGCGGGATCGGGTTTGCATCCCTCCACCTGAGCGACACCTACGGCACTGATGCAGCAGGCCGTCTACGCCTGTATGACGAGGGCGACGACACAGTCTTTGCCTATCAGGCCGGTGCCGGGGCAGAAATTGCAATTAATCGCAGATTCTCGCTGGATATCGGTTATCGCTATTTCGGGACCGATACCGCAACTTTCAACAAAAATGCCGACCGGTGGAGCAGCATGAAATTTGAGAGCCACAATGCGAACGTCGGTTTCAGAGTCCGCTTTTAGTTTCTGCCCCCAGCTTTTCCTTTCAAAACCGGTAGCGCATGCAGCGTCACCGGTTTTGTTTTTCCCGGTATTGTCGCTTTTGAAAACAGATCTCTTCTGGTATAGTTGCGCCATGATCGCTCCCTCCTTTTATCATCTTGCAATCTACACCCTGGTGACCGTCGCCCTGATCGGAGTGCTGCTGCTGGCCGCCTGGTGGCTGGGGGCCAAACGCACTTCCCCGGCCAAACAGATGCCTTACGAATCGGGGGTCGTTCCCAGCGGCACCGCCCGCCTGGCATGGCCGGTACCGTTCTATCTGGTGGCGATCTTCTTCATCGTCTTTGATGTTGAGGCGGCTTTCATCTTTTCCTGGGCCGTGGCCTGGGACGACCTGGGAATCGCCGGACTAGTTCAGATCACGGTCTTCATCGTGATCCTGTTTGCCGGACTGGTCTGGCTGTGGTTGAAGGGTGGCCTTGATTGGGGACCTTCCCGAGAAAGGGATACGAAGCTTGGATAACGAAATCCCGCAAAATGTGATCCTGAGCCGCCTGGATGACCTGATCAACTGGGGACGCGCCAATTCGCTCTGGCCGATGTTCTTCGGTC
>CAYWJJ010000139.1:0-2566 GCA_964458105.1 uncultured Geobacter sp.
TGACTACATCCATCCCCACCCCACGCCCGGAGACGCTGGTCACCGTGGCGGCGGTCGAAAAGCCGGGGGCGAAGATCTGGGCATATATTTCGCGGTCGGACACATCTGCTGTGTCCGAAATAAGCCCTTTCTCTATAGCCTTGGCGCGGATGGTGTCGCGATCAAGACCGGCGCCGTCGTCACGGATCGTGACCAGGACAGAGTCTCCGGAATGTTCGGCTCCCAGATAGACCGTGCCGTGTGACGACTTGCCGGCTAACCTTCGCGCTTCCGGCATTTCAATGCCGTGGTCGATGCTGTTGCGGATGATGTGCACCAGCGGATCGTTCAGTTTTTCAATGACGGTCTTGTCCAGTTCGGTCTCGGCGCCGAATGTCTCCATTTCTATCTCTTTGCCGAGTTCGCTGGAAAGATCCCGCACCAGGCGCTTGAACTTGCTGAAGGTGCTGCCGATAGGGAGCATGCGGATATTGAGGGCGGTATCGCGCAGTTCATTTGTCAGGCGCTCTACCTCTTCAGAGATGGCGATATAGGTGGCATCCCCTCCGGCTAAGGAAACCTGGGTCAGATGCGCCTGCACGGTAACCATTTCACCAACCAGATTGATAAGCTGGTCAAGGCGTTCCGCCGGTACGCGGATGCTGGCGGCGGCTTCCAGCTGCGGGGCTTCGCTGCGCTCCTTGCGGACGCTCTTTACATGCTGTTGCTCGACCAGCGCCGATTGCACCTTTTCCGGCGTAACAATGCTCTGCTCCACAAGAAGTTCACCGAAACGCTTCTGCTGCATCAGCACCTTCTGCATCTCGACCGGCGAGAGATCGCCGCGCTCAACCAGAATATCGCCCAGTTTTTTGTAACCCTCTTCACGGTCAATCAAGCCGCTGCTGTCGATCAGCTCGATCTTGATGTCGCAGTCGTCCTCGACGAAGATAAAAACATCCTTGATGGCATCCTCAGCACGGGTCGTTGTCAGGATTATGTCCCAATAGATATAACAGTTCTCACCGACCAACCCGTCGAGTGGAGGAACCTCGTCAAACCGGGCCACGGCATGGGCTGTGCCCAGGCCGCGCAGTTCGTTGATCAGTGAGAGCGGGTTGGTACCGCACATGAGAATATTGGGAGTTGGGCGAAAGCGGATACGCCAGGTACATTCATTGGCAAGTTCATCCTCGGTGACAACCGGAAGATTTATGGCGGGCACCTGGCTGGAACCTTTTTGAGGCATCTCGGGTTGCGGCACCAGTTGACGCAGTCCGGCAATGATTTCGTCACCAGCGCTACGGTCGACCTCTTCATCGACGGGAATATTGAGCAGATAGGAGATGTGGTCACGCGATTTGAGCGTCAGATCCAGCAGACGTTTGGTAACGGTCATTCTGCCGTTACGCACCATGTCGAAAACCGTCTCGACCTCGTGGGTAAACCCGGCAATCTCATCGAACCCGAACATGGCGCCCGAACCCTTGATGGTGTGCATGGCCCGGAATACACGATTGATCAGATCATCGTCATCCGGAGTCTCCTCCAGGTCCAAAAGAGAGGTTTCCAGCTCGGCCAGCAGTTCTCCGGCTTCGTCGCGATAGGTTGCAATGGCTTGTTCCATCATAGTAATTACCTCAGGGTATAGGGGCAAGGGTACAGTGAAGTCAAAAGCTTTAAACCCCGCCCCCTGTACCCTTGCTTACCCCGGCACCTTATTGATCACCGATTGCCGGACACCGGCCGAGTCATCGGCCGTCATGATCACTCTTGTCATTACTTGGCGCCTCCGAACCAGATACAGGTAGAATCGTTGTTATGTTTGCAGGCCGCGTGACGCTCGGCACCGCAGGCAATGATTATATCAGCCAGACCACGTGGTTGCGGACCGTGATACATAAAGTCCTTGCCACCGGCTGCCGCACTTTTGCAGGCTGAACAGATGATCTGCACCCCGGTGATATCAATCTCGACTTCCGGTTCAAACTCGACAGCCACGCTTTTTGAAGCTTCCAGCGCATCGCGGAGCAGTTGCGAAAATGCAGCAGCATTTTCGACCGTCAGCCGGCCACCACTGGTGATAATTATTTCGCCGTTTTCGCGGCATGAACTGTTAAGCGCCATGAGTATCTCCTCAACGGTTTTACAATTGATTATACGCCGGCTTCACCTGCGAAGGAGCGAGGAACGGGGGAACGTCATATACTCTCGTCCCTCGTCCCTGTTTTTCAGTATTTCTCGAACTCGTCGTCAAGATGATCCGGGCCAGCCTGACCGAGCTGCAGGTTAATACCGCCAGCGGATGCTCGTTTGGCATGTGCCGATGCGCTTTTGGCATGTGCAATCTGAACCTTATGGGCCGGTTTGTGGGCGGCGGCTGTAGTGCGGCGCCCGCCTGTATTTCCGATATTGAAGAAGCTGATCGAATCCTGCAGCAGTTCGGCCTGACTGGAAAGCTCTTCCGAGGTAGAGGCCATCTCTTCAGATGCGGATGCGTTCTGCTGGATGACCTGGTCCAGTTGTTGAATGGCCTTGTTGATCTGCTCGGCGCCGGTATCCTGTTCCTTGCTGGAAGCGGTGATTT
>CAYWJJ010000140.1:0-2379 GCA_964458105.1 uncultured Geobacter sp.
ACCCCAGGCTGATGCCCGATTTGCCCGGCGCCAGGATGTTGTTCGGATCCAGCGCCTTTTTCAGGTTGTGGTGGATCTTTCGCATTTCGGGGCCGAAGGTGTCAGCCGCCTTTTCCATGAAGGCCGGGTTGGTGCGGTAGATCCCGTACCCATGCTTGGCGAAGACCCTTAACAGTTCGTCATAACACTTGTAGGCCCTCGCCGTTTCCTCCGGTTGATTGCGGTCGTAGAGCAGATCGATGATGTGGTGCATCTCGCGCCAGCCGACGATGAACTCGGCCAGGTAGTCGAAGCCGTACTTGTTGAGCACCTCGGTGGCGATTTTTACCTGTTTGTAGCTTTCCGAAGGCCGGGCGGCCGCAACCGGCGCAAACCAGACGGAGCCTCCGCCGCCGCGCCAGTTGTAGTAGGTGAACTCCTGCAGCGAGCTGCCGCCCATCATCATTTGACGGCGAAACTCGAAATTCGCGTCATCCTTGGCTTCCTTTTGCGTGACGATTTGCACCTGGTTGCCGAATTTGGCCTTGAAGGAGCCGGAGACGTATTTCCAGGCCAAAGCCACCTGCTCGGGTGACCCGTACAGCGCCGCATAGAAGTTCCAGGCTCCGATGTCACATTTGTCGATGATCTGCTGGATGACATTGGGTGGCAGGATTCCCTTGCCCTTGTAGTATGAATCCCTGCTGGTCGGTTTACCGTTATCGTCATAGTTGCAGTAGCAGGCCGCCTCCAGAAGGGAATTCACCACGACGCAGGCGTTGGGGATGATCTGGCTCAGACGCAACGGCATCATGGTCTTGATGATCTCCGGAAGCATCTCCGCCTTGGGGAACTTCATCAAAAACGGCATATAGCCTCCCGGAGGGGGGGCCTTCATCAGCCATACGCCCATCTTGGTGACGATGCCGTAATTGGACTGGGTGAAGATGCCGTCCACATATGGTCCATTTCCCCATTTGGTGGCCTGCCAGCTGGTGGAATTGGGGACGCCGCCCATGCCGGTGCGGACTACGTCGCCGTTGGCCAGCACCACTTCCATGCCGCAGGAGAAGAGGAAGTGGTCACCGTAAGGGGTGTAGCCGGCTCCGCGGTCGAGGATGTTGCCCACCGGTCCGACTATCGCCGAGGGGGACGGGACGGAGATCCATAGATTCATATTGTGCTGTTTGAGGTACTTCTGTATGTCGTAGTAGGTCACGCCCGGCTCCACCAGGCAGTACCCCAGCTCTTCGTCGACATGGATGATCTTGTCCATGGTCTTCAGATCAAGCACGATCTGCCCCCGGGTAGCCGGGGCGGCGGAGCCGTAACCGAAGTTTTTGCCGGTGCTGATGGTCCAGAGCGGCGTCTTGTACTTGTTGGCGATGGCGACAATTGACTGGATCTCTTTCACCGTGCGCGGGTACATGGCTGCCGAAGGCTTGTGCAGTTCCATGCTCTCGGGATACATGATCTTCATGTAGGGCTGCAGGGAGGCCGGATCGGTGCGGACCCGGTCCTCGCCCAGCAGAGCGCGGTATTCCTTGATTGCCTTGGCAAAGGCTTCTTCTGTAACTCCCTTGGGCAGTGCAACGAAACTACTCATGTTCAAACCTCCTCGGTTACAGCTGTGCGGAAAATGTTATCCGGTTGCGCTCTTCGTAGGTGATGTAATGGAAGCTGCCGCCGCTGTCGGTGATTGCCGCTTGAATTACGGCGAAGCTTCCCGGATCGACCGCGCCGACAAAGGTGTTTGCATTGGCTTTGGCCTCTTCGTAAAGGCTTTTGGTCTTGAAATAACGGTCGGTCAGCGATCCTGTCAGGGGATGTACCGTCCAGTCGCCGGGGGCGTTTTTGTTCATCAGCTCGACAAACTCGCTTGCTTTTCCCAGGCTTGGAACAAACAGGCAAACCCCCTTGATCTGCTCCTGAACAGAGGCCTCCGCCTTTGGAGGCAGGGCTGCACACATCCCGGTCGCGGCCAGCGCGGCGCTGGCAGCGAATACCTGTTTAAAAAATCCTCTTCTTCCGGTTTCGATCATTTCCTGCCCCCTCCTTCTTCGGCCGCTGCCGGCTTGTAACCGGGATTGGCTTTCCGGTATTCCGCCATATCTTTCAGATAGGCGACGATGGCATTCAATCCCTTCGGGCTGACTTCCGAAATCCTGAAGGCCGGCATCGCATTCAGGCCGAAGCGCGTATTGTTGCGGATGTACTGTTCGTGCAGCGGGTTGCCGCTCTTCGTGCGCATGTCGTAGATGCCGATCGGCCCGGTACGCTCTGGGGTTTTGTGGCACAGGAAGCAGTTCTTTTCATAGACGTACGGCATTTTTGGCGGTTGCTGTGCCCGGGCGTTCGAGCCCAGCAGCATCCCAAAGGCCAGCAGCGCCGTCAGTATTT
>CAYWJJ010000141.1:0-2076 GCA_964458105.1 uncultured Geobacter sp.
CAGCGCCGACCCGGTCACCATCGCCCCCAGGATGAATTCATTTCCCCCCTTGATCCGGTGGGCGAATACCTGGGTGAACGGGAAGACCATCCCCAGCGGCAACTGGGAGACGGAGGCAATGACCAGCCATTTCTTCAGATCCTTGCCGCCCTTGAGCACTTGAGAGATATCTTTCAACAGGTGCGGCCTGTGGCTGCCCGCCTTCACCCACTTTTGTTCCGACAACTGTGTCACGACAATAACGAACGTGCCGATTGTAACCAGAAGACCTGAAAAGAATAACGGCCGGATGCCGCCTATGTTGACGCCGCCGTATAGGGTGACCAACCACACGGCGAGCATCGGTCCGGCCATTCCCAGAAGGCCCGCTGCGACCGTTTCACAGATCATCATGCCGGTGGCCCGGTCTTGGTTGACCAGGCAGTTGCCGCAGATGGTGGCACAACTGTGGATACTGGTCGAAGATCCGAGCCAGTAGCCCACCATGGCAATGATGGTCACCTCCCAGCTCTGTGCCAATCCGTAGGTCAGGTAGGAGACGGCCAGAAAACCGATGCCGATGAGGTAGATTCGTTTCGGTCCGGTGCGGTCGATGAACCAGCCGGTAAAGGGCCCGCAGAGACCGGCGATGGTCATGCCGATGCTGTTGACAATGCCCAACTGGGTCCCGGTCGCCCCCAGCGCCACGATATAGATGGACAGGTAGGGAAAGACCATCTGGTAGGCAAGCTTGTCGAGGGAGGTGCGCAAAACGGTGATTTTCCAGTCCCGGTGCTGCCGTTTCAGAAAGGCAAAGCCGCTACCAAGAACGGCCGGCAGCGACCCTGCCGCTGGTTTAGTAGGATCGTTCAATGGATACTCCTTATAGTTTTCTTAACAACGCTTGTGCAGCATTGTGAATAATATCCCAGGCGCCGCTGAAGGGCGGTGCATAGGCCAGATCGAGGTAACCAATTTCTTCGAGGCCAAGACCGGACCACAGGGCGGCAGAAAGGGTGTTGATCCGGCTGACGACGCCGGCTTCACCCACTGCCTGGGCGCCGATAAGCCTTGCGGTCGCCCTGTCGGCGGTGAGCTTGAGACCTATCTTTTTCGGATCCGGCATGGCGTTGGCGATGGCATTTCTCCAGGTGATTACGCTGATCGGATGGAAACCGTTTACCACGGCATCATCTTCG
This sequence comes from uncultured Geobacter sp., assembly GCA_964458105.1. Lineage (GTDB taxonomy): Bacteria > Desulfobacterota > Desulfuromonadia > Geobacterales > Pseudopelobacteraceae > JACRCG01. Next base: position 1,179 of record CAYWJJ010000141.1, read on the forward strand.
GTAAGGCCCGCTGCTGCGGCCTCCAGGTTGAAAATCCGGAAAGACTGGGCTCCGACAACACCAGGAAAGAGCCGGGGTTTACCGCCGATGTTGCTTCCTGCCACAACTCAGACATTCATATTCGTAGATAGGCATTTTTCTCCCTATTTCTTATGCTTCTTGACACTTTCTCTGAAGCCATCGATATTAATTTCGCATCGATTTATAATATTGTATTTAACGATCGAATACAATCAGCCGAAGGCACGATGCAATATATCCCGATGCAACATATCCCTGTAAGTAATGTATCCCTTAACCGCTAGTAACAGCCCTCCTATACTTTTTTACCTTGGCGGTCAAGGTGGTGGCGATGCCCGTGGTGGCGATGCCCGAGGTCCGTGAGCGGCTGTCGAGCGAGGGGCCGATCCGGTGGGAAGCAAGCCGGAGGAGTATGACGCCTACATCCGTTCGGAAATCGAAAAGTGGATCGAGGTGGTCAAGAAGGCGGGGATCAAAATGCTCGACATCGGCTCGAATTCGACCTTCCGTCCACGATAAGCGGCCCGCACACCAAATTTTACGACCACTATTTCCTTGACATGCAAGTCCATTGCTACCTATACTCCATCCGTCAAAAGCAACAGCCTTCGAGCTAAAGTCGTTGCGAGGTCGATTGACCGCTCAATGTAAAAAAACTGCCAGTCCCCACACCATTTGACGCGTAGTATAGCACTCGTCCGCTAAAATGGGTACGAAGGACTGCTTTCAAGGCGATACCAACACTATTCAAGGGGACGGAAGATGGAATATTTCTTTTACTGTCGTGACAAGCCGAGCTCCGGCGCTTTGCGCAAGCAGATCGTCGAGACCCACTGGGCGTTCATGGACGCTTATGCGTCCGCCTTTGTCGCGCGCG
>CAYWJJ010000142.1:0-2054 GCA_964458105.1 uncultured Geobacter sp.
TAAAGAAAGATGATCTTTCAGGGGCGAAAACAGCCTTCAAAAAAGTTGAAGAACTATGTGCCGCATGTCACGCCAAGTTCCGTGATTGAGCCTGCCGTAACATGGGAGGGGGGGAAGACTATGGTAAAGGTAAACGGGTTAGCGGAAAGAATTCTCAACCGGTTTGAACAACACAGACATTATGTTGCTGATAAACAGCAGCAGCTCGACAGCAGGATGAAAGAGTTGCTGGAACAGCGGGAGAGGCTGGCCGCTGTTACCAAACGCAAAATTGAAACGGTTATTCTTCCTCGCATGGAGGAACTGACACGTCACTTCGAAAATGCCAAGGTGGAAGTTTTGCATACGGATGCAGACTATAACTGCATCTGCGAGTTTGACCATATTCCTCGATTTCCAGCATCCGTCAGGCTTGGCATTGCTCTGCTGCCGGGTAAAAATGACACTTTCACGGCTCGCTATGATCTTAGCATCTTTCCCGTTCTCATGGAATTCAACCGCAACTCCGAAGCGGAGTTTCTTTTTGATTGCGATGAAGAGGTTCTTGCCAGTTGGGTGGAGGACAGAATCCTGGAATTTATTGATACCTATCTACGATTGGAAACACACCCTTTCTACCAGAAAAACAACACAGTCCTTGACATTGTCTGTGGCATGCGTATCCCGTCAATATCTGCTACAAGTACTGCCGAGCGACATGGCCGAACATTCTACTTCTGCTCCGAGCACTGTAAAGAGGCATTTATCAAGGGAAACTACTAAATTCGCTTGAGGAGCCGATGGAACTTCAAACCGCATCTGCATTCGGCAAACAAATTGATGCACCATTCAGAGAGGTTGAACAGAATGTTCGGACTGAACTTGCCAAGGAAGGTTTCGGAGTCTTGGCTGAAATAATTATTCCAGACAAATTCAAAGGAAAGCTCGGTATTGTTTACTCGATCCAGCCGCCGCCCAGTACTTTCTCCCCGTCATAGATTACTGCGGCCTGTCCGGGTGTCACGGAAGTCTGCGGAATGTCAAAATACACTTCAAAGCGATTATCCTAAAAAAAGCAGTTGCCTGATACCTACCCCGTTGTTGGTAGCATTTTTGGTGACGGCAGCGGTGGCGAAGACGCCATCAATTTGCTAAATGCCCTCTGGGCAATCAAACGAACTCTTTCGGCTACCCCCAACTGCTCCGCAGTAAGGGTAAGTTCTTTGAAAAACCTTGCCAGTTCTCGCATAGCGACCTGTATGACGGATGCTTTTGCATGACTGCTTGTGACTGTTACGATGGTCTGTCCAGCATGGCTGGTTTTTCTGCCAACCGACTGTAGCATGAGCGGTCTTGATGTGATGGCCTCGTGCCGTTTGTCAGGATTCAGAAGCCTTGTATAAAGTGACCACCAGTTGTAGATCAAGGCGATCATGCGACTGATAATTCGGCAACGCTGCAGATCCTGAGTGGTAAAACCGCCCCAGCCCCACTGGTTCTTCAGTTCGTCGAAACAGTTTTCGCTGTCTCCACGGTCACGATAGTGTTGGGCGATGGTAAGAATCTCGTCCGTCATTGAGGTGACAAGCACTTGGTACTCATACTTTCTGATGCCGTCAACTGTCTCGACAAATGCTAGCTCAAGCTGTTCGTTAGAAAGCAGTATTTCACCCTGAATCAATCGCTTGAGTACGATGATGCGTCGGATTCTTGTCCATCCAGTGAGTTGAATTCTAGCTTCTGCACCCCTGAAGCCCTGGCCAGCATCTTCCCATTCTCCACGGGCAATCAGGCGGTTAATGACCTTTTTGACGTTAGTGGTCAGGCGGAGCTTGGTCAGGTAATGTAGTTCACGTTCTTCTGCTTCGTGCATGATCGGTTCAGAGCCAAAGGCAACATCACCACGTATGAAGACCGGCCAAAGATGCTTGGGCATGGCATCGAGTAAATGCCACAGCCCTTCTGCAACGTGCTTTCCAGTATGGCGGTTACCGTGTTCAACCTCGACACCATGCCCTTAAGGGACATTCTATAGTCCACCTGTCAACTGAAAATATTGCTCTTTTAAAATCAAA
>CAYWJJ010000143.1:0-1999 GCA_964458105.1 uncultured Geobacter sp.
CCATGATCGTGCTGATGGCCACCGGCAATACCCCGATCATGAGCTGGAGCCTGTTCAACGGACTGCGCTCGCTGTCGGCCAACATTGCGGTCGAGATACCGGAAGCGCCGGTGTTCGGTTCCCTTTACAGGGTGCTGTTCCTCTCGGCGGTACTGCTGTTCATCTTTACCTTTATCATCAACACCGCTGCTGAAGCGCTGCGGCAGCGTTTCCGTAAAAAATACGGACGATATTAAGAGGAACGGAATGAAAAAATTCTGGAAAACAGGCGAACCATACGTACTGGCGACCGGCGCAGCCCTGGCGATAGTGCTGGTCATGACGCTTTCCCTGGTGGGTGTGGTTGTTTCCAACGGCCTGGGCTACTTCTGGCCGAAAGAGCTGGTGCACGTTGAGCTGAAGGATGGCAGCGCTGCCCTGGGCCAGATAATGCAGCGCGAGAAGAACCCGATCAGCGGCGAGCGCCGCCTGCAGCTGAAAGTTGCCAACCGGGATGTCTTCGGACAGGACTTCCGTTGGATCGATGAAAAAGAGATCAGCAAACGCAGTTTACCAGCCGATGCGTTCCTGCTCGAGCGTCGCGAACATGGCAACTACTTCGGCTTTTTGAAGGGTGTCACCGCCGATGGTATCAGCATCCCTGCAACTGCAACGCCTAATGAGGCGCTGGAGTCGGCTTTGAAACTGGTGGCGGACAAGAATCAGGCTACCCGTAAGATCAAGGGCCAGATGTCCGATCTGAACAGCAGGGCTGAAAGGATCCGGCTCAAACTGCTCAAACTGGAATACCGCGGAGAAGAAAAGAGCAGTGCCGAAATCGGGAAACTGACTGCCGAGCGGGAAAAAGCTTTGTCCGAGTTCAACGCTCTGAACGAACAGGCCACCGCTGCCCAGGCAGAAATTGCAAAAATCACCGCCCAATTCAGTGATGTAGCCGGCGGCAGCAAGGATATAGCTCTGATTGAGATAGTTGCCCATCAACGTCCCAACAGCATGTCGTTTGTTGCCAAGTTAGGTGCCTATTTTGAACGGGTCCGCGAGCTGCTGCTGGATGAACCGCGCGAATCCAACACCGAAGGGGGACTGTTCCCGGCCATCTTCGGCACGGTCATGATGGTGCTGCTGATGAGCGTATTCTCGCTCCCCTTCGGCGTGATCGCCGCCATCTACCTGCGTGAATACGCCCATGACAACCTGCTGACCCGCATGGTGCGCATCGCGGTCAACAACCTGGCCGGCGTTCCCTCGATCGTCTACGGTGTATTCGGTCTGGGCTTCTTCGTCTACGGCCTGGGCGGCAGCATCGACAGCCTGTTCTTTCCGGAGCGGCTGCCGACTCCGACCTTCGGAACCGGCGGCATCCTCTGGTCCAGCCTGACACTGGCGCTGTTGACCGTGCCGGTCGTGATCGTAGCGACCGAAGAATCGCTGGCTTCCGTTCCGAAAGGTATCCGGGAAGGTTCGCTGGCGCTGGGCGCCACCAAGTTTCAGACCCTGACCAAGATCCTGCTGCCGATGGCCACTCCCGGCATCATGACCGGCCTGATCCTCTCCATGGCGCGCGCTGCCGGCGAAGTGGCGCCGCTGATGATCGTCGGGGTCGTCAAGCTGGCGCCCTCGCTCCCCTTTGACGGCAACTTCCCCTTCTTCCACATGGACCGCAAGTTCATGCATCTGGGTTTCCATATCTACGATGTCGGCTTCCAGTCGCCCAACGTAGAAGCCGCCAAGCCGATGGTCTTCGTGACAACCATGCTGCTGCTGGCAATCGTGATCGTGGCCAGCAGCACCGCCATCTATCTGCGCAACCGCATGCGCCGGAAATATACGACTTCAACGTTCTAAACGCATATCCAAGGAATAAATATGGCACAAACCAAACAACAAACCGACACCAACCCGATCCTGTCCGTCTCGAACCTGGATCTGCACTACGGCGAGTCGCAGGCCCTGAAGGGGATCAATCTGGATATGGCCCGTCATCAGGTAACCGCCTTCA